>CAZXFB010000030.1:0-27569 GCA_964639725.1 uncultured Rikenellaceae bacterium
AAAATATCTGAAATAGTACAATATTGTAATCAGCAAGGACTACTTTCCTGATACCCCCCCCTGTATAAACTAATCCCCAAAAACAGGTCTTTCACAAATACTACATACCTGTAAGGGAATCCCCTACAACATAATCAGCAAAATTCTTACAAATAAAGGTCATTTTGCCTACATACTACACTAGCCCGAAGATATAACTTTGATAGGTTAAATAAACATGTAGTATTATGAAGGTAATAATAGCTGACGATTCGAGGTTAATGAGAGAGAGGATACGGGAAGCAATTTCCTCTTTCAGAGGGGTTGAGATAGTAAGTGAAACTGATACCGGATTAAAGACCCTTCAAGAATTAAACAAACATAATCCCGACCTGGCAATTATAGATATCCGCATGCCTGACAAAAATGGCCTTGAAGTCATGAAGGAATTCAGGACCAAAAATAATACAACAAAAATTATTATCCTAACCAATTATGCTTATGACCAGTATAAGGAAAGGGCATTTGAAAATGGTGCTGACTATTTCTTCAGTAAATCTGAAGATTTTGAAAAAATTGCTGTATTGGTTTCAAATTTATTAAAACATTTCAATTCAAAATAGTACCCTGATATTTCAAGTGGCAAATCAATCAGATCATGTTTAGCTGAATTTAAAAATGTTAAGAGAAGATGAAAAAAGAGCAAATAAAAGAAAAGGCAAATCGCAATAAAATGGATGTGAAAGCACTAATTGAAAGTGAAGAGAGGTTTAAACTGGTCTTTGAAAACTCCCCTGTTGGAAAATCTATAACAGGTATTGATGGGAGTTTACGCGTAAATAAAGCGTTTTGTGAAATTCTGGGATATACAGAGAATGAACTCAAAGAAAAAAAATGGATGGATATTACTCATCCTGATGATGTTAATCTAAGTCAGTCTTATGTAGATCTCTTACTCAACAGAAAAAAGGAATCTGTAAGATTTGAAAAAAGATATATTCATAAACAGGGCAGGATTGTATGGACAGACATTTCAATTACACTTGAAATGGATCCTTCCGGGAATCCGCTTCATTTCATTACCGCGATAATAGATATTACTGCAAGTAAAGAATCGGAGAAATCCCTGGAAGATGAAAGAAATCTTCTCCGTACCTTAATAGACCTTTTGCCTGTATACATTTTCGTTAAAGATCGTGAGAGCCGCTTTCTTGTTGCAAATAAGGCCTGTGCAACCCTAATGGGAGCAACATATTCCCAGGAACTGATTGGAAAAACAGATAGTGATTTTTACCAGTCTGAGGCAGCAGATAACTTCAGAACAGACGAATTAAGAGTTTTTGAGGGCAACACGATAATTGATAAGCTGGAAGATGGATTTTCACCCTCTGGTGTTCCCAGAAGTCTTCTTACTACTAAAGTGCCCAGACGAAATCAGAAAGGAGAAATAGTTGGACTTGTAGGTGCTAGCTATGATATAACTGACCGCAAACAGGTGGAAGAGGCTATCCGTATCAAGAATCTTGTCTTCGATGGTTCAATTGCTGCAAACAGCATCTCAGATACAAGTGGAATAATCCGCGAAGCAAATGAGTCTTTTCTCAGAATATGGGGTTATGCGTCGAAAAATGAGGTAATAGGAAAGCCCATTTCCGAATTTATTGACAATCCTGAAGATGGCTTGAAAATAATAACCAGTCTTAACGAAACGGGTCAATGGGAAGGAGATTATAGGGCAAGGAAAAAGGATGGAAAAACCTTCATTGCAAGGAGTCTTGCTACAGTGGTTAGGGATGAAACCGGTAAACTGATAGGATATCAGTCCTCTGTTGTAGATTTTACTGAATCTAAAAAGGCAGAAGAAGAACTTACCAGGAGCGAGCAACGATACAGAAGCCTGCTTGAAAACCTTAATGCCGGTGTGGTTGTTCATGCTCCTGATACTTCTATTATCTTAAACAATAAAAGAGCTTCAGAACTTCTGGGATTGAGCGATGACCAGTTAAGGGGCAAAAAGAGTATTGACCCTAACTGGAAGTTTCTGAAAGATGATGACCAGACCTTATCCCACAACGAGTATCCGGTAATGAGAATACTGTCAACCGGAAAACCTTTCAGCAATATGCTGGCTGGTGTATTCCGCCCATTAACCAAAGATGTTGTATGGCTTATGATAAATGGCTTCCCGGTTCATGATCAGCACAATGCTATAACTGAGATAATTATCAGTTTTATTGAAATAACCAGCCTCAAAGCTGCAGAATTTAAGATCAGACAGCTGAATGAAGATCTTGAGAAACGGGTTATTGAGCGAACAATGGAACTTGAAAAAAGCAAAAAATTACTCGACGAAACCGGAGTACTTGCAAAAGTAGGTGGATGGGAAATAGATCTTAAAACCAACACACTGAACTGGTCTGATGCTACATATAAAATTCATGAAGTAGAACCTGATTTTGATCTAAATCTTGACAAAGCCGTTAATTTCTACGCACCTGAGTCAATCCCAATAATAACAAGCCTTGTCGATAGGCTAATCAAAACCGGAGAACCTTTTGATGAAGAGCTTGAATTTATTACAGTTAAGAAAAACAGGATATGGGTAAGAGCCGTTGGAGAAGCGTACCGAGAAAATGGAGAAATTGTCAGGATAGGAGGTGTTTTCCAGGATATCAACTCAAGAAAACACATTGAAAATGAAATTAAAAAACACCGCGATAATCTCGAGGAAATTGTAAAAGAAAGAACTAAAGAGCTTGATACAGCCATCGAAGACCTTAAACATTCCAATCAGGAACTAGAACAGTTTGCATATGTAGCATCACACGATTTGCAGGAGCCTCTCCGAATGGTTTCCAGTTATACCCAATTACTTGAAAGGAGATACAAAGATCAGCTCGATCAGGATGCTAAAGACTTTATACACTTTGCTGTTGATGGAGCAACACGCATGCAGAGGCTAATTAACGACCTTCTAGATTTTTCGCGCGTTACCACCAGAGGCAAAAGTTTTGTTAAAGCAGATCTCTCTTTTCTATTGGGACAGGCATTGGCAAATATGCAGAATAAAATAAGCGAAACAAATGCCGTTGTTACCTGCGAAGATCTGCCATTTGCATATTGTGATGAGTCGCAAATAGTCCGGCTTTTTCAAAATCTTATTGAAAATGCAATAAAATTCAGGGAAAATAATACTCCTGAAATTCAAATTAAATCAGTTATCGAGAATGATAAGGTGATAATATCAGTAAGCGATAATGGAATTGGAATCGATAAAATCTATACCGAACGGGTATTCACAATTTTTCAGAGACTACATAATAAAACAGACTATCCGGGTACTGGTATAGGTCTGGCAATATGCAAACGCACAGTTGAAAGGCATGGAGGAAAAATCTGGTTTGAGTCGGAATTAGGAAAAGGAACTACATTCTATTTTACTTTAAATAAATAAAACAATACTATAATGGAAAGTCATAATTCAATTCCGTATTCAATTGAGATACTTCTCGTTGAAGACAATCCGGGAGATGCCCGGCTGGCAAAAGAAGCTCTTAAGGAAAGTAAGTTGCGTAACACACTTCATCATGTTGAAGATGGAGTGGAGGCAATAGAATTTTTGAATAAAAGAGGCAAATACACAAACAAACCAACTCCCGACCTTATCATTCTCGATCTGAATCTTCCAAAGAAAGATGGCAGAGAAGTCTTATTGGAAATAAAAGATGATTATAACCTTAAAAGGATACCGGTAGTTATACTAACAATTTCCAAGGCTGAAGAAGATATATTAAGAACATATAACCTTCATGCTAATTGCTATGTAACTAAGCCACTTGATCTAGATCAGTTTATGAGGGTGGTTCAGTCAATTGAAGACTTCTGGCTTACAATTGTTAAGCTTCCAAACGGGAAATTCTAAACCCTGATGGTTTTGCTATTATAAGTTAAAATAATTGAGATTAATAAATTAAAAGCTTGTAAAATGGAAATACTGCTGATTGAAGATAATCCGGGAGATGTCAATCTGGTTAAAGAAGGCCTGAGAAAATCAGAATATTCGAATAATCTGACTGTTATGGTAGACGGTAATGAAGCAATGAACTACCTGCTGATAGCAGGTTCATCACTGAAATCACCACTACCTGATCTTATTATTCTCGATCTTAAACTGCCCGGTATTGACGGCCATGAAATATTGAAATTTCTTAAGGGTAATGGACGGTTAAGAACTATACCTGTGATAGTTTTTTCTGATTCAGAGTCGGTAAAAGATATTGCAAACGTGTATGATATGCATGCAAATTGCTTTGTTATTAAGCCTCAGGATCCTGACCAATTTGTGAAATATATAGTTTCTATCGATAATTTCTGGTCTAATACCGTAAGGATTCCGATAGCTTAATTTCTAAATCTAACCTGATGAAAATAGTTACAAAATTGTTCTTGGGTTTCTCTCTCGTGATATTTATTGCGGGATTAGTCGGATTGTTCAGCATAATTCAGATGGAAAAGATTAATACTGCCGAAACCTATTTGTATGAAAAGTGTATGGTGCCTCTTGAAACTATAGCAACTGCGACAGAGAGTTTTGAGCGGGCAGCTTCAAATATTGCGTATTGCCTCTACGAAAAAGATACTGCTGACTATTACAAAATATCTCTGACTCAATTCAGGGAATTTGAAAAGAATGTAAATACGTACGGAAAAACTTTAGTCGATTCAACTGAAAACAGGCTTTTTGAAGAAATGTTCACGCACTTTCAGAGTTACAAAACTTATTATCAGACTCTTCAGAATTATATTTTAGCCTCGAAGTTTGAAGAAGGCCTGGCATTCAGAACAAAGGATGATAACCTCACAAGACGTGCCTGCAGAACATCTATTTTGAATCTTACAAACTACAAAAGTCTTTTTGCCAGTAATATTTATACGGCCAATAGCCTTCTAAAACAAAAAACTGCTACAACGATCTATTTAGTACTATTATCAGGAATACTTTCTGCACTTCTGATTGGAATATGGATAACCGGATCGATAAGGAAGGGGCTTACTAAATTAATGTCTGTAACCCAATCAATTACTGAAGGTAATTTCAATAACAATATAGATATTTCCTCGGGCGATGAGGTAGGTATACTTGCCCGGTCGGTAAATACCATGCAGACATTCCTTCTGAACTCGAGGGAAGAATCGACTAGTCAGGACTGGCTCAAAACAGGTTATTCAAGGCTTAACGATGTTATGAGGGGCGTACCTGATATGAACACATTTGCTTCTAATGTAATAACTGAAGTGGCTTCGTGGACCGGCGCAAAAATCGGGGCATTCTATATCCTTTCGGATGATAAAGAGAATAATGCATTCCTGCTGACAGGAAGTTATGCCTATACAAAGAGAAAGAACCTTTCAAATATATTTAAATCCGGAGAAGGGCTTATTGGCCAGGCAGCACTTGAAAAGCAGCAGATCCTTTTAAAAAACGTACCGGAAGACTATATCAGGATTACCTCAGGCCTAGGCGAGGCAGTACCGAAATTTATCTGCCTTACTCCGGTTGTGCATGAAAATAAAGTAACCGCTGTTATTGAAACAGGTACCCTCGAAGAGATGACGGAACTGAAGCAGGAGTATATTAAGCAATGTACTATAACTATTGCTATTACGCTGGCTTCGCTGAAGAGCAGGGAAGATCTCAACAGAGAACTTCAGAGATCGAAGGAGCTTAGCGAAGAACTTCAGGTTCAGCAGGTTGAACTCAAGGCATCAAATGAGGAGCTTGAAGAGCAAACACAGCTGCTCAGGCATTCTGAAGAGACCCTTAAAAATCAGCAGGAAGAGTTAAGAGTTTCAAATGAGGAACTCGAAGAAAAAAACCAGTCACTTCAGCTTCAGAAAAAAGAAATCACTAAAATAAAGGAAGAGGTTGAGATCAAAGCCGAAGAACTAACAACAGCAAGTAAATATAAGTCGGAATTTCTTGCAAATATGTCGCATGAACTGCGCACTCCTCTTAACAGTCTTCTGATATTATCCAAAGTACTATCGGAAAACAAAAAAGGAAATCTTTCAGACGACCAGGTTGAATCGGCAAATGTAATTTACAGAAGCGGTAATGACCTGCTTTCACTGATAAACGAGATCCTCGACCTCTCAAAGATTGAAGCCGGTCAGATGGATGTAAATATTGAAAAGATAAATGTGAGGAGTATCGCAGAAAAACTTAAAAGCGATTTCAAACACATGACCGATGAAAAAGGACTTACACTTAAAATTGAAGTTCATGAAAATGCTCCGGCTACAATAGAAACTGATATAAAAAGACTGGAACAGATAATAAAAAACCTGACCTCGAATGCAATTAAATTTACTAAAAAAGGAAGCGTCACTATCTCCTTTAAAGATGCACCCGCTGAGGTAAATTTATTCAGATGCGGATTGAGTCGCGAAAACTGTTTTGCAGTCTCTGTTACAGATACCGGCATTGGCATCCCTGCTGAAAAACAGAAAATAATCTTTGAGGCCTTCCAGCAGGCAGAGGGTGGGACAGCACGCGAATATGGAGGAACTGGACTCGGACTGTCAATTTCAAGAGAGCTTGCTGCAATGCTGGGTGGCGAAATACAGCTTGTTAGCGAGCCAGGTAAAGGGTCTGAATTTTCTGTATATCTTCCGGTTAAGCTAAACCCTTCAATGAGAGCAATATCAGACAAACAACCTGGAATTGATCCTATTAAAGAACCTCCACGGATAAAACCTGCAAGATCATATGAAACTGTAGCTGACGACAGGGTAGATCTGAAAGACAATAATTCAAATTCAATTTTAATAATCGAAGATGATCCTTCTTTTGCAAAACTGCTGGCTGATCAATGTCATGAAAAGGGATTCAAAGCACTCGTTGCATTAACCGGCGAGGAAGGAATTGACCTTGCTACCGGGTACCTTCCTGCTGCGATAGTTCTCGACCTTCACCTTCCCGGTATCAGCGGCTGGGATGTCCTTGAAACTCTTAAATCAAATCAGACAACCCGCCATATACCTGTTCATATAATGTCGGTTGATGATCTTACAATTGAGGCATTCAGGAAAGGGGCTATCGGGTATCTTATTAAACCCCCCAGAAAAGAGCAACTCGATGCTGCATTCACCAAAATAGGTGAGATGATAAGCAGGCCGGTAAAGGATCTTCTTGTGGTTGAGGATGATAAGAATCTCTGTTCTGCAATTACAACTCTTATTGGAAACGGCGATGTTCATACTAAGGCAGTAGCAACAGGTAAAAATGCAATAAAAGAGCTGAAGACAAAAAAATTCGACTGCATGATCCTGGACCTGGGATTGCCTGATATGACCGGGTTTGAACTGCTTGAAAAACTGGAAGAAGATGGCGTATATATACCGCCCGTAATTATTTACACCGGAAAAGATCTCACTCTGTCTGAAGAGATGAGATTAAGGAAATACGCCGAATCAATTATTATAAAAGGTGTCAAATCAGAAGAACGTCTTCTCGATGAGGCTTCACTATTCCTGCACCGGATGGTTGAAAAGTTCCCGGAACAAAAGAAGAAAATGATCCTCAGTCTTCACGATTCAGATACAATGTTCAGAGATAAAAAAGTACTTGTGGTGGATGATGATATGAGGAATGTCTTTGCCCTGTCAAAAGTATTAAGCGACAAGGGGCTGAAAATACTAAAGGCTGAGGATGGAATGAAAGCACTTGATATTTTAGCCAGAGAACCGGGCATAGACCTTGTAATAATGGATATAATGATGCCTGAAATGGATGGATATGAGACAATAAGAAGAATAAGGGAGCAGAAGAAATTTTCAAACCTTCCTGTAATTGCTCTTACTGCAAAGGCAATGAAGAAAGATTATGAACAATGTATTGCTGCCGGGGCAAACGATTATATGTCGAAACCGGTAGATACAACACGGTTAATTTCAATGCTCAGGATATGGCTATACAGATGAAAAAATCTGACATTGAAGATATTGAACTGAACCTGCTGATGGACGCAATATACCAGCGTTACGGCTATGATTTCCGCCACTATGCAAGAGCATCGGTTGAAAGAAGAGCAAAGCAGTTCTCTGTTGTAAATGGGTTTAAACATATCTCGGAAATGGTTCCGGCTATATTAAATAATGAGTCGTTTTTCGAAAAGCTGGTGAGGGAATTCTCAATTACTGTAACAGAGTTGTTCCGCGACCCACTGGTTTACCAGAAGATTACTGAAATTGTTTTTCCAAAACTTTCCACTTATCCGTTTATAAGGATATGGCATGCAGGATGCGCTACAGGAGAAGAGGTATATTCTCTTGCAATATTGCTTCATGAGAAAGGACTTTATGAAAGATCAAGAATTTATGGAACAGATTTCAATGATGAAGCTCTTGACTCCGGAAGGCAAGGTATTTATAAGATTGACAATGTTAAAAACTATACTTCAAATTATCAGAAAGCAGGCGGTTCACGCTCATTTTCTGAGTATTATAATGCCAGGTACGATTCGATTTCAATTAATAAGTCATTAAAGAAGAATATCACATTCGCAAATCACAACCTTGTTTCAGATGGCATTTTTGGTGAGATGCACCTTATTCTATGCAGAAATGTACTTATCTATTTTGACAAGGTTCTTCAGAACAGGGCGCTTAATCTTTTGTGCGATTGCCTTGTAAATGGGGGATACCTGTGTCTTGGCACAATGGAGAATCTGATGTTTTCGGATGTTGAGAAAAAATTTGATCTGGTTGATGAGAAAGGTAAAATTTATCAGAAAAAATACCTTGCCAGAGAAATCGGACTATCTGAATCTGAAAAGGATTTTAAGTGTGTTGTGATCGGCGTTTCTGCGGGGGGATTAAACGCACTCAGTGTTATTTTTTCATCTCTTAAGGATGATCTTCAGATACCTATTATTGTAACTCAACACCTTCATCCGAAGGAAAAATGCAGCCTTCCGGAAATTTTAAATTCAAAATGCAGGATTAAGATTGTTGAGGCGGAAGATAACATGGAAATTGTTACGAATCGAATCTACATTGGGCCGCCTGACCATCATTTACATGTTAAAGAGAATCATGTGTTTTCATTATCGAAGGACGTAAAAGTAAAATATTCAAGACCATCTATCGATGTTTTATTTAGGAGCGCCTCAAAAATTTACCTTAACAGAATGATCGGTGTTATTCTTACTGGTGCTAACGATGATGGAACAGAAGGGATTATAACGATAAGAGAAAACGGTGGATGGACAATAGCCCAGGATCCTGTAGAAGCTGAATTTAAAACTATGCCTCAATCGGCAATTGATACAGGAATGATTGATAAGGTTTTAAACCTTCAGGAAATAGCAGAATTAATAAACAGTATTTAACATTTCACTTTAAAACCTATGCAGGATAAGCCGAAAATATTAATTGTAGACGACAGGAAAGAAAACCTTGTTGCCCTAAGAACAACTCTCATGGAGGTAGAGGCCGAGGTAATTGAGGCAACCAATGGCAACGATGCTCTTACAGCCACCCTGAACCATATTTTTGCCCTTGCAATACTTGATGTACAGATGCCGGGAATGGATGGCTATGAGCTGGCCGGATACTTACGTAGTGACACTTCCATTGATAAATTCCCAATTATATTTCTAACTGCAAATTCTTCTGATGATGACAAAGTCTCAAAAGGTTATGAGACAGGCGCAGCAGATTACCTTGTGAAGCCTTACGATCCTTTTATCCTGCTTTCGAAAGTAAGTGTATTTCTTACACTTTACCGGCAGAAGATGGAAATAAAAAACTATAGTGAACATCTCGAGGAACTGGTGTCGGAAAGAACCAGAAAGCTCGATGATGCAGTTAAAGAACTATTAAAGTCCAACACAGAGCTTGAGCAATTCACCAGAATTGCAGCACACGATCTGCAGGAACCGCTGAGACGTATCTCAAGTTATTCGCAATTGCTTGAGAAAAAGTATAGAGAAAAGATCGACAATGAAGCAGATGAAATAATTGAATTTATTGTTGCCGGAGCCAGAAATTTACAGGAGATGATTATCGGTCTGCACGATTTTATTAATGTAAAATCAAATAATTCAGATTTTATAAAGACCGATCTTTCACATATACTCAACAAAGGTATCAGGCAACTGAAAAAGGAGATCACAGTTACAAAGGCTGTTGTCAAAACAGTTAAGCTTCCTGTTGTTTATGGGAATGAAAAACAACTATTCAGGTTATTCAGCATTATCCTGGATAACGCAATTAAATTCAGGAGCAATGATCCTCCTGAAATTGAAATATCATCAAAAGAAGATAAATGTTACTGGCAGATAACAATAAAAGATAATGGTATTGGAATAGATACCAGGTATCACGACATAGTATTTCAGATCTTTAAAACACTTCATCCCAAAAACAGGTTTGGAGGAAATGGCATAGGACTGTCGATAGCAAAGAGAATTGTAGAGAATCATGGAGGCAGGATATGGATTGAAAACGGCCCAGAAAAGGGTACTGCAATATTATTCACAATAAAAAAACAATAAGTCAATGTTCGGAAAAAGTACCACAAACGACGCAAAAACAGTGGAGATCCTTCTGGTTGAGGATAGCCCGGGTGATGCAAGGCTGGCTAAGGAGGCCCTTAAAGAAAGCAGAATAAAAAACAATCTCTATCTGGTTGAAGATGGAGAAAAAGCACTCGACTTTCTATATAAAAGAGGAGAATATTTTTCAGCTCCCTATCCCGATCTTGTCCTACTCGATCTTAACCTTCCTAAAATTAGTGGTCATCAGGTGCTTGCAAATATAAAATCGGATGATACACTGAGGAAGATCCCTGTTGTGGTCCTCTCCATTTCACGTTCTGAAAAAGACATTGAGGAGTCATATAATCTTAATGCTAATTGTTATGTAACCAAGCCGCTGGGTCTTATTGAGTTTATAGAGGTTTTTGAGACAATCCAGAATTTCTGGCTTAAAACAGCCAGATTGCCATCATAGCATTATACTCTAATTTAAAAACCATTCAGAAATATTATAACTGACATATGAAATACGAACTGAGTATATTATTGGTTGAAGATAATGAAGGTGATGCAAGAATCATAAAAGAACTCCTGAAGGAACAATCAAATATGGTTTTTAGTATTACCACGGTCGGCAGCCTCGATGATGCAACAAAAACATTATCAAAAACTTCTTTTGACACTATCCTGCTAGACCTTGGATTACCAGACAGTTTTGGTTTTGAGACATTTAATAAACTCAACATCATGTTTCCCATGGATAATGCCATAATTATTCTTACAGGCCTCAACGATACGGAAATAGGGCTTAAGGCTGTTTTTCAGGGAGCTCAGGATTATATTATTAAAGGTCAGATTGATTCCGAAAAACTTGTTAAATCAATTATCTACTCGCACGAACGAAATAGATTAAACACAGAACTGAGAAAGCAAATTGATGTAATTAACATTGCAGAACAGGCGCTGCGGCATAGTTCTGCCTTCAACGAGACTTTACTCAAAACAATTCCGTTTGCAATGCATATTGTTGATGAAACAGGTACAGTATTATACCAGAATGACATTTTTAATATGCTTTCCGAAAAGGGAGGTGTCGGGAAAAAATGCTGGGAATTGTACAGGAATGATAAAAGGCAATGCAGCAATTGTCCGCTTAATAAGGGAATATCAGTTGGTGAAACTGACAATTATGAATCGGACGGTATTTTAGGAAATAGAATATTTGATATTAGCCATACCGGGATGATATATGAGGGAAGGAAAGCGATGCTTGAAATTTTTAACGACATAACACTCAGGAAACTATCTGAAATTGAACTTGTTAAAGCGAAAGAAAAAGCTGAAGAGAGCGACAGGCTAAAAACAGCATTCCTTCATAATATATCTCACGAAATAAGGACACCGATGAATGGAATAGTAGGATTCAGTGCTCTTCTTTCAGATCCGGGACAACCGGAGGAACTCAGACAATCGTTTGCTGACACAATTGTTCAGAGCAGCTACCATCTTCTGGCTATTATCACCGATATTATTGAAATATCTAATATTGAAGCCAATTGTGTGAAGATCATAAAAAATGAGACTGACCTGAATTCCATTCTTAAAGATATATACAACGTTTCCGATTTAAAAGCGAAATCTAAAAATATCGGATTATCTATAAAAACTACTTTGGAGAATGATGCGGCTAAAATACAGACTGACAGCACCAAACTTTATCAGGTATTAACCAATCTCGTGAACAATGCTATCAAATTCACCACGAAAGGAAATATAGAATTTGGCTATTCACTTAAAAACGGAAATATTGAATTCTTTGTTTCTGATACAGGAATCGGAATACCGGCTGAGCATCAGAGCAGGATTTTTGACAGGTTTTACCAGGTTGAGAGTTCACTTCAAAGGCAATATGAAGGTACCGGGCTGGGTTTAGCCATTTCAAAAGCTTATGTTGAAATGCTTGGTGGAAATATAAGGGTCGATTCAGAAACCGGAAAAGGTTCAACATTCTGTTTTACACTGCCATTTGAAAAATCGACAGGGAAAGATGAGTCTGAAAATCAAACTGTAAGATTATATGATGCTAAATCGACCCGGAGAAAAACAATTCTGGTAGCTGAGGATGTCGAAAGCAATTTCAAACTGATACGGTATTATCTGTCTTCGCTAAATGCTGAAATAATAATGGCAGAAAACGGAAAAGAGGCTGTTGAGTTCTTCAGGCTGCACCCCGAAACAGATCTGATTCTGATGGACCTTAAAATGCCGGTCATGGATGGGTATGCCGCAATTAAACTAATAAGGGAGATAAATGCCGGAATTCCGATTATTGCTCAGACGGCTTTTGCAGAAGACAGGGAAAAAGTAAAGGGAAGTGGCTGTAACGGCTTTATTTCAAAGCCATTCAATAAAAATCAACTTATTGCTGCTGTAAATGAATTCCTTCAGAAATAACCTGACAATTCGAACTGTATTTTTCATTCAGATCTATATACCACTTTAAGTGATTTAAAGCTATGTATAAAATAAAATCAGGTCGGTATCAATTCTTAAAAAGAAAAGAATCGCTTCTGTTTCTTGTACTTATTATTGCAGGAATAACTTTATGCGGTTGGCTTTTTGATAGTATTGCGATAGCATCATTTTCTTTGAAATACAAACCTATATCGCCTATTATAGCAGTGACGTTCATTGTTTTAAGTATCCTGCTTTTTATAAATATTAAATTCGATAAATCACGATTAACAAAATCATTAGTTACCTTATTAATTATTATTATCACCCTTTTTTATGGTATTGTTCTTCTTGGCTATTTATTCAATTTCTCAAATAGTATTGAAAATATTTTTGTTAAAAATGCCAATAGATATGGAAGTACTCTAACAGGTTACAAGTCACCAGTTGCTGCGTTATTGTTTTTTTCTATTTTTATATGTTTCTTATCAGTCAGGCAAAATTATTCAGATATAATCAAGTATATAGGTGGCACTCTTGCATTATTAGCATTTCTCCTATCTTCAGTTATATTAATAGCATATCTTTATGAAGCCCCGCTGTTGTTTGGCAGCCAGGTTATTCCGGTTGCGTTACCAGCCAATATTTGCTTTCTCTTATTAAGCATTACAATACTTCGGATATACGAATTAAAATTCTGGACATTCAATCTGATAAATGATAATATATTCGTACGTCGATTATTAAAATCATTTTTACCTGTAGTTGTTTTAGCAGTTATTGTTCAGGGAGAATTAATAACTAACATATCTGTTAAGGATACTAACCCAACACTATCAATTGCACTTGTTTTATTTATTGTTGTCGCACTTATTGTATTTATTGTAATTAGAGTATCATTGGATTTGGGTGATAAATTACATAGAGATGAACAAGGCTTAAGAGAAAGTGCAATACAATTACATAAACTCGATGCCGACAAAGACCGTTTTAAATCAATTCTCGGACACGATTTAAAAAGTCCTTTTAATAACATTCTTGGTTTTTCAGAAGTATTAACAGAAGATATTCGTAAACTCAATATTGACGAAATCGAAGATATCGCAAATGATATTAATAAAACAGCACGAAACACGAATAATTTATTGGAAAGTATATTGGTGTGGACAAGAGTGCAATCAGGCAAGATTCCTTTTGAACCACAAAATCTGAGTTTTGCAGATATTTGCAACGATATTCTTAAAACTCTGAACCCAAATGCTGATGCAAAAAACATCATAATCAATTATTCTGCAACAGACCATCTTAATGTTTTTGCAGATATTGACATGCTAAAAACGGTAATGAGAAATCTTGTGTCGAATGCAATAAAGTTCACAAACATCGGTGGCAAAATAAATATTACTACCGAGCAAAATACTGAAAATGTTACAGTCATAGTTTCTGACAATGGAATTGGAATACCACCTGATGATTTGACCAAACTGTTCGACATCTCACAAGTTCATTCTACAAAAGGTACAGCAAAAGAAACAGGAACTGGGGTAGGCTTACTACTCTGCAAAGAATTCGTGGAAAAACACCAAGGTAAAATTTGGGTTGAAAGTGAAGTAGGAAAAGGTTCAAGATTTTCTTTTACACTCCCAACCAATTCTGAACGTGATGAAGTAAATGTTGTTAAAAATATTGTTTCTTCTGATGCATTGAACAACCAAATTAAAAATCTGAAAATATTAATTACTGATGACGATGAATCATCAAGATTTATTCTTGCGAGAATGGTCGGAATGTTCGGGAAAGAAATTTTATATGCAAAAACGGGCACTGAAGCCGTTGTAGCATGTCAAGATAACCCAGACATTGATTTGATACTGATGGATATTAAAATGCCTGAAATGGACGGATTTGAAGCCACCAGACAAATCCGTCAGTTTAATAAAGAAGTTATCATTATTGCGCAAACAGCATATCTGATTCAGGAGAAAAAGAAAAGGCAAAAGAGGCAGGATGCAATGACTTTATTTCAAAACCAATCAATAAGAATTTATTAAAAGAGTTAATTAAAAAACATTGTAATAAACTGAATATGAATGCTTAGCCAGAGATTTATTTATTTGTTTTGTTTACTCCACGGATGATAATTGAGAAATAAATGAATCTTTTTTGAACTATAATTTTCCAATCTCTACCATAATATGAAAATTCAAAATAAATTAGTGATTCAGCATTAAGCTACAATAATCATAGTGCGAAACTAAACCCTACACCATTACAAACATGAAATTACAAAGGATAAAATTTTTTAATTTAATCTCCCTTTCACAATTGAAAAAATCATGGGAAGCGTTGGTTGTTCTACTCATTGGAATAATTATTACAGTAGTATCTGTATCCTTCGCTGATAATAATAAAAAACATAGTGTAAAAAATAAGTTTATATCCAATTGCAACGATATTGCAACACGAATAGATGTGCGATTTAAGGCACATGCTCAACTCTTGCGTAGCAGTGCAGCATTATTTGCTGCCACAGACACTGTGACAAGAGAGCAATGGAAAAGATTTAATGAAAGTCAAAAAATCAGTAGAAACTTAGGGGGGATACAAGGTGTAGGTTATTCAATAATTATTCCGAAGAATAAATTATCACAACATATTCAATCAATAAAAGATAACGGTTTTCCAGATTATAATGTATATCCCGCTGGCGACAGGGAAGTTTACACGTCCATTATTTATCTTGAACCATTCTCAGGTCGTAATTTGAGTGCGTTTGGTTACGATATGTTTTCTGAACCTGTGCGTAGAAAAGCAATGGAACTATCAAGAGATATCGATTATTCTATACTATCTGGCAAAGTCCTTCTTGTACAGGAAACAGGCAAAGATAAACAGGCAGGTACTTTGATGTACCTACCAGTTTTTAAAAAAGGAATGCTGACCACCACCACGGAAGAACGTCAGGCTGCTATCAAAGGTTGGGTATATAGTCCGTACCGTATGAATGATTTAATGGAAGGCATTTTAGGAAGTTGGGGGGACTCAATTAAAAATCAGATACAGTTAAAAATTTATGATGACGACAAAATTACGAATGAAGCAATGCTATACGATAGTCATTACAAAAATACCATAGCTAACAAAGTTGTACCAAACCTAATTCTAATATTACCTATCGAATTTAATTCCAAAAAATGGTCGTTACAGTTTACTTCATACAGTGATACTCTGTCAGTATTAAAAGGAGATACATTAATAATATTACTAAGTGGTATCATCATTAGTCTCTTGTTGTCAATTTTAACTTTAGTGATAATCAATATAAGATTTCGTGCAAGTCAAATCCAGTCATTAAATGTCGAATTAGAAAAACTAAACATCGACAAAGACCGTTTTATTTCTATTCTTGGACACGATTTAAAGAATCCTTTCAATAACATTCTTGGGTATTCCGAATTATTAAAAGAAGAAATTCGTAACCTCAGTACAGACAAAATTGAAGATATCGCTAAGAATATTAATAATTCGGCACAAATTATATACAAATTACTGGAAGACATATTAATTTGGGCAAAAACACAACAAGGCAAGATTCCTTTCAAACCACAAAATCTCAGTTTTAAAGACATTTGCAATAATACTATTGAGATTTTAAATCCTGTTGCCAGATCAAAAAACATCGCAATCAATTGTCTATCAGCAGACAATTTAATTGTTTTTGCAGATAATGACATGCTAAAAACGGTACTCAGAAATCTTGTTTCAAATGCGATAAAATTTACAAACACCGGAGGCGCAATATATATTAATGCAAAACATAATTCTGACAATGTAACAATATCAGTTTCGGATAATGGAGTGGGAATATCACCGGATAGTCTCTCAAAACTCTTCAATATGTCAGAGGTTCTGACAACCAAAGGTACCGCAGGAGAAACTGGAACAGGATTGGGCTTAATGCTTTGCAAAGAGTTTGTGGAAAAGCATGGTGGAACGATTTGGGTTGAAAGTGAAGAGGGAAAAGGAAGTACTTTCTATTTTATTCTGCGTTGTAATTCCTGATAGTATTATAATGGTTTAAATCCCATAACAAGAATATCATCTACCTGAGGATTAGTCCCCATCCATGTTTTAATATTTTCTTTAAGAATTGATTTCTGATCCTCGACTGGCCATCGGTGAATTGTATTAAGCAGGTATCTGAATCTCCTGTATTTAAATTTTTTATTTTCAGTCCCTCCAAACTGATCAACATATCCATCTGAGAAAAGGTACATCATATCATCTTCTTTCAAATCAATTTCATTATTGGTATAGGTAATTCCTGCAGGTGTCGTCCCAAGGGTAAACCTGTCGCCCTTGAGATCGATTATCCTGTTATCGCGAATTATAAAAAGAGAAAAAAGAGCACCTGAGAATTCAATCTTTCTGTTTTTCTTATCTACAACACATAATCCGATATCCATTCCATCCCTGATTATTGATCCGACATTCTTTTCTCTGTTAAAAGTTTTTTCAATCCCTTTGCTCATAATATCAAGGACCTCTGAAGGATGCTCTATACTATCCGAATCAATTGACTTCTCAAGCATATCATGCCCGATCATTGACATAAGAGCTCCCGGAACACCATGCCCGGTACAATCTGCTGCCACAACAAATACTCTATCGTTTTTGTCCCCGATCCAGTAAAAGTCACCGCTGATAATATCCCTCGGCATATATAAAATGAAAGACTCCTTAAAATGCTTTCTAAAATAATCTTCTGAAGGTAACAGAGCCTCCTGTATTCGCTGAGCATAATTAAGACTATCGGTAATGCTCTTATTTTTAAGCTCCAGCTCCTCCCGCTGAACTTCGTTCCATATAAGTGCCTGTTCTTTTTCTCTTAATAGTTTTCTTGTACGGATCAGACTTCTGGCTTGGGAACCAATAAACAAAACTAATATCAGAGTTACAAACCCTATATATAAAAAAAGATTAATTGAGATATTTCCAATTATAGCTGACGCAGCAAATTTCCAATGGTTAATAGCCATGAGACTAACCAATAGAAGAATATTATATATGCAGGCAGTGATATTCATTACTTTATACAAAACTAATCTAATTATTATTCAGTTGAGAATATGAATTTAAAAATGCTTATTGGATTTGCTTTTAATAATAGGTTCGGTTCAATATCTTCTTTTTAAACTTACCATTTTGTTCAAAACATGGCTCTGACCCGGGGCCAAATTTGAAAAGCTGAGGATAAGACTGAGAATATCACTGAGAGGATCTCAGCCTCAACTTGCACCTATGAGTCAGGAAGCTGATAATGCTTACATGTTCAATACATCAACTGTTTAACAAATTTATCAATATCTTTTATTAATCCAAGGTTAGATATTTCACCTCCCTCCGCTACAAAGTAAAAGCCCTGGCGCGAATGCGCCGGGGTTTTTTATTTCTAACGTAGCATTAAACGCAGTTTGAATGCGTAAGTGAAGAAATAAAAAATCCCGGCAGCCGAAGCAGGAGGCTGACAGGGCTTTTTCTTTGGGCTGTTATACCAAAAGGATCACAGCGAGGGAAACGAGCTGTAATCCTTATCTTCTTCCTCATCATTTTTGATGGGGAGTTTTTCTTTTATGCCCTCTGAACTCCTCATAAATTGAGACTTTACGAGAAAAAATGAATTTACATTTGAGGTTAGACTTTTTCTGTTGCTAATATAGATTTATAATCATTTTGAAAAGGTAACATATATAGAAATAGTATATAAGACTCTGGCAATATACTTGCATATTAATGTGTGATGCAATTGAACCAATTTTGAGCCAATAAAAACATAAATAGTTCCCGCCCCAATGTCATCTGCTCTTCTTAAAATTCCATATTTCTCAACTAGTTCGGATAAATCTCTTCTAGCTGTAGCTTTTGATATATTGTTAAGCTCTTGATAATCATAACTCGAGATCTTACCTCTTTCTTTTATGAATAAAATCGCCCTCTCCTGCCGTTCATTTACCCCAAGAGATTTAAGATATTTCTCAATAAATGTATCTTTTCGAAACGCTACAAAAAACCAGACATGTCGAAGTAGTACAGAGGTTGAGGTAAGCCAGTCTCAATAAATTTGTTTTGTACGGATATAATACGTACATTTGCAGAAAATAGAAATTTTATTACTATGAAAACGATTGATAAAGCGAGATTTGATACAAGGCTACCAAAAAAGCAGAAAGAGCTATTCGAATACGCTGCCAGGCTTGGAGGTTTTAGAACATTAACTGATTTTGTTATCGTTGCAGTTAATGAGAAAGCCAGTCTCATTATTAAAGAACATGATACTATTTTAGCCTCAGAAAAAGACAAATCAGTGTTTTTTAAAGAAATTAGTGAACCACATAGACCTAATAAAAGTCTTAAGTCGGCAGCAGAAGCATTTAGAGTTGCAACAGGCAGATAATGGAAGAGTATATTGCTTTCCAACTGGCGGAACGACACGTTAAAAAAGATTTTACTTGTGGAAAAGAAATGCTTGATAATTATATTCGCTATCAGGCAAATCAGGATATAAAAAGAAGACTGTCTGCATGTTTTGTAATAGTTGATGACAAAGATGTTGTGAAAGGTTATTATACACTTTCTAATACCTCTATTTCAAAAGAAGGACTTCCATTAAAAATTACCAGGAAATTTCCTCCAACTTATAAAAATATTCCTGCTACACTCTTAGGAAGACTTGCTGTCGATAAATCTATTGCAGGGCAAGGTTATGGTAAGTTGCTTTTAATAGATGCATTGAAAAGAAGCTATATAACATCGACTAAAAGTATTGGTTCGATTGCAGTTATTGTTGACCCATTGGATGATGATGCAGTAAGGTTTTATGAAAAATATGGTTTTACTCTCTTGCCTGACAGTGGTAAAATGTTTATCCCCATGAGTACAATATCCGATTTAGACCTCTGATATAACATCTATTATTATTATTTTTATGCCCATCCACAGTCCAATATATTGACTGTAATATCAATTCACATGGTAACTATTGCATTTCCGAGTGAGTTAACATCTTCTTCAATCCTCTTCTAAAACCGGGCAATCATCTTTATCAGGCTAGTTCTTCGTTTATAATTTATGCGAAGTTCATCAGATATCTTTCCTGCTCTTTCTCTGTTAATCATATTTATATGATCAATAGCTTCAGCAATTTTCAAATAATGACTTTCACCTGTAAAAGGTAGTTCTTTGTTGATCCTGTCAACAAAAAAATTTTCCGCATCCCGGGGAACATACTTCTTGTTTCTTTTATAAAAATCAAACGCCAGGTAATCAACGATTTTACCGCTTTTAATAAAATCGATCGCCTCAGGAAATAATTTTTCCTTTTCAAGATAAAACAGGTATTCTTCAGGATTCTTGTTTCTAAGAATAACGGATATCTCAGAGTATTCAATGATATTCATCTGTTTGATCCGGAGAAGGATTTTTGCCACCGGACAGTTTTTTATGGCTGTCAGAGCTGCTGCTTTTAAATCTTTACACAGATGCACTGAAAGTTCAAGGTAAAGCAGGTTTATCTCAGAATTCCATATCGCACGTTCTGATGAAATAATTTTTTCCAGTTCATTAAAGGCTTCATTATCCTTTTCGTTAGACATTAGTATCGTGCAGTATTCTATCAGGTCTGTTTCATTTTCCTCCTTAAGTCTCTTTAACAATTTCATCTTCTGAGGCTCTCGTAATTGATCAGAAATTCCTTTATAAAACCTCGATAATATTGTAACAGAAACCCTGTCAGCATTTTTTAAAAGAAATTCGCTCAGCATTTTCTTTTCATTCCCATGAAAATAAACTGAGAAATCCAGCCCTATCTGCTCAAACGTACTGTAATCCATATAATTGATCGACTCATCCAGACCTTCTAGGAACTCAATTCTTTCGACGAAATCAAGTTGTCTTACAAATCCGGCGACAAAATCACAGAATTCTTCCGATTCAAAGAAATCATCACCCCTGAAATCCTCAACATATAAAAAGCCGCTGTCAAAAGCAGAATTAACTTCTGTTATTATGAATAGGATAATCTCCCCAATCTCAGGTTTCAGATGAGATTCAAAACCTTTTAGCTTATTCAGGTTAAATAAAAGAGCCCCTTCAAACTCAGAAGGTGAAAACAACAATTCCTCATCTTTAAATAATTTTTCAATTTTATTCCGGACTTTCCTGAAAACAGCCTTTGCCTCAGCTTTGCCCGAATTTTTGTTAATAATTTCTTTTTTAAATTGCGATGATGCATATTTATCGGCCAGCCCTATAAGTTCTTCGCGGCTGAGAGAATCAAGATATTTCCGCCATAACAGAAGTTTATTATCATTGCCTGTTTCATTCCCTGGCAACTTCAGTTCTTCTTCAAAATCATTTTCAGAGATATAGATCAGTACAGCTGTAATGTGCTTGCACACATCTTCATAAGGACAAGTACAGGAACCAAATATTTCGCCGTTTTCGGAGAAAATACTGACACAATATTTTTCTCCTCCTGTTACAATAGCCGATACTTTGTTCCCTGAACGGTCAAAACTCACATTCTTCACAAGACGCTTATCGTAATAATCCCGCCCGCGTTTGTATATAATGTAATCAGTGTTCGACTTTATCTCATCCACAGTAAGAGTTTCGATAAATGATAAAAATGATTTGTTGTCTAGATCAAAAAGATAATATCTTTCCCGCATCAACTGATATATTTAATTATTTGAAACATTCCTGATGACAACAAATCTAACAGTATTTTCAAAAAGTAGTATCCCTGCAGTATTAGGAATTTTCATTAATAAACAGAATTCACAGACTCCATGATTTCCAGTATTTTAAAAATGTCTTCAAGCAAATCAAGGTTAGATATTTCACCACTCTCCGCTACAAGAGAAGACTCCTCATCATTTTTGATGGGGAGTTTTTCTTTTTTGTCCCCTGAAGTCCTCATAAAATCACTCTTTAAGGAAAACAGACTATTAACTTTTGAGGTTAGATATTGACGTTTTTCAGTATCAAGGCATAAAAAAAGAAAACAATACAAATTTTACTTATTAGAGTTTTCGTGCTACCAGCGAGCCTTTTATTCCGAGGGTAAGCGTTCCGGAATAAATGTAACTATTACTTTTGCTGACCACAGCTCTGATATCTGCCTTCATAATAAATTCCTGACATGATATGGCCTCATCTTTTGTTTCAAAATATCCAAGCCTAACCTTATACAATCCATCCTCCAAAACTATACCTGACGGGTATGGATTTCCCCCTTTGATTTGTCGCAGAAACTGCAAGGCGTTCGCTTTATACCTGAATGATCCGACTCCAACAAAATAAGCCCCTGTTTTCAATGATTCTCCAACCGAAAATCCGAGATACAAACTCCTGCCGGTAAACGATACAATATTTTTATCTCCAAGCTGTTCCTTACAGAGATCAGCATCTGATTTATTCACAAAATATCCATATCTTACTTTATAATAACCATCCTCAACTACTATCCCTGAAGGAAATGATATTTTACCTGCCATTTCAGAATAAAGTTTCCTGGCTTTGCTGAGAGAGCGGAATGCCCCAATCTGGATGAAATAATTACCATCACTCTGGTCAATTGAGTCATTTGATACTTTCTCTGTCTGGACTGTGGATTTCAGAGCGACAGCTTCAGCAGCCTGATCCTCTTCTCTTTCAATAACATGGTTTTCGCGAAGGGATAAATCAGAAAGTTTACTGGTAAGTTCAAGTGGAATAGTGTCTGGAGAATTTTGAATTGCCATAGGAGTTTCTTCTAACCCATTTTTTAGACTGAATACAATACCCTCAATAATCTCTCCTTCTTCATTATAATTAATTGTGAAAGCAATATCGGATGGAGTTGAAACATAATCAAGCTTAGCAAGCTGAACAGAATCTATCCTGGCAACATATTTCCCTGGCTCAAGTCCGAGATAACTGATGTAACCATCAGATTCAGAAAGTGTCTTTGCAATAATTGAATTGTTTTCATCATAAATATCAACCAGAATTCTGCCTAATCCGTTTACCGACTCATTATCTTTCAGGAATACCATTCCATTGATTTCACCTACCGGGATTACAGGGATCTCAATTGATTTAAACTGATTGGGATCAATAAGGACTTTGTAGATGCGTTTTTTCAGTCTCCAGTTTATATTTTCGAACAAACTCTCATTTAATTCTAAAGTATAACTGGTAAATGGCTCTAATCCTGTTATTCTGATTATTGAATCTGCCTCTCTGCTGGTAACCCTTCCACCGCTAATCTTTACAGAGAGATTTTTAACCATCTTTTCACCCTTGTCAAAAATGCCATTATGATTAACGTCAAGGAACGGATAGAGAGAGATTCCTCCTTTGCCTACAGAGGTGACATTTGCTTTATGAACGTAACCGTTTCCTGAGCCGAATGCAAGACTTCCCTGTGCACTCTGCGACGTATAAACATTACTCTTGTTCCTTGAGGCTGATATGCTTGTTCTTGCAAAGGGGAGATCATACTTAAATGTCAGATTCACAAAATTATCGTTATAATTCACATTTCTTTCAAATGACACTGCTATATACCCGTAAGGGATCCTCTTTTCCATCTCTGTTTTCACAGACATAAAGCTCCCTTCACTTAGATTAAATCGGGCAGATGGACGTATAGTAAATCCTCTCATCATCTTATATGAAGCAGACAAATCTGTTGATGCAAATAATGATTTGCCAGTGATCCAGTTTAGCTGTGTTGATGAATTAACGCTTAACTGTCCGTAATGACCCGAAATCATAAAACGTGCCTGATTATATGTAAAATTATTATATGCCAGGAGAGTATAATCTGATTTAATATAGCCGTTTACATTCTTTAGTTTTACGGGGACTGAAAACTTAACTTTCAGTTCCTCAGGTGCATTGAACCTCGTGGCTAGCTGATCTTTGGCGAACTTTGAATAGTCTATCTCCAGTAATGCATCCTTTTTCATATAGTAATCAAGTAGAACTCTGGTTTTCACTCCAAGTGCATATTCACTTTTTACAAATAATCTGCTAAATGGCTGAATTGATATTTTAGCATAAGGAATCGCTGGGTTACCTGGTATGGATGACAGATACTCTATTCCGCCTCCAATTGTTATAAACCTGTTCAGTCCGTAATTTAGATCAGCTTTCCCATAACGGCTTAAAAGACTATCCTCCAGCACACCAGCGGATAATCCATATTCAAATTCGCCTGCCTCCATAATTGTGTATGGCATATTTATAGTGCGTTCCTCAGATCTCTCCTCGCCCATTGGTCCGTAAAACTTCAACTTCAGAGTATTGAAACCATATACAACAGGTACCTTGAATACAAATAGCCCTGAAGCGTCGGCTTTTGTATAATCTACAAGAATATTATTAATGTAGAGCTCTACAGTCCAGTTCGGCTCAGTCATTTCATTTATTGTGAAAAACCCCTTTGCTTTTCTGATAGTAGTCGGGGAATTTCTTATGGTTGCCCCTATAACGGGTGCATTTATGAAAGAAATTGTCTGATCAGAAATCTTACCCACCTGAGCCTGTTTTATTATCTTTTTGTCATTATCAACCCACTTCCACAAATAATACAACTGACGTCTGTCAAATTTCTGATTATCATAATAATTTATCTTAAAGTCAGCCTCGCCGTAAAGAAGCTCACTGCCAAGACCAACACTAAAAAGATTGTCTGTGCCATGTCCCCATGTCTGATAAGAAGAAAGAGCCCAATCCATTGTTCCGAATCTGAGCAAATGGTAGTCTCTTTTCAGAATAGTGTCGGCAACGACTTCACCTTTTATTTTTGACAGATTTTTCCTCATTTTCTCGATGCGCTCAATTTTAATTATTGGCAGCTCAAAATCTGTTTTAAGAAGGATTGAGAGTGATCTGTAGCTAAAATTCAACATAATCCCGAATGCCTTATCAAGCAGAGAGGACTCAAGGTACATAACTCCCATCTCTTTCACAAGACCTCTGTCAGTACTAAAAATCTCCTCTCCTGCCTTTATAATTGCGGAGTTATAGTCAACCTGAAAAGGAAGGTTATCATCACCTATTATACCGGAAATAAGGTTACCATCCTGACCAGCAGAAAAAGGAATTTTAAGCGCACGTAATAATTCTTCAAGATTTACATACAGAAGATTATTATCTGTATAGATAACATCTATGTAAAAGTTTCCTGCACCTTTAACCTGGACAAGCACCGGGATCTCATCATAAACGAAAGGAAGTTCGTCGGTCCCGACATTATAACTGTCGTGTGATTTTAAAATATTACTCTGAAAAACAAGGAAAAAAACTATTAGTGAAATCCCACGGAGATAAGATGACACCCTGTTAAGCACAACCGTCAAAGTACATTCTGGTACACTTATGTAATTGTGCCTTTTCATTTATTATTCCTGGTCGAATGTTATATTGAATGTTCCGGAATAAATACCGGGGATAGCTGTTCCTGGGATATGAAGTGTCCCACCCACTCTGAGAGGAGTTATAAAGTTACAATCGCTCTTTGTTGTAAAAATTGCTCCATTAAATCCATTCTCTGTCGGTCCGATATCGAGTGTAAGAAATCCGCCATTGCTGCCTGTAAGTATTGCAGTAGGTTCAAATGATATAGCTACATTTCTGCCCTGACAAAGCTTTACTTCAAATATCGCGGGCTGTGATATTGGTGCAATCGGCAACAGCACAACGCTTCCGGTTGAGGTTCTGCTTCCGTCAAAACCGACTGTAACAGTTCCGCCAGCTCCGCCGGTAACACAGAAAGTCCCGAAATGTATCGCTTGAGTTGCAGTTACAGTAATAGTCCTGTTTGGCAAAGGCGGCTGTGAGAACACTGAAAAGAAAACAAACAACAATACTGAAGTTATAAGTATTCGTTTCGCGTAAAAGTTATATATGAAAGAGATCTTCATTTGAACCGTTTTCAGTAGTGACAGTTTTTTACAGCAAAATTTGTGATTCGGTAAACACCTCATATCTTGAACCATCCTGACTGGTATACAAAACTCTGAGCTTACCGTTTTTCAATAAAATGCCCTGGTTGATATTTAGATCTAAAGAGATGTTCCTTCTTGCAATTGACGTATAAACACCTATTCCCTTTAAACTACCGACAACAATTGATTTTCCCTTATCAGGTACAAATTCAACCTTAATATCTCCAAATGTTGAAATGTTTCCTGTTCTGTTAAGAGCAAGATTCAGTTTCGCTGCGTTCCCGTCATTCTCAAGCCTGAGATCGCTGATTGCAGAAACAACTTTAACCTCACCTGAGCGAATAATAACAGGTATGCTTACTCCAAAAACCGGGATAAGATTTACGCTCACCTGAGTAGTGTCATCCTTATCATTTGTCATTCCCAATGGAGTATTGTTTTTTTCTGCTCTGAAATATAAATGTGAACGGTATTCGCCTGCTTTCATTTCCGGCTTTCTTCTGCACTGAAGCATTATTACCTGAGCTTCACCCGGTGCAAGGGTCACTTTCCGAGGGAATATACGCAGATAGGGATCAGCAAACATTTGATTTTCAGCAGGATTAACAACTGTGACAAAACTTCCGTCTTCACGCATATTCTTTTGTATAAACGAAATCGAATAAGTCGCAGAGTCTTTTCCGATATTAACCAGACTGATCTCCTCTTTTTGTTTTGGGCCTTCAAAAACAACTCTTTTAGGAGTTATAAGAAGATCGCCCTGTGCATTAAGGGATGAATTCAGTATAATCAATGCTGTTAAAAGGATCAGATATTTTGCTTTCATAATATTTTTATTTTAAAGTAGAAATCCGGATTTGCAGGATTATTAGATTAAAGGGAGGCCTGGAATGGCACTCCCTTTAAGTCTGTTTTTATTAGTTGTAATCTACAGTCACGTCAAATGAACCAACGTAAATTCCACCAATCTGTCCGGCTGCAACATTTAAGGTAGCACCGACTGTAAAGCTATCGGTACCATCTGATGCAAGAGTACTTGTTACTGCATCTGAAGCTGCTCCAAGGAAACGTGCTTTCCAGTTTGTTATATGCATCTGTGCAATTCCTCCGGTAGTTTCTGTAACTGTAATGTCAGTAGGAAGTGTAAGTGCATAGGTCTCATTCATTGTTCCTGTTACATGGTAAGCAGCATTCGAAGGCTGAGGATTAACAGCTGAAGCTTCGCATCCGCCTGTAAACAAACGTGTTGTTGAGTTTGACGGAAGAACTACTGTACCACCGGCTGCAGTTCTCAGAACTATAGTACCGAAATGAAGAGGAGCATCCTCAGTAATAGTCATTGGAACGATAAGCTGAGCACCTGCTGCGGTGTTTTCTGTTGCACTTGTATTGGACTGAGCCATTACTTTTGTTGAGAAACCTGCGATCATCAATACTGCTGTTGAAATAATAATTAACTTTTTCATTTTTTTAATTTTTAATTGTTATTGTTTAATTGTTTAATTGATTTTTTGTCTTTTGTTTTATTGTATTCTTATTTGTTTTTTGCTTTTGCTTCTGCTCTGAATATCTGATATTGAGATGCAGATCGGGAATT
>CAZXFB010000030.1:27669-52490 GCA_964639725.1 uncultured Rikenellaceae bacterium
ACATAAATATTTGCATCAATATTCGGAGTCTCAGGATCAGCAACCGGAACAAAATGAAGTACAAAGCGACTCTGATCATCTTTCTTAGATGAACTGAAGCTGTAGATATTGTTCTTTTTTAAGTCATGAAAAAGTGCTCTCTTCCTGTCTTCCAGAATTAAAGTTCCAAATGATTCAGCATTACCGTTGCATTCCAGAGTATAGTTGCCTTCATATCCGGGTTTGAACATAACCTGTACTGAAGGATTAATAATTGTATCTGTAAATGATCTGACGGAATAATTCTCTTCCTTATGTGTCATAAAGAGACTTGGGGCTGAAGGAACCTGACTGAATAACTTAACTGATCCGCCTTTATCTGTTTCCGATCCAAAACAAAGTTTAATTTCATCTGATCCTAAACCTTTTTCTGATTTAACAGAAAGACTTATTGTACTGATGTCGGATTTTTCTCCCTTTTTCATCCAGTTTGAAGCACCATCGTGTACTCTTAAGGAGTTTGTCATACTCAGAATTCCACTGTTATCTGCCCTTACAAAGAATCCCTGCATTGGTGCGATTAAACCTGTAACTCCGTTGGTTCCGCTTCCTGCGTCAGAATTAATTACGCCATAGTTGTTTGCAGCCGGGTTCCAGATCCACATATCATAACCGGTACCACTTGCAGTCAGGTCGGAACGAGACCAGCCTGAAGCCGCCTGCCAGTCAATAGAAGAAGGATATGGATTTCCTGCCAGGTTGAACCCTTTCATAGCTGCGCTAACACCATCAGATGTCAGGGCGATATCCTGTACTCCATTATTCAAAAATCCGTTAAAAATCTTTGTTGAGTTAGGATTCTGAATTGAATAGAGGTATCCGCGTCCTGTTACAAAATGATTCTCAGGATGTTCTGTGCTCCAGTTAACTGAAGGATTAGTATCAAGTTTATAGATCCAGCAGCTGGTGGCTTCATCCCATACATAGAGGTCATATCCGGTACCATTTCCATAAGTCCCGGCCGGCAGCCAATCTCCTGAGATTGTCTGATCTGAAACAGGAGAGGATAAGAAATGCCATGCCTCAGCAACTCCATCAATGTATAGTTCAACCGTTGCAGGCACATTGTTATTGTTGTGAATAAGGGAAGCAGATCCTTCAGAACCTGATTTGAGTATAATTCCTTCAGCACCGGCGTTATTGGAAATTATTCCTCCAACAGTCAGCTTATTGCCTGCGGTTATTGTGAGAACAGCACCTGCCTCAATCGTAATATCATTACAAAATGCGATATCCGAACTTATAACTGGCTGATTTGGCATACCTGCAGGTATTAAAACATCTGTTCCTGAAGAAGGAATGCCTCCGCACCAATTAGAAGTTGTGTGCCAGTCTGAACCGGATACTCCTAACCATTTTCCAACTGTGGTTACTGTTATTGTTATAACATTTGATTCGCTAACAACCAGATACGGATTAGGAGTAACATTATTTGAAGATGTAAGCTGAGCTTTTCTAATTAGGAAAAATGTACCAGGTGTATTAAACGGAGCCACAAGAGATGACGGTGTAAAAGCCGATGATGTAGCTCCGGCTATATTTGTCCAGGGTCCTGTTGAAGAAACAGTACTGTATGCCCACTGGTAACCTGTACCTGACAAGGTTATCCCTACCGGTAATGTACCATATACATCACCGCTTACAGTGACTCCCTGACTTCCAATACATAACTGCTGATTAGTATTAGGGGAAAGAGTATTTGAAAGGATCTGCACCAGGTTGGTGAAGCCAATCACATTTTGTCCTCCATTCTCGTAATAATCCATTGTCAGTTCGCTGTTGCCGTCAAGATTGAACAGAACATTATTTGCAGCTTTCGGACTATGATCTGTCCAATCGGAATATACCTGGGTGCCGTCTACGGATAATCTGGAACCATCATCACTGGTAATAGTTGCAGCAAAGAGTCCTTTCCTGTCAGAATTCATTCTGTATCTTACAGAGTAGCTTGCAACTTTTAAGGATCCCCTTGTACTTCCGGCAGACATGAAGTTAAAGCATGTAACATCATCATTTGTATTGTTTGGCCATACTCCACCTGAACCAAATGTTTCCTGAAATATTTCAGTTGTTGAATAATAACCAAGATAAGTATTGAAGTTATTTCCATCATAAATATGCCCTGTCCAGCTATTTATGCCTGATGCTGATTGATTATCAAGAGTATTTTTTCCGCCGCTTACATTGATCTTAACAGTTATTCCTGAAGGTGTTACAGACCTTACATTTCCTTTTCTGTTTATAAGGATACGTACCTGACCTGAAAATTCAGGTATAAATGATATAAATACATTATTTGCAGCTGTTGAACAGGGATTTCCGGTATTGACATATGCAAAACCAAG
The DNA here is from genome assembly GCA_964639725.1 of uncultured Rikenellaceae bacterium. Lineage (GTDB taxonomy): Bacteria > Bacteroidota > Bacteroidia > Bacteroidales > VadinHA17 > LD21. The sequence goes on from CAZXFB010000030.1 coordinate 30,054, forward strand.
TGCAACTTCTGAAGGGGCTCCCTCTCTGTATACTGTTAGCATTAGTTGATTCGCAGGAGAAGAAGTGTTACATGAATAAACCTGATAATTGAGTCCTTTTATGACATTCATTGTAAAATACTGTCCTGCACTAATTACAGAGCTTACTGTAATATGATTTGAAGGGATATTAATGCAGGGTAATACATCTGCGATTACAGGGACAGAGCCATTATCTCCATATTCCGCACCGCTGATTATTTTTGGTTCACCTGTCTGAAAATCGCCAAATGTTGTTAATCCTGTTACCTGTACTGTTGTTGCAGTTGCTGTTTCCACTCCCGGATAATCCCATGAAAAGGAAGAATATATCCCCGCAATAAAAGAAGTCGGAACAGCTCCTGCATCAACATCTTCTGATGCAAAAGTATAAGTCGCATCATATGAAGTGAATCCTGTAACTCCTGTATTCTCAAATGACCAGTACCTGTTTACATTAAGTAACGGATTAATATTGGATGAATTTACTTCAGGAGAATCACCGTCAGCTGTTGAAGCAGTTATTGTCCCTGTATTATTTGTGCTTCCTGAAAATGTGATTGTTACCGGAGCATAAACAGTGGCATCTCCAATTTCGAAATATTTCGAAGTAGTTGCTGATGCAATACCCTTAACAAGATTCCCATAAACATATCTGGAAGAGCTTGCGCCTGAAACATTTGCAGAATTACCCAGAATAAGATAATTTGAACCTGTAATAACTTTCCCTGTGTAAAATGTAAGTGTTCCTTTTATGTTAACATTACAGTCAAGTGAGAGTCCAGATGCGTTTGATACTGTAAGATTATTGAATGTATTGACACCAGTTCCACCTATAATCTGGGATTGGCCGCCATTGAAAGAAACTGTTCCTGTACCAGAATTGAATGTCCCGTTATTAATCCAGCTTCCTACAATATTTACAGAAGAACCATTTATAGTTAACACTCCGTTATTTGTAAACACTCCTCCGATTGTAAGACTATAATTATTTGAAGAGCTTGTATTTAAAGTGGCACCTGCTTCAATTGTGAGAGTAGTATTTAGTATCTCTGCACTATTAAGAGTTATCATACCTGTATTACTGATTGTTATTCCACTGGTACCGGAAAATGATGATGTCCATTCCAGTCCAGCTGTTCGTGCAGAAGATGTATTGTACAGAAGTCCTGCATCAGTCCCGTAAGTAGGAGCAACTGACACAGTAGCTATACCACCCATTTCGAGGATTCCATTTACTCTTACACTTGTCGTTGTTTTAGTGCCACTGCCTGATAAAATAAGGTTATTATAAGTAATTCCCCTTACTGTTTGTGCTGCGCCATAATAATTCCAGGTATTTCCTGCAAACTGGGTAATAGAAGGAGTACCTGAAAAAGATGCTCCCATATTAAACCTGCCAGAATCAGTGAAAGTAATCAGACAACCTGTGGTACCAGTTGTTACAGTCCCTGAAATAATAACTGTACCCGTCGAGATAGATATAATATTTGCTCTGCCTTATGTTGTGGCACTCATTGTTAAGGAACCTGCCGAAAGTGTTCCTGCTCCAACCGCTAATGTAAAATTTGTTCCTGTTGTTGTTGGTCTGGCCATAGTTATCAGGCCTGTAACTGTTAAAGAATAACTCAGGATCGAAATGCTACCTGTATTCATTGTCCTCAGAGTCTTACATTCGGCTGCCCCGTTGAGTGTAACGTTAATCCCGTTATTTATAACAACATCATCAGCTAACGTAGGGACTGAACTTCCGCCCCATGTGGATGTACTGCCCCAGTTACCGGACACTGAAGCTGTCCTTGTAGCTCCGGTTGCTTGGTAAAAAGTAATAAGCAATCCAAGTAAAACGAGAGCTACCCTGTCTGATATAAATTTTAATATAGTATTCAAAAATCGTTTCATCTGGCCTGGCTATTTTCTGTTTCCCTGGTTTAACACTTATACTGAAACACTACTCTTTTTTAAAAGATTCACAACTCTGTTTTCTAGCTCTGACAGGCTGAATGGCTTGTAGATATAGTCACTTGCTCCCGCCTTTAAAAGATCATTCATCTCGCTTGCTCTATCTTTACCAGCCATTAGTAATATCGGGATCCGGGCATTTAAGGAACTCTCTTTTATTGACAGGATCAAAGCCACACACTCTTTTAACGGAACCAGTGAATCACTTAAAACTAATCCGGGAACAAAACCATTACTTACTATAGTTATAGCATAATTATTACTACCTGCTACTTTTACCTCAAACCTTCTCGTAAGAAATGATTCGAGGAGGACTCTGAATTCCTGGTTTTCTGTTACTATCAATATTTCGTTCTTCATCGGATTATTTCAAAAATTGTTTTGATCATCAATTATGGCAGGAAATAAGACAAGGCTCGTGCCAAATATCGCACAGCCTTGTATATCAATGACTTACAGTCATTGCAAAAACATATCGGGTATCAGTATTTCTTCGAAAACGAATAGTTACTCTTCTTTTTTGAAGAATAATCTATAAAAGTTCGGAGGGGAATTCTATATTATACTTCTGGATTCTTCTGTAAAGTGCGTTCCATTCAAGATTCAAAAGCCTGGCGGCTTCACTTTTATTATAATTTACTTTTTGAAGTGCCTTTATGATAGTATTTTTTTCTATTTCAGACAGATTGAAACCATTGGAATCAGTCATCCTGCTCTCCATCGCAGCTGACGAGTTCACTGAGGGAAAATGTTTTGGAAGGATCTGTCCGCCATCACTCACAATGATAGCCCTTTCTACAATATTTTTAAGCTCTCTTACATTACCAGGGAAATAATATGTGCGCAGGAGTTCAAAAACGTCAGGGTGAATACCGGCAGGATTTTTTCCGAGTTTACGTGAGAGTGTTCCATAGAAATAATCGATAAGGGCAGGTATATCCGGCTTTCTTTCTCTGAGCGGGGGTATTTCAATCACAAAAGTGCTGAGCCGGTGATAGAGGTCTAACCTTAGGCTTTTACCGGATGATAATTCCTGAATTGTTTTATTTGTGGCGGCAATAATTCTGACATTAAATTTTTGCTCATGCTGAGTTCCAACCCTTGTGAAACGACGATCTTCAAGTACTCTCAGAAGTTTTACCTGAAGAGACATTGACATTTCCCCTATTTCATCAAAAAAGAGAGTTCCGTTGTTTGCAGTCTCAAACCAACCAGCCTTATCTACCAATGCTCCTGTAAAACTGCCCTTTTTGTGTCCGAAAAACTCACTCTCGAATAACGATTCCGGAACGGCTGACATGTTCACAGCACAGAAAAGCTCATCTTTCCGGTTACTGAGATTATGGATTCCCCTGGCAACAAGTTCTTTTCCTGTGCCGCTTTCACCTATTATGAGTACTGAAGTATCCGGTGTCCGGGCAACCATCTGCATCTGGCTTTTAATTGCCTCAACAGCCGGGGAATTCCCCACAATTATATTACCAAGTTCAGTATTTACGACGTTTGTAAGAAGATCTGTTCTCTTTTTATAATGATTCAGGTCAGATGTCAGCTCGGAATACTTTCTTGTACGCTCTACTGCCAGCCAGATATCGCCGGCATTAAATGGTTTTCTCAGAAAGTCTGCTGCCCCTTTTCTAAGGGCGACAATTACTGTATCCATATCACCGGCTGAACTAATCATAATTACTTCAATTCCCGGATATTCCTCCTTAACCTTGTCAAGTACCATTAAACCATCCATTTCAGGAAGTTTGAAATCGCAGATTAGGATATCGATTTTTTCATTCTGCAAAATTCTAAAGGCTATTGAAGGTGCCTCTACCGCAAACACGTTAAGCTTCTCACCCAGGACTGAGCGAAGAATATTCCGGAAGACAGGATCATCGTCCAGTACAAGAATATTTATTTTTGATTTTTCTGTGGCCATTCTGCATTTTTTATCAGGAGGGTTCTACCGGTAAGTAGACTAAAATATCCGTTCCGTTTCCCGGAGTACTGTTAATTTCAAGTTTACCATGATTTTTGTTTATAAAATCCTTTATTATAAACAAACCCAGGCCGCTACCCTGTTCCATGTTAGTTCCCCGGGAAGTAAAATGTTCATTTTTTACGAATATTTTTTTCAGTATCTCCTCCGAGATTCCTATACCTGTATCGGAAATCCTAACAATTACGTAGTCGTTTTCAAGATATGAATCTAATCTTACACTTCCATTTGCCGGTGTAAATTTTATAGCATTGAATATAATATTCCTGAAAACCGTATACATAGTTACTTCATCAAAGTAAGCAACAATATCAGAGGAAATATCAGACTTCACAGTAATGTTTTTCTTTTCTGCATTACCTTTCAACAGCTGAACAGACTCCATAATTACCGGGTATACCGCGCAGTACTTAGGTGAGATTGAAGCATTTTGTTGCTGTTGCCGGGTAAACTCAAGCAAATTATCCAGTAAAATATTTGTTTCGTTCGCAGTCTTTTCAAGGTCTTTAAGGATAAGCTTAAAATCCTCACCTGCCGGATCAAGGTACCCTGAAGCGATTGCACTTAATGTCAGACTAATACTTGAAAGTGGAGAACGAATATCATGAGCAATAACTGAATACAACTTATCTCTCATCAAATTCATTTCCACAATCTTCTTTCTTGAAGAAGCGAGTTCAATATGGTTTTTGACTCTTAACAGCAGTTCTTCACGATTAAATGGCTTGGTAATGTAGTCTACACCTCCTGCTCTAAAACCTTCTGCAAGATCAGCAGTCTCGGTTTTTGCAGTAAGAAAGATCACGGGTATATCGCAGAGCTTTTCCTTCTTCTTAATTATTCTGCATAGTTCAAACCCATCAGTCCCCGGCATCATTACATCGAGAAGTATCAGGTCAGGAATAAGTTCATTTAGCTGTATCAGAGCTGCTTCTGCATCCTGAGCAAGGCTTATCAGAAACCCATTATCTTTTAACAGTGAGGCAGTTAACTGAAGATTTTTAACATTATCATCAACAATTAAAATATATTTTCCTGAATCTGCCATTTCTGAACCTATTATTTATTTCTGCTTAATATCTTCCCTAGTTCAACCAAAGTTCTCATATATTCACTTCTGGATTTTAATGCATATTCCTCACATTGAACAAGATAATCCCTTGCCAGCTTAAGTTGTATGTGTGTATTCACTCTTGCATATAACTCCTCCTTATTAAAGGGTTTGGTAATATAATCAACCCCTCCCATATGGAATCCTTTTATAATGTCGTCGGTATCTGACAGTGCTGACAGAAAGACAACCGGAATACCTTTTGTATCAGGGTTCTCCTTTAGAATCTTACAAACTTCAAATCCATCCATCCCGGGCATCATTATATCCAATAAAATAAGGTCAATCTTATTAGATTCCAGTACCTTGATAGCATTTTCCCCGCAGTCGGCCAAAGCAATCCGGTACTCCTTTTCCCTGAGAAAATTGCTGATGACTTTCAGGTTCTCCTGATTATCATCAACAACAAGAATCGATACATTTTCATTCATATTTAGTATCATTAAGTAATGATAAAACAATTTCACTTATACGTTGAAAGTCATTCATTGTTATCTTTAGTGAATCCAAATCAACGTATTCCAGTTCCCTGGAGATCTTATCGGCATAATTCATCAGGTAAATAAAGTTGTATCTCACAGCAATTTCTTTCATTTCTGAAGCGAACTCTTCAATTCTGAAGAGGACAAGCTGACCTTTAACTTTTTCATACTGAGGGATGATTATTTCCCTTATCTCTCTAATCAGTTGATCATGCTGTTTTCTATTGCTCAGAATTAATCCTTCAAGAGTTGGCTCTCCGGGAAATTCCTGTTTTGCTTCCGGAATTTGAACCTTGTGCTTTAAATACAAAGCAAGCCTGGAAAAGAGTTCTGCTTTATTAACAGGTTTTAGAAGTATAGAATCAAAGTTACCGCTTGAAAGAATTTTTTCCATACTGAAAACAGAGGCAGTGAATGCAATAACCGGAATATGAGCTGTAACCGGATTTGATTTAATTCTGGCGGCTACTTCGAATCCATCCATCCCGGGCATACGGATATCCATAAGAATTACATCAGGTAAAATGTGATTTAAGATCTCAAGGGCTATTTCTCCGTTTTCAGCAGAAGATACCTCTATCCCTGCCTGAGAAAGGTGGATCTCAACCATCTCGATGTTGGAAGGAACATCGTCAACAACGAGTATATTGCTCTTCTCAAATATAATGTCAGAAACAACATCATCGTTGTCAGTCCGCCTAAACTGAGCACTGCTTACCTCAACAAGAGGTAAAACAACCTTTAAGACTGATCCTGTTCCAACAACACTCGTAACAGAAATTTTTCCGTTCATTTTTTCAACCAGCCGTTTTGAAATTGCCAAACCAAGTCCAACACCACCATATATTCTGTTTGACTGACCCGATTGCTGACCAAATGCTTCAAAGATTATATCATATTGAGACTCAGGGATTCCGATACCTGAATCTTCCACGTCTATTTTCAGTTCTCCTCTGTCTTTTCCTTTATATTTAAAGCTTACATTTATCTTAACAAAACCCTTATTTGTAAATTTAATCGCGTTTCCAACAAGATTAAATAGAACCTGTTTGATCCGTATTTCATCGAGCATCAGGAGAAGAGGAAAATCATCTGATAATGAAATTCCTATTTCAATTCCTTTATTAAGAGCCTTTTCGTTGAACAGAAGTTTTATCTCCTGCAGAATGTAATTCAGATCTATTGGCTGAGGTGAAATATCAAGTTTCCCTGCCTCAATTTTTGACAGATCGAGAATATCGTTCAGCAAAGATAAGAGCAGGTTCCCGCTGCTTAATACTGATTTAACCATTTTCTTATGCTGAACTGAATCGAGCTTATGGTACAACGCCTCGCTGAATCCCAAAATAGCATTCATAGGTGTCCGGATCTCATGACTCATATTTGCCAGAAACTCACTCTTAGCCATGTTTGCATTATTAGCTTTGTCTCTCTCATCCATTATTGAACGCTCCATAATTTTACGTTCATAAGCATTTGCAATAATGCCGGAGAAAGTCCTTAATAACTCAAGTTCTGTTTTTGACCACTTTTTGTATCGTATACACTCATCAAATCCAATGAATCCGAAAAACACATCATGTACATATAATGGATAAACCACGATTGACAATATTCCCTGTGGCTCAAGGATTGCACGGAGATCGTCAGGTAATTCTACAATATTCTCTGAGTATACTCTCCCGTTTTCAAGAAGTATTTTCTTCCAGGAAGGTATCAGTGAATAGGGAATATTCTGTAATTCATCAATCTGTGGCTTGATATGCTTATTGCACCATTCAAATGTATTGCTTGTCTCCAATCCACCATCATTATCCTCAAATATATATACACGGCTTACTCCTGTATGGTATCCAATTTTTTCAAGAATAGTTCCTATGCGCTTGTCAAAATCAACCAGTGAATTTATGCCAAGAGCAATATCAGACAAAAGCTCCTGTTGCCATAGATTCTGCTGCAGAATGATCTCATTCTCCTTTTTGGAGGTAATATCAATATTTGTTCCAACAATTCTCACCGGAATACCTGTTTCGTCATACTCCATGATCTTCCCGGTGTCCAGAACCCATATATAGTCACCTGTACTTGTCTTTGACCTGTATTCTGCCTGATAAAAGGGAGTTTTTTTCTGAAGATGATCATTAAGCGCTTTAAGAGTGGCTTCGGCATCTTCAGGATGCAAAAGGCTTTTCCATGTTTCATTATCATAAACTGATTCTTCAGGCCCAAAACCCCTCATTGAAAACCACCTTTTATTCAGTATTAGTTTTCCTGTTTTCAGGTTCTGATCCCAAAGACCAGAGTCATTTGCCAGAAGTGCCATTTCAAGCCTTTCAGCATTACCTTTTATCTGTAGTTCATACTTAATTCTTTCTGAAGTATCACGACTAATTCCAATAATAACTTCCTTCCCGCTCCAATAGCCTTTTTTCACTTTTGTCTCAACAGGAATTTCCTTCCCGTCTTTGCATAGTAAAGGAACAGTACATGCGTTTTCTGTACCCGCCAGCATCCCCTGGATCTTGGTAGTTGCTTCATTGTGCTGATTGGGAGGATGAACTTTTAAAACGAATTTCTGAAGAAGTTCATTTTCCTCATAACCAAGTCTTTTTGTAACTGTGGAATTGAAATAAAGAATCTTCCCTTCCATGTCAAGTATGAAAAGAAAATCATCAATTGTATTGAAAAGAGTATTTAGATCCTGCTGATTCTGTCTGATCCTGTCTTCATGTTTAGCCTGGATTATATAAGATCCGATATGCAAAGCCATTTTCTCCAGAATAGACCTCGAAAGTTCTGGGATTGACCCGATTGACCTTGATGCAATATTCATGCAGCCTATAGGTCTGTTCAAATGAATAACAGGAATAACGGCAATAGCGCTAAAAACCTCAATATCGCGCAGGTTTTCCTTTCCTGACAAATTCTTGTGTTTTGTATAAACAGGTTGTCCGTCTTTTATAATCCTGGCATTTCCGGAAGTGGCAGGGTAGTAAGAGGTTTTCTCCACAAACTCACTTGATAATCCTATATGCTGAACGAGTCTGTAACTGCCATCAGAATCGTCTTCAATATAAAGTCCTCCACAATCCATTCCGGAATTATTGATTGCAGCCTCAAGACAGATCCTGAAAGTCTCGTCAAGATTTTTAGCTTTGCTCAGCTTGCTTTCCAGTTCCTGCTCAATTTTAACCAGAAATTCCGCATTTTTTCTTTCAGAAATATCTATGTGAGTCCCTACTGCTCTGAGCGCCTTGCCTGAAGGATCTCTTTTGGTAACTTTTCCTGTATCAAGGATCCATTTCCACTCACCGGATTTAGTCTTAACCCTGTGTTCTGATTGGTATAAAGGGACTTCATTGTTGAGATGTCTTTGCAGTATTTCATTTACAAAATTTAAATCGCCAGGGTGCACCAGTCTAGCCCAAGAGCTGACGTTTGGTTCTATTTCTGACACATCAAATCCAAGCATACTGCACCATCTTTCGCTGAAATAGACATCTCCAGTAAGGATATTCCAGTCCCACAGACCCGCATCGCTTCCAAGCAATGCCAGCTCAAGACGTTCAGTGTACAGTTCGAGTTTCTTTTCATTCTCCTTAATCTCAGTTATATCGACTATTATACTTATAAAACCATAAACCTTCCTGTTTTTTATCAGACGGTTTGTGTAAACCAAAACCGGCAGGGTCTCTCCCCCTTTGCTAAGTAATGTATACTCATGAGATCGAAAAGTGTCATGATTAAGGGTGTCTTCGAAGTTTTTCATTAATCTCCGGTGATCATCAGGATGAAAGAAAGTGATGATATTAATTCCATCTTCCAATTCTGAGGATGAATATCCCATTTTCTCAAGGGCATAACCATTGGCATAAGTAACCTTACCTTCCAGGTCTGTTTCACAAAGCATTTCGGGAACCAATTCCTGCTGATGGCGGTACCTCATCTCGCTCTCTTCCAGAGCCTCAATCTTAACGCAAGCTTCACAGGACAATGCAAGATGACCATTTATATCTTCAAGAACTTTTAAAATCGACTCATCCAGATAATTATCTTTCCTGATAAGAATAAGAAGTCCGAAATCTGCAAGTTCCATGATATGAAAAAACAGGTTTTTATCACATTTCCCTTTTAACGGAAGACTGTCCCTGAATATGCCAAGCTCTTTTTTTGCAAATGAATGAGGAACAAGATGCTCGATCTCACTATAGGTACTTTTTGCGATTAATGCATAAGGAATTGAGAAAAACATTTCTGTGCTAAACCGGCTTTCTCCTGTTGGCTTGATCCGATACACAATTCCTGTAATACAATCTAGCTTCTTCAAATAGGCATTCAATGAAGATTTCAGCATCTCAAAAAGGTTGAGGCTCCTGCCTGTCTCCATCGTCAGTTCATAAAACAACTTATAGTTTTCAGGAAATTCTTTCATACGATTGCAATCTGTTTCAGCATCAACCTTTACAAATGTAATTAAAAATGAGTAAGTCACTATCTGGTATATATTATAATAAGGGTTGAACAGGATTGTAAGTGAACACATCCTTGCAACAAATACAAATTTGTAAATAAAACCATTAACTGTGTCTATATGATAACATTAACAGATCTTAATCAATAATTCCGGAATAAATGAAATCCGGGAATTTATAAAATATCTTCAGCCAATCTCAGGTTAGTTATTTCATCATACTCCGCTACAAATAAAAATCCCCGAGCAGACTCCGCAGGCGGATGAAGGGCTTTTTCTTTGGGCTGTTACCTCAAGAGGATCACGCGACCGCAGGGAGCGTAATCCTATGATCATATGAACTCACCCCCGACCCCTCTCTGCTAACGCAAAGAGGGGTGACTATGTAATAATATTTGGTTTAAGTTCCAGCACCGCAAGGCTTTTCCTTTGGGCTGTTATCCAAGAGGATCACGAGTGGAGCGTGCAATCCTCCCACCAAACGAACTCACCCCCGTCCCCTCTCTGCTCCGCAAAGAGGGGTGCCTATGGAGATAATTTAACGAATGAAACGAACATTAAGTCGAAGGCCGCTGCAGGGCTTTTTCTTTGTTAAGCACCCCCAAACGGATCATGAAATAATCTTTCCATTGCCATCATCCCAATACAACATTTTAGAACTTTTCATTCTTAAAAGTAAGGATTTATGCCACTTAAAAATCTTATGAAGCCAGTTTATATTGATCTTTTGATTTTTGTGTCAAGTAGATTATCTTTGTAAAATCCATTAGGTTATTATAACACACTAATTGATTGGGTTATGATACAGGAAAACTATATTATAGATAAAAATGGTCGAAAAATAGCTGTTCAGGTGCCTATTAAAACATACGAAAAACTTGTAGCTGATTCCGAAGAACTTGATGAGATAAAGGAATACCGCAAAGCCAAAGTTCATAAAGGCCATGCAATACCCTTTGAACAAGCTTTCGAGGAAATTGAAGAGGCTATAAAATGAAGTATGTAATTCTTATTGAACGGTACGCCCAAAAGCAAATAATGAAGCTGGACAGGAAGATTATCCCTGTTATTAAAGCTTCTATTGCTGACCTTGCTGTTAATCCCAGACCATATGGCTACAAAAAACTTAAAGGCGAAGATGCTTACCGTATCGGGTTGGTGATTATAGGGTGATCTATGAAATTAACGACAATACAATTGTAGTTACCGTCGTCTCAATTGGGCATAGAAAGGATATTTACAAATAGTAAAAATCTTGCATGGATTAACTAGCTAATGGCTTTTCCACAATGTCCTGGATACCAGACACATTTGACTCTAAGAACTCAAGTATTTTAAAAATATCACCAACTAATTTAAGGTTAGATATTTCACCAGCCTCCGCTACAAAGAAAAATCCCTGGTGCGAAAGCACCGAGCAGACGCCGCAGGCGGATGAAGGGCTTTTTCTTTGGGTTGTTACATCAAGAGGATCACGCGACCGCAGGGAGCGTAATCCTATGATCATATGAACTCACCCCCGACCCCTCTCTGCTAACGCAAAGAGGGGTGACTATGTAATAATATTTGGTTTAAGTTCCAGCACCGCAAGGATTTTTCTTTGTTAAGCTACCCTCAGAGGATCATATTATATTCCTCCCTCCGATACAAAGTAGTAGTTTTGTTGCGAAAGCAGTGAGGGCTTTTTTGTTTTGCCCATTATACTTTATTTCGTATCATTAAGCCATGGATTCAGAAATTATATATTATAGACAGTTACAGGAACATCTTGATAAGCTGCCCATTGGGTATCCTAAAACAAATTCAGGAGTAGAATTAAGGATTCTTCAATTACTTTTTACATCTATTGAGGTAAAAGTGGCTCTCTGCCTGAGCCTGGGAAATGCTTCCGTGGAAACGATAAGAAAAAGACTTGAAAAAAAATTCAAGATTTCGTATGAGACCGAAAAAATAGCAGGAATACTTCATGATATGTTTATGAAGGGTGCTATTAACAGGTCTCGTATGGAGCCATTCAAATATAGTAATGCAATGCTTGCCATCGGGATGTTTGAACATCAGGTAGGTGACTTAAGCAAGGAAATGGTTGAGATGGTTCACCAGTACTTCGATGAGGGCTTTGATGATGAATTTTTCAGGTCTTCATTGCCGCAGTTACGTACAAGTCCCCATATGAAGGCTATTGTGCCTGAATTTAATATCGCCACCTACGATAATATGCGGGAAATTGTAAAGAAGACAAGCAAGTCCATACAGGTGGCAAATTGTGTATGCAAGGAAGGGGAAGCAATACTTGGTAAGCACTGCAAACAAACTAAAGATATCGAAGTTTGTTTGATGTTTGATGCGAATAATTATTTAGACAGGGGGAAGGCCAGAACTATTACTAAAGACGAGTGCATGGAAATCATTAACCGGGCTGAACGGGAAGGATTGGTACTGCAACCCGGTAATTCACTTCAACCATTTTGTATCTGCCTTTGCTGTGGGTGTTGCTGTGGCGTGCTGACATCAGCAAAAAAATATGAAAAACCTGCTGAATTAATTGCGCATAACTTTTATGCAAAAGTAAAAGAAGAATTGTGTACTGGCTGCACGATTTGTGTTAATAGGTGTCAGATGGAGGCCATTCAGATTGAAAATAAAAAAGCAATTATTGACCTTTATCGATGCATTGGATGCGGCCTGTGTGTTACTACTTGTAAAACAGAAGCGCTGAAACTGATGGGAAAAACTAAAAAAACGATCCCTCCCAGAAATGCTGCTATGTTGTATTTGGGCATATTGAGCAACAAAGTAACCAAACAAAAGATGATGGGAAATATGTTAAAACTGCTTACGGGGAAGCAACTTTAAAAAGAAGGGAGTCTCAGAAAATTTTACAGTATTCAATTCATCTTACCAACAAGAATCACAATACTTTATAACTGATAAAGAGAACTAATTCTTCCCACCTATTAATTTGCATCCTTCTACCTGTAACCATTGCTATAGAAAGAACTGACTATTTTTTCAATATTTTTATTTTTAGCCATGCAACTTACTGCAAATTAAGAATTTACCTTTTTATGGAATTAGAAATGCTAGCGACTCGACCACTTCCATCAAACCCTTCACCAAATCCAGGTTAGATAATTCAAACCTCTTGTCTACAAAGAAAATGCCTCCTTATCAGGCACATGTAAAATCACATAAAATATTTCTAATTGCTTATTGATATAAATAATCAAAATGTCAGTTAAATCAATTAAGCTGACACATACAAAGTAGTTAGCGAAGTCTTCACTGTTAATTAAGCTATTCTACTTTTTCTGAAACAAAATATCTGCTTTTGAAATATAATGCAACATTTACAAGTCCTATCATTACAGGTACTTCAACCAATGGTCCAATAACTGCTGTAAATGCTTCTCCTGAGTTTATCCCGAAAATCGCAATTGCAACTGCAATTGCAAGTTCAAAATTATTGCTTGCTGCCGTAAACGAAAGCGTGGTGGTTTGACTATAGGTTGCCCCTGCTCTCCTGCTCATAAAAAAGGAGAATAAAAACATTATTATAAAATATAATATGAGAGGTACAGCGATCAAAATAACATCTAATGGCAATTTTACTATGTACTCCCCTTTCAGGGAGAACATAACTATAATCGTAAATAATAAGGCAATAAGAGTAATAGGACTAATCTTAGGAATAAACTTAGTATGATACCATTCCCTACTTTTAACTCTTATTAGTATAAATCTGGTAAGAAACCCTGCTATAAAAGGTATACCAAGATAAATAAAAACACTCTTTGCAATCTGTCCGATTGTTATATTCTCAACTACAGAGTTTGTTGGTACTCCAAACCAGCCTGGCAGAACAGCTATGAAGAACCAAGCATAAACTGAAAAGAGTAGCACCTGAAAGATGGAATTTAATGCAACTAATCCTGCACAATATTCTGAATCACCTTTGGCAAGGTCATTCCAGACAATCACCATAGCTATACATCGGGCCAGTCCAATCATAATAATGCCATACATATATGGAAGATTTGCGTTCTCTTTCCCTGGAAAAAGTTTAAAGAATACGATGGCTAATGCAAACATTAGTACTGGTCCTGCTATCCAGTTCTGCACCAGAGATTGACCCAGAATTTTAAAATTTCTGAATACCCCACCAAGTTCATCATACTTAACTTTTGCAAGTGGTGGATACATCATTAGAATCAAACCAATCGCAATAGGAATATTTGTTGTGCTTTCAGGAGAGGATTTTAGTGAATCCCAGAATGTTGCAATCGCCGGGAAGAAAAATCCCGAGAAGACACCTATAAACATTGCAAGGAAAATCCAGAGCGTCAGATACCTGTCGAGAAATTTTAGTCTGGGTTTCATATTGAGATAAGTTAAAATTGATTATGGCTTTTCAGCATAAACTGTGATACTATAGACACCAGAACCTGATTCTTTGAATTTCTTCAATTCTGGTTGATCAAGATAATTAAGTAATGTTTCATCAGGGATTGATATTATTTTATCCTTTTGTACTTTGATATTGATCAATCCTGATTTTTTCATCATATTAAGATATAAATCAATATCGATTGCCCCTGAAACGCATCCGGCGTACATCTCAGCAGCTTGTTTAATTTTTTCATGTAATTCACCTCGCAAAACTACATCTGAAACAGAAAGATGTCCCCCCTGCTTTAAAATCCTGAAGATCTCATTGAATGCTTTTTCCTTATCTGGCACAAGATTCAGAACACAATTGCTAATGACAACATCTGCTAAATTTCCCGAAACCGGTATATTTTCGATGTCTCCCAATCGAAATTCAACATTATTGAATCCCAGTTTCTCATTATTTTTTCTGGCTTTGTTAATCATTGCGTCTGTCATATCCACCCCAATTACCTTTCCGGTCTCTCCTACTAATGCCCGTGCGACAAAGCAATCATTCCCGGCTCCGGAACCAAGGTCAATAACTGTATTACCAATTCTAATATGAGCATATTCTGTTGGAATTCCGCAACCAAGATTCAGATCCGCATCCGGATTATATCCCTTCTGATTCTCATAACTTTCACTGAATGCCGTGTAATCTACTCCTGAACAACATGATGATGTACCACAGCATGATGGAGATTGTTGATTGCTTTGGTTTGCTATTTCTCCGTATTTTTCCTTAATAATTAGTTTTAAATCTTCTGCTTTCATAAATTTCTCCGTGATTTCTTATTATTTATTTCAACAATTTCTCTGTTATTTGTACAGCATCGGCAACATATTTTTCACATCTAATATCAAAAAGATTCTGATCCATGATCTTTTTATGATCATCGGGATCATTCATGTCGAGCCTGTCAAGCAGATCTTTGCAGCATGATGATCCATGTAACTTTTTAAATTCTGCGAAAAATTCCCTTGTTTTTGTATAAGTAATTTGCTTATTCTCCTCAGAACCATTCAGCCCCTTACCATACTTTAAACCGAGGACCATGAGAGCACCAGTTACTGCACCGCAGGTGAGCTGTTGACGGCCCATTCCGCCTCCAAAAGCACAGCTTATTTTCAGGCTCTCTTCTTTGTCCAGACCAAAGTCGGGGCCAAATACTGTGAAAACAGATTGCGAACAATTAAACTTGTTCCTGAAATATTTCAGAGCTTCTTCCTCTTTATTCATTTTTTACAGTTTCAATATTTCTTAAATAAAAGTCATAAAATCCCTCCTTAATCAGGTCGCGTACTCTTCTGAATCGGGTTAAAACATATTCTTCCGTACCAGATTCATGTGAAGGATCTTCAAACCCCATATGCAATCTGTGTTTTACTTTTCCAAAAAACAGAGGACATGTTTCATTTGCATTATCGCAAACTGTAATAATATAGTCCCATTCATCCTTTAGATATGTGTCAACTGATTTTGGTTTGTGCTGACTTAAATCTACACCAACTTCAAGCATTACTTTTACTGCTGTTTGATTTACCTGTGCTGCAGGCTCTGTACCAGCTGAATGAACTTCAATATTTTTATCAAACGATTGTAAAAACCCATGGGCCATCTGGCTACGACAACTGTTACCAGTACATAATATGAGTATCTTCATAGTTTAAAAAATTAACAGGATATTTTAGCATTTTTCACCGGAACAAAAAAATCTTCAAAAAGTCCGAGGTATTTTTCAATCTCATCTGAGCAAAGACAATAATTAATTTTCAGTCCATCAATTTCTCCATGTATCAATCCAATGTCGCGCAGCTCCTTCAGATGTTGTGAAACTGTTGTGCGGCCTAGCGGTAAGAAATCAGAAATATCACCTGAAATACATGTTTTAGTCTCAGCAAGATATTTGAGAATTGCCAGACGTGCCGGGTGGGACAAGACCTTCGCAAAACGGGATAATTCCTGTAATGAATCCTCGAAATTTTCTGCTTTATTCATACATTTAAATCTAATGTCGTAAACATACGTCTTTATTTGTAAATTTCAAATAGTTTACATTATTTTTTAATCAAAAAAATAATATCGTGCTATAATTTAGAATTTAATAAACTGAACCATCTGAGATCAGCTTTTCTGTATAAAAGGATTACAACTTTGTACACAATAAATACAAACTCTCTAATCCCCCTTTATAATGACATAATGTCTGATTAAAATCTTTCAATTTTCGTTGGTTATTATATAATCATTTCGTAATTTCACGAAATTGACTTCTGTTCTTACTTGCATATAATATCTTAATCCAATTGAAATAGAGAGCAGCAATAAGATTAATTGCTAAGATGAAGAATCCTGATATAAATACTGACTTTTTGCACACGGAGTCTTGAATTTGAGTCCAAAGGCAAGCTTTGAAATATGTAAAGGAGGGGTAAGAATAGTAAATTTCACTGAGTCTTATATGAATAGCCTCAAAATGTTTAAGGTCGATACGGTCATGTACCTGCCCTTAAGTAAACTGGAAAAATACCACCAGTATCTGCCAGCAGATAAGATTCTGATCTTCGCCGATGCTGTTGGATTAAAAAGTCGTGAAAGTGTTTTGTTCCTGGAAGCTCAGGGATATGAAAATGCAGTTAATATGGCAGGTGGTTATGTACCCGTTGGGTGAGAATGGCGATCCGGTAATGGAACCTCAATATAAGAAACCTGGCATGAGCGGTTTCATGATGGGAATGTCTGCGTTCAGGGAACAAATAGATAAATTATTTGCGTACCCTGCAATTATCATCCTTCTGCTGACTATACTCATATCATTAGCCTGCTATATGAACAGAAAAGATAATTTCGTTAGGATGAACACAAAATATCTCTTTATCCTGTATGGACTTTTAGCTGCCGGAGTTGCCCTTGTCTTTCTGAAACCTGATGTTAACAGTTATGTACTTCCCGACAGACTCACACTTGATTCAAATCATTTTATAATTTCAATTTTTGCATTGGTTGCCGGAGCATACACCTGGATAAGAATGAAGAAAGAGAACCACTCAGGAACCCAGTTAATTGAGTTTCAGGCATTTTCCCTGATCCTGGCATTCATATCCGGAATATTTATGATGATAAAGTTTGACCTGATCTACCAGATAGCGAGAGTTGCTTACACGGTATTTGATATTTCTATCGTACTGAGTGTTTTAATAATAATAGTGTATTTTATCAACGATCAGTTTAGTATTCTAAAAGTCGAAACACAGAAATAATTATATAATATAAAATCAAACTATTAAGGAATAATATTATGCATAGCTCAATTGGTTTTATCGGTGGCGGAAGAGTAACAAAAATCCTTCTGCAGGGGTTTAAAAATAAAAATGTGACATTCAAAAAGGTTGTCGTTACCGACACCAACCCGGATGTTTTGGCAAATCTGAAAAAACAATTCCCGGATGTTGAATCGTCCGATGCAGCAGCTGTAGCCGCTCAGGATATCGTATTCATTTCTCTTCATCCGCCGGTTGTTATGGATACCCTCGAACTTATAAAGAATGATGTAAAGGCAGAAACAATTGTAATCTCCCTGGCTCCAAAGATCAACATGCCGAAATTATCAATGAAATTAAGTCATGTTAAGAACCTGGCCAGATTGATACCCAACGCCACATCATACATTAATGAGGGGTACAATCCGGTGACGTTTGCTCAGGGATTTGATCCTTCAGCAAAAAAAGAAATTTTGGATCTTTTAAGTTCCCTTGGCACTACCTTTGAGGTCTCCGAAGAAAAACTTGAAAGCTATGCAATAATGTCAGCAATGCTTCCAACATACTTCTGGTTCCAGTGGAAAGAGTTGGCTGAAATAGGTCAAAAAATCGGACTGTCTGAAGAGGAGAGCAACGATTCGATAAACGATACCATAACTGCGTCATTGAAACTCATGTACAAATCAGGTCTGACTCCTCAGGCAGTAATGGATCTTATCCCGGTTAAACCAATAGGAGAACATGAAACACAAATCGCTGAGATTTACAGGGCCAAATTGATCGGTTTGTTTGAAAAAATTAAGCCATGAAAAAACTGATATGATAAAAAAAACGAGTGATAATTAACTGATAAAAAATTTGCCATGAGGAAAGTTGTTATTTCTTTTTTAGTATTACTAAGCTGGACAATAAGTTCAGCACAGGTTATTGAAACTATTCCACTGCCTCCTGCACAGAAAACAGGAGGAATGCCGCTTATGGAAGCATTACAGCTCCGGAAATCCCAGAGATCATTCAGTTCAAAGGAATTGACCCCCCAGCAAATATCCAATCTGCTATGGGCAGCATACGGGATTAACAGACCAGACGGATTCAGAACTGTACCGGCAGCAAAAAACTGGTATGAATATGATATTTATTTATTGAAATCAGATGGCTGGTATCTTTATGAAGTAAGCAAGCATGCCCTGCTCAAAATGGGGAATGAGGATCTCCGGATTTATGGAGGGACGCAGGATTTTGTTAAAACGGCACCAGTAATTCTTGTTTATATTGCCGATTTTGACAGGATGACTGGCGCTACCGATGATCTGAAGAAATTCTTTTCTGCTGTCGACTTAGGCTATATTTCCCAGAATGTTTATCTATGGTGTGCCTCCGAAGGACTTGCCACGATAATTCTCGGACAGGTCGATAAACCAAAAGCACATGAAATCATGAAACTAAAACCCGCACAGCAGGTTATTCTTTCCCAGCCTGTAGCTTATCCCGGTATATAATGAATAAAGAAATAGTCCTTTTAATAAATCACACCTGCCT
This sequence comes from uncultured Rikenellaceae bacterium, assembly GCA_964639725.1. Lineage (GTDB taxonomy): Bacteria > Bacteroidota > Bacteroidia > Bacteroidales > VadinHA17 > LD21. The sequence continues at coordinate 49,319 of CAZXFB010000030.1, forward strand.
GGTCAATTACTATTTTTTTTAACCCCTTTCTGGTTTAGTATTTTTACAAGTTCCTCTTCAGGGAAAAAACCTACATGACGGAAATATTCCTTCCCGGTATCATCAAGAAAAACCTGAGTGGGTATTGCTTCAATTTTGTACTCTTTAGCATAAGGAGCACCTGCTTCAGTCCAGACATCATAAAAAACAACCTTTACATCTTTACCATATTTCGCTTCAATGGATTTCATTACAGGCTGCATTTGCTGGCAAGGAATACATTTTACCGAACCAAGCTCAACAAAAGTTACCTTGTATTTTGCAACTTTATTATCCTGTGGTTTACCTTCTGCTGCAGGTTTTTGTTGTGAGTTACATGACAATGCAATAAACAGCATTGAGACTATCATGACTTCTCTGATACAATTAATTTTTCGCATTATATATATTTTAATGATTTGAAATCAGGTTCTCTGCATGTTCATAAATATCTTTAACCGGACGCTGTTTAATCATTTTCCCAAGCTCAACAGATTCTTTCAACTGATCAATCGTACATCCAACTTCAAGTGCCTTTTTAAAGTGATAATCAAGGCATGGTCGGCAACCACCGGCAACTGAAGCTGCGACCCCTGCAAGTTCAATTGTTTTAGAATCGAGGTATTTAAAATCATTCATATATTATGTGATAAATTTCCATTGTTTAAAATATCATATTGAATAAATATCCTACAATCATTATTCCTCCTCCGACGATTCCAATAAATGTCAAAATCAACGGGAGTTTAAGCACTTTGCGCAGGATTATCATTTCAGGCAATGACAAACCGATTACCGCCATCATAAATGCAAGAGCCGTTCCAAGGGATGCACCTTTTTCAATCAGAACTGAAACAATTGGTACGATACCGGCAGCATTGGAATATAATGGAATGCCAATTAAAATTGACAACGGGACTGAGTACCATGAAGATTTGCCCATAAGGGTTGCCATAAATTCTTCGGGGACATAACCATGTGCCCCGGCTCCTACTGCAATACCTAAGGCAACATAAATCCATACTTTACCAACTATATCCTTGATTGCATCATAACCGAGACTGACTCTGCTCCCAAATGACATTTTTTCTTCTTCCTCTGTATTATTACCAAGATGTGTCTCATAGACCCATGGTTCTACCCATCTTTCCAGCCTGAGCTTACCAATTATCCATCCTGCAATAATTGCTATTGCTAAACCAGTGCCCACGTATATCGCAGCTACCTTCCATCCGAACAATCCATATAAAAGAACAACTGCCACCTCATTAATCATCGGGGAGGATATAAGAAATGAGAATGTGACACCCAGAGGAACACCTGATTCTACAAATCCAAGAAATAAAGGTATAGCTGAACATGAGCAAAACGGAGTTACAATTCCTAAAGCTGATGCCATTACATTTCCTGTGAAAGTCTTCTTTCCTTCAAGTGCTTTACGGGTTCGCTCAGGTGTGAAATATGTCCGGATAATTCCAACAAAGAAAATGATCAGTGCAAGTAACATCATGACCTTGGGGAATTCAAAAACAAAGAACCTGACGGCTTCAGTCAGATGTGCCCCTCTTGGCATTCCCAAAACCGTATCAATTAACCAGTCGGTGCCTGGTTGAAGGTTGTGATATATTAGATACCAGACAGGTAATAGCAGAACAGGTAACCAGATATTTGTTTTAATACTTTTCATTTAATCAGAATTAACATTTCGTTATACTACGAAATAATTTTACAAATTTTTTTTACAGGTAAACTCTTATAATGTAATAAATACCAACAATAATAAAGACAATGGCAATTACTCTTCTGAACCAAAGTTCAAAGACTTTGATCTTATTATATACACCTCCTATTCCTGAAATGGTGTAAGCCAGTACCCAGGCAATAATAATTACCGGAATCCCTGTGGCGATGGCGAAGATAACAGGCAGATACAATCCTGATGCACTTGATATGGTTAATGGGACAAGCATGCCGAAATACAATACTCCGCTATATGGACAGAAAGCCAGAGCAAAAACGATTCCCAGCATTAATGCATCAATAAACCGCCACGACTCTCTCTTTTCCATCTTCTCAGAAAGTCTCCCCAAACCCGGGAAATTTATCCTGATAATATCAAGCATGAAAATTCCAATTAATAATAACAGTGGCCCTATGATTTTATCACCATACCGCTGGAAAAATCCTGAGAATTTAAACTGGTCCGCTCCAAGAAAAATAACAAGCGGGATCAATGTATAGGTAACTGCTCTTCCAAGAGTATAAAACAATCCATTGAAAAATACTCTGTTGCGATTTTCCAGATCTTTGCTTATAAATCCAATTGCAGTGATGTTAGTTGCCAGCGGACATGGACTTATTGCCGTCATCAAACCAAGTAACATGGCAGTAACCCAGGGAGCCTGGTTACTTTCTAAAATACCGGTGAGAAATTCGTTCATAACAATTTGAAAATGTGGCAATTTGAAAATGATACTATTTCCAATTTTCAAATTATTAAATTTTCAGATTATTTAATTAATAAAGGGTCAATCTTAGATTTCATAACTTCAGTAAATTTCTGTGGTTGAGAAACCGCATATAGGAAACCCTCATTTGTAATATTGATCTTCTGATCACCATTTACAATCAGGAGTGTCTGACTGTTTACACCGAGTTTTTCACCCATTGATCTACCAGTTGCCTCTTCCAGATTTAAAGAAGTAAAGCTTATATTTCCTGCATTAACCTTATCGGCATAAAGCATCTCAACGTTCTTTCTGGCTTCGGCTTCCACTGTTTTGCAGGTTACACAACGTATAGTCGTGTGAAAATAATACACCTCCACATTGCCACTCCTTGTAACTGATGCAACGGGTTTCTGGTTAGTCTGGGAATTGCATGAAATACTAATCAGAGTGATTATTGCGAAACTTATTAAAAATAATTTTCTCATTGGGGAAGCATATTATATAGTTAGAAATTGCTTTATTTCTTCAATTGAGGGGATACGTCCTTTTGAAACAACTTTTTCATTTACTACGAGTGCAGGTGTATTCATGATGTTGTATTTCATGATTTCTACTATGTCTTCAACTTTTGTGATGTTAGCATCAATGCCATTATCTTTTACCACTTTACGGGTAACTTCCTCAAGAGTTTTACATTTTGAACA
>CAZXFB010000031.1:0-51469 GCA_964639725.1 uncultured Rikenellaceae bacterium
ATGAATTCTTTCTGATAAAACTTCTTCTTGAATAGTTTTTCTTTTTCATTTTATTAATATTCAATAATTTAACAAAAAATAATTATTTATAAGGCTGCCGAAAAAGTCACTGCTTTAAAATATAACCTAAAACCGATAGAGGGAGTTATTGATATATTCATAGTTCGAAATCTTCCTCATAAGGGAAAAACAGGACCTTATCAACAGCCTTAATTAACTTCTTCATATGAAAAGGGAATATCCCTTCAATGCCTGTCAATACCAGAGAAATTCTAAGTTTTTGCAGGCGTCATGAAGTAATTATCACTCTTCAATAACTTCAAGCGGAGGTAGGTTCTTTTCATACCCCTGATATCCGATATTTTGATTAATAACACCCATGGTGTTTGCAGTTATATCGTTAACATTAATTGGCCAGAGAACATTAAAAGGTTTTATACCAGTTTTTCTGCTATAAAGCATAGGTTGTGCATACAATTTATTATAAGTTATAATTCTATCATATGCCCAGTTCTTCTCGCTAAAGTTATCGAGACTATACCCACCCTTGTTTAGTTTAGCCATTGTCAAAGCTATTCTCAGCATCTCGGTATGTCTCATTTCCTCTGCAAATAACTCACGAGCCCGCTCATCAAAGATAAAATCAATTGTTACATCCGCTTGGATAACAGGGATAGCTTTTGCTCGTTGCCTGACTTTGTTGAGGTCGGCTGCAGCAAGGTCAGTCTGATTTTTCCACCAGTATGCTTCTGCTCTCATTAGATATGTTTCGGCAAGACGGAATACATACCAGTCACCGTTACCTCCCATTGGATTGCCAACAAAGCCAGCTTCGTGAGGTACATAGATTTTGTACCATGCAAATGGGTACATTGTAGAAATACTATCATCAAGGCTCGAAAAATACTTTGCATTGAATGGTTTTCCAAAATCCACTGAATTTGGATGGTTATAAAGCATTTCGCTAACATCCACCCAATTAATATTAGATCTTCTTAAATCGGGAGTATTCCTCCAATAATAGCCTCCATATGCCCACATTGTATAATTATAATAGGGCGCTGTAACAACATTAGAATTCCCTCTTCCAAGAGTATCATACATAGGGGTGTTCTTTCCTTGCCATATATCTATAGTTCCAAGCTTCCCCTGACTGTCTTTAACAAAATTCAATCTCCATTCAGGAGTATAATTCCTCATAGTATATGTCCCTAAAAACTTTGCAGCAGCAGGTGCCTCAGCCCTATCGACACAGATTAATATAGCTTCTGTATTTTGGGCCAGAGATTTGTTTCTGCAGCGATGAAGATCCCAAATCAGGTTCCTCTTTGTGTCACTTAATTCTGTGCCAAAACGGTTTGTCATTAATGCAAAAGGACCATTAATAATACTTGTGCATGCTTCAATTGCCTTATCAAATTCACCATTGCCAGTATAAATTTTTGCTAACAAATGTAATCCAGCATATTTAGTGGGGTAGCCAAGTTTCGCTTTTTCAGGGAGCCACTTCACGGCAAACTCCATATCGGACTGGATCTTATTAAGTATAGCCCACTTAGAGTGTGAATAAAAATCTAGTTTTGCTCCTGAAATTTCCTTACCTATAAAAGGGACATCTCCATAACTGTATATCAACCTGTAGTACCACCAAGAACGGAAAAAATAGGCTTCTGCCAATATAGCATTCCTTTCTTCCTGTTTATCCCATTTAATATTATCTATCCTGGAAATTATAACATTAGTATTTTTAATATATCCGTAAATCCTCGAAAACATTGGAAGGATAGGTAAATATGTACCAGAAGAAGGAGTTATGGAATTCCAGTCAGGATAGTATTTATCAATAGCAATATCAGAGGCATCAATATCCAGGACCATCGGATTCCGTTCATTGTAAAATTCATTCTTAATGTCTTTTCTAACAGTTACAAGGCCAGATTGAAATCCTGCTTTATTAACAAAAACATTTTCAGGAGCATAAAATGATAGCGGCTCGGGTTCTAGGTATTCTTCCTTGCACGATATATGAAGAAGAAGAAAAACTACAAGGATTCCAAATATTTTAACTATGCGTTTCATATAACTATATGTTTTCATTTTATTTCACTTTATAATGATAAATCCAAACCAAAAGTAAAGATCTTAGGCATAGGTGTACTACCGGATTCCGGATCATATGTAGGCCATTTTGTAATTGTAAACAGATTCCGGATGGTACAGAATATGCGCAGACTCTCAACTCTTACATGTTGTAGCTGAGCCTTTGGAAGGTTATATGTCAAGTTAAAATCCTGGAATCTTATGAATCCCGTAGGTTTGTACCAACTTATTCCACCTTCATACCATGCCCCCTCCCGCATTTCTCTGTCATGCTTATTATATTCATTTGTAGGATTCTCAGGTGACCAGTAAGGATAGCTCCACCAATTTGTCTTATCAATAGTGGACCTACCAGATGTAAGTTCACTCATATTACGTAAATGGCCAAGGTCGGCACGAATAAATAGTGATGCAGAGAAGTTCTTCATAAAAGTAACTTCATTTGTCAGTCCTAAACGATATCGGGGAGCTGTGTATCCAATGAACTTCTTATCCTCTGCCTGAGTGTATTTTCCATCACCATTTACGTCATCTGATTTAATATTACCTTCCCTCAGGTTGAACACAGCTGCAGCATCTTTTTCCTCAAGTTGCCAGATGCCAAGTATGTCATATTGCCAGATTACATCACGAGCCTCTCCTGGGAACCACAGGTTTGTGTAATCCGGAAGCTCTCCAGTGCGCGTTTCTCCAAGTATTTTATATTCACCATAATTCCCCCACAACTCTTTGATTTTATTCCTATTCATTGAGAAGACCAGAGTTGATCTCCAACTAACCTTTTCACTATTGTAATTCACTGTATTCAGTGTCATCTCAACTCCCCTGTTACCTAGTTTGCCAAGGTTCGAAGTAATACTTGAAAATCCGGTAATAGGTGGAAGCTGTCTATTTAAGAGCAAGTCAGTGGTGGTTGCATCATAAGCATCTAAACTCAAATTGATCCTGCTTTCAAAGAGACCTATGTCAAGTCCAATATTATAAGATTCAGTTCTTTCCCATCTTAATCCCGGGTTGGCTAATGTTGTACTGTATACACCTGATTCCACAGAAGAACCATCATACCCTAAAACTGATCCTAATCTTGCCAGTGCAGCATAAGCTCCAATATCACGGTTTCCATTAACTCCCCATGATAATCTCATTTTCAGCTGGTTCATCCAGGAAATTTTGTAGAAATTTTCTTTATGTATTTGCCAAGCAAATGCTAATGCAGGAAAAGTAGCCCTGGGATTCTCTTGTCCAAAAGCAGAATAACCGTCTCTCCTTACTGAACCTGTAAACAGATATTTGTTAAGTAAGGTATAATTTAACCTGGCCATTAATGCATCACCACTGCTTAACCCGTCATTATTTGATAAGGCGGGAAGACTACCAAATTGCAGTGCATCATAGATGAGATTTTCATTTGGCGCAAAGTTAGAATTTTCCTCCCTGGCCGACCAGCTTGAAATCTTCTCTGCATTAGCCAGAAGTGTTAGATCAAAAATATGAACTCCAAAAGTTTTATTCCATTTCAAAAGGTTATCCAGCATCCATTCCATTGATGAGGATTCATCCCTCCTGCCATATCCCCCTTTATATGTTGAACTTCCAGTTGTTGTACTGGAGGACCAGAAATTATAATCTTTTGTGAAATTTAAACGAGGTTGGAATGATATCCTGAAACTAAATCCAAAGGGAAGCTCTACCTGGGCAAAGATACTTGAAAAAAGGGTACTAATATTTCTAAACCTGTCCTGACCATAATAATTCTCCAAAGGATTAGTAAGATAATCATTTGGCAATTTTCTTAATGTACCGTCAGCGTTGAACATTGAACCATACGGACTGTAAAGTCCTATGCTGCCTACATCAGCTAACACAGAGCTTTCATCCCTGAATGCAAATTGTGTGTTAGTCCCAACATTCAACCATTTAGTAACATTTATGTCAAGATTTAACCTTGAACGAATCGTAGAGAATTTATCTCCTTTAACTATACCTTCATTGTTCAAGTATCCGATTGACCAGTAATATTTAAGCTCTTTTGTTGCTCCTCCTACACTCAGATCATAATCCTGTCTGAGACCTGTTCCGATAGCCTGGTCATAAAAATCAGTAGTTGTCCCTGCTTTGTAATTTTCAATTTCTATGCCATATAATTTAAGACGGCTAAGCCATTCATCAGTATTATCAGAGGCTGGATTTGGACTATAACTACGCCATTCTGCAAGGGTTACATCACTTGGGAGTTCATTTGGATTTTGAAAATAATAATATTGTTTATTTTCAGAAGCTCGTAAAACATCTCTTCGCAAATCAAGGAATTCATCAACACCAAATGGCTTATAATCATGGGTAGTTGTTGCCAATCCTATTTTGGTAGAAAAATTAATTATGGGTTTACCCATTGCACCCCTGTTGGTAGTAATCAGGATAACACCTGAAGCGGCCTTTGATCCATAAACCGCCTTAGAACTAGCATCTTTTAAAATATCCATTGTTGCAATGTCAGCAGGATTAATATCACCTAGACTACCATTATAAATAACACCATCAAGTACTATCATTGGTGAAGTTCCAGCAGACAAAGATGATGGGCCTCTTATTTCAAGTGTGCCACCTCCTGCGGCTGAAGTTGCTTGATTCGAATAAAGTCCTGCCACAGTTCCTGAAAGAGATTCTGTAATCTGAGTAGGTGCCTGAAGCTGTATAGTTTCACCATCAACACGGGCAACAGATCCTGTCAAGTCGCTTTTCTTAGCTGTTCCATAACCAATGACTATTACTTCATCAAGACCGACTGCCTCTTCTTTCAAAACAACATCAATTGTTACTTTTCCATCACTTGAAATTTCCTGTGGAGTCATTCCGATAAAAGAAAATGTAAGTATAGTACCCTGAGGCACATTCTCTATCGTGAATCTGCCAGATGCATCACTAAGGGTACCAAGAGTTGTTCCTTTTACAACAATAGTAACCCCGGTTAAAGGGTTGCCTTTTTCATCTGTAACAGTACCTGTTATCCGATTTTGTTGATCGAAAGAACCAGACTCAATATCCTTTCCGACAAGGAGAATTTGTCTATCCTTAACAGAGTATTTAATATCTGTATTTGCAAGAAGCTCATCTAAAACTTCAGTAATATTTTTACTTTCTGTATAAATGTTCACCTTCTGGTTTACATCTATCATCTTTGAGCTATAAAGAAAAAAGAATTCGCTTTGTCCCTCAATCGCATTAAGAACTTTATTAATAGGAACATCCTTCATATCGAGATTCAGTCTCGTATATTGCGAATAAGTTTCACTTCCAAATACATTAAATATTGTAACTAAAAGTAAAAGGTTTGTGAGTTTCATAATTCTGTAGATTTTTCCTGAACACACTTTTAATAAAGCAGTTCGTAGTACATTAAAGTTTTTTTTCATAAATTTGAATGATTTAGACAATTGATAAACTAAATCGCATTAATACGTCTAAAACCTGCGCATTAATGCTTAAAAATCAGGCAGGGAGGTCGGGGAAAGGCTTCCTTGCTTTTTGATTTTAACCAGAACAATGTTTCATAGGCAAGTCTTTATTAGGGTTAGGTTACAATTATTTTATTAAAACTTATTAAATCTTTGAAACTTTTCTCTTTCCTACAAATATTTTTGGCTTTAGATATTGTTTATCATCTATTGTTGTACGATTATGAATTTCATATGTTATCGGGCTGACACTCTTTAACATCTGCATTACATCTTCAATGGATTCATCAATGAACGTAGCTGTGTATTTCAGGTCAAGCAGTTCTCTGTTTTTTATTTCAAAAGTTACATTGTATCTTCTTGCAATCTTTCTCAATACTTCCTCAAAAGGAGTATCAATAAAACGCAACTTATTTTCATTCCATGATGTATAAGTTTCTGTAGTAACTTCTCGAACGATTACTTTGTTAGTTTTAGAAGAATAGACAACCTGCTGACCAGATTTAAGATCAATGATTTCCTTCCCAATAATTGAAACCTTAATCTTCCCCTCCTCCAAAGTTGCCTCCATACGGTCCTCATTACAATATGACAAAACATTGAATCGTGTTCCAGTAGCTGTCACTGTCATTTTGCCCATTTCAACAACAAATGGTCTTTCAGGATTTGTTCGAACATTAAAAAAGGCTTCACCTGTAAGTCTTACAATACGTTCATTATTATTATAATCAGTAGCATACTTAATGTTACTTCCTGAATTCAAAACTACCTGCGTTGAATCTGAAAGAAAAATACTTGCTTTCTCCCCCTCATTAGTTTGGACAGTTGTTGTTGAAACAGCCAGTTTATTAAATGATCTCAATTCCATCAACCAAAGAGTTAGTCCTACAATGGCAACAAGACATGCAACTGAGGCAGCTGTTATAAGGATTCCAAAATAATTTTTATTTATAATTAAATATGGTTTGACATTTTTCTCAAAAATTCCCACGTGGTCAGATAACTTTTCCCAGGCTTTGTCAATCTTAAATGGATCAGGATTTGTAATTACTCCTGATTCCTGCCATAACTCATTTTGCTCATCAAAAATCCGACGGTTAGAAATGTCCTTTTCCAGCCATGCCTTTAATAAATCCATCTCATTATCTGAAATTTCTCCTACTAAGAATTTAGTTATCAGGTTTTTAAAATTCACCTCCTTTTGCATTTTTATATTTGAATTTTATTATTATACAACTTTAATAATGATAATACACTGATATATAATTTTACCCTTAGTGTATAGACAAATTGAAGGATTGTTTTTTTGACGGATTCCGGGCCAGAAATCAAAGATAATGTAAGGAACCATCTCTCTTTCACTGTTTCTGTAACATGTCTCACATCTACTTTTCATTTTCACAGATACCTCTGAAACCAGAATCCTTTACTCACTGCACTTTTGGCCTCCTGAAAAGAGAAGTGCCAAACTTTAATGTTCGGCACTTCTCGTATTAACCCAAATTTATCTAAGAATAGATTCTCCTAACCTTAAAAAGAAAACCTACATACATTAATACAAATTAGTCAACATATACCCTTATGCTACCTGCTAATAAAATATTTAGCCTGGACCCCGTGGGCATTAAATTAACTCAATTGATCAAACCTGATAAATTTAATAAATGAGTAATAGTAATGAAAAAAGGCATCGTGAATAATACCAAAGAATCCCTAAAACTTACTTATAAATAACAAGTTACAGAAATAAAAAGATATTAACAGGAAGAATAATTAGTATCTTAATATAATCTTTCAGTTCAAGCCTAAGTATATTCAAAGCTTTTGACATTTGAGTTTCGACTGTCTTAACAGAAATATTCAATGCTATTGCTATCTCTTTATACTTGAGTCCTTCTCCCCTACTTAATTCGAATATTCTTTTGCACTTAGCAGGAATTTTACACATAGCTGCAGAGATACTATTGTTTAATTCATTTGCAAGAAGAGAATCATGTGGAGTGATTTCCATATGGTCAATATAAACAAGTTTATAAATCTCGATATACTTAGATTCAACCTTCTTCCGACGAAGTTTGTTAATACTTATGTTCTGTGTAATTTTAAAGAGGTATGCATTAAGTGATACATCCGGATCAATTTCTTTTCTTCCTTCCCATATCTTAGTAAATACTTCCTGAACAACCTCTTTGGCTTCTTCAGGATCATTGAGAAATTTGTTGGCAAATCTACATAAGCGAATATAAAACTTTCTAAAGAGCAGCTCATAAGCCTGTTCATCTCCCGATCTTATCCTTTTAGAGAGAGGATCTTTCATGATGGTCAGGTAAAGTTTTTAGCTAAGGTTTAACCAAAGATAATATTTTTAATTTAATAAAGATATTAACATGATTTCTAATTCCATCCATAATACAAATTGTTTTTGCAGACATAAATCTTTAATTGTTATACTTCAAGTTATCATAATAAATTGCGATTATATTTCTATCCCATCGCTTTTATTTGCAATAAACTGGAGAATCAGGAGTTACCGAGCATAACAATCCAGTTCAATATGCAAAATGGGCAAAAAAAGATTACACATAGGTTTGCACTGATATTGTTATTCACATTCTGGATTGTGGTTCTAAATCTTTTCCGGAATTATTTACATCATCCAGAATAAGTTACCTAGGGAAACCTGATTTTGCAAAATATGGCAAAGTGCAATGCTGAATGGAAAGTAAAACTACTAACCATAATGTTTTAATATGTTTATAAAAACCTGATTAATTTGGTGGTTCCAAAGCCAAATCAATAAAAACAGCCTTATGCTACCAACAATAGCAAAAGGATCATGATGGTCTTGCTTTCCACTTGCTGGCCCCTAACGATGATGAAGTGATTAAGGGTAACAACTTTCTTCGGCCATTATTACTATAACAGGTTATACAGCAAGTTTCAGCACCCTGAAAATTCCATGAAACAGTCAAAAGACAAAAATGGTAAGGATTAAAATATGAGTGGCAATTTCGTTCAAAATGACTACCTGAGATCGGAGCAAACCTCATTTTCAGAATCTTCATCATTCCATGAAATTGTGTTGACTCCCGTTTAACCCGCCAATATCACCGATTAAGATAATAATCCCGGGTTACTCCCCTTCTTTCTTCCTGAAGTTATATTTTAAATACGCCAGAAGGGATAATGCTGCAAGCACGATCACAGTCAGATATACGAATGTTGGTACAGGTACCGGATCTCCTGCTGCATAAGAATGAAGTCCAGACAGATAGTAATTTACCCCGAAATAAGTCATCAAAACTGACGAAAAGGCAAAAAGGGACAGGAAGTTAAAAGTGTAAATATCCTTCATCCCGGGAATAGTACGGGAGTGAATTACCAGACTGTATATCACAATAGTTATGAGTGACCATGTCTCCTTTGGATCCCATCCCCAATACCTGCCCCAGGATTCATTAGCCCAAACGGCTCCAAGGAATGTCCCGATAGTAAGGAAATATAGCCCAAGTGTCAGTGTCTTATAATTAATTACTGTTAATTCATCAATTGTCTGGGAAATTCGTTCACGGTTTTTTGAATCTGACAATGCAAGCAGTATCATGGTTATAAGACCAAGTATGGCACCCAGGCCAAGGAACCCATAACTACCTGTAATTACAGAAACATGCAGTGTAAGCCAGTAAGACTTAAGAACAGGAACAAGATTTGTGATCTCAGGATCCATGAAGCTCAGGTGAGCTACCATTAGAGTCATCGATGCCAGAACAGCAGTTGCCGAGAGTGCAAATGCCGATTTACGGCTGAAAATAAATCCTGCAAGAAGAGTGACCCATGAAATAAATATCATCGATTCATACCCGTTGCTCATTGGGGAATGACCCGCAATATACCATCTGAGTCCCAACCCAAAAGTGTGAAATATAAAACCTGCAAAGAGTAACCATGCCAGGACTTTAATAAAAAACAGTCTCTCTTTTATACCCCTCATTACCATAAATATAAGCCCGATAAGCATTATCAGTCCTGTTGTAGCATAAAACGGGAAGAGCCGTTCAAATATCTTAAGTTTATAATAAAGCAATTCAGCACCCGTTTTCGATTCTGATGGAAGGTCATATTTTGCAAATCTCGACTGATAATCGCCAACCGATCCGGATATCTGTCTGACAGTTGCCAGGTTTCCGGAATGGACTGCTTCGGCAAATAATGTGATTATGTCCTTAAGATAAACAGAATCCTCCTTGCTGACTGCTGTTTTAAGAGCTTCTTCAGCTGATCCCCAGTTATGTGTCCCATCCTTAAGGGGGAACAACTTTAAGAAATCACCTGTGTAGATCATATATAAAATATTGACTCTTTCGTCTACCTTCATAATTTCCTTGTCCATCTTACTCCTCTCACCGGGAGCTTTTGCATAAGCACTATTTACCTTTTCAGATAACTTATAATTTCCATTGCCGGCAATGTCAACCAGATCAGAGAATGAGGCCTTATTGCCCCTGATGCCTATTGACTGCTGGAGTTCATTATTTGAGACCCTGATCAGTGGAACATCCTTCCATTTATCAAAGTCGAGGTAAAACCCGAGAAAAACCTGCATTGAGGAGAGCCCGTCAAATTCATTCTGCCGGGTTACCTTGCGAAGGATGTCATTGCTTAAGGTATAAAGAGGTTTTGTCCTGCCTTTCTGATCCTGAACAAGTACTTTGCCGAACTCTTCAGATACCAATCTGTCAGGGATCAGTTTTTGTGCACTGGCATAGTTAAAACCTGTTAGTAGCCACAAAATAAAAATGAAAGGAACTATTTTCCGTATGGAAGAGGACCAGTATCCTGCATTGACATTCCTGAAAACAGATCTTTTGATGATCAAAGAAATTATAATAAAAAGAATAAGAATGCCATAACCGGAATAAGTCACAATCATTCCCGCAGGGTCGTGGTTAACTGAAAGGATTGTGCCTTTTTCATCCTGGTCAAAAGAAGATTGATAAAAACGGAAACCTTTATATTTGAGTATGTTATTCATAAATATCATAAAAGGCTTCTCAATATTTTCCGATTTATCTGAAAGAACTACATCACTTTTATATCCTGAAGGGCTTGTTGATCCGGGGTATCTTTCCAGTACGAAATCATTAAGCTTAAGACTAAAAGGAAGGTATGTGATTCTGGAACCATATGTTATCTCAAATGTCATTCCATCAACTGAGCATGATCCTGCTGTATGATTTTCAGATTCCTTATCCCAGAGAAAAACTGTACCCGATTCTTTCCCTCTGAAAACATGAAATACAAAAGCATTTTGCCCGGTATTCTGTTGAGCAGGATCAACAGCAACTGGCTTCATAATGCCTGAATAAGTCATCTGCTGTGGTACTATCTTTATATCGCCAAGAGTAATGATCTGCATTTGCTTCAGCTTTGTCTGACTTCCTGTTTCGAGAGTTTTTATTTCCCCCGACATCATACTCATTTCACCAAGTTCAAGTTTAGATTTAATATAGAAATCCGTTAAATCAGCTGTTATGGTTACATCAGTCTCATTCTGTGATTCAAATCCTATTGATATGCCAAAGAGGTTTTTTGAATCACCCTTCTTCAGAATTAAAGTTTCCCTTGACATCCTGTCTTTGGTAACCAGGATAGATATAACCGGGACACCTGTCGGGGATTCTACAACTGATTCAATAGCATTTGGCAAAATCCTTGCAAGTATCAACTCATATTCCTTCCCCCCTGTTTTAATTATCTTTTTAAAATTACCCGCTGATTTTGAATTCATTGAATATTTTTCCGAATGATCTGCCAAAAGAGTTCCGCTTAAATCTTTAACTGAATATCCTATATACTTATCACTTGAGTAGCAGGCATTCTGCTCTTCCCCTTCACGAATATGAATTGTTCCCTCCCAGCCGAAATACCTTGTTATTCCTGCACCAATAATCAGGATGACAAATGAAAGATGAAACAGAAAAACAGGAAGTTTATCTCTCCTGTATAGTTTAAGACTGATCATCTGCCCGACAAGATTCACTGCAAGAAGCAACAGAATCATTTCAAACCATAGAGTATCATAAACCAGACTGTAAGCAGAGGTTGATCCAAAATCATTTTCAATGAATGTGGCAACAGCCATTGCAACAGCAAATAACAAGAAGAGGATTCCCATGAAACCCGGGGAGAACAAAAACTTTTTAAACTTCATAATATTATAGAGTTAACCGTTTTATAATTTATCAAATTATCCCTTTTCCGAAATCAGCCGGAGTTTTTCTTTATCAATTATTTTAATTTTTGAAGAATCTGAGATAATAACTCCTGATTCCTCAAGCTCCTTTAATATCCTCACAACGCTCTCTTTGGCCATATTGGTCATTTCACCCAATTCCTGACGGGAGAGAATCATTTCATATTCATCTGAATTAAATACTTCATCAGACAAATAGATGAGAGACTCAGCAAGCCTCCCTGGCATTCTTTTCTGTGTCAGATTTACCATCCTTGTATGCGACCGCAAAGCTTTTGCACTTATATCTTCCAGAAGACTTTCAGCGAAAGCACCATTTGCCCTGACAAGCTGTTTCAAAATTTCAAAGCTGATGAAACAAGCCTGTACCTTAGTTATTGCAGAAACAGTATAAGTGTGCCGTGAATTTACGTAAGCTCCGGGCCCTGCTATCAACCTGCCGGATTGTAGCAAGCCAAGCATCAGATTCCTGCCATGAAAACCTTCAATATATGACTTGGCAATACCCGATGACAGGAAGAGAGCATTTGATGTAGGGGAACCTTGTTTAACAAGTATCTCACCCGGTTTAAATGTTGCTTCATACCTGTTTTCATTAACCAGTTGCAGTTCACTCTTTGTCAGAAGTGCAAAATTTTTCCATCCACGCGTACATGTTTCACAACTCCCAATTAAGTTTATGTCTGACATTTTCCTCTTTTTTAAAGGTTGACAAAAATAGATCTTAAATAGTTCAAGTATCTGCAAAACTAATAAATATCACTCACTTAATTGATATATGTCATATCACCTTGCTATATCTATCAACTATCTATGTTGTAAATAACATATCTTCTGTTAATAAGATAACAGTGGCTCTTCGTACATTGCAGTCAGAAATCAAACCTAAAATCAATAATATGAAAAAGCTTATCAAACTGGTTTCAGTTACTCTGGCAACAGGGTTTATTCTGGTATCATGTGAGGGACCGATGGGGAAAGATGCAAACGAAACATGTAAAGAATGCCATAATCCTACAGTTGTTGACCAGAAAGTAGTTGAATTTAAGTTTTCAAAACATCAGTACGGGGAAGCAGCATTTGAAGAGGCAGGCAATATAACTTGTGCCCCGTGTCATGAATCAGAGGGCTTCAAATATGTTTGTCAGAATAATACTCCTGCAACATTCTCGCTCAACGGATCAACTTATGCAAATAATTATATAGCAACAACTTCAATCGCTTATGGTGAATTAAGCTGCTTTACATGTCACAGTAGTTTACATACAACCTATTCAGGTGACGATTTTTTACCTTTAACAACTACTGCAGCTGTGCCTTTATCAATGTGGGGTGGTGCAAAAACCATAGATCTTGCACAACAAGGTGGTAAAAGTAATCTTTGTCTGAAATGTCATCAACCTCGTCCATTTACAAATTCAAATGGTGATAAGAATGTATTAAATTATGCAGGGCTGGTTAGCAATCCAAATGCCACATTCTACGATGTAGCGCAATCAAACTCACTGAATGTGCTTAAACCAAGCTACAGGACTCATCCACATTATGGTACTGCAGGTGCAATTTTTGGAGGACAGGGTGGTGTTGAGTTCCCGGGGACTCTATCATATACAAGTTCTAAACATACAACTGATGCATCATGTCAGGATTGCCATATGGCTCCTATCACGGGCAGAGCAGGAGGACATACCTTTGTTGCCAAAGGAAATTTTAATGGATGTACATCATGCCACCCTACTGTTACAGCTTCTTCACAGGATGCAAATTATTGGGCAACACCAAGAGCTGAAATCAAAAAGTTACTTGACGATCTGGCTGCTAAGCTTACAATTAATGGGGTTGATATACTTAACAGGAATGGTGATGCTGAATCAAACCTGTGGTTAAGCCTGACAAAAAATAAATATGATGGATATTTAAATATTTATGATCCGATTACCAATCCCTCAGTCCAGACTTATAATACGAAAAGTTTCCAGTATATCGGCACTCCTCCTGATGCCTGGTCAATTGAGCAAAAAGCATATAATGCCACACTTCCGAAAATTACCCTTAAGAATGTTCAGATGGGAGCTCTTATTAATTTCCAGTTATGTCTGAGGGACTATAGCTTAGGAATTCATAACTATAAATATACCAAGGCACTATTGAAGAACACCATTGATGCATTAACCCTTGCAGGAGTTTAGTCTAACCTAATTTATAACAGAGGCTGTCAGAAATGGCAGCCTTTTTTTTATCAATCCGGGAATATGCTATTTAAGGTAACTACTTACTCAGATTCACCATTCACTTGTATTGCCTATATTATAATAACAATCACTTAGAATTCCGGATTGTTGCAATTTCTAATAGCTCTTACTGTATAATGTTTATTCCGGTTACCTGAAAACGAAGATCATTTATTTTAATTCAAACTATCCTTAATGCCGAAAGCGGTAAGGAATCTCCTGCTTCAAACTGAAGTTAATACCAGTTCCATTAAATAATAAAATAAATTAAGGATAAAGTGAATGATTTTCAAATTATCATCAAGAACCTGTAAAAACAAACAAGAGCCTCCTTCAGGGGATGGCTCTTGTTTTACTTTATTAAGGTTTTAATCCTTCTGTTCTCTTACTTTTTGAATGTCCTCATGTAATTGACAACATTCCAGATATCATCATCTGACATTTTACCTTCATACTTTGGCATCTCTCCCCTACCGAATTTAGTTTTATAGAAATGATCTGCATCAGTCTGATTCTGATATTCGCCTTTTGAGAAGTCTCCAGGAAATTCTTTAAGAGCTCTTGCTTTTACGCCATCGCCAAGACCAGCTTTCCCATGACAAGATGCGCAGTTTTTGGTATAGAGTGCCATGCCGGCTTTGTGACTGGCTTCACCTGCAGCTACAGGATTCTTCATAGACTTGAAATTAGCAGGAACAACCCATGGTTTAGGTTGTGCTACCAGAGTTACACTCATAGCAAATAATGCCGAGACTGCAATTAAGAGTTTGAAAGTTTTCATAGTAAATAATTTTAAATTAATGTAATTATACAATTATCGTGCAAATTTATATTCCTCTGTTTTAAGATCCTTTTTCAGCCTCTCTCCTGGCATCAATTTTTATCCTAATCAGGCTTATTATGGCAAAAAGGTAATGCGCCCATACTCCTGTCAGAAGTATTGAAAGAGTATATATCATCCACTTTGGAGCACCTTTAGTCCAAAGAGCTCTGTGTGAAGAAGGTACTGAATATTCTGAAGGCAATCCCCATTTAATTGTTTCGCGTTTTTCAATATTTCCAAATGTTGGATTCTCCTCAAACCGGGCTATAATGGTTACGTTCCCCTCCTTATCGCCAGGCAGATCCGATGGAAACTCAAGGGTACCGGCACCTGAATCATCAAGAGTAATTTCTCCAATGGGTAAAAGGCTGAACATTCTTGGTACATATACTATCACTGTTTCTCCACCAGCAGGTGTCTCAACACTTTTAGAGACTTTATTTGCTTTTACAGAAATTGTTTTGACACTATCCTCCACAGAAAGAGTCATGAGGAGAATTACATCAGTTATGGATATTTCAGACACTGCAGCTTCTATCGTGTCATTACCCCCAAAGGCTGAAGAGAAGATCCATGAACCATCGTTTTCGGAAGAGATTAAACTTCCCCCTTGGAGATCTATCTCTGCAATTCCCTTTTCATTTGTAACCGCTGATTCAAGGAGATGTTTTTTACCTGTACCTGTAAAGAAAGATATCTTCATCCCCGGAAGTGGTAATTCCATTCTGTTTTCAGAATATGTTAAAGATGTCTGTAAAGAAGGTTTATTATCTGTGTCTTTGATATACCTGACCTGTATATACGGGGTTATCTTATCCTGACCTGAAATAACCTCCAGGTTTGTGATTAACAGCGATAAAAGAATAAATATTTTAACTCCTGAGATTTTCACTATCATAACCTTTTATCTCTAATTTAAAACTTCGTCCGTATCCTTTTGCTGCATCTCTGAAATAGATATTATAGGTGCAATTTTAGAAACAAGCATGAATAACATTGCAAAAATAGAAACACCTGCCATTGTAAGTGCCCATTCAACCCATGTCGGGGAATAATTTATCCAATCCGGTCGTGTATCCTGTATCGGCAAAAAAGGAGTTTCGAGAGTCGGTATAACAATAATATACCTGTTCACCCATAATGCCAGGATTGCGATTGCAGCTGCAATTGTAATATTTCGGATTGTGCGTAACTTAGGAAAACCTATTATAATAACTGGTAAGAGAATTCCGATATAGTTGGCAAATACAAACAATGAATAATAATCATTAAAGAGCTTATCGATAAGTATCGTATCCATCTTAATTGACCCATACCATTTAGTAAGATAGTCGCTGAACGTAAAATATCCGTAAAATGCAGCTATGATCATAAGTAATACACCAACATTTATAAAATGACGTTGGGTAATATATTCCTCGAGGTGGTAGACTTTCCTGAATATCCACATAAGAATTATTAAAAGTCCGGTACCCGAGAAGACTGCAGCAATAACAAAGTAAGGTCCGAAGATTGTTGAATGCCAACCAGGCTGAAGCGTAACGCCGAATATCCATGCAAGAACAGAATAGACAATAATTGCTATGGCAATTATCATTGTTGCCATAACGTTCCTTGCTCTTCTTAAGATCCTGATCTGTTTTTCAGAACCTGTAAAGCCCAGAGAAAGGTATTTATAAACTTTTTTCTTCCATGTAGCAACTTTCAGGTCTTTATAGTCGCGCAAAATTGCAAAATCTTCAATGAAGGAAAGATATAGATAAACGAAACAACCAACAAGGTCAGTACAGATAGCTATAACATCCCATGTAATTGGAGATTGAATACGCGGATATGTAAATAGAAAATAGAGACGGTCGAGACGACCAATGCAAAAAAAGATAAAGAAAGGACCTATCACCAGAGAGATTACAGTTATTAGCTCTGCCAGTCTGACAACAGGTTTTCTCCAGCTGGTATGGAACAGATGGAGCACTCCCGAAATAAGAGCACCCGAATAGCTTAACCCCATAAAGAATATGAAGTTTACAATATAAAACCCCCATACCACATTATCGCGCATACCTGTTACAATATGTCCTTTATCTATTTGAAGAATAAGGGCATAAATACCTAATAGAAAACAGGCAAAAAACACAGAAAAAGTGATATACCATGTTACACTTGTTTTTTCTAATTCAGGTGTTAAGTCCTTAAGTAATTTGCTATCTGCCTGCATCATTCTCACAATATTAATTATTAACGAGGCCCCACGTCTTTATATCTGCCTGTTACTGACTCATCGTAGTCATCCAATCCGCTTTCTACAGGAAACATTCTCTGTGTGGGGGGGAGGTAATAGACACTTGGCTGTGTTCCAAGCTCTTCACGATATCTGTATCCGGCTCTCTCTTCAAGAAGTTTTCGGAACCTGACTGTTTCGCTGCCGTTAGTTACAGTATCCTCCTCAATATCCCCGAAATAAATAACACCCATTGGACATGCTGATACACAACGCGGCAATTGATTTTTCCTTAGCAGATCGGCACAGAAGACACATTTTCCGACTGTACCTTCAACAGCGGGGATATTAGTTTCAGGATCATAGACATGATCAGGGGGAAGATTAACTTCCGGATCTTTCCAGTTAAAGACCCTGGCTGAGTAAGGACATCCTGTCATGCAGAACTTGCAACCGATGCAACGCTGATTATCAACAAGAACAATACCATCTGCACGTTTATATGTTGCACCAACCGGGCAAACGCTTACGCACATAGGTTTGTCACAGTGATAACATGGCCTGGGAAACCAATAACGCGATGTTTCATTTGTATCCTGCAAAAGGTAGATTTTCATCCACTCATGGTCTTTTGGAAGCATATGACCCTCCTGGCATGCATCAACACATTTACGGGCATTTTTACATTTGGCAAGATCAATTACCATCGTAAATTTACGATTGGCAAGCCCAATCCTGGCCTCTTCTTTTGCTTCAGCAACCAGTTCCCGAGCAGGTCGGATATCCGCGGTATCAACCTCAACCAATCTCCCATCAGTTGTTAGTAGTTTAACCTTTTCCCCCGACTTTGAATTGTTTTTACCTGACCCTATAATTGAGTTCCCTGCCACTCCTGCAAGAGAAACAGCTCCAATACCAACCCCTACTTTTTTCAGAAAATTTCTGCGTGAAGGTTTTCCTGAAACACCATCATCCTCCTCTTTCATAATATACTGTTCTGTATTATTTAATGTTCATCAGGTTCGTGAAAACCGGTAATCATACCCCTGAAAAGAGACGTTGGCCTGGCGCCCAAGGTACAGGTATAAATATGTATAACCATAAAAATCGACAGGAAAAATCCCATTGTAATGTGCAATATATCGGTAAGGATAAGACCACTTACCCCAAAGACCCTGTTGATGGTTACTTCAGGGAAAAGTAATCCAAGCCCTGAAATAATAAGCATTGGCATCGCAAGATACATTGCCAGAACATAGGTAACTTTTTGCAGGGGATTAAATTTTCGTTCTATTGTTACTGGAAAAGGATGTTTTTCACCTTTAAACATACCGTAAGAATAGTACTTCAGTTGTTTGAATAAGTCAGACCAGAAATGCTTCTTCTCAATTCTGTAGTATCTGCCATTATCAGTAAAAGCATTCCCTGTAACATAAACAATATAGCTTATGGTAAGGATCAGAGCGGCAAAATTATGCCATTTCACTGCTTTGGCAAAACCAACAACATAATAAGCATTCTCTTTATCAGTATACTGCATACTCAAACCTGTGATAATCAAAATAATGAACATCAAAGCATTAGCAATATGCCATAACCTGATCCACTTTGGATATAGATACATTTTAAATCCTTTTAGTAATTATTTTTTTATTACCCTGAAAATCACGTGAACACCAACTATTCCGATAACAATAAAGAATATCACCAGGCTTAACAAATTAAGATATTCGTTCCTGTTAGCACCGATAACATATGATTCGTTCATGATTATTCCGTTCATAAATCCATCGCGCCGCTGTTCTTTAGACTTGAACTTGTAAAGTGAAGCCATAAGAATTGAATTGCGTGAATGACATTCGTTGCAACGATGCACTGCTTCCTCTTTAGGACGGATATCATGGGAAACAAGGATATCATTGTTGACCTTGGAATGACATTCAATGCATCTCACATTTTTGAAATGTGCAGCCTGATTAGGGAGCCATTCATGCTTTTTAAGGATATTTATCTCTTCACGATCGGACAATAACTGAAACCTCTCATAATCGGAGTGACATTTCAGACAAATATTATTATCATAAAGAATGGTTTCCTTCAGGTTTTCGTTTGTCCTGTTATTAATCATATATGAATGAGGATCATGGCATTTCCAGCATGTAAAACCCTCCTCCTCAAGCTTGAAATGAACACTTCTCTGGTATCCTGTATCTATCGCTTCAAAGTGATACTGGGCAAATTTCTCATCACCACCATGACAATCAATACAGTTATAGTTTTGTTCCATTCTTAATTCTCCTTTGTGGGGGAAATTAACATACTCTTCAGAATGGCAGTCAGTGCAACTGAAGCTCCGGTGGTTGGCACTATAAAACTCGGATTTATGAATAACCCTTTCAGAAAACATAGGTTCTTTTACCATCCTCCCAAGGGTCGGATTCATATATTCATATCTCGACTCTCCATGGCATTTGAAGCAGCGCTCATTATCCTCCTTAAAAGGAGACACATACGTAATAGAATCACGCACCTTTACATTCTCTTTTTTGAATCTGAATCCAGCTGCAAAAAGTGTTGAATTCAGGCACAGAACTATTACTATGGAAGAAATCCCTGCTAGTGATAACCTCATTCCCGATTACTGGTTAAGATTAAAATCTGACGGTGATATTAAAACCAACCAGATAATCACCTTTTGTAAAATCGTTTGTATTGAAGACCAGGTTTCGCTGATTTATGATCTGATTATAGTTTGCCACAAAGATCTGAAAAGTATGAGTTGCAGTATTAATTTCCCAACCTAATGACAGGTTTGGCTTTGGCTGCTCATCGATATCCTGTTTTGTAAGCAACTGGTCGTATTCAAGTAGTACTGAATGTGCTCCGAAAAGGTTTGCCCGGCCACCTGCTGACACTCCAAGATTTAAATTCTTATAACCATTTGAGTCGCTGACACGTGGAACAGAATTAAAATAAGCCAATGAGGGTGCTAACTGGACAGAAAACATTTCATTGATCTTCCTAGCAACTATCAATTGTGTGAAATAGGAAAGCCTGTGAAGTTCTTTATATCTGTTTGCAGGTCCGAAAGCATCCTCCTTTCTCAGGTCGGCAACAATATTTCCATAATATGAAAGAGATACAGGCATGCTGTTGTCTTCAGTCTGCTGGAGAATAAGGTATTTCCACTGGATATCCTGGAGTTTATAATCCTTTGTAGTTCCCGCACCTACCATTAACTTATCAGTTATCCCATAATTCAGACCCATACGGGTATTAGCTGAGCCATAAATTCCAAAGAGATTGTGATAGTTTTCAATAAGGCTGAACCTATGATGAATTTCAAGCTCCAGACCACCCTTGTAAGGAGTGGCAACCGTGTGATTATCTATTAGAATAGTAGTTCCGAAAGTAAATCTTACCGGCTTCGATTTATCTTCGGTTTGTTCCTGGGCCTGTGAAATGAACGGTAAAAGAAAAAGTGAAAATAATAGAACGATCAATACCTTTTTCATAATATTTTGTGGTTTTAGGTTTAAAGTTTAATTAATTATTCTTTGCTCCCTGGGTAATCCAATAGAGAACTTTAAGTCTGTCTGTTTCGGATGATCTCGAAATATGATCCCCTTCTGACATCGTGGTAAAAAGTCTGCTGCTTTCAGCCGGAGCAGTAA
The DNA here is from genome assembly GCA_964639725.1 of uncultured Rikenellaceae bacterium. Lineage (GTDB taxonomy): Bacteria > Bacteroidota > Bacteroidia > Bacteroidales > VadinHA17 > LD21. The sequence goes on from CAZXFB010000031.1 coordinate 20,758, forward strand.
GATACCCTCCTGTTGATAATGCTTTATAAGATTTCCCATCCCGGAGATCAGGTGATTTTGTGCCACCATGACATGAAATACAATTTTTACTGAAAATGGGTTGAATATCTGTCTGAAAAAGCAGTGTAGCAGAAGGATCAACAGTCGGTGGAGTATAAGAATACTTTTCACAGGAAGATAATCCGGAGACTACTGCAATCAGGACAAATGCAACCATAATATGTCTGATATTATTTCCTATCTTATTCATGTTTCGTCTTTTGTTAATTTATTCACAAAGATATCTGCTAATCCTGATTAATAGTCAATTACAGGTGGTAAATTTCAATACAGAGGAGTGCTCTTTAGCATATTTATTATTGATCTATATCATTCTCCTGATTGATAAATATTCGTTAGGGCTATTAAAATAATACCCCATTGACAGAAACAGGCATATCTCTGAGAAGTGAAATTGCATCCCGAGTTGATAGTATTATACCTGCCTGTATAGGAATAAGTATAATCTATACAGTTGAAAGGATCACTTTTTATAATATTGCATAACTTCAGGCAGGGCTGCCCTAATTTTACTGATCCTTGTATTATCTGATGGATGAGTACTTAAAAACTCAGGAGGTTTGGTACCTGAGGAGGAAGCCATTCTTTCCCAAAAAGCTATTGCTAATTGAGGGTCATAGCCTGCCATGGCCATAAAAATAAGACCCAGTTTATCAGCCTCTAGTTCATGCTCCCGTGAGTATGGCAGCATAAGTCCAACCTGTGAACCTATACCATAAGCTGTATTAAAAATACCTTTTGTCTCCTCTGGTTTTTGCCTGATAGCTTCATTGAGAGCGATCCCTCCCATCTGAATCAGAAGCTGCTGACTCATTCTTTCATTACCATGACGTGCAACAGCGTGAGCAATTTCATGGCTTACAACTACAGCAAGGCCGTTTTGATCCAGAGTATAGGGAAGTATCCCGGTGTAAACAACAACTTTACCTCCAGGCATACACCATGCATTTGGAGTTGAGTCATTTTTAATAAGATTGAATTCCCACTTGTAACCATCGAGCCTGCTCTGTAAACCATTATCAGTAAAATACTTTACAACAGCTGCTGAAATATCTGTCCCGACTTTATTTACCATTGAGGTCTTTGCCTTGTCGGCCGATAGAGGGTTACTTTTTAAAAAATCTGCATAATTTGTCAATCCCATCGAAACCATTTCTGATTCGGGGACCAGACTCAATTGCTTTCTCCCTGTAAGAGGAACAGTCGAACACGACTGAAAAACCATAACCGTAATAATAGCTGCTAAAGAAGTGATAATAAACTTTTTCATCTTTTTTTCTTCAAAGGTAAGAAATAAAGAGGAGTGCAGTTTTTAAAACTTATACTGATTATCTTCAATCAGCTTGTCAGCAATTCTTCTGCGAGCTTCCTTCACATTCAATCCTGCGACCCTTGTAAGTTCATCAATAGCTCTAATCAGCCCTGGTGCAGCCTCAGCAGAGGCAAAAGAATAGACAGCATCATAGGCAGATTTTCTGACAATCTGCGCTGTGTCATAAACATTAACATCAAGGATATCCTTAGGTATTGCTGTGCTTCTTTTCAGCGATTCAATCTTTTCCACTCTTAAAGCCAGAGACTCAGACATGTATGTCTCCATCATCATTTCAGCGATATTGTTCAGGACTTCCTGTTCTGTCACTAAGTTCTTTTCAAACCGTTTTGTTGCACCATGCATGCATAAGAGAACAACTTTCTTGAAGTTCCTGATATATCTCATTTTTTCCTGGTAGTAAGTTTCACTGCTTGTTTTTCCATCGCTTACCTTATCCAGATTACTATAGAGGAGTTCTGCTTCCCCAAAGAGGTTGAAATCACCTTTCATTGCACGCTTCATTGCTGTATCGACAACAAGCAGACGGTTTATTTCATTTGTCCCTTCGAAAATCCTGTTGATCCTTGAATCGCGGTATCCTCTCTCAACTGCCATCTCAGCTGAGTATCCCATCCCACCATGAATCTGAACTGCCTCATCAGCAACAAAATCGAGCATCTCAGAACCAACAACCTTCAGTATTGCTGCTTCAACAGCATAATGGCTGATGGCTTCTATTGAAGCCCTGCCATAATCGCCACAGTCGACGGTCAGTTTCTTCATCAATGCATCAATGTCACTACTAACCCTGTAGACAGCTGATTCAGATGCATAAAGACGAATCACCTGTTCAGCCATTTTATGTTTCAGGGCTCCGAATGTTGATATCAGAACTCCGAACTGCTTTCTTTCATTTGCATATCTGACTGTATCGGTAATTGCCTTTTTGGCTGCACCCAACACATTTGCTCCCAGCTTAAGCCTTCCCATGTGAAGGATGCTCAGGGCAATCCTGAAACCTTCTCCCCTCTTGCCAAGCAGGTTCTCAACCGGTACTTTCACATCGTTAAAGAATATCTGTGCTGTTGAGGATCCTTTAATCCCCATTTTGTGTTCATCCGGTCCGATAACAACTCCCGGATAAGTACTTTCAACAATAAAGGCACTTAACACTCTGTCATTATCAATTTTAGCAAATACTACCAGTGTGTCAGCAAAGCCTGCATTTGTTATCCACATTTTCTGTCCGTTAAGAACATAATGTTTCCCGTCCTCAGATAGTTTCGCATTTGTTTTTCCCGAGTTTGCATCACTTCCTGCCCCGGGTTCAGTCAGGCAATAGGCACCAAGGAATTCACCTGAAGCAAGTTTAGTTACATACCTGATTCTCTGATCTTTATTCCCATAATACATAATAGGAAGTGTGCCGATTCCACAATGTGCCATATAAGCAACTGAAAATGAATAACCTGCACCTGTAGTTTCAGCTACAAGCATCTGGGTTACAAACGACTGTCCAAATCCACCAAACTCTTCCGGAATGGAAATACCCATTAATCCAAGTTCCCCTGACTTCTTAAGCATACTCTTCATCAGGTCCCTGTCGCTTTTCTCAACCTGCTCAAGGTTAGGATAGACCTCAGTATCAAGGAAGTCCCTGCATGTCTGGGCTATCATCTTTTGTTCCTCGTTGAACTCCTCCGGAACAAAAATATCATTGTATTCAATTTCACTTACCAGGAATTCACCACTTTTCAAGAGTCTGCTATTTTCCATTGTCATCAGTTTATATATGGATTAATTTTATAATTCAAGAGATTGTGCAATAAGTTCTGCTATATCAAGATTTTTTACTTCTGTCTCCTTGTTTTTATACTTAAGCCCGTCGGTGATCATTGTCATGCAGAACGGGCATGCAGTAGCAATAACTTCAGCACCTGTTTCCAGTGCATCTTCCGTTCTTTCAATAAATATCTCCTTTTCACCTTTTTCAGCTTCCTTGAACATTTGTGCTCCTCCTGCTCCACAGCAGAGCGCAGAGCTTTTGTTACGATCCATTTCTACAAAATTAGGAGTCAGCTGCTTAAGTATTGTCCTGGGTTCAGAATATATGTCATTTGCACGTCCGAGATAACAGGGATCGTGGTATGTAACCATCACATTTTTAAGCGATTTATTTTCAATATTCAGCTTCCCCTCCTTAACCTGCCTATCCAGAAACTGCAGGTAATTTATTACCTCGTAATTTCCTCCAAGATCAGGATATTCATTTTTGAAAATATTGAAACAATGAGGACATATTGTTATGATCTTTTTAATGTCATACATTTTGAAAAGCTCAATTAACTGTAAAGCCTGCATCTGATAAAGCATCTCATTTCCTGCCCGGCGTGCAGGATCCCCGGTACATGTTTCCTCTTTGCCGAGAACTCCAAAACTAACATTCAGGTGAGTAAGTATCTTCACAAATGCCCTGACCACTTTCCTGTACCTGTCATCGAAAGCACCGGCACATCCAACCCAGAAAAGATATTCGGGTTTCTCTCCCTTTGAGAAAAGGTCGGATATCACAGGAACTTCTATTTTACGGGTTTCCATAATAAAAATATACCTTAATTAATCTTTATTTCTAGATCTTTTGCCCAGTTTAGTCTGTCTTCAGCTGAGTATTGCCAGGGAGCCCCGTTATTCTCAATATTATTGAAAACGGCTTTCAGTTCTCCCGGTGCGGAAGCCTCCTCCATGACAAGGTATCTGCGCATATCAATGATGAATGTAGGATGGTTTATATTTATTGGACACTCTTTCGCACATGCGTTGCAGGTAGTGCATGCCCACAACTCTTCTTCCGAAATATAGTCACGCAGCAAAGAGCGGTTATCATTGAAATCTCTTCCGTTTTTGACCATAAGAGGCCCTTTCACCTTCATCCTGGCTCTGAGATCCATCATGATTTTACGGGGTGACAATTTTTTACCTGTAATGTTTGCCGGGCACACAGATGTACATCTGCCGCATTGTGTACATGCCAGCGAGTCAAAATAGTTTTTCCATGATGCATCCTCTGCATCCTTAACACCAAAGCGTTCAGGGACAACAGCATCTGAAGCAGCAGAATATGCACTACCCGGATCGAGCATCATTTTTACTTCCCTTGTAATGTTATCCATATTTGGGAGCTTGCCTAAAGGGTCGAGCCGTGAAAGAAAAACATTTGGCACTGACATGAATACATGGAAGTGTTTTGAATATGGAAGTATGTTTGCGAAAATAAAGATCAGAAGGATATGTACCCACCAGGATATCTCATACTGCAGTTTAAGGTCCGACTGATTCATATTGCTGAAGATCCCTGCAAAAATATTACTCACCGGATATATCCCATTTACAGATTCCCCTGCAAGCGATTTGTATCCAACATATCCGGTATTCATTCCAAGAAGGGATATCATTAACAGCAGAATTATCGACAGGGCAATATTGGCATCAATATGTGTATTTTTAGTCATTTCCACCCCCTCAAACCTTTTTATATGAAAGAAGATGCGGCGGGTAAGAAAAATTAATATCGAAATCGCAACAAGCAGAGCAAAAATATCACCCGAAGCCATTATTATGTCATAAACCGGACCAAGAATCTTAAGAACCCGGTCACTTCCTGTCAAACCATCAATTACCATCTCAATACTTCCGAAGATGATAACACAGAAACCCCAGAATACAAGAGCATGGAAAAATCCTATAACCGGTTTACGGAATATCTTTGTCTGACCAAAAGCTACAGAGAACATCACTCTTACTCGCTTCCCAAAATCCTCAACCCTGAAAGCAGGCTTTGTAAACCTGAAAAAGCTGACAATTCTTCTTACTGTAAAAGCAAAGGCACCTATCGTTATCAGAAGAGCTAAAGCAAATAAAATTTGTCTGGTCATGATTTAAAAATTGCTTAAAACCTTTTATGCCACGAAGAGGCAAATAATTATTTTTTTATTTCCTTAACTGCAGCTACAAGTTTTGGAAGAACCTTCATTGCATCTCCCACAATTCCATACTGTGCTGCTTCAAAGATCGGTGCATCCTTGTCGGTATTCACTGCTACAATATATTTTGAAGAGCTGATACCTGCAAGATGCTGTGTAGCTCCTGAAATACCGACAGCTATATAGAGATTCGGAGCAATTATTTTGCCTGTCTGACCTGTATGTTCATCATGAGGTCTCCATCCTTCATCAGAAACAGGACGGCTGCAAGCGGTGGCTCCTCCCAAAAGAGTGGCAAGTTCAACAAGTGATGACCAGTTATCGGGCGATTTCATCCCTCTGCCTCCTGAAACTACAATATCTGCATCTGTAAGAACTATTCTGCCAGTCTGTTTTTCAACACTTCTAACAACGGTTTTGAGAAGCGACCCATCAACTGACAAATTACTGTTTTCTATAGTAGAATTGTTGGCGGTCACTTCCAAATCAAATGAGTTTTGGGCAAGAGTAAGAATCTTAATGTCTGATTTTATTACCAGGTGGGCAAAAGCATTCCCTGAGAAACTCCTTTTATAAACAGTAAATGGATTCAGACTAAGTGGCAGTCTGCTTACACCTGAACCAACACCTGCTTTTAAGCGCACAGAGAGTCGAGGTGCAATTGCTTTCCCTGAATTATTATTAGCCACTATTATGACTTTTGAACCTTCATTCAATGCAACCTCTGAAATAACTGCCGTATAAGCCTGGGTGTCAAATACTGAAAGCTTATCATTATTAACATTAACAATCCTTGCGGCACCATAATCCCCAAGTTTCCTGAGTTCCTGTTCTTCAACCTTGCCAATTGACACAGCAGTCACAGATGTGCCGGTCATTTTTGCAACTCCAGCCGCATAGGAGACAAGTTCAAAGGATAGTTTCTTGAATTTTCCATCCCAATTTTCGGTATATACTAATACTGACATACTGTTATAATTAACTGTTAATGATTATTATCAAATTACTTTGGCTTCATTCTGAAGAAGTCCGATCAACTGTGCCGGATTTTCAGCATCAATGTATTTACAGGCTGCCCTTGGAGCGGGCTTTTCATATCCTACAATCTGTGTAAGAGACTCTATTGCAACCGGTTCCATAAGTCTCACAGGTTTTGACCTGGCCATCATAATACCTCGCATTGCGGCTATCCTTGGCTCTTTTGCAATACCTTTCTGTACAATTCCTACAAAAGGACAAGGAACTGTTATGATCTCTTTTCCTCCATCAATTTCGCGGGTGATTACCGGTCCCCCATTTTCAAATTTAATACCTGAAACAGCTGAAACTGAAGGGATCCCAAGAAACTCAGCAACCATTCCACCAACATTGGAACCATTATAATCGCTCGACTCAATGCCACACAAAATGATATCGTACTGATCATTTTTTACCACTTCGGCAATTTGTGCTGCAACAAACCATGCATCCTGAGGTTCAGCATTTACCCTTACAGCATCATCAGCACCGATAGCAAGAGCTTTGCGTATTGTAGGTTCAGAAGCCGCGAGGCCAACATGTATTACAGTAACTGATTTTATCCCGTTTGAAGCATCATCTTTTAATTCAAGGGCACGTGTAAGTGATAATTCATCCCATGGGTTAATTACCCACTGAATGCCAGCAGTATCAATTGAAGTATTGCCTTCAAGAAATTTGATTTTAGTTGTAGTGTCGGGGACATTACTTAAACAGACCAGAATCTTCATCTATTTACTATTTAGTTAAAATATTTATCTGATGCACTTTACAAGGTATTGAAACCCGTTTAACCTGCCTCAGAGGCGGCAAATATAATAATTTATGGCTCACAAACAAATCACAATTATATCATAATTTCAGGATATTCGAAACCTGTTCGATTGTTAACTGCCTAATAAACTGTTTATTACCTTTTCATGTTCCCAAAATATATGAATCTGGTCGAAATAGATGATACTTAGGTATAAATAGTATTTAAGAATTTCTCCAATCCATGTGATAATTTAAAATATTAGATATAAATTCGCACCGCTGAAAACCTGGCAATAATCTTGTATAAAGTATTGAATAATAACGTTAAAACATATGGTGCATTAGTATTGGCTATGATCTTCTGGGCCTTTTCATTCATATGGTTCAAGGTTGCAAACAGAACATTCCATCCTATCACAATAGTTTTTATCAGACTCCTTTTCTCAGTTATTCTCCTTACAACTTATCTTATTATCACCAAAAGGTTTATGAAGATAAAGAAAGGTGATGGGAAGGTATTTTTAATGCTGGCGTTATTCGAACCTTTCTTTTATTTTCTTGGTGAAAGTTTCGGGCTTACTTATGTCTCAGCTACAGTGTGTTCTGTTTTGATATCAACAATACCTGTTTTTGCCACAATTGGAGCCTGGATAATTTTTAAAGAGAGGCTGAAAATCATTAATTATGCAGGTATTATCTTTTCATTTATTGGAGTCCTTGTTTTCATTCTTAACAAGGATGGAGGTTTTTCATATAATGTAAAAGGACTGGGACTACTCTCCTTTGCAGTTATTTCAGCTGTCGGGTATAACCTTACCTTAAGCCGTCTGGTGAAAAATTATAGTCCCGTTTATATAGTAAATGTTCAGAACATTATAGGTACCACTCTTTTTCTCCCGCTCTTTTTTATTTTCGGTTTTAAAAGTTTTATTAATACTCCTTTCACTCTTAATATGTTTTTACCGATAATAGAACTTGCCGCCTTTGCATCATGCGGGGCGTTTATTCTTTTTGCATTCTCCGTCAGTAAAATAGGTATATCAAAAGCCAATGTTTTTACCAATTGTATCCCTGTTTTCACAGCACTTTTTTCCTTCCTCATAATGGGAGAGAAACTGACATTTCAGAATATTCTGGGGATGGTAATTGTAATTGCAGGCCTCTTTATGTCTCAGATGAATGGAAGGATAAAGAGTATAGATGAGGCTCTTACTCTCACCGGTAAAACTGCATGATAATCACCTGATTATTGCATCCCGACCAATAATAGAATGTTATTTTGCGCCTCTGTTTTAATAAATTCATACTATATTTGACACAGATTGGCGACCATGGTCAGAAAAACTCTGTATACGATCACACTGTGTATTTTTATGTCCCCGATTTTTTCGCAAACCGGTGGTGATAATGTATATGAATTCCTCAACCTCACACATTCAGGACTTGTTTCTTCCCTTGGCGGCACAAATGTTTCATTGCCTGGAGATAACCTGAACCTGACATATCATAATCCTGCACTTCTTACCCCCGGGATGGATAAAACACTTGCCCTGAGCTATTCTAACTACTTTGCCGGTATTAATTACGGACAAGTGACTTATTCACGGACATTTCAGAAAGCCGGAAATTTTGCAGCAGGTCTCACATACCTGAACTATGGTTCATTTACAGAGAGTAATGCTTCGGGTGTCATAACCGGCACTTTCAGTGCAGCTGAATATGCTTTTTCACTTATCTGGTCACATCAGATTGACTCACTTTTCTATATCGGGGTAAATTTCAAACCTGTATTATCACATCTGGAAAATTATACTTCATTCGGATTTGCATTTGATATAGGAGCATCCTGGCACAATCCGGCTAATCTCTTCTCAGCCGGGCTTGTAATCAAAAATGCTGGCTATCAGGTAACTACATATGCCGGCGAACCTCATCAGAACCTCCCGTTTGAAATAGAGGCAGGGATTTCCCAGCAACTTGCTCATGCCCCTTTTCGCTTCTCATTAACGATCAGGCACCTTGAAAAATTTGATCTTACTTATCAATACAGTGATTCATCTGCAGCAAAAAGCAGGTCAGCTGAATTTTTTGAGAATATGATGCGGCATGTAATTGTAGGTGCCGAAATAATACCACACAAGAATTTTTACCTGAGCGCCGGGTATAATTATCAGAGAAGAAGGGAGTTGCAGATTAAGTCAAATGTTTCAACTGTTGGATTCTCCTGGGGATTCGGTATAAGAACATCAATCCTTGATATAGAGTTCGGGAGGGCTACTTACCATCTCGCAGGCTCATCAAATCATGTATCACTTTTATTAAAACCTGATCTTTTTTATAAAAGATCCCGCAAATAGATCTAAAGCAGTATGGATAAAAAACTTATAATAGCGATCGATGGATATTCATCATGTGGCAAAAGCACTTTTGCACGCTCAATTGCAAAACTGCTGACCTACATCTATATCGACAGCGGAGCCATGTACAGGGCTGTAACACTATATTGTTTACGAAAAGGTTATATAACCAAAGAAAGATTAGATATCAGAAGTATTATTACGGAACTGCAGGAAATTAATATCGAGTTCGTTTATAATCCTGATATCCAGGAATATGAGACATTCTTAAACTCAGAAAATGTAGAAACAGAGATAAGGGGTATTGAGGTTACAGCATTTGTAAGCAGAATAAGTCAGATACATGATGTCAGATCCCGGATGGTTGAACTTCAGCGCCAGATAGGTGTTTATAAAGGGATTGTCATGGATGGGAGAGATATTGGTACTGTGGTATTTCCGGATGCTGATATTAAAATATTTATGACAGCAACCGCTGAGATCAGGGCCAGGCGAAGATATGATGAGATAAAATCAAAAGGTATAACTGTTGACTTTGAAGAGATTAAAAGAGGAATAATTGCCCGCGATATTGCAGATGAAAACAGGGATATCAGTCCGCTAAAAAGGGCTGATGATGCAATTATCCTGGATAACAGCAGGATGACGGTCAATGAACAGATGGATTGGATAAAGGAAATCCTTTTAAAAAAGAAAAATGCAGGTCGAGATTGATAAACAATCGGGCTTCTGTTTTGGTGTGAAGAATGCTGTTGAGATAGCTGAAAAGGCAATGCTCGAAGGTGATAAAGTCTTTTCACTGGGCCCGATAGTTCATAATGATATGGAGGTTGCACGATTATTCAGGCTGGGACTTGAATCGATAGATCATGATCAGTTCAGAAAGCTCAGGGATTGCAAAGTACTTATCAGGGCACACGGTGAGCCACCTGAAACATATCTGATAGCCAGGCAGAACAATATCACAATCATTGAGGCTACATGTCCTATTGTTAAGAAGTTACAGGCGAGGATAAGCGAAACATGGCATAAAGTCAATGGAAACAAGGGTCAGGTTGTTATCTTTGGTAAACCCGGACATGCAGAGGTAATAGGCCTTCTCGGACAAATAAATCATACCGGTATTCTTTTAACTGGACCTGAAGATTTATGGAAGGTAGATTTCTCAAAACCTATATATCTCTTTTCCCAGACAACGATGAGTATAAGTGATTATGAAAACCTGGCTGATGCAATCCGTGCGAAAATAAGAGAAACCGGGGAGGCAGATCCTGACAGGATACTTTTTGTCAGAAAAACAATTTGCAGTCAGGTTTCAAACAGAGAACCCCATCTGATTGAATTCGCCCGAAAGCATGATATAATCATTTTTGTCAGTGGCTATGAGAGTTCAAATGGTAAAATGCTCTATTCTGTTTGCAAATCGGTCAATCCGGATACGTACTTTGTTGCATCAGATAAAGAACTGGATATGGACTGGTTCAAAGGGAAGAAGTCGGTCGGTGTTTGCGGAGCCACTTCAACTCCTAAATGGCTTATTGACAATATATACAATGTCATTATAAATATCTGATCATCCCTGTCTGTGGCTTTTGAATGGCAAATTAATTAATTATCTTTGCACCCTGAATTGAAAATATTTTTTATGGGAAAATTAAAGAGAATAGGAGTTCTGACATCCGGAGGAGATTCCCCGGGAATGAATGCAGCGATTCGTGGTGTAACACGCACTGCAGTTTATAATGGGTTGGAAGTATCAGGGATCCTTCAGGGATATCAGGGAATGATTAATGCTGATTTTATTACTCTTCAGGCATCGAGCGTAAGTGATATTATTCAGAGAGGCGGAACAATCCTGAAGACAGCAAGATGCGAAGAATTCAGAACACAGGAAGGAAGACAGAAAGCATATAACAACCTCAAAGAGGCACAGATAGATGGAGTTGTAGTTATCGGTGGTGACGGCTCATTTACAGGGGCAAGAATTTTCAACGAAGAGTATGATATCCCTTTCGTTGGGATCCCCGGAACAATTGATAATGATATTTATGGAACTGATTATACTATAGGGTATGATACAGCACTAAATACAGTTGTTGAGGCTGTTGATAAGATTAGGGATACTGCAAGTGCTCATAACAGGATGTTTTTTGTTGAAGTAATGGGTGCAGAAGCAGGTTTTATAGCTCTTTACAGCGGTATTGCAACAGGGGCAGAAGCCATAATCATACCTGAAATAAAGGGAGAAGCCCGGGACCTTATTAAGATGATTGCGACTGGTAACTCCCGGAAAAAATCGAGCAACATAATTATAGTTGCCGAGGGAGATGAAGGTGGCGGAGCTTTTGCAATTGCTGAGAAAGTAAAAAATGAGTTTCCTGACTATGATATCAGGGTCTCCGTTCTTGGACATATGCAACGCGGAGGTTCTCCATCTGCAATGGACCGGGTTAATGCAAGCCGTCTGGGACATGCAGCTGTTGAAGCTCTCATTGATGATCAGAAAAGCGTAATGGTCGGAATATCAAATGGGGAAATCGTTCTTGTTCCATTCCGCAGAGCAGTAAAACTACATAAAGATGTTAATCACAACCTTGTTGAATTAGCAAGGATATTATCTGTTTAGATAAGTGGATATGTCAAAATCAAAGGTCTGGTTTACAAACCTGAGGACAAAACCGTCAAAGAATCTGATACAAAAACTTGAGACACTGGTGCTCAAAGCAGGTTTTGACAATATTGATTTCAACCGGAAGTTTGTTGCAATTAAAATTCACTTTGGGGAACCAGGGAACCTTGCATATCTGAGACCTAACTTTGCTGCCCATATTGTGAAGTTACTTAAGTCGAGGGATGCTATCCCATTCCTGACTGATTGTAATACACTTTATTACGGAAGGCGCTCTAATGCCCCTTCACATATTGAGGCAGCCTTTGAAAACGGTTACAATCCGATATCTGTTAATTGCCCTGTGATAATAGCGGATGGTATTAAAGGCAGCGACTATCGCGAAATTGAGATTAACAAAGAGTTCTGTAACTCGGCAAAAATAGGAACATCTATCGCCGATGCCGATGTAATAATTACAATGAACCATTTCAAAGGTCATGAGATGACAGGCTTTGGCGGGGCCCTTAAAAATCTTGGAATGGGGTGTGCATCAGTAGGAGGAAAACTTTTCCTCCATTCCGGAGCATCTCCAAAAATTTATGAAGAGAACTGTACCGGTTGTAAAATTTGTGAAAAACATTGTGCTCACGATGCCATTAATGTAGGAAAAGATAAAATAGCACATATCGATTATATTAAGTGCGTTGGATGTGGCCAGTGTGTGGCAGTATGTCAGTATGATTCTGCAAGGGTAGTATGGCAAAAATCATCTGATATAGTCTCTAAAAGAGTTGCAGAATATGCTTACGCGGCAATCAAGGACAAACCCTCATTCCATATCAGTTTCATAATGAATGTTTCTCCCGATTGCGATTGCTATGACTTCAATGATTATCCTATCGTTTCCGATATCGGAATTGCAGCTTCAACTGATCCAGTTGCCCTCGACAAAGCCTGTGCTGATATGGTAAAAGCTGCACCCGCACTGGCCGGAAGCAGAATATGTGATGTTCATTCACCAGACAGCATGGCTGGTGAAGACAAGTTCAAAAAAACACATCCTGAAACATTCTGGGAAGAAGGTATCAGACATGGCCAGAAAATAGGATTGGGAAATATTGATTATGAATTGATTAATGTTTGACCGGTTGAACTCCTGAGATCATTTTTTGAGTTCTCTTCAATTTATAACTACTTTTAACTGTAATTTTTTTTACTCCGGTTTCGGTATGAACGCAAAAGTTAATATAGCCCGACTTTCAATTTTTTCAAATACTCTTTTAATCATATTAAAACTGATTGTCGGGTTGATAAGTGGCTCTGTCAGTATTATTTCGGAGGCTATCCATTCATCAATGGATCTTATGGCGGCAGTGATAGCTTTTTTCGCAGTAAGAATATCTGATAATCCTCCTGACTCCAGACATCCTTATGGGCATGGTAAAGTTGAAAATATTTCCGGTGTAATTGAAGCAATCTTAATATTTATAGCTGCAATATGGATTGTTATTGAGGCAGTTAAGAAACTTTTAGGTGAAAGAATTGAACTCGAATCGATATGGATAGGTTCAGTGGTGATGCTTATCTCTGCAGTTGTCAATATAATTGTTTCGCGAAAGCTTTATAAAGTGGCGCGCGAAACAAAATCTGTTGCACTGGAGGCAGATGCACTTCATTTAAAGACTGATGTTTACACTTCTTTAGGTGTTGCAGCAGGCCTTGGTCTTATAATGCTTACAGGAATTGAATGGCTTGACCCGGTTGTTGCAATTCTGGTAGCACTCTTTATAATTAAGGAATCCTATTCGCTTCTGAAACGTGCTTTTACTCCCCTTCTTGATACATCTTGGGGACATGATGATATTTTGCAATTGGAGAACAAATTAAACCGTCTCGATGTAAACTACCACGACTTGCGCACACGTGTGGCCGGTAACTACCGTTTTGTAGATATTCATATAGAAATGCCCGAAAATGAATCAGTTGGCAATGCACATCTATATTGCGACAAAATAGAGAATGAGCTCACTTCTGCATTTGAAAATCTTACTGTTACAATACATGTAGAGCCAAGTTAATATCATGTAAAATGTGTCCATGGCCGGCATAAAAGAATCAGGGGCTGAAAAGAACAAATGAGGCAGTGAGACAGGATCAAAGTCTGTACTACATAAATCAGATCACTTTTTAGCTTCATCTTATTCCGATTAATACGAATATTCTATCTTTATGTCCTGATTATTTAACCATTGTAGTATAATTTAACACTTAAGTTATGTCACTTACCGAGAAAATTTCAAGCGATCTGATAAATGCAATGAAGAGTAAGGACAAGATTGCTCTTGAGGCCATCAGGGCTGCAAAAACAGCTTTTATCCTGGCACGTTCTGAAAAAGGAGCCGATTCTGTCCTGAGCCCTGATGAAGAATTGAAAATAATTCAGAAGCTGGTTAAGCAAAGAAGGGAATCTGCAACTATTTACAAAGAGCAGAACAGGCCTGACCTGTATGAAAAAGAAGTTGTTGAAGCAGATGTTCTTGAGAAATACCTGCCAGCAAAAATGAATGAAGAGGAGCTCTTAAAGATAATTAAGGAGATCATTGCACGGGTAGGTGCAAAATCTCCTGCGGATATGGGAAAAGTAATGGGTGTTGCGACAAAAGAGCTTGCCGGTAAAGCTGATGGCAAAGAGATCTCAGCTAAAGTAAAGCAATTACTTGGTTAACAAACTTTACAGAATCCTCTTTAATAAGTATTTAATACCGAAGTATTCCTGAAGCACATAGAGCAGACAGGTAACGGGATAATTCAATCATTACAAACAGGAGGGTGTCTCAAAAGGAAAATCAACCACCCCGTCATGACCCTTCGGGCATGACACCCCTCCTTGAAAAGGAGGGGAAAGTATTGATGTATAGCACATTAACTTTCTCCTCCTTTTGAAGGAGGAGTACCCCTGACGTCAGTCAGGGGGGAGGTGGTTGACTTTTGAGACAGCCTCAAAAATTTAATCTGACAAACATGAAATACAGGAGACTTGGCAAAACAGACTGGGTAATAAGCGAAATGGGATATGGTATGTGGGGTATGGCCGGATGGACCGGTTCAGACGATGAAGAATCATTCCGTTCACTTCAGCTTGCAGCAGATATGGGATGCAATTTCTATGATACAGCCTGGGGTTACGGGAAAGGGAAGAGTGAAAATCTTCTGGGACAACTGGTCAGGGCAAATAAGGATAAAAAGCTGTTTACTGCCACCAAAATACCTCCAAAGAATTTCCAGTGGCCCAGCAAGAGGGAATACACACTTGATGATTGCTTCCCTCCTGATCATATTCAAGAATATGTTGAAAAGAGCCTCAGGAATGCAGGACTCGATTCCTTCGATCTCATGCAGTTTCACACATGGGAAGATGAATGGTTGAATGATGAACGGGGTATCATGAAAATGATTGATCTTAAGGAACAGGGATTATTTAATGCCATAGGTATAAGTATTAACCGATGGGAACCATGGAACGGGGTCAAAGCTGTGAAAAGCGGATTGATAGACTCTGTACAGGTGATATACAATATCTTCGATCAGAATCCCAAAGATGATCTTTTCCCTGCCTGTATGGAGATGAATGTGGGTGTTATAGCCAGGGTCCCGTTTGATGAAGGTTCGCTTACCGGTACCCTGACAAAAGATAGCAAATGGCCTGCAGGTGACTGGAGAAACAGTTACTTTGTTCCTGAAAATCTTATCCCCAGTGTGGAACATGCAAATGCTTTAAAAGACCTGGTTCCCTTAGGTATGACAATGTCTGAAATGGCACTGCGTTTCATTCTTGGTGAACCGGCCGTTAGTACTATAATCCCGGGTATGCGAAAAACTGCCCACACAGTATCAAACATGAAGACCAGCGATAAAGGAGCATTGGACGCTGAATTGATGAAAGAACTGGTAAAACATCGCTGGGACCGGAAACCCAGCGGATGGTCCCAGTAATTTATTAACAGGTATTGCAATCTGACTTAAGTCAGGATCACCCTGTAAAATCACTAACTCCATCCGGAGATAAAAAGCAGCTATCTGTTGATAAATATCCTGCTTCCGGTGAATATATTTTGTGCCTGACTATTTCATAAATAACTTTGATCCTATAATCTTTTAAGAAACTTAAAGAGAAGTTTAATTGATGATGAATTAACCATCATCAATTAGAGATATTTTGTAACATGTTTATAAAACCTCTTAAAACAAACTGAAATGAAAAAATATATTCTTTTTATTGTAATGATGAGTGCTGCTCTTGTCAGCTGCAAGAAGGATGGGGATATCAATGTGGGATCAGCAAAAATAACATTCCATCTTACTGATGCACCGGCAATTTACGATGAAGTAAATATTGATATTATAGGTGCCAGAATAATAGTTAATGATTCTATTATCGATCTGGATGTAAAAGAAGGAATTTACAACCTGCTTGATTTTGCCAATGGGAAAGATACTGTAATTATTGAGCAGCAGATTCCTGCAGGAAAGTTAAGCCAGATAAGATTGATATTAGGTGATAATAATTCTGTGTTAATCGGCTCTGAATCTTACAGTCTGACAACTCCGAGTGCTCAGCAGTCAGGACTTAAGCTCAACGTACATGAAGAGTTTTCCGAGGGTATTGCATACGAATACACCCTTGATTTCGATGCTGGCAGATCAATTGTTAAGACAGGGAATGGCAAATTTATCCTGAAACCGGTAATCAGGGTCGTTTCAGAATCAGTTTCAGGAGCCATTGCAGGTGTCGTTAAACCTGCAGCTGCAAGACCCCTGATTTATGCAATTTCATCGCAACTCGATTCAGTATCCGCATTCGCAGATACTATATCCGGTAAGTTTATGTTTAAGGGATTGCCGGCAGGAGTTTATAAACTGGATTTCAAACCTCAGACTCCATACAAAGACACTACTCTCCTGAATATTTCAGTTAAAAATGCTGTCGTAACAAAAATAGATACATTAAAACTTAAATAGACTGGTTATCCGCTCCGGAAAGAAATAAAAAAGCAAATGGAGTTTTTGAGGTGCTTATGGCATTAACACTTTAAATCCAAAACCCCGAAGGACAAGTAATCGCCGGGGTTTTGGATTTTATAGGCTCTCTTATCTATTTAAGATGACAATAAATATTGATTGTTAATACACTTTTATCAACCTGCCATCACCTCTTTTCTCTGCAATTTCAATAAGCGGATTACCATGATAACAGATATTTCCCCGACCAAGTATAAATGCTTTGAGGTACACAGAAGCATTTATACGGACATCGCCGACAGATTCATTGGTAATTTCGGCGTTTTCACATAAAAGACTATCGGCAAAAATGGTGCACCCATAACGATTATAAAACGAACAACCTTTGGCTTCTCCTTTAATATGAAAAAAACCTAAAGTATTGGCAGAGTTTACAATAACAAGATAATTGCAGTTAACAACAAGTCTGACTTCGGCAATCTCTCCAATTGCATCATAGAGAAACTGATGAGTTTTTATTGTATCTTCATTCGAAACACTTACAGGATCATACGTTATCATGTATTTTATATTGCTGAAATGAAGAGTAAGCTTATTCTTCCCCGGGATAAATGACATTTTCTTATGATCATCTATATAAAGGGTATCATTAATGACAACAGCATCAATGGAATTGATATTGTTTCTTCCTGCTATGACCAACCTGTTTACTGAATCCTGTACCAGCAAAATATCGTAAATGCCTGAAAAGCTGACAGCATGGAAATCTTCCAGGTTAATCCCGCGTATTCCTTCAGTATCGTTAAATAAGATTCGCTGGCATGAACAGAGAATAATCAGGGAAATAATAAAATGTAAATTAATTCTTTTCATTATGCTCATTGCACTTTAACTACCATGTGTATCCTATCCCCCATTCCAGGCAATCGGCCTTGCCCATATGTGATTTAATAGCCATAGTTCCGACAATGTTATCTGAAAAAAGATATTGTAATGATATTCTGCTGTAAACACGTGTAATAACAGTATATTTTGAATACAGATAATTCCCGACCTGAATTCCCATCATAAGTTCTTTATACCTGATAGCATAAGAAGTATGCAGTCCAAACCGTATAAGTTTCGTAAAATCCTCCTCCGGAATACCATCTTCACCGGCAAGAGCTTCACTTATAGAACCATCATAAAAAAAATCAGCACCGATCCCAATTTTTCTTCTATGATTCAGGTTGCGGTCCAGGTTATATGTCATTGATGAAATGAAATACTTTTTCCCTGACAGATTATCATAAACCTTTGAACCTGCGGAATATATTAACGAATGTGTATATCTTTTCCCTATAACCGGAATTTCCGGTTCCATGCCATTCGTGGTTCCCTTATTGAAAAAATAATTTAACCCCAATGAAACAGAACCTTCGTTAATACCATAATTGGGAGACCTGGTCTTTCCGTTGGAAAAATGAGTTATACCTGCTTCAATTACTATTTCAGAGCAGGGGAACAATCTGATTTTTCCGTCTATTCCAAAATGAAAGTATATATTGAGATGTGATCCTGAAGCACGGTTAAGATGATTATTATAAACATCAAATATTCTTGTAAGATAAACCCCTCCTGCCGAAACCTGGGAACTAAATGATATCTTCTCAGATCGTTTAAGGAAGGGGATACTCAGAAAACCATAAAGAGCATTTGCTTTGCCAAGTACTTCGCTATTACCAAGGCTCCAGAAAGAATATCCAACTCCTGTTCTTGGGTAGTTGTAGAGTTTCTCCCAGAAATCCCTGCCATAAGTAGGGAAACTTAAAGACAGATCGAAAGAATAAATATCATCCTGAATAAGATAGTTCACTGCTTCATAAATAGGAAGATTAAGTCCTGTATGGAATTTAGTCTCAATAATAACCGGCTTTTTTATTAACTGGGATTTAACAGTCATCCCGGGCAATAAAAGAATAAGGATCAGGACTCTTATCTTCATGATATTCTTCAGGTGGAAAACAAAGTTATGCTTTTACCATAGATTTTGAAAATTCTTTTCCCTCTGACAATTTACAGATGTTTAAAACAGAATCCTGCGGCAGGCTAAATGACCTGATTGAATTTTATTCTGAGTCAAATAAAATAACAGGCGATATGCAAATTACTACGATTTTACCTCCAGAATAACAGGCATTATCATTAGTATAAAAAAGTACAGACCGGCAGTTATAATTAAATCCAAATAGTGCATTTATAAACAGAGCTGATTGATAAATTGATTATATTTAACCCACAAAACTTATTAATCATAAAAAAGATTTTTGCATTGAAAATATTTTAGTAATGCTTTGCAAATAAAAGGCATATCTGATAATATAGTATGAGAAAATTTAGATCTTTATTATTAATAATTACACTATTCATAAGCCATGGTGTAATATTATCATCCCCCGCCGATACTTCCTCAATAATTGATTACATATATAATTTCGACTTCAATAAGGCAGAAGAGAAACTATGTGAATTAAATAACAGTAACCTTTTGATTAATGAGTCACTGAATCTTGAAATCAAATGGTGGATGGCAATGGAATCGGATAAGGAGGAACAGTTTTCAGATTTTCTCATAAAACTCAATCAGTTTGAGAATAACAGGATTGACAATCTTTCCAAAATAATTTCATTAACCTACAGGATGAGATATTACGCCTGCATCAATAAAAAATATATGCTCCCCTTCTTATTTATGAACATAAAAAATCATATTGAAAAAATTGATATTTCGGAATTTGATAGCAGATACCCAGATGATTATCAACTTTTTATTATTTATAAATCATTCCTCAACCTTGTTCAGTATGGATTCTCTTTTGAACGATTAATGAACATTTCCCAAAACAAACAGGTTTACATCAGAGATATTGAACATATCATCAATTATGGAACATCTGCCCATAAAACAATAGGACGCTATTTTTTAATGAAGTATTACCTTGATATTGAAAAAGATAAACCTAAAGCACTTGGTTATTTAACTGTATTGAGAAAGCAATACCCAGGAAATAAAATATTCACCCAATTATTAATCAATTAAATCAATTATGAAAAAAAATATTTTCTTGCTTGCAATTGCATTCATAACTTGTAGTTGTGCAACAGTGTTTACAGGGACTAGAGATACTATAAGTTTTAACTCAACTCCAGAAGGAGCTTTAGTATTTAAAGATGGATTGGAACTTTGTAAGACACCATGTCGGATACCAATAAAAAGAAGTTTAAACGATGTAGATATCGAATTCAAATTAGATGGTTATGAAACAAGACTTTTTACACTTGACAAGGAATTTAATATTGTAAGTGTTATCAACTTTGGAAACTTGTTGGGTTGGGCTATTGATGCTGTATCTGGATCTATAATGAAGTATGACAGAAAGTCATATGAATTAGAGTTAAAAAAGAAAAATCTGTCATTTTTAGAGAACCCTCGAGAGATTCATATAAATACTAAACAAAACATAGTAGACGTTTATGTTATGCAAAAATAACATATTGCCCGGGATAAGGAGGTCTTCATTTGCTATGTAGGGCTATGACTGAATTTTCAAGTTGCTCTAAATGTGGGAACTGGATACACCTTGATAGTTTTACAATCTAATTAGAGATTTTTGGATACATGACAAATTTTTTGAATGAGTAAAATTCGCCATTAAGGACCTTATTCATTTTTGTTTTTTCCTATAAAGAGAAAATTCCATTTTATGGAGAAATGAGGTAAATTCTTGGATGTACTTGATAATTCCTTGTATTTTTCTCATAGTATTTTTATGTAATTACCACAATTTTTAGCTTTTCTTGGCTTTTTTTGGGGTGCTTAAACATACGATATTTCAACTGATTGACAATCAATAGTTTTTAGAATTCATGGACATCCCAATTCAGACCTGTGCTCATTATGCATAGCTCATTGAATAAACTTGCGTATTATGAACTCTGTAAATCTGAATTAAATATATTGATTAAAGCTTCCGCTAAAAAGGAGTTTCAGTATGTCGATGTGATACCACATTTTTGCATAGAAATAGAACAGGATCAGCAGGCAACAAAGAAAAGTAAGGGGTAATCCAAAGTATTTACCGGCAAAGGAGTTGCCCGATTTTACAACTTTTACAGAAATATTCTTTACCCAGTCCTCCATCTTCAGAAAAAGAGGATAGAAAACCACTATTATAATTCCCATGCCAATAAGAGTAAATGTAAAAGGTTTATAATGATTCTTATAAGAGATCATATAGTCGCTGATAGCTGCAGTTATAAGATTTGCTGTCAGGATAGTCAGGGCAGTTACCACAAAGCGAAAAAAGTATCGGTACATATATTATTTTTTTGAATGATAAAAGAATTATTTTAACCCGTGATGACAATTACTTGTTGTCTGTGAAGAGTCAATCTGAAAGGCAGTTTTAGTAATATCGTTATTACAATATCTGCCCGGGTTATAATTTCAGTTTAATATTAAACCTAACAAGAAATGAAGTGAGCAAAACCATAATTAAAGCCCATATCAGCGAACCAGCTATCACAACCAGTGGTATACCTGATTGTTTATATATAAGTAAAGTGATACCTGTGCTCTGCATTAAGTAATAAAGGATATCCGGTGCGAGGTAGGTTGTTAGAGAATTCTCCCCAGCCGGTTTAAGGAAGAGTGCCCATCCTGTATGTTTCTTAACATCTGTAATCAGGAAAATTAACACGAAAAGTATCATACTGATTCCTGTACAGATTAATCCCCAGCTGGGAGTAGCTTGTTCTTTTGATATAATGAACCAGTTTCGAAGAATAAAACCTGCTATAATAGTTACAACTCCTGATGAAGCAATTATTAATATTGCTTTTAAGGGATCTGATGTCAGATATTTCTTAAGAATAATGGATGTAAGCAACCCTGAAAGAACAATCATCGGCACATTTCCCTCGATAATTATCCCGAATATAGGTCTTACTGCATCGAGAAAAGTCAGGAGATTAAGTTTTGCCATGATATTTAAAAGCAGGAAAAACAGGATTGCAACTGATGCATTCAGTATACTGTCGCGGATCAGAATGTAGACAAAAGCAGCTACAAGGTAACCCCATCCTATCAGGCCAAGTATGCCCCACCATCCTGTTATAAGCGATCCGTTATTTTCCGGTAAACCAGATCTGAATCTGAAGACAAGAAAAACAAGTAATGCTATTCCTGCAAGTCGCAGGCCTGTAATTGAAAAAAAATTGGAGTTTGTCTCCCTGTATTGATTCCATACCAGGAATACCCCTGTGTACATCATTAGTGCCCACAGGTTTTTGCTTATTCCTGTTAATTCAGGATTTACTCTTCCCGAGTTGAGCATCAGTACACCAATGATAATCAGACTAATGCTTCGTTTAGTAATATGTTTTGAGATATCCGGGATGTCTGTTCCTGAGGAGATTCTTTTCCCTATTGAGAACGGGATTGCCATTCCCACCATAAAAAGGAAACCCGGGAATACCCAGTCGGCAAGACCCATACCGTCATAATCTGCCTTCATATGACCCAGCCAGGCGGGAACTCCGGGCATATACAGATCATTAACAAATAGCATCAGGATTAGGGTAACTCCTCGCATAATATCTATTGAAGCGATCCGGTTTGTGTTATTCATCTGGCAGTGTAATTTGGTATAAAGGTTAAAAGAATAAAGATAATTTTATTATTTTTGCCTTTCATAAAATTCTATACGGGGTGTGGCGCAGTTGGTAGCGTACTACGTTCGGGACGTAGGGGCCGCTGGTTCGAGTCCAGTCACCCCGACTTAGCCCTCCATAGTCTGAAAGACGAAGGAGGGCTTTTATTTTGGAGGGTTTCGTCGGGTGTAAAAGCCAGTGCCCAAGACCAACACACGTCGGTTCAAATTGACCATCCCTGACCGGGAATATTTGATTGTCATTAAACTATTTTGTAATTGCTTTGTTTTACCTCTAAATGTGGTCAGGTTGTCGGGCTTTTGTAGTTAAGTTTATGTTAAGTATTTTATTAAATCCTTGAAAAAAACTGTTAAATAACACACTTCGTAAAATTAGCATTTATATTTGGACTAAATAAAAATTAGTTTGATCGAATAAATCTTCGTTAACCAGTAATATTCATAAATAATTGAGCAAAATGAAAATCTTATCGATTATCGGATTAATAACCTTATTGCATTTGCCTGCTATTGCCGCTGTGCGAACCGTGAGTAATGACCAAACACGACCAGCCCAGTTTACCACTTCTACGGGTGGGGGAAATGCAAGTTTCATCGCTGCACACGATGCATCGAGCCCTGGCGATACCCTTTATGTGTATGGTTCTCCATTCGATTACGGAACACTGACTATCAGCAAAAAAATGGTCGTGATCGGTGCCGGCTATGGGCCAAACAACCAGTTCGGGCAACCCACACGGGCAGGACAAATTAATTTGTTCCGTGACGGCTCTACCGATGCTTCCGGTTCGGTAATCATGGGATTTTTGATCAGCGGAGGTGTAAGCTGCACCGGAACCCTGGCTTCCTTAAATATAACCCTTTCCAGAAACCGTATTGGATACTCAGTACAAACCTACTTAAACGGATCAAATCCAGCTTCCGGGTGGACAATTTACAATAACATCATTGCTTATATTTGGGGTTCTGCATCCTCACGAACCACTAGTTCTCCTACAAACATTATTATTGCGAATAACATCATAACCACTTACCTCGCATATTATAACAGCAACACCGTGCTTATTGATCATAACATTTTCTTAGGGAGCAGCAATCTTTTATCTCTATGGAACGTCATCATCAGCAATAATATTTTTGTGCGTTCATCCGGCACCCTGTTTTATGGGGAAGTTGTTTTCTGTACTTTCAATAACAACATATCCAATCAAAACACCATAGGAGGCGCCACCCAGTTCAACCCTACCAACATTTTTGAAGCCACCTGGATAATTACAGGCGGCGGTTCTAACTCGGGAGGCGGCAACCTGGTTGGTACTAACCCATTATTTGTGACTGTACCCAACAACGATACATACGACATCACCAGTAACTACCGCTTACAGGCTGGATCACCGGGAAAAGCACCCTTCAGCACAGATGATTCTGAGGCCGGCATTTATGGCGGAAGCTATCCCTTTCCCTCTGGCGGAAATCCGGGCAGTGGTTTCGATACGTCACCCATGCCCCCTATTCCACAGGTAATATCTGTAAACATTCAGAATGCAACTATCGCTCCTAACGGCACTCTGAATGTAAAGGTTCAAGGGAAGATAAATAATTGATTGTTTTGATAACCAGACTTCAATCAATGAAAAGAAATTGGTATCGGTTATTTTCAGTGAATGCATGTGCATTCATCCATAGCATGAGACTGTCTATGGACTATAGACTTAAAAGCTATGGACTTATTATATTTTGCTGCTTAATCAGTGTAACAGCTTTCACCCAAACCATTAATCGGGCTGAATACTTTATCGACACCGATCCGGGTAATGGCAGCGGTACTGCAGTAACCGTTTCAACACCATCAGCTAGCGTAAATCTAAATTTTAATATCAATACGAATGCCTTAAGCACCGGGTTTCACACACTGGGATTCAGGGTGAAACAAAATAACGGGCTGTGGGCGCATCCCAGTCACACCTCGTTTTACATCACACCATTAACACCATCTGCCAGCAACCTGGTAGGTGCCGAATATTTTTTCGATAATGATCCGGGTTTTGGAAACGGTACATCCTTTTCTTTCACTCCGGGAAGCATGGTAACAATTCCGGCACTAAACATAAACATTGGTTCCCTGTCACCGGGATTTCACTTTATCAGTTTCCGCTTTCGCGATAACAGAGGCAGGTGGACACATGCCAGCGCGCAAAGTTTTTATGTTATTCCGCCTTCCACTTTCGACCCGGCTGCCAGCATCACTCGTATCGAATATTTCTTCAACACTGACCTGGGGCCCGGCAACAATACCTCCATCCCCATTACGGCAGGCACTCCGCAAAACAATACATTCCCTGTCACCCTGCCAGGATCGCTTACAGCCGGATTTCACAAAATCGGATTTCGCTACCGCGATGATAAGGGCCATTGGAGTCATGCCGAAACCCGCTCCTTTTACATTGCCCCATCTGTAAGTACCTTAAGCCGCCAGATCGTTGCTGCTGAGTACTATATAGACAGTCCGCTGGGTACAGGCACACCCAACCCCATTCCGGGAATCACACCAGGTGCCACCATTGACCAGCTTGTGGCACTGGATATGACCGGTGTGCCAACGGGCAACCACACCCTGAGCATTAGAATAAAAGATTCGAAAGGACTGTGGAGTTACCTGGTCACCGAAAACTTTACCGTATCGGCCTGTACTCCTCCATCCCCTCCTGCTGCTCCGGGCGTAAGCCGATGCAACGAAGGTACTGTTACCCTTACCGCTACAGGTGCAACTGGAGCACAGCTGTACCGTTGGTATGATGATCCTATTTTAAATAATCTTTTATTTACCGGACCCTCATA
Source organism: uncultured Rikenellaceae bacterium (assembly GCA_964639725.1). Classification (GTDB taxonomy): domain Bacteria; phylum Bacteroidota; class Bacteroidia; order Bacteroidales; family VadinHA17; genus LD21. The sequence continues at coordinate 46,422 of CAZXFB010000031.1, forward strand.
TACCACTCCACTGCTAACGGCTTCACGTAATTATTATGTAAGCATTTTCGATCCGGGAACGAATTGCGAAAGTTCACGGGTAACCGTATCAGCAGTTGTTGTGAACATCGCTAAACCTTCTATAAATCCATCCGGATCATTATCTATCTGCGAAGGCAGTGTTGTATTTTTATCTGCTCCTTCAGGTTTTACTCAGTATATCTGGACAAAAGACGGAACCGTCCTCTCCTATGCCACACAACAAATACTGGTGTCACAATCTGGAAGCTATAATCTTAAGGTTGGCGACGGAACCTGCCAGAGTGAAGCTTCTGATGCCTTTATCTTAACTGTAATTCCGGCACCAGCCAAACCTGTTATAACAGTTACCGGCAGCGCCACCATTTGCGGAACAGGGTCCGTTGATTTAACCGGTCCGAATGGCTTTGAATATTTGTGGTCGAACGGAGCCACCACGCAAACAATAACGGTATCTCAAACCGGTGTATTCTTCCTTATCGTGAAAACAACAGGGACCAACTGCCCAAGCCTGCCTTCCAATCCTGTAGTGGTTACTGTACTTACTCCCCCGTGCAACGGAGGTAATCCAACCAATTCTCCTCCGGCAATCAATTCAACTCCGCTGGCTTCACAAATTGAGGGTAAGGTTGAAGTTGACCTTACAAAACTTTTAAGTGATCCGGATAACAACATTGATTTCACTACACTTAGAGTGCTCAATAGTTTTACAAGCCGTGGTGTACCCTCCACTATAAATGCATCCTATTTCCTTCAAATCGATTACTCAGGCAATCCATTTACCGGCAGTGACCGAATCACGCTGGAGGTGTGCGATCTGTCCGGGCTTTGTATCCAGCAGGTAATCGATATTGAAGTAGTAGGAGCAGTGGTGGTATATAATGGTATGACACCAGATGGCGATGGACTTAACGATTTCCTGTTAATCAAATACATTGATGTTGTGGAAGGCGCTTCAAAAAACCGGGTAATGATTTTTAACCGCTGGGGCGATGTTGTTTTTGAAATAGAAAACTACAACAATATTGACCGTGTATTTACCGGGTTGAATAAAAACGGGGAGGAACTTCCTTCCGGTACATATTTCTATAAAATTGAATTGTCGGGTAACAAACCGTTAACGGGATTCATCACCTTAATACGATGATATGAAAACACTTTTCTTTAATATAGGTGCATCGTTTACCAAACCCTTTGGTTGCCTCGCGCTGGTTCTATGCTCGCTGGTAAGTCACGCCCAGCAGGACCCGCTGTCTGCTCAATATCTTTTTAATCCTTTCATTTTCAATCCCGCCTATGCAGGATTTTCCCGCGATCTTACGGCATTAGCCACCAATCGCAGACAATGGGCAGGCTTTAATGGCAGCCCGGTTACCATGACTGTGTCAGGCCATATCGCCCTGATGGAAAATAAAATGGGGATTGGTCTTATAATACTTCAGGATAAAATCGGCATTAACAAAACTATGGAGGTGATGGCCTCCTACGCATACCATGTTGACCTGAACATGTCGAGCCGCCTTTCTTTCGGCCTGCAGGGAGGCGTGGTAAACTACAAAAGCGATTTTAACGAACTTACCATTATTCCGGGTGATCCGAAATTTCAAAACAGACTCAGTGCGCTGGCCCCGAGTATTGGTGCAGGCATTATTTACTCCTCTGATAAATTTTATCTGAGCTTTTCTGTCCCAAAATTGCTGGAAGGAAAGGCAAAAATGAATGGTAATGTTGATGTTATTCTGTACAGGCAACAGTTCAATAGCATGGGGGCTTACCAGTTCAGCCTTACAAATCGGATTAAACTGAAACCTTTTGTGATGGCGCGTTACACTGCCGGTGCACCCATAAGCAGTGATTTTGGTGTGGCCTTAAATGCTGAGAAAAGTTACACCTTAGGTTTGTTTACCCGCAACCTGCACTCCTACGGTGCCATGATGGAAATTAGCCTGGGGGATCTGTTTCGTGTTGGATATATTTTTGAATTGCCTACCAACAAATCGGTGGGGTTAAAAAATACGGCACATGAAATTACAATCGGTATTCGAACCCATTTGTTTCTTTTTCACAAATTTTCCACTATAGGTGACTTTTAGGGTTAAGTTTATGGTCTCTCAAAGAGCTATGCAAGGAAAATGAAAACTATTTCTGCTGATGCTGATGTAAAAAACAGGTTAAAGACAGCAATTGTAAATTAAATATCTACAAGGCCATTTTCATTGGCAATACAAAAAGCAGTACAAATTCTGATCATTGAAGAATCTATCTGGTAGCTAAACACAGGGGGTGCGGCAGGAATTAGATTTCATCACCAGGCTTCAGGTAAAATCCGATTGCATTAAGAGATTCACTCTTACGGTAATATTCAGGTTCTGTTAGTTTTGTATCTTCCAGTCGTTTAACTTTTAGCATTGAACTTCCATCCTTCTGTTTCATAACCTGAACACCTTTTGTTGACCTGCTTCCCACTGCATTGATCTGAGAGGTGTTGAACAAGACAACCTTTTTAATGCTGCTCAGTGTAACAAGATCAATTTCATGTTCAATGAGTTCAATAAAGATCAAACGCGATTCGCTGTTGAAAGCATTCCTGAGTTTTTTCCTTAAGTACTCGGTTTGATAACTTTCCAAAGAAATTTTTCCGATTTTGCCATTTTCAAATGCCACTATCAGAAAGCCTTTATATCTCTTTTCTCCAGTCAGATAGACAGGTTTTTCTCCAGGTTCAAGATCAATTTTCTGCAGCGCCTGAAACTTGTCCATAAGTTCCTTTTTCTGAACTTTATAAACATTACAAAGTGAAGTAAAAACAAGAATCTCACTCGAATTAGAATCGTCCGCTACTTTAATTGTTGTTGATACAGAAGGAGATTCCCTTATCGAATCATTTCTTTCTTCCATTTCTATTTTCCTTTTTAGACTCTCTGCACTTTGCATTGTTATCAGGTTTTGATTAAAACCCAAATTTGGGAATTATTCTATTTGTTCCCTCATAAATCTTTGAATTTATTTGCTGTGACATCTGTCAGTTAAAGCCGTACTTATTGACCACTTCCGGATATCAGATTTCTGTAACAGTGTCCTGAAGGGACTTTTTAATCCTCCGGTTATTGGGCCATTCAACAAAGAACCCAACTATAACATGCCGTTTCATAGTTATGAGCAAAATCCAGAAGATTGAAAAGCTGTGAGAGTCTTTTTATTACGCAAATAATATTCATAGCACCAATTAGGAACCGGCCAGAATTCTTATCAGGTCATCATTCAGGTAGAAAACTTCAGATCCATCTCGTTTTGGAGTTAGTATCTTTGCAGCAACCAGGTCTTCCATACGTTTTGAAAGAGTCGTACGGGATGTTCTGCCCAAGACCTTTCCAATTATCTTAGGTTTGATATATGGTTGACTGAAGATTGCTTCATTCACCTCCTTAGTATACCATCTTATTTTTGACTTTCCATAATTAAGAGTTGAATCCATCTGGTCCAGAATGTCATTTATCAGATTGTTGGTTAGTGCAGACGTATTTTCAACTGCGTCGAGCATGAACAAAATCCATTTTTTCCATGAACCCACCTGGGTTACTGCTCCTAGATTATAGTAATAGTCTGACTTATTAATAATTATGTACTTGGAAAGGTATAGGACCGGTTGATTTAACAGTCCAGTTTGGACAAGGTAAATCAGATTAAGAATTCTTCCTGTTCTCCCATTGCCATCTTGGAAAGGGTGAATTGCCTCGAATTGGTAATGTGCAATGCACATTTTGATCAATGGGTCAGTTGGATAATTGATATTGTCATTAAGATAAGTTATTAGGTTATCCATTAATCGCTCCACAATGTCATTTCCCCTGGGAGGAGTATAAACTACCTCTCCTGGACCTAGCTCACTTTGCCCTCTCTTGATAACAACATTAGCCTGCGGAGGTCGAATCCCTGAGGAGGTATTCTTTATCTGACGAAAGATCGAAAGTACTGATTGAAGATTTAAAGTTTTCGTTTCTTTCATGGCATGGTATCCTGCCCAAAGTGCTTCTCTATATCTTAGAATTTCTTTTGCAGCCAAATCTGCTTTTTCTTCACTTTTATTATCCGAAACTGCTTTATACAATTCGTCTTCAGTGGTGAAAATATTTTCAATTTCAGTTGAAGTTTTAGCTTCCTGTAACGCAATTGTATTCACCAACATAAAAGGATTTGGAAGTCTCATAACATTGATATTTACTGAGGCCAAGGCCCTTGAAGCTGATACCAGCTTTTTTAAGATATCACTATCATTATCGAGTTCATGTGAGGGAGAAAGAAGAGGAAGATCGTTGAACGGGTTATTCCTGTCGAATCTAAGTTTAGTCATAGTTGTTCAATTTTTGCTCAATTATGGACATGCCGCAAATTTACGTAGTATTTTCATTCAAAACAACAATGCATGTCCAATATTCCAATACAAATGGACATCTAGTCAAAACATGTTCATTTTTTCATGGAATATGGTTTCATATTAAACTAGATAAAAGTTGAAACCTGGAATAATTCGATTAAATCATATATTCCCGGTAACCAAGATTGTATGAAATGCTTAGCTTTTCACCCCGACCAATAAAGGCTGGATATCCGCGTGTTACAGAAATATATGAACTCGATATGAACCGGCAAATTGAGAACAAGCAAAATTTGATAGATTTTATTTTCTCATTTTACAACCATTTAGCACCGCCATTAATCATCATGATGGCGGTGCTTCTTTTGTAAATTGTTGGATAATTTCCGCGTTTATCAATATATAGGTTGCAATGGGAAAATAGTTTTAAGGCGAAAAGAACTTTACGATCTGTTGCAGTCAGAACCATTTGTATTTATTATTTTAAGGAATGATGATCTACATTCCAAAATGTTAAGGGAAATAGGTTTTGCATAAAACAAGTATTAATGCATATTTTTACATATTTCTGGCACATATTGCATAATTAAAATATGAGTATCGGTCGTCAATACTAAGCTTAAAACAATTGATTTGCTTTAACTATTTTTCACGA
>CAZXFB010000032.1:0-50714 GCA_964639725.1 uncultured Rikenellaceae bacterium
TTAATAGTATGAATTAATTCCATTTCAGTTATTATTCATTCCAGATACTCATTTAGATTATAATAATATCAAAATATTGGTTTTATTTCAGATAAGATTTATTAGGAATAAAAGGTCTATTCGCGGGGGAAATAAATCTTTGGCACTGCTATGAAAAGGCATATTACCTTTTCCGGATAATTTCAGAAGTTTAGAAAACTCTATGCTGCCACTTAAATTTAAAATCCAGCCACATTCCAACCTTCACGATAGGTACGAAGGAGGTATTTATCAGCATCTGGATAATTGGGGAACTTCATATCATTTGAGTTCCATTCAAGTAATTTGCCGGGTACCCGAATCGCCACTGTTCCAAGCAGAATAGCCTCTGTCATAGGTCCTGTCTGTGCAAAATGTGACTCGGTTTTTGGACCTCCCAGACAGGCAATTACAAAACTATGATAATGATTTCCGGCCTCAAATTCGGGTATCTTATAATTACTGAATTTATTTTCAGGTAGAAGAATTGGCAAGTCGTTGTGAGGTATAAGCAGGGCACCTTCAGTACCTATCAACATTGCTGATTCGGCGGGATATTCTTTTCCGGTCAATAAATCTCTTATATCCTGTGGTGGATAGAATTCTCCATCGAACCATTCCAGCGGAAGTAAATCCGAGTCGGTAAGATTATTGCCGGGGAACATCCAGGTTATATGGTCACCCTGTGGCCATGTATCAGATCTTCTCTCAGGAGAGTCCTGCCACGATTTCTGGACATCAGCAATTACAGAAACGGGTGGTTTTAGGCCAAGACCTTTCCAGACTGCATCAAATATATGACATCCGATGTCACCTGACCAACCTGTACCGAAATCTTGCCATGCCCTCCATTTCATAGGATGATATATTTCGGGTGAATATGGACGTTTTGGAGCAGTCCCAATCCAGAGATCCCAGTTCAGAGTTTCAGGTGCTATCTGCCCCTGAGGAGGTCGTGGTCCTATGAGCCGGTAGTTTTCCACCGCACCCGGGCGGTTAGAACAAAGATATGCGTGGTTTATTTTCCCAATAGCTCCATCTTTAATTAATTGAACTGCTATACGGTCACCTTTTCTGGAAGCAATCTGTGTACCTAGTTGAGTAATTACTCCTGCCTTCACAGCTGCCTCAGTTAGCTTACGTACCTCAGCAACATCATGACACATAGGTTTTTGACAATACACATGCTTTTTCTCACGAATAGCTTTATAGGCAATAGGAAAATGATTATGGTCAGGTACTGTAACATTAACCGAATCAATTTTATCCCCTTCCTTTTTAATGAGTTCCCGCCAATCTGTATAAGTACGGGCATCGGGGAGGAGATCTGATGCTTTTTTTAAATTGTTTGCATCCACATCGCATATTGCCACAATCTGCACATTCGGATCTTCCTTGAATTTCTGGAGGTCGGACCATCCCATTCCACCTACTCCAATGCAGGCATGATTGAGTTTATCTTTCGATGAGGATGTATTCGAAGAACATCTGAGGATTAACGGTGCTGCAATAGCCGCTGTTGCCGTACTTTGTATAAACTTCCGGCGTGATACTGAATAAGTATGATTTTTCATAATTTTCGGGTTATTTGTTTTGGCTGCATATTTCCCTGGTTTCGAAATTGTATTATGTGAATCAAAACTGGTATAAATGGATCAGATCATTATTAAGTAGAATTTAGCCTATCAAAGAAGCCATCCTTTTTCCCATCAACTCTATTTCTGGATTTAATTAATCCGATTTAGCTCCCCTGCTTGTGCTCTTTCAAATTTAATCATTATTAATGTTTTCCCAAACTATTTGTTTAAGGTTAATCTGAATCTGGAGTTAAATCCTTAGGATTAATTTTTTAATTCTACAAGTGAATATAATGTAAATTGCCAAAATCTTATTCAGGCAAGAGAAAAATCCCTGGAAATAATTAACCCACAAATATTTAATTATGTGAATTGTGCAACTCTATTATGGAATTATATAACGATTCTGATCGCTTATCAGCTTAATTTTGTTTTGAATTGTGCTAGGATTTGACTTTAAGATCTGTATCAATGAATAACCTAAATGAATAGTAAAGAATTCTTCAAAATGAAAAAATTAAAAACAATCCTTATACTGTTACTCTGCTCAATGTTTTTACTGAGCGCAACATCCTGTGTTGTGTTAGTCAAAAGAGACAACGGCAGACATAAGGGATGGTTTAAGCATCCGCAAAATCCACATAATCCTTATAACAGTAGTAATGGGAAACATAAAAGTAATTCCCAAAAATAACTGAAAAAGAGGTTATTGTACTGTAATATAGGGTATATGGTGAAAATATGATTTCATAGGGTACTCAACTGCTCTTTTTAAAGACTCCACTTATTCTTTCCTGAAAAAGTTAAGCAATTTAAAGAATAATCATATGCTTGGTATTGAGTAGTATATCAGAAGAATATTCTCAATTAATCGGGCCTACCGTAAGTTTTTTTTGTTTCGCACACATCTAAAAATTCCTTTTTAATCAGCTCTGGGCTCTCTGTAACCTTATAAAAATAGCCGATATATTCAATCATCTGCTTTCTGTTGTCCTTAGAAACATACTTCATGTTGTTTATAATGGATTCAAATACTGGCCTCAGTTTACGGTAAAATGCAAATATTTCTTCAAATTCCTCCTTTGAAAAGCATAATCCCTTAAAGACCCTTCTATTATAAAGTAACTCTTCAGGTACTCCCTTGGGCTTAGTATAATCAGCATTAACGAAAGCTGAAAAATCAAAGTCAAAAGGAACAGCAGATGGAGCCAGAGTTGTATCGTTAGGCTGCATAATTACAATATTATGTCCTGTATGGAAGTACCAGTCTTTGTTTCCAATCATGTATTGGAAAACTGAAACTCTTTTGACATTTTCCCTGTTCAGATCAAAAGGCAGCACATATTTATCTATTTCAAAAGCATGATTCCGTTCTGCAACATGTTCTTTTTCCTCAATAAAGAAACTGTATTTCTCATAGAGTTTTTTGCCAACTCCTGTATCGAAGTAGAGTATCTTTACAAGTCTTACCTGCATACTGAGATCTGTAACCTGATTATACATTTTATATATAATGTATTCATCCAGTACATCTTCTTCATTTTGACATGTGGTAACTAATTTCAGTTTGTCCTGTTTATCGAATAGAGTATTACTAACTTCATTTTTCTTAAAATTAAGATACAAAGGAGGGAAATTGCAATGTTGAGGATTACGGCGAAAATTTCCCCTTGCAATTATCTTAACCGATAACTTTTTTTCTTTGCTACCCGGAATTGTATATGTCAATTCGCCATCGTGATATTGTGGATCGTCAGTTCTATCATTCTGAAGAGCTGTAAAATCAGATCTCAATTCCATCTTAATAATATTGTCAGAGCTGAACAGACTGTCAGTTCTGGCAAACAAACCTGAATTTGTCTCAAAAAGAACCGGCAGAGTAATTATTATCAGCTTAAGGAATTTTAATTTCATATGGTATATTAGCTTTGTCAATGATAAAGTTCCTGGTTAAATTGATTAACTGATTAAATATATTTGAATTCTGAAGCATAAACAAGGTAATTTACTAATTTGTTCTCAGAGTGAGAAAAATTAATCTTTATATCTGAATAAATCCTGCATCACTAAAGTTGATAAAAGCAATAAAACCGGTAAACAATTATTAAGTATTTCTGTTAATAATATTAAAATGGTAGAATATGAAAAAACTGATTCTTTATCTGTTAATTAGCATATTCCTTGCTCTGAACTCATATTCAGCCCTCTATCCCGAAGATAGTAATCCTGATTATGTTAATGATGGTCCGTATATTTTTAATGAGAATGGAACATTTACTGTAAAGTGGATAATTAATAATTTATTAAAAAAAGAATACATTAATCCTCAAAACTTTACAGGTTTAAAGGATAAGTTTAATCTATTGTTTGATTACAGGGATCTGACAGACACTTATCTGATTAAGTCAAACTACTCCCAGATTTACAGTAAGATAGATAGTATCAGTGTTATTAGTGATATTCACGGAGAATATGACTGTTATATTAATCTGTTAAAGGCACTGGGGATAATAGATAACAGCCTGAACTGGAAGTTTGGTAAGGGTCATTTAGTGATCCTTGGTGATGTATTCGACAGAGGGGAAAAGGTTACAGAAGTACTCTGGCATCTCTTTGGTTTGGAGAAGCAGGCTGCAAAGGCTGGTGGCATGGTTCATGTTATGCTGGGAAATCACGAAATAATGGTGTTCAGCAAAGATTTCAGATTCATTAATGAAAAATATGTAAAGGCTAGTAGTATTCTTAATACGGAATATTCTGATCTATACTCTGAAAACTCCGTACTTGGAAAGTGGTTACGTTCAAAGCCAATTATGATTACCATAAACGATATCCTGTTTGTTCATGGGGGGATCTCAATGGAATTGGTTAATAGAAAGTTGTCGATCAGCAAGATTAACCAGATGTTTTCCGATAGTATTGTTGGAAAAGAGATGATTGAAAATGATAAAAACGAGGAACAGATGTTTTTAAATGATGATTATGGACCTATCTGGTACAGAGGGTATTTTAAAGATTCTGAATTCTGTGAAACCAGATTAGATTCAATACTTGGTTTCTTTGAAAAAAAGCATATAGTAGTCGGACATACTCCCTCAAGAGATATCAAATCACATTATAATAACAAAATTTTGGGAATAGATGCCGGGATAGTGATGGATCAGCCTGGTGAAATGCTGATATATAAAAATGGAGTATTCTATAAAGGCTACTTTACAGGTAAAAGAATTAAGATATAGTTGACCCATTGTAATATATATATGATCTTTATGTAATTTCCTTATCCTTGAAATAAACCTCAAGTTCTGCATTACCTCTTCCAATATTGATTTTTTGAATTATAACTTTTTCAATATTTTGACCTGTGTGACGGGATAGGTCTTTTAAAAGATCCTTATTCTGACCGGGTTTCAACAATTCAGTTTTATTATATATTACTGTAAGTTTACTGAAACTCTTTTTCTGTAAAAAGAGCTCAAGAACATATGTGATCATAACAACAATTAAATTAATTATGATCGCTCCAAGAATCGGAGGGGGAATATTGGCCTGGGAATTGATAATTGAGATTCCTATAATAACAAATACATAGGTTATATCCCTGACAGAATATTGAATAGTTCGAAAACGGATAATAGCAAAAATTGCAAATAGTCCCAATGCCAGTCCCATCTGAAGATCTACTGATCCTAATATTGAACTGATCAGGAAGATCATATTTCCCATCAGGATATTGGAGAATACATACTCTTCTTTCTTTGAAAATTTGTAATATATAACTCCGACAAGTATATAGAGGACGCTAAGATTAATAAAGAAACGAACCAGAATATTCCATAATGATTTGTCAAGTAAAAGTGTTTCTATATGCATAGGTTTTAAAATTAAGATTAGTTAAAAGGTGATGCAATCATAAAGCATTCTGTCAGCAACTGTGTTTCGTTTGCCGATTCCATTAAAGAAGCCATTAAGATAAGAAATCATATCTTTTTTTGAATTTTCCTTTAAATAAGGAAATTCATTTATTACTCTGTAAAATTCTTCTTTCAGATCTGAAAATTCACGCAAAGCGTTTATATATACCTCTTCACTCCGGCATATACCAAGATACAATCTTTCCCTGACTGATTTTATTTTCAAATCTTTGAAAGGAGAAGAATAACTGGTATAAACCAATCCTGAAAAATCAAAATCATATGGCACAATCAATCCAAGATCAGGTCTTTCTGAATAACCCTGCGAAAGTATCACAACATTATGCTGAATTGGGACTGACCAGTCGGTATTTCCAATCATATAGTTGAATATAGCCATCCTGTCCATTATTTCAGGTCTGATTTTTTTCTGGGTTAAATTAGTCGTTTTTACCTCAACTGCCTTAAGTCGGCTGGCTAAAAAATCTACCGGTTCAATCACGAATGCATATTCACTTGTTGACTTCTTATAATTTGAGGTATTGATATAGTTTACTCTGAGCAACCTTACCCTGAAACTATTTTCTGTAAGCACATTATAGAGTTTATAAACAAGGTATTCTTTCAATAAGGATTCTTCATTGCCTGCTATGCATTGAGTTACCATCTTCAACTTGTTTATCCTGGAGAATTCTCCTTTAATTGAATCTTCAGTTTTGAAATTCAGCATTAAAGGAGGAAAATCACAATATGTGCGGCGGAATTCCCCCCTTGACCTCACTTTTATTAATTTGTTTATTGAATCTTTTTCACCTGGATAATAAGTTAGGATGGCATCTAAATACTCTTCGTCCGATCTTTTCTTTTTAAACTGAGTAATATCAAACCTTAAGGATATTTTAATCAATTCGTTACTATCGAAGAGCCTTATAGCTTCCTGCAGAGTATCTACAATAGCATAATTATTATTTATGGAATCACTCTGACCCAGGGCAGGTCTGGCGATGGAAATAAATATGCAACAAAAAATGCAAATAAAGTGCTTCATATTAACAGCTGTTCCATTAAGAAAAAACATTAAATATATTATATAATATTTATTATAACAGATGTTATTAAATTAATTTTGTAAACATGACCGGAATATTGAAAGCACAACAAAGAAATGTAATTATTTTTTTTCAAGATTATAAGAAACCTGTAATTTGAAGAATGATACCCCATATTTTTAAAATAAGAAAGAACTTATTAAACCGATATTTCAGCATTATCATGATTCCAGTTTTAATTTTTGGGATCATTTCTCTTACTTATTGTAATGCCTCAAACAGTAATAAAGCTGCCATGGGACAAAATGAAACTCTTTCATTCAAAACCGACTCCGTTAAAGAAACAGATTCAATCATTAATAATATATCAATGGCAACACATTCAAATGATTCTTTCTATTATGATTTGAATAAACCTGATGAAAGGTATATTCTGCCAAAATACCTTCAGGAAATATCAGGACTTGTTTATTATAAAGACGATAGGCTTTTATGTGTGCAGGACGAAAAGGCTAACATTTATGATGTAAATCTGGATAACAGAAAGATCATAAATAAATATCATTTTGGAGAAGATGGTGACTATGAGGATATTGCAATTGTAGGACAAACTGCATATGTAATTCGCAGTGATGGAAATATTTTTGAGGTTGAAAGTTTTGAAAATGAGACCAGGCAAGTTAAAGTACATAAAACACCTCTCTCAGGGAAAAATGATACAGAGGGCATAACATATGATAAAAATTCAAACTCACTTTTAATAGCGTGCAAAGGATCACCTGCTCTTGAAAAAGGGAATCAGCAAAATGGGTATAAAGCAATATATCGGTTTGATCTTGAAGTGAAGAAATTAGTCAAGGAGCCTGCCTTTTTGATTGATTTACAAAGACCTGATAGTTACAAGGATGATATTTTATTTAAGAAATTTTTCTTGCGACAATCAAAAAAAAATAAACTGAATGATAGTGGTAACAGATTTAATCCTTCTGCACTTGCCATTCATCCTGTATCTGGTGATATATATCTGATTTCCAATATCGGGAAAGTAATGATTATACTGGACAAGTCTGGCAAAATAACAGACTTTCACTTTCTGGATCCCAGTATATTCCGTCAGCCTGAAGGAATATGTTTTTCCCCGGGATGTGATCTTTACATAGCAAATGAGGGGAATGGCAGGGATGGGTATATTCTGAAATTCGAACCAGATTAAGATTAGCTGTTACATAATTGGATTTACACTATTTAATTAAACTTCAAAGGTTAATATGAAAAAATGGTTAAGTATAGTTATTTTTCTGATGCTGGCAGGATTATCCGGTGAAATCCATTGTCAGCAGTTCAAGACGGCAGGACCCTCTGATACTCTTGTAGTTTTGTGGTCAAGCGGAGATATTGAGGTTGCCGAAAAAGCATGTCTTATGTATACCGGTGCAGCTAAAAAGCAGAAGTGGTTCAGTGAAATAATTCTAATTGTATGGGGCCCGTCAGAAAAGCTACTTGCGGAGAACAAAAAGCTTCAGGAAAAAGTTGCCTCAATGAAGAAAGATGGTGTCATAGTAGAGGCTTGTATAGCTTGCTCAAATATGTACGGTGTGACAGATAAACTTAAGGGTTGTGAAGTAGAAGTAAAGGGAATGGGAGTCTCACTGACCAGGTATCTCAAAAGGGGATACAAGGTAATATCGTTTTAAAAATTAGTATAAAGGATACAAAGCAAATTTCATGGTAAATGAATTTTAGAGTACTTCATGGTAAGTAATCTAAACAATGAATCCAAGGATAAGAACGTCATCAATCTGGACGGAAGATCCTTTCCATTTAAGAAACTGGGCTTTTAGCTTTTCTTTTTGTTTCTGTAATGGAAATTTATGGATTTCGATAAGTAGATTTTTGAATGAAGAATACTTGAACTTTTTAGAGTTTGGTCCACCAAATTGATCGGCATAACCATCCGAAAACATGTAGATTAAATCTCCCGGTCTGGAAGTAATATTCTGACTCGAAAAATTTTTACCCGACACGTCAAAGATGCCAATTGGCATCCTGTCAGCCTGATACTCAATTAATTCCCCATCGCGGATCATATATAGATTATTATAAGCACCTGAATATTGAATGGTACTGCTTTTATTGTCAATTACGCACAGGGAGATATCCATCCCATCTTTTGCCTCCTCGAAGTTTCCGGTTTGGTGAAGGGCACGCTTTATCTCCTTCCGGAGTTCATTAAGTATCTCTCCTGATTCTGTTATTCCGCGTCTGGTTACAATCTCCTCAAGAAATGAAATACCCAGCATGCTCATTAATGCTCCAGGGACACCATGACCGGTACAATCACCGGCAACAATTATGAGTTTATCATCTTTTCTGCTGAACCAGTAAAAATCACCACTTACAATATCCTTAGGAAGATACAGGATAAAAAGCTTTTTGCTAAGTCCTTTAACCTCATTCAGAGAAGGGAGAATAGCAGTCTGAATACGACTTGCGTAATTTATACTGGCAGTTATGTCCCTGTTTTTCTCTTCGATAATATCATAAGCTTGTTTCAACTCCACATGTTTAAGCCTGTAAATCTCTTTCTCCTGTTCAGATTTTTCAATTGCATTTGCTACCTCAATGTTTCTTAATCTGTTCCTGGTTTCACTGCTCTGATATGACTCTTTTACTCTAAGGAATTGCTTAAGACTTTTAATCGCTTTAACCGGTTGGCCTGATAATTCATAATGTGAAGCGAGAGCAGAATGTGTTTCAGCTATAAGCACTTGTGATTTAAGATCTTTGGCAATCTGCAATGCTTCGGAAAGCCTTGCCTGAGCCTTTTCCACTTCCCCCTTATGGCTGTATACACGTCCTGATCCAAGCAGGCATTGAAGAGTACATCTTTTATCACTCCCGTCCATACCTCTCTCGTAATAATCAAGAGATTCCGGGTACATTTTCATATCCTCATATGTACTGGCTATGCCCAAATGAGTCCATGGTATTGAAGAGATCTGATTATTTTTTATTCTTATTGCAAGGCTGCGAAAATAATATTCAAGAGACTCTTTGTATTTTCCTGTTTGCCGCAGTACCATTCCTATTCTGTTGAAGGAGGATGCTATCCCATTTTCATCTCCAAGTTTTTCCCTGATTTTCAGACCCCTGCGGAAATAGTCAAGAGCTTTCTCTGTGTCACTTAACCTTGAATATATAAGACCCAGCTGGCTGCAGGATTCGCCTTCAGATTCTATATCCCTGGTTTCTTTTGAGATATTATAAGCCTCAAGCCAGAGAGAGAGAGTCTTTTCATAATCGCCGAAACTTTCGAATAAATTACCTTTAAGAAGTATTGCTCTGACATAACCTTTTTTATCTGTACCCTTCCTGAACCATTGAAGTGCTTCGGTAAGATATTTTAATGAAATATCATTTCTCGATTGCAGAAAATTTGCATTTGCAATAATAAGTTTTGCATAGGCAATTCCTTTCAGGTATTTTGATTCTTCAGCTCTGGCAAGATTTTTAAAAGCTTCATTTGCAACAGATTTGGAATTATCAAAACGATTTGCCCAAAGCCTGTCATTAATCGAATCTATACGTGATTCTTTTATATCCTGTTTCTCCATTGGCAACTTGAATAGTAGTCTCTCTGATTCACTCCAAAAATGCAAAATTCAACCTTCAGATAGTAAATATAGTAAAAATCGGTTTTATCTGGTAAGTACCTGGTTGATGATTTTAAAGGTTCCGTCGGAGTTAAATTCTTGTTTAAACAGGCATTTTAATATTTAATCATAGTAAGCAATGGAGATAAACTTTGTGATTATGGATATGATTTAATAAATTTATATGTTCATATCAGTGGTTTTAAGATGGCAAGCATAAATGAAGCTCTGATCAGATCAGTTTTCGGAGAGATGCTCAAACATAAAGCATCTTTATCAAAAATGGTTATAACGGATGATGATGATGACGAGTTACCAGATTACAGAATACTGGCTGATCAGATAATTAAAAATTTTCCCTGGCCGGTAGGTGTTGAGCTTAGAAGACTTTTCTCAGGTTCGATGCGTCAGCTTGACCGGATGCGGCTTGATCAGATCTTTAAAACAATTGAACGTTCTATGCAATTTCTTTGTTTTGTGATGTTATCTCAGATGGTGAAGTCGAAGGAAGAGGGCAAACTTGTGATACCGGTTACTTTCAGCAAAGAATTTAAAAACAGATTTCTTGTTCTGAGTCTGGGAAACTTTTCCTGGATAATAAGAGCTGTAGGTAATATATACCAGAACCTGAAAATCGAATGGTTTATGCCTGAGATGGCAGGATATTTTGATAATAAATTCTATGGTGCACTTGATTTCTGGGTGCCCGAAAGGAATGAGATCGGTCACTACCAGATAAATCTGACCCAGGAGGAGATTGAAAAGAGATGTGTTGAGTATGAGGAAAAACTTACATTTATTCTTCAGAGATTATCCTTCCTGGTAAAATATAAACTTGTCTCCGTAAAGGAGATAAAGGTGATTAAATCAAAGATGAATGAGGCAGAATTTCATCATGTCTTCGATCTGCTCAATAGTTCCGATTCCGATTTTAAAGCAAATGAGTTTAAGGAATCAACTTTTACTGAGAGCAATTCCGTATTACTGATGAAAAATATCAAATCACTGGATGAATATCTTAACTTATCTCCTCTGATAATTGATACGAGCTCAGAAGTCTTCGATTCAAAAGAAAAGTTTGAACTCAAGAAGGACATTTTCATGTATTCAAAATTCCGAAATGACCAGATTATGTACCTTGGTACAGAAGTTACAGAAAAGATAGATCTCCGTTCACTAAAGAATTATGAAACTCTGTTGCAGGAGTTCAAATATCTGGTATCAGTTATTTCATCAGAAGAGGTTATTTAACAGTATCTTTCATATTTGATCAATATGCAAAAAAGTCCATATAAGTTTTTGGACAGCTACTCAAAGGAGGATCGTAATATCTTTTTTGGAAGGGATAAAGAGATAGAGGAGATTCACTCAAGAGTTTTTGAAAATAGAATTCTGATCGTTTATGGCACATCAGGAACAGGAAAGTCATCACTTATTAACTGCGGACTTGCCAATAAATTCAATGATTCAGACTGGCTTCCTGTTACTATAAGGAGAGGAATTAATATTAATCAGAGTCTGTTTGATTGTCTTGACAGAATTGGATTGACAGATATATCAGAGAGTAAAAAAGTTTCTGCAGGAAATATGAAACCTGATATTTTAAAGATAATCCAGTCAATCTACCTTGACCATTTTAAACCTGTATATCTAATTTTTGATCAGTTTGAGGAGCTATTCATTTTTGGGAATAGTAAAGAAAAAGAAGAACTGATTACCAATATTAAAAAAGTAATTGATTCTGATCTGCAATGCAGGTTTATTTTCTCTATAAGGGAGGAATATCTTGCCGGTATCTCAGAATTTGAAAAGATAATACCTTCATTCTTCGATAACAGGATAAGAATTGAAAAGATGACAAGACAAAATGCCATGCAGGTAATTGAAGGTCCGTGTCATTTGAACAATATTACTGTAGAAACCGGATTTTCGGAAATGCTGCTTGAAAAGCTCAATCCTGATAATTCTGATGTGGAGTTGACATACCTTCAGGTTTACCTTGACAAAGTTTTTCGTATGGCATGCCAGGATAATAAGGAGGTTAATAATTTCACTAATGATCTGCTTGATAAGGTCGGAGAAGTCAAAGACTTGCTTGGATCCTTTCTGGAGGAGCAGATCTCTCAGCTTGATGACCCTGAATCGGGCCTTGTAATTTTAAAATCGTTTGTATCAGTCAAAGGGACAAAGCATCAGATTACTGAAGAAGAAGTTATTGAATATTCAAAAACGCTGGGTAAAAATATTGGAAGAGAGACTGTAACCGAACTTATCCAGAAATTCATTCGTTTAAGGATTCTCCGTGATAAAGATGAGGATGGCAGATATGAACTCAGGCATGACAGCCTTGCAGCCAAGATATTTGAGAAGATTACATTAGTTGAAAAGGAATTGCTTGAAATAAAGCAATTTCTTGATAATGCCTGGAATAGTTTTGAAAAGCGACAGTTATTTCTAACCACTGAAGATCTCAAGTACATAGCACCGTATGAAAATAGATTATTCCTTAATGAAAAGGTAACGAGATTTGTTGCTCAGAGTAAATGGTCAATTCATAAGGCAAGAAGAAGACGTCAGAATGCACTTATTACTGCAGCTGTAGTTATAATTACTGTTTTGTCATTCTTTTCAATCTGGGCTTTAAAGGAGAGAAGCAATGCAATATCCCAGAAAAGGTTTGCGGATGAGCAGAAGAATAATGCCTTAGAGGCAAAAGAAGCAGCTGATTCGGCACGGCAGGAAGCACTAAGATTAAAGAATCTGGCAGTAGAGAAGGAGATCCAGGCAATCCTGGCACAAAACCAATCTGATGAAGCAAGGAGAGATGCACTTGCTGAACGTGAATATGCATTACTTCAAAGAAACCGGGCTGAAAAGCTTTCTATAACAGCTAATGAACAGGCACTGATCGCTACTGAAGAAAAGCTTAAGGCGGAGAAAGAAAGATCAAAAGCCATAGTGGCAGAAGGAAAAGCCAGGCAGCTCAGATTACTTTCAACAGCACAAAACCTGGCATTAAAATCATCAGGTATTGAGAAAAATCCTGAACTGATGGGACTTTTGGCTGTCCAGGCATTTCTATTTAATAAAAACAACAATGGAAGACCTGAGGATCCAATAATCTATGAGGCTCTGAAAAAGGCATATTCTACTCTTGATATCTCACGCCATTCTGTTTTTACAGGTTCACCAAATGAGATATGGGTGCTAAGAGGCAAGAACAACGGATCCCTTTTTAGTGCCGACCTGGATGGCCAGATAAGGATCTGGAGTCCGGATGGGATTAATAATCTGCAATTTTCCATTTCTCTGGGATCTCCAATAAATTTCATCGGATCTAATTCCACAGGTGAAATAATATTAGCTCAGTATGATAATAATGACTTGATTTTATGGAATGTAAGGTCATCCGAAGCAAAAGATCTTAATTACGAGGCATTAAGAGGTCATAAGGGATTTGTCAGGGCTATCGCATTTTCTCCTGAGGAAAAATATTTAGCAACAGCAGGGAGAGACAGTTCTGTTATAACCTGGTATCTGACAAAAACCCCTCTCTTAAAAGAGAATTATCTGAAAACCGGATCCGGAGTACGTGCTATGGTCTTTGTTAGCAGGGATACATTAATTTTTGGGCAGGATGATGGGAGTTTAATCCTATGGAACATCAGTCATAATGAGTTTAAAACATTGTACAAGTCAGATTCTGAAAAAATAATCAGCCTGGCCTGGAATGACAATAAAAAAATACTTATTGCCGGTTCTTCAACTGGCAGCCTTTTGATGTTTAAAAGGATACCTGACATATCAACAGGACCTGATAGATTTATTGTTCATACTGCAGGAATTGATTTAATTACCTTTAACTCTGATTTCTCCCTCATGGCAACATCAAGCTGGGATAAAACAATTAAATTTTATAACTATCATGAGTTTTTTGAATTGAGTAATAGTGTCGGGGGAGCAGAACATATCAGAAATCTTAACACCAGGATAAGATCATTGTTATTTACAAGTGATAATAAACTTGTTGCAGGATTATCAGATAAAAGTATCCGGATATGGGAAACATCTTCGGAAAAACTCGCTTCAATGATCTGTAATCTGGTGAAAAGGGATATGACAATTAAAGAATGGAATGAGATGGTTGGAGCAGAGATCCCATATGAAAATACCTGTCAAAGAATCCCATAACCGGTCGTAATTATGAAACAGTTATTACTACTATTGATTCTATTTTCCTGTTACTCACTTCTGTCGGCTCAGACATCTGACACCGGTATAATGGATAATAGAGAATGCATAATAAGTGTGAAAGAGGCTGACAGTTTATTTAAGGATGGTCTGTTTGACAGATGTATTGCTGTACTTGAAATGGTTACTGATGAATGCAGCTTATCAAAGAGTGAAAAGGTTCTTGTGCTGGAACTTCTTGCCAAAGCTTATATTGAGACTGATGATCCCGGCAAAGCAGAAACTGTAATAGACCTTATGCTAAACAATTCCCCACATTATGAGCTGACGGACAATAATAATAATCCGGAGTCATTTAATCGTCTGGTAAAAAATTTTAAAGTACATCCCAGGTTATCAGTTGGGCTTCGCAATACACTTGACTGGATGAATTACAAAACAACTTCTGTTTTTGATGCTAACGGTATCAATTCCGATGAGCCCTATTCAAAGGAATTGGAGGGTATTCTGAATGACTTCAACTGGATGTATTATGGCTGGGCGGAGTTGGAATTTGACAGAGATATTTCATTGAATGGTGATCTGATCTTTAAATGGACAAATTTTAAAAGGGAAATTGCAAGACCGGATTTTAATCTTATTTTCAGGGAACAGGATAATTATCTGGAGATTCCAATTTATATCAAGAAGTATTTTCACTTTAAGAAATATGTTTTGCCATATGTGACTGCAGGGATGGGCTGGCTTCATATGACTAAAGCCACCGGAAATGCAACTAAGAATTATTCAGGTGATATTCCTTCAGTGACTACTGGCGATATCAATATGCTGGATGCAAGGAACAGGAATACTTTTGAATGGATAGTGGGAGCAGGTGTCGGATATAAATTGAAAAACCTGAGACTTTTTATTGATACCAGGTTATACAGTGGGATAAATAGTATCACAAATCCGGAGAAGGGACTGGTTAACACTAAACTTATTAACGATTATTCTTATATTGATAATCCGGTAAGATTAAATCAGTTTGAAATAGGAGCCTCACTCTCCTATACATTTATTAACTCAGTGAAGCGAATCAGGCATTAAGAATGGATAGTATAAAATCTTCATGCCCGGCTATCTGTTCTATTCAGTCGCAAAGTGATGATGCATACATTTTATCCTGATACATCAGTTCAGTGATCCTTCCGTTATTCTGGCGCATAACTACTTTAATCTGAATTGATTCCCCAGATTGAAACTTAAGAAGCACAAATTTCTCCCCGACAAGGTATCTCCCCCTGTCGACATTAGGATTTCCGGAATATGCGATCCCTGCATTACCACTGAAGCTACTCTCTTTTCCAAATGAAAAATTACCTTTGCCATCAAAATTTATCTTTTCGGATCTTGAATAGCTGCTATAACTGCCTGATGAACCAGACCAGAAACAGAGTGATCCCTGAAGCTGCCACTCTAATCCTCCCTCTGGTTGTGATAGTTTTTTTGTAATTACCTCGCTTGAGGCATCAGATGAAACCCTTGTGAATGGAATCTGACTTCCATCAGGAAAGGTTATGAGAAGTTTATCCTGCAGAAGGGAATATGGATAATTTATCCAGCCAGAATCACCCATTGCCTGAATAATACCCTCGGTAAGTTGGTATTTGACTGTTTCTCCGTTAAAAATCAGTTGATTGCCTGTGATAAACTCAAGCATTATCTCTGATCCAGTTGTTTTGAAAGCCCACTTACCTGAGAGAGCGGGTGCCTGTTTCCCGGTTTGTATTTTATCTGTTGCGGCAGCAGGGGGATTCTGAGGTATGTTGTTTATTGCCTGAGGATTGGCTGCTTCACGGGTAAACAAAATCTTTGTACCGTCAGGGAACCCCAGTGTAAGATTGTTGCCATCAAGTGTGTAGGGATAAGCTGTGGTAGAATACCCATCGTATACCTGGAGGTTCTGTTTGTCTGCTTTGTATGTATATGTTTCTTCATCAATAATAATAGTGTTAATATTGATTTGCATAGTCATTTCCCCGCCGGGAAAAACATACTTCCATTTTCCGGTCAGACTTTGCTGGGCACAAATGATTGCCGGAGTAACAAACAAAATAAACAGAATACTTAACTTCATTTTTCCCCCTGAATATTTCATCTGAAATACATTTTATTAGATTACTTCATCTCATGGCTTGATCAGTAAATATTTGTAAATCTTAGGAGAAACTTCATTTTGAATTCCATGTATCGGAGTCCTGGATATTCATTTATCAGGTTGTTATTTTTTGTAGGCCTATAGCCATATTACCTTATATAGCAGCCTTATTAAGGCTGTAAATCAGGTAAAAAATAGCTTTTTGTTGTACTATCGAAAGATTTTTTATTTACCCATTGGAAATAATACCTTCTTTCTTTAATGACATCATAGAAGCGTTCAGATTCTTTTACCAACAAATCAACATATGATTCATAACTATTTACTTCACTTTCCAGGATGTCAAAATAACCTACGTCAGAAAAAGAGAGATCATTGGTAGTTATATTATTAATTTTCAGTTTAACCTCAGCAGGGAATTCAGGTATCTGAATTGAGTTTAATGCCTGGGGTTTTTTGTAATAATCCCATTGAATATTTAGTCCTGAATTGGAATAGATCCCACAGAAATCCATTATTTCATATTTTGAATAACTATCTATTCCGGATGTTGTGGTTTTAAACTGTGTTGAATTACTTATTGTGATAGTCGGGAAAGTATTGAAATAAGTTGTTGGTAATGGTCCCAGCTTATTATAAAAACTTTGCTGATTAGCTGTATTGTAAAGTGAATAAAAATAATAGTTTGTATTGATACCTGAAGGATAATATAGTTTAAAGATTCCCTGGAAACCATTTTGGTAAGAATAATTATGATATCTTTTATATTCAGTATAGTAATCAGTATTGAATCCCGCCAGGTAATAGGTGAAGGATACATTTGCTGGTAGGGCAACACTTGCAAAATTTGTCATTGCAGTGAAATCTGCCTTTGTATAAGTATAATTTGAATTAGGAGTAACATTGGTTACAAATTTATACAATGGAGCTGGACCATTTGATGGAATATAATTAATAAACAGGTTGTCAGGATTTTTCGAAATGGCAGTTGTCAGCGTTTTTGTTGTTCCGTTTGTTGTTGTATTCAACCACCATGAAGAGGCTATTCCCCAGCTAAGGAAATCTGATAGATCAGAGACTGTAACGTTAACCTGTCCTAAATTAATGGTTGAGTATGGATTTGTCAGATAGAACTCATCCGGAATGATATCAGTATAACTTTCAACAAATAATTTATTGATTGCCGGATCCCATTTGAAAAGGTGAAAATCAGCTTTGTCCGGGATATTATTGCTATTGATGTATGTTTGGTTGTTGTAAAGTCTCTGAACAAATATCGTGGTGCTTTTATTCGAAAGTACCATCCAGTATTCTTTACCGGAAGGAATGTAATTATCTGAAACTGTCACAGTCAGAGTATTATTTTTTGTTTTAAAGGGTTGGTCCTTGGAATAGTAAATATCAGAGGCTATCTTAATGTAACCTTTTGCATAATATTCCTTTGCTTTTGTAAGGTCTGTAAGGAAACAAAACATACTCAAATCAGCTTCAGACAGTGTGTCCGAATTCAAATCCAGTTCAACATGATCATTAAGAATAGTTGGTTCTGAACTTGACGAAAAACATAGGCCGAATGTAATGGGACCTAATCCTTTTACTTCTTTGGCAGTTAAAAAAATAGCTGCAGATGTGGCGCTGGTATCAATCACTTCAACAATGATTTTGGAGGCATCATATCTTTTCTCATTGTCATCTTTATTGCAGGAAAAGAGAGCCAGGGATAAAGAAAAAATAAGGAAACAAAAATGCTTTTTCATTTGAGATCAGTAATTAGTTAAAGTCCTAAAATCTTAGTTCAAATAATCAGGTCATTTTCTTTGACATATAAATTTACAAAATAATGTAAACATTAGGCCAGAATCCCTGAAGTTTTTTTCCTGCCATTTTCCTGTTTTTAAATACTGAATCTGCAGTTTCTCATACTGGTTATTCCTGATTCTGATTAGACCAATTTTGTATTTACTTAAACTGATTCCGGTTTATCATTTTTATTTTTACTCAATATCTGTAAATCGCTTATCTTTAATTTTAAGAAATCTGATAATTAATATGATGCTTTATTGTAGTTCTGTAATAATCAGACTGAAACATAAGGGTTGAATTAAAAACTTAAAACAAAAAAAATTCCATGACAACACGAAGAACCTTTTTGAAAAATGCTGCTATAGGATCAGCCGCTCTTTCTTCGGTTGGAGGGCTATCTGTAATTAATTCAGATGATTACCCGGGGATTGAAGAAATAAGAGGGGATGCAACCTTGGATAAGCCAGGCTTTGTGCAATCGTACACTGGATGGGAAGTTTCATATGATGAATCAACATCAGTTCTTCTGTTAAAGAGAGGACCAGTTTCATTTCAGGGAGAGTTGAACTTCACTTCCGGTAAAAATGTCTGGAAAATTGCAAATTCTCGCGACGGTGTTCCGGACCGATACGCATTTGTTGATCCCCAGGGTAATGTTCAGGGGTATATGGTCATTAATCAAAACTGCGATCATCTGCATATACTTTTTTATCATCGAACAGCCCAGGCCTACACTGGGGTATTCTCCTTCAAGGGATTTATTACTTTCATGGCTGATAGCTTTGCATGCCGGACACAGCCAGAAGCAAGTGAGAGAACTTTATCTCTCAGTTGCGGACCTGTAAATTCATTATTGAATGATTCATTGTTCTCTCCGGAGAGTGATACAGCATTGCTAATGGAAGCAGCTAATTTAAAACTTGAAACAATTGGTGCTGGGGTCTTCTCATTTTTTATGTCGGGACAAATAGAAGATTCTACCGGGGCAAAATTTACAATTAATCTGGAAGGAAACTATTTTAAGAATCGTTATGTGCCATATTATCATGCCCTGGATCGAAAACGTTGTCCGAAAGCTCCATCGGGTTGGATGTCATGGAATACCTATTTTGATAAAGCCACTGCTGAGGATAATCTTGCCGAAGCAAGAATAGGGAAAAAATACCTTCAACCATTTGGGTGTGAATTCTGGTCAATTGAATCATGGCAGGGAAATTCTGACCAGTTGCCAGTTCGCGATTTTTATAATATGAATCTTGAGGTGAGTGAAAAAAAGTTTCCAAAGGGAATGAAACAACTTGCAGATGATATACGTAAACTGGGTTTTCGTCCCGGAATCTGGACTGCTCCTTTCGGAACTGGTAATATTAATTTTTATGAAGCACACAAGGAATGGTTCTTACATGACAAAGAAGGAAAACCTCTTTCCTGCTGGAATGGTCGCTATACTCTTGATCCAACAGTTCCGGAAGCACGTGAGCATTTAAAGATGATTCATTATACTGCATCGCGTGACTGGGGATTCGAGTATTTTAAGATTGACGGGATGTCGGGCAGGAACCATGGTTACTGTGCTCATCTGTACGAGCGACCTGAAGTCAGGGCTTGTTTTCAGGACCCATCATGTAAGAATCCATTCGAGTTATGTATTAAAGCATTTCGTGAAGGTATTGGTGAAGACCGGATTATTTTAGCCTGCCAGGGACATACTTCAGGTCCTGAAGTACTTTATGCAGATGCATCGAGGATTGGTGCGGATATTGTTCATCCCAACCAACCTGTTCAATGGGAGGGTGTTTTTAACCAGGGACGTTGTTTCCTTAATCAGGCATTTACGCATAATATCGTTATGATCGCAGATCCTGACACCCTGCTTGTTCATGATCTCCCTCTGGAAGAAGCCAGAGTATCAGCCACAATAATCGCATTGCCAGGCCAGTTGACATTCTTTGGTGATAAACTGGCTGGTTTGTCTGAAGAACGGATGAAAATTTTGCAACAGACATTGCCTGTTGCTGATGTGCGTCCTGTAAGCCTCTATCCATTCTTTTCAATGTTACCTGTCTGGAATTTACATGTAAATAACTCAATGGTTGGTGATTACAATGTTGTGGCTCTTTTTAATTGGGAAAATGAAACAAACAGAATCTCCTTTACAACAAATGAATTGGGTATTGATTCAGAAGCTGAATATCTTTTGTTTGAATTCTGGACACAGAAAAGTTACGGGAAAATGAAGGGCAATTTTTCTACTGATGTCCCGGCCCGCAGTGTCCGCCTCTTCTCAATGCACAAAGAAAAACCAGTTCCTCAGTGGATTAGCAGTGATCGTCACATAGCCCAAAATGCCATGGAATTGAAAGAGTTTTATTGGAAAAGCGATAGCAGGACATTAGAGGGTAAGATCAGTCTTATTAGCACATTCCCATTAACGATGCGCATACATATACCTGTAAGTTACACCTTTAAAAAAGTGGAATCTGTTGGTGCTGAATGTTCAGCGGAACCGGAAACAAATGATATTCTGGCTGTAACGTTCAAATCAGAAAAGACCGGAGATTTTGCATTTAAAATTCGATATTGAATGCTTCTAAGGTGAAACAATAATCATTCAATATAAATCTGCGGTTAATACAGCATCCTTACACGTATTGTATTCGGAATACTCCTAAGGTCTTTTAGTACAGAATTTTTGAGCTCGCTTTCAGTCTCAATAATCACATATCCAATGTCGGGATCAGTTTGGAGGTATTCAGCAGAAATATTGATATCCCTGGAGGTAAAAAAGTTATTCACCTCGCGCAAAACACCCGGGACATTAGCATGCATATGAAGAAATCGTTGTTTCGAAACATTTGGCTGAAGGGAAATCTCAACAAAGTTTACAGCCCCAATGGTGGAGCCTGTATCGCTGAATTTTACAAGCTTTTCAGCTACTTCAAGTCCAATATTAGCCTGTGCTTCCAGCGTATTGCCACCAATATGAGGTGTGAGAATTACATTTGTAAATTCCTGTAATTCACTTATAAATGGCTCATCATTAGAAGCCGGCTCTACGGGAAATACATCTGCTGCAACCCCGGCAAGATGTCTTGACCTCAATCCATCAGCAACTGCCTTATAATCTACAACATCTCCCCTTGATGCATTGATAAGACAGGCTCCTTTTTTCATAATGGCAATTTGTTCCTTTGATATCATATTTCTTGTTAACTCTGTGGAAGGAACATGAATAGTTACTGTATCCGAAACTTTCAGAAGTTCATTAAGGTTATCAACACATCTGGCATTACCAAGACTGAGCTTCCTTTCAATATCGTAATAATAGATATCCATTCCGAAGCTCTCTGCGAGTACCGAAACCTGGGAACCAATATGTCCATATCCTATAACCCCAAGGGTTTTACCTCTCACTTCCTTGGAGTTATTTACTGATTTCATCCAGATTTGTTTATGGGCAAGAGCATTTTTTTCGGGAATACCACGCATAAGCATAATGCATTCTGCCAAAACCAGTTCGGCTACAGAACGGGTATTTGAAAAAGGAGCATTAAACACTGGGATGCCAAGTTTCTTAGCAGCCAGTGTATCTACCTGGTTTGTTCCTATGCTGAAACATCCTATAGCTATTAATTTTGGAGCATGGGTAAGTAAGCTTTTACGAAGTTCAGTGCGGCTTCTTATTCCAACAATGTGAGTGGTTTTTAACTTTTCTTCAAGCTTATGGTCGGAAAGTGCTTCCTTATGAAATTCAATATTAGTATAGCCGTTTTCTGTAAAATACCGGACGGCATTTTCATGGACGCCTTCAAGTAACAGAACTTTGATCTTACTTTTTTCAAGGGAATACTTCTTCATCATAAAAAAAATTAAGGCATAAATATAATATGGAAAAAGATAGTTGATTCTTTAAAGTAAAAAAAAGACTCATATTTTTCAAAAAGCGAAGCAAAGGTTGCCCGGGGAGAATGAATATTCCAAACTGGTGACACATAATCATTGAATTGCAAATCAGGATATTTTGTATGCAAGATTTTATTATTAGTCT
The DNA here is from genome assembly GCA_964639725.1 of uncultured Rikenellaceae bacterium. Classification (GTDB taxonomy): domain Bacteria; phylum Bacteroidota; class Bacteroidia; order Bacteroidales; family VadinHA17; genus LD21. The sequence continues at coordinate 22,394 of CAZXFB010000032.1, forward strand.
AATTACAGACTTTTCCTTGAATCCCGGCGAACGCATTGGCTTCGCCGAGCTCACAAGCTCTGATGCTGGCGTCCAGGATCTTCAATTGTAAAACAATTATTAAGTTATTAAAATATTCGGCGGTCTTAAAGAGTTTTGTCATAATGGGGTAATGCAATTATTTTCATTTTTTTATTGATTAACAAGTGAGATTAAGATTAATTTTGATTCTCTTTGATCAGGATTTATTGCCATGGAACTTTCTTCATATTCATTACTCGATATAATTTTAAGCATTATTCTGGCTTTTATTATGTTAGGAGTAGGGTTGTCGTTAACACCAAGTAGTTTTAAGAACCTGATTTTATTTCCTAAACCTTTACTGATCGGTTTAGCCTCACAAATAATAATCCTGCCGATTATAGCTTTTATAATAACTTTTTTTTCAAATATGTCACTTCCTTTTAAAGTGGGTTTGATTATTCTGGCTTCCTGTCCGGGTGGAACAACGTCGGGTGTAATAACTTATTTCTTCAAAGGAAATGTTGCACTGTCAATCATTTTTACTTCGATAAACAGTCTTCTGACTCTATTTACAATTCCATTCATTGTGAATCTGAGCTTAATATTTTACTATGGAAAGTCTACTATTATACATTTATCCTACTTTGAAACTATAATTCAGATTTTTTCAATAACAATCATTCCTGCTTTTATTGGTGTACTGATCAGAACTTACAAACCGGAATTTGCTTTGCGGTCACAGCGACCTTTAAAATTTTTACTTGTAGCCGCTTTATCTGTTGTTTTCATAATATTATTTTTTGCCGGGAATAAAACCGGCGGTACAGGAATTACTATCGGGGAAGTTATAAATATCCTGCCATATGCCTTGTTATTGAATGCATTATGTATGGCATGGGGTTTTGTATTAGGAATTTTAACACGTCTGGGAATGAATAATTCATATACGATAGGAATTGAAGCTTCTGTTCATAATACAACTCTGGCCTTTCTGGTTGCAGGCACTCTTTTGCATAATCCTGATATGGTGAAACCATCATTAATATATGCTATGTTTTCATTCTGGACAGCCATTATTTACAGTATTATAATTAAAAAATCTAACGGATTGGGGATTTTCTCTGATTTTAAAACATAGGTATTTATAATTGCAAAAAAGTTTACAAATGATCTTTAACTTTGAATAGTTCGAGATAATTTTGCCCATTAAGTCATTCAAAATTAAGAAGAGTTCTAACCAGCCAAATAACTTTTCTTTCCCTTGTTTGTTAGAAAAATATAATCAAATTCAGAATGATGTATTTGCAAAAATGGCTAAATTTTATATTTCCCAGGAAACGGGAAGTGAACATTAAAACCATCACAAAAGAAAAAGATTCAGATTCTGTTAAGAAAACAGAGGGAAGGAGATATCCGGTTAGAGGTACAGTAAAGAAGCAATTTTCTGTTACAGGATTGTCATGTGCCTCATGTGCCAGCAATGTGGAATTAAATCTTAACAGACAGCCCGGCGTTATAAGTGCATCAGTCAATCTGGCTTCACAAATTGCATCAATTGAATATGAACCCTTATTGATTAAGCCGGTGGATCTTAAAGAATCAACAATATCAATAGGATATGATCTGATAATTGATGAATCGGCACAGGCAAAGGAAGAACTTGAAAACCTTAAGCAGAAAAATGTTAAATCACTTAAAAGACGAACCTTTTTCTCAATTGCACTTTCTGTTCCGCTTGTAGTGATCAGCATGTTCTTCATGAATGTATTATATGCCAACTTTATTTTGTGGGCTATTTCGACTCCTATTGTATTATGGATGGGGCGAACTTTTTTTATAAATGCCTGGAGACAATTGATGCATAGGAGTGCAAATATGGATACTCTGGTAGCTTTAAGTACAGGGATAGCTTATTTATTTAGTGTATTTAATACACTTTTCCCAGGGTTCTGGCATAGCAGGGGTCTTCATGCTCATGTATATTTTGAGGCAGCAGGTGTTGTTATTGCTCTGGTTTTACTTGGAAGGCTTCTTGAAGAGGGAGCTAAAGCAAATACATCCTCTGCAATAAAGAAACTGATAGGTCTGCAACCTAAAACTGTTATAAAAGTAGCTGCAGATGGCTCCATGAAAGAGTTCCTGATTGCGACAGTGAAACCTGGGGATATTATACTTATAAAGCCCGGTGAAAAAATTCCTGTCGATGGGACCCTTACAGAGGGGAGTAGTTTTGTGGATGAGAGTCTTATAACAGGAGAACCACTTCCTGTTTTAAAAGAGGCAGGGACAACTGTTTTTGCCGGGACAATAAACCAAAAAGGAAGTTTTCAGTTTAAAGCTGAGAAAGTAGGTACCGAGACTCTCCTGAGCGGAATTATCAAAATGGTTCAGGAGGCTCAGGGAAGTAAAGCTCCGGTTCAAAAACTTGTTGATAAGGTGGCACTGATTTTTGTACCGGTTGTAGTACTTATATCATTGGTCACACTTATAGTCTGGTGGTTATTTGGAGGCGAGAATGGATTTATTCAGGGAGTCTTATCTATGGTTACAGTTCTTGTAATTGCGTGTCCTTGTGCATTGGGATTGGCTACTCCAACAGCTATCATGGTTGGTATAGGTAAGGGTGCTGAAAATAATATTCTTATCAGGGATGCAGAAGCTCTTGAGCTGACTTATAAAATGAATGCACTTGTTCTTGACAAAACAGGAACTATAACCGAAGGCAAACCATCAGTGGAAAAAATAGAATGGCTCGCTGGTATTGAAACATATCAATACATTAATATTTTAGTTGGCCTTGAAAAAGTCTCTGAGCATCCATTGGCTGATGCAGTTGTAAACCATTTTAAATCTTCATCCATACCAATAAAACTGGATGAAGTGCAAAGTGTTACCGGGAAAGGCATCATAGGCACTTATAACAGCATCAGATATTATATTGGAGGTTACAAAATGATAAGTGAAAACAATATTTCAGTTGATCCGTACCTTGAGTTATTAGCCGGTGAATGGGAGAAAGAAGCCAGGAGTGTAATTTTTTTTGCTGAGAAAAACAGAGTACTTGCAATCATTTCTGTAACTGACACGATAAAAAACAATTCTGCTAAAGCAATTCACCAGTTAAAGGAAATGGGTATAACTGTTTATATGGTCACAGGTGATAATGAAAAGAGTGCTGAAGCAGTTGCCGGCATGACAGGTATAACCAATTTCAAAGCCGCTATGTTGCCTTCTGATAAGGCTGAATTTATTAGAACTCTGCAGCTTGAAGGAAAGATTGTCGGTATGGTTGGGGATGGAATAAACGATAGTCAGGCGCTTGCTACCGCGGATATAAGTATTGCAATGGGGAAAGGATCAGATATAGCAATTGATGCTGCAAAAATGACTATAATCAGCAGTGACCTTTTAATTATCCCTTATGCAATAAAGCTTAGTCGTAAAACAGTAAAGACAATCAGACAGAACCTTTTCTGGGCTTTTATCTATAATATAATTGGAATTCCACTTGCTGCCGGAGTTCTTTTTCCCGTAAATGGATTCCTTCTTAATCCAATGATAGCCGGATCAGCAATGGCTATGAGTAGTCTGAGTGTTGTAAGTAATAGTCTTAGATTGAAATGGTTGAAATAGATTATTAGCAGAGGAACGGCTTTATGAATAACATCCTTTCAATTCCAAAGATGCTGGTGTATCAGGTTTTAAGATTAAAATAACTAAGTGAAAGGCCTGCGGTCAATTAATTGCCAGAGTTACTTGTTTTCACGCAGTTTGTGAGAATGTTGCATATTATAACTTTGAAGGGGCAGGCTGGGAATAATAACAGAGATATCGCCCTTTAAAATATTAAATAGCAAAGGGAGCTGATCCAATCCTGTTTTAAGAAGTAATTTGCCGAATTTTGTAACGGGTGTAGTTTTAACGATCTTTAACTCAATCCGATCCATTTTCTTTTTGGACTCCATATTAGCACTATCCTGACTTTCACTGACATTTATTGTTCTGAATCTGTAAAGATATATTGAGCGTCCTCTCTGACCAATCCATTCCATTTTACTTATTACAGGACCATGTGATGTCAGCTTTATCAATAAACTTATCAAAAGCAGAACAGGAGATAAAATTACGATCATCACCAGAGCCATATTTATATCCAGTGTCTTTTTTATAGCCAGGCTATAGGAATAATTGGGAATATTAATGAAACTCAGAAAATTCTCATCTGCAAAACTTGTTTTGACGGCACTTGAAAGAGTAATAATTGAGTTATTATGCCTCAGTCTGAATGTAATCCCCAGTTCTTCACAAGATGATAGTGTTGCTCTCACCTCGGCGGCATCTAACTTGTCTTTTAAAAAAAGTACTTCATCAATCAGATCAACTTCAATCAGATCATTAAGGATTCCCAGATATTTCCCGGGAAGAATTATTGTCGTTTTTTCATATTTATCTTTAATGATAGTTGATTCAGTGAAGATTACAACAACCTTGTATCCTAATTCCTTCTTTGATAAAAGATCTTCTATAAAGGGTATGGAAGAATCGTCAGCTATAATTACAATATTTAAATGAATATGCCTCTTTACGCCATAGTTTTTAAAAACAAAGTACTCTGAGATACGTACAATAAATAAAAAAAAGATTCCCAAAAATGCTACTGCAACAAAAAATAGATTAGGTACTGTTGATAAGTTAATGACTGCATGCAGTATAAAAAGGATTATCATAATCATAATTGCCGAATTCAGATAGAGGAAGAACAGGACTTTATAACGTTTTGTCGGGATCTGTGTAAATTTTATCAGATATAATATCAAAATCCAGAAAGGCAAGATACAAATCAGCAGGTATAACAGATATTTTTCGTTAAAGAAGAAACCGTCATTACCTGAATCGCTGATCAGATAGGCACACTGGAATGAACAGACAATTGCAAACAAATCAACAAGCCCCAGCAAAAAGTGAAGAAGGTTGAATCTTTTGAGAAAAGATTTTATTCGTAAAATAGAAGTGTTTCTGAAAACATCCATAATTGAGAATGCTCTTGATCAGAAGGTTCATGTTCTTGATAAAAACTTCTGTCGACGCGGCGAAAGTAATAATTATTCTGCAGATGACTTTAAAAATTAAGTAATAAAACACTTAGGCTGGTTAAATTCATGCGGATCGGTGGTATTTAGGAGAAGAAATCCATGATATCAATCAAGTCATACACTTCTCACTTCATAAATATAGTACATTATCACATGATGGTGAGTATGGGAATTTGGAGATATTAGCTAAATTAATAAATTTGTAGAGCTTAATTATTTATTGCAATTATGAAAGAACTTGTACGTTGCCGGCCATGCGGATTTGTTATGGAGGCTGATAAACTTGGAGATGTATGCCCTGCCTGCGGATTACCCAGGAAAGTTTTTGAACCATACAGGGAACGAGTTTCCCCCAACAGATTAATGTTACTTAATTTTGATCTTCATCCGATTGTTATTCATCTTTCGCAATCGCTTGTCATTGCAATACCATTACTGGCAATAATTTTACGATTATTTCCTGGTTTTCAGGCTGAAACATTGAAAAGTGTGATGGTTTTCTCAGTGTTCGTTTTCCCTTTTACTCTGATACTTGCAATAATTACCGGGGTAATTGACGGACTTACCAGATTTAAGACACTTGCCACACCATTGCTAAGAGTAAAAATAATTTTCAGTCTGATTATTTTATCATTATCAGTCGCACTTTTTTTTGTGGCACCCAATGAACAATTATATCTACTTACGATAGTCTTAAGTCTTTTATCACTTGCTTCAGGAATTCAGCTTGGTTTATGGGGAAAAAAACTGATTAACGTAATATTACCTGGTACATTTCCTCAGAAGAAAGGTGGTAAGGTAGCTCAACCAGAGTAGATGGATGAAAGAATTTCCTGAACTCGCCGGATTATATGACCTCCCTCTTTTACCATTTAAGGGATAATCCGACCTGATTTCCATATTGTATAAAAGTAAGTTCAGTTAAATTTTCCGGTTTTGATGATGGATTGCTGGCAGGGTTCTGATGTGTGTTATTAAAATGCTTCACTACCTGTTTACCGCAAATATATCCGATCAGGGCTCCAGCAAAAACATCCGAAGCCCAATGTTCATGTTCTATCAGCCTTGTTACTCCTATAAGTGTTGCTGCTGAATAGCAAAAAACAGGTACACTCCGGGTGTTGTTGTATCTTTCAGCAAATACAGTCGCTATTGAAAAAGCCAGGGCAGTGTGACCTGAAGGAAAGGCATCAAAAGCAAAATTTGATTTTCCAAAGGCTACCTCCTTGTCAAATCTTGCGAAAGGGTGATAACATTTACCTCTCTCTGTCTGGCTGTATAAATATGCACCTTTTGGTCTCTCCCTGCTCGTAAGCAGCTTAATTAACTGGACCCAGGCTCCTGATGTGATCATCGACTGCGTAGCCAGCAAACTTGTCTGAACTCCTTTCTGCTTATTGAAAGCTGCACTTAAAGTTCCAATCACCCCAACAATACCGACACCATACCTGTTACCAAATTCAGTAATGACAGGTGAGGATTTATTTATCCATTCATGATTTTCTTTTATAGGTTTTGCCCAGGCATCTATATCTCCATCGTAATAAACTAATGCAGCAGTAATGCCTAAAGCAGCACCGGTTATCATCCATTCCTTTGCCTTAAAATGAAAAGGAGCAGTTGCCTGTTCACCGAAATTGTGAAGTAAAGACGGGAAATACCCTTTCTCAGAGCGAAATGAAAAAACAGAGTCGGACCGATAAAAACCAACTATCTCCTTTGGGTCTGTTATTTCATTAATAGTTGTATCAGAAGGAAATGCAGAATGAGCAAAAGCTGTATCGGAAGTCTGCAGACTCTGATTAAAAGCTATTTGGGAGGAAATAAGTATTAATGTTAAGTGGAATATGAGATTACGGTAATAGTTTAAGATAGTTCTCCTGGCGGACATTTATGGATATTATTTAAAGTGACTTATTTATGCAAATATTTTGAAAAACAATATTAATGAATACCACGGATTACAAAAAAAATGAAAAACTAAAATCAATAGTTGAACTATTATGTCCGCTATTCGGCTTTTGTATATTAGCATTTGAAACATGCCTTAATCCCGGCCTTACCTCAAACATTAAATTCTTTACTTTACAGGCTACACCACAGGCTATAATATCTGAGAATGCAAACCCTTTCGCCAATCTCTCTGTTTCTGTGTCTGAAATCATCGGACCAATGCTTCCCAGAACAAAAAAGCTCAACCTTTCATTTAAATTGAACCTCATCTGGATTCCGACATTAAGAGTATATTCGGTAATTGTTTTTCTTTTTGTAAATATTTCCCTTTGAAGCAGGTAATCTGAACCCTCTTTGGGTTGAACATAATATTCATTTAAAAGTTGGTGTTTTGCAGAATAGATTGAAGGCTCTATTTGCAATTCGTAAGTAAAAAAGCCGGTTTTCAGGGGGTAATTAATCAGTAATTTATAGCCATTGACATTATAAAGATAGTCAGAACTATTAAAAGGGAAAAACTGTTGCTTCCCTGAACCATAAGTTATCCCAAATCTTAATGGAGGAGTATCCTCTTTTGCGTATAGTTGTATGGTTAGCAAAAAGAGAGGAATGTACAGATATAATTTGTATGCCGGTTTCACCTGCTGTCTCCCCAAATGTCAGAGTAACTACTTAAGATCATACAGCATTCTAAGACACTTTTTTTCAACCATTTCTGCTGAGCCTATTTCAAAACGGGTTGTGGTAATTTCATAACCACCTTCTTTGTAAAGTTCGGCCGGAGGTAAATATCCGCTTGAGCCGTTACAATGTGTTATGATAAAAGTATGTTTAAAGGGTGAAGCTGCCTTAATTTTCATGCCTATTTCTGTAAGCATTTCAACATTAAAACCGACAAACGCCACATCATCGCTGATCTTTGCCACAGTGATGTTGACCGGAACAGTTGTTTTCTGGACTTCTCCCGGATTGGTTTTATTATCTTCTCTTTTTCTGGCCGGACAATCCAATATTGCAGATGAAGTTTTGATATCACCTCCGGGTTTTACTTCCCTGATACCCCTGAAAACTGTCACAACCTCTTCACCTAGTAAAGTTCCAAGTAAGACAGGTTCCGGTATCCATCCCGGTTCATTATTAAATTCAGGAAGAACCCTGTACCATGGATCAATATTTGCTGATGCACCTGCAAAAACCGGAGAAATAACGGTTTTTCCCAGTATTTTTTCCACAAACTGGGCTGACAGACCTAACACATCACCGCTGACCTGCATATTTCGGGCACCCAGTGAAGTCGAATGTGTAGCATAATCATAGAGAGCTCCAACAGGTGTTCCGTCAGGAGTTGTAATCTTCATTACCAAAACCTCTTTATCAGTTGGTCCGTAAGGATTTCTTCCCAGAGTGATTGACCCATCTGGTTTCATTTCACGCCTGTTTGAACCCACCGGTGAATATCCTATCCCGGTACCTGTATGCACAGGTCTTATATTTTTAATCGCTTCCGCTACCAGTGCTAATAACTTTTTCTGTAATGATTTGGTATATTCGATGTTGCTCAGATCCATTTTTTCTTCATCAAGCGATAATATGGGTGAACTATGGGAATGAATTGTAGACAGAAATAGTTCGGAATCTTTCAGGTTGAATTTATCAAGTATGCTCTTTTGTATAGTCGAAAAGACTTCTCCTCCATATGATCCCAGGTCGGATGAGATTAATACAATTTTTTTACCATTATTTTCGAAAACTACAACCCTTGCTGATAGTGGATCATGAATTCCTTCAGAGAGGGTTTTCCTTGAGGCGTATCCATAAAGTTTAACCGGACTCTCCGGAGTGATATCTATTTTTGCAATGCCTGCCTTTAAAACACCGGTGTTTTCTGGCTGATTGCCAGTTTGTCCAAATGCAAATAGACATATTATTGAGACTGCAAAAACGAGAAATACTTTTTTTGAGTTCATCTTTAATGGTTTTAGATTTTTAAATAAAACTAGGGGCAATATCTGTTAAAAAAAAATCATATCAAAATATTTAACAAATCTTATGAGCATTAATATTTTGGGCCTGTTAAAATAAGTCCGGTTATGTTACATTGCATTTATGATCGCTATAGCTTAAAAGTTTTCATCTGGTATTTAAAATTACTCAATAGTTTCTTAATATAGATTGAAATGTGTATCAGGAACCATAAATAGACCCTCATTGATTTTCAAACGTTTTGGATCTTTTATGTGTCATTACAATTAGGCATAAAATTATAAAAGGTCGGATAGTTTTTAGCCATGTACCATTGAGGCTTATTAGTCAAGGAGGCTTTTATTAAAATTTAATTTGTCAATTGAATGGTAATGTTTAATTTTAAGTGAGTTGAAATTTGAACTAAAAAAGACCAAAAATGAAAAGGAAATTTTTATCAGCCTTATTAATAGCCATAATGCCCGTAGTGGCTTATTCGCAGAACAAGTTTAACGGACTTGATATGAATATGGGAAACCTCTACAGGTTGTCCGATGCAAAATCCCGTTCTATAAGTCCTGAGAATTTCTCAGGAGAAAAAGGCAAAGCCGGTATGGCTAATCCTGCAGATAAAGATAAACCCAATACAGCTAATGCCTTTAATGCTGCCCGTGACCTGGGCCAGGGATGGAAGGTGAATCCTTATGTAAGGATTAAAGCCGGTGAAACATTTACAATGGCAGAAATAGAGGGACCCGGTGCTATTCAGCACATTTGGATGACACCAGCAGGAATATGGAGATATTCAATTCTGCGTATTTACTGGGATGATGAAACAGAACCTTCTGTGGAATGTCCGGTTGGAGATTTTTTTGGAATGGGGTGGAACCAATACTCTCCACTCGTATCATCAGCTATATGCGTAAATCCGGGAAGTGCTTTTAACTGTTACTGGGTGATGCCTTTCAGAAAAAAATGCAGGATCACTATGGAAAACATAGGAGATGCAGATCAGATGACATTGTATTATCAGATAGATTATACATTGACAGACGTACCGGCTGATGCAGGATATTTCCATGCACAGTTCCGCAGACTTAATCCTAATCTTACCTCCGATTATACAATCGTAGATGGTATAAAAGGAAAGGGACATTATGTTGGTGTATATTTAGCCTGGGCGGTAAATAATAATGGCTGGTGGGGTGAAGGCGAAATAAAGTTTTTTATTGATGGCGATACCAAGTTTCCAACTATTTGCGGAACTGGAACTGAAGACTATTTTTGCGGATCCTATAATTTTGATACCAGAAAGAAAAATGCTGCAGGTGTTGAAGAGAGAAACTATACCGAGTTTTGCACACCTTATGCAGGTTTGCACCAGGTTATCCGGGGTGACGGGCTCTATAATATCAGGCAACGATTCGGACTATACAGGTGGCACATAATGGATCCTGTAAGGTTTGACAAGGATTTGAAAATAACCATTCAGGACCTGGGATGGCGCCAGGGGGGAAGATACCTTGCCCAGAAATCAGATATTGCATCTGTATGTTACTGGTATCAATCTGATCCTCATGCTAAATACCCGTTATTCCCTGCATGGCGCGAACTTGAAGTAAACTAGATTGTTTTACATTCATTCTGAAATACTTAGAACCAATAATGAAAAGAGTAATTATTGTTTGCCTCGGAATTACATCAATCTGTACACTTATACTTTGTTCATGTTCTCCGAAGAAAGTCAGAAGTGTTAATCCGGGCCATGTTTTTAATAGTTATTATACAGGAAAAAATCTCGATCGGATAGCGTTTCCGGTCGGGGGAATTGGTGCCGGTATGTTCTGTATTGAGGGAACCGGGGCAATATCCAATATGTCAGTAAGGAATCGGCCTGAAGTTTTCAATGAACCCTGCATGTTTGGAGCAATAACTGTTAAGGGAGTCGAAAACGGGACCAAGGTTCTGGAAGGACAGGTTCCGGACTGGAAGAAATCAGGTCAACCTAATTCCGCAAATGGATCACCCGGAGCAAGTTATGGCTTGCCACGGTTTGAAAATGCAAAGTTTCTGGCCAGGTTCCCATTCGCTGTCATAACACTGACTGACAATGATATTCCAATGGAGGTTGAAATAACAGGCTGGAGTCCGTTTATTCCGACAGATGCTGATAATTCGAGCCTGCCAGTTGGAGCTATAGAGTACTCCTTTAAAAATACCGGCAGTTCAAAACTGGATGCCCTCTTCTCATATAATTCAAAAAATTTTATGAGACAGCCAGGGGGAAAAGCTACCATAAAATCCATTTCCGGAGGATTTGTATTATCCCAGGAGGATACAAAAGAGAATCCTGAAAAGAATGGCGCTTTTGCTATTTTTACTAATGAGCCTGGAACTGTTGTTGATCATTGCTGGTTCAGAGGTGGATGGTGGGATCCTCTTACTATGACATGGAATACCATTATGAATGGAGAGCCAAAAAGCAATCCTCCTGTTGATTCAGAAGCTCCTGGTGCATCGCTCTTTGTCCCATTTACAATAAATCCGGGTGGAACAAAAGTAATAAGGCTGATGATGACCTGGTATGTTCCCGAGACGAATTTGAGGTTCGGGCAAGATTCTAAGGAGGTGCCGGATGACAAATGTACAGATACTAACTGTTCATGTAAAGATCCGTTTTATAAACCCTGGTACTCAGGTAAATTTGCCAGTCTGACAGAGGTTGTTAATTACTGGAAAATAAACTACACAGATCTTCTTCGTAAATCGCAACTGTTCCGGGACTCTTTTTATAATACAACCCTTCCTCCGGAGGTTGTTGAGGCAATAGCTGCAAACCTTACCATTCTGAAATCTCCAACTGTTTTGAGGCAAACCGACGGAAAGCTTTGGAATTTTGAAGGATGCAGTGATAATTCAGGTTGTTGTGCAGGTTCCTGCACCCATGTATGGAACTATGCACAGGCAATACCTCACCTTTTTCCAAAACTCGAAAGGACTCTTCGTGAAACTGAATTTTTTCCGAGCCAGGATAAAGCGGGTCATCAGACATTCAGATCGGCATTACCAATCAGGCCGGTTGCTTCAACTTTTCATTCTGCAGCCGACGGACAACTTGGAGGTATAATGAAAGTCTACCGCGACTGGCATATAAGTGGCGATATGGAGTGGTTGAAGAAGATCTATCCAAAAGTAGTTGAAAGCATGGATTATTCTATAATAACATGGGATCCGCGTTTAACAGGTACAACTGAAGAACCACATCATAATACTTATGATATAGAATTTTGGGGACCAGATGGAATGTGCACAAGTTTCTACCTGGGAGCATTAAAAGCTATATCGGAAATGGGAAAATATCTTGGAGAGGATATATCAAAATATGAAGCTCTTTATGTTAAAGGCAAAAATGCCATGGAGACACTATTATACGATGGGGAATATTTTATCCAGAAAATACAATGGGAAGGATTGAACGCCCCTGATCCCGTAAAAGGTTCTGTAACAGCCTTTAATACAAGTTACTCTGAAGAGGCATTAAAACTTTTACAGGATGAAGGACCTAAATACCAGTATGGCAAAGGATGTCTTTCCGATGGGGTTCTCGGAGCATGGATAGCAGAGGTATGTGGTCTGAAAAATGTGGTGGATTCTGTTAAGGTTATCAGCCATCTGAATTCGGTTTACAAATATAATTTCAGGAGAAACCTATCGGATCACTACAATCCTCAACGTCCCTCATATGCCTTTGGTAATGAGGGAGGATTATTATTATGCAGCTGGCCCAAGGGTGATAAACTTTCCCTCCCCTTTGTTTATAGTAATGAGGTATGGACAGGTATTGAATATCAGGTTGCATCTCATCTCATGTTAATGGGAGAAGTGTTAAAAGGTCTGGAAATAGTCAGGACCTGCCGCAACAGATATGACGGGAAAGTCAGAAATCCCTTCGACGAATATGAATGCGGTCACTGGTATGCCCGGGCAATGTCTGGCTATTCAATGCTTCAGGCTTTAACAGGTGTGCGATATGATGCGGTTGAAAAGTCAATGCTGATTAATTCTAAGGCAGGTGATTTTACCAGTTTCATTTCAACAGAGACTGGATTCGGTAATGTTGGGATGAAAGGAGGAAAACCATTTTTAGACGTAGTGTGGGGTGAAATTCTGGTTGATAATTACATATTGCAATGACCAATCCCTTCAGATTTATTACATACTATTCATTAAATAATTTTTTTTGAGTGGGTATTCTCAAAGTGAAGATGTATTTTTAAATCCTTATTTGTTGAACCAAAACCGAGATATGCTATGAGTTGCAGAAATTATTTATTACTTCTTTTATCAGGTGTTGCAATTGTTATTTCCTCCTGTAATTCTTCCGGAAGAACCAACCAGGATGTTAAAGATACAGGTTTGTGGAGTATTGAGAAGGCGCAGGAATGGGGTAAAAGTCAACCATGGCTGAGAGGTTGCGATTTTATACCAAGTTCAGCTATCAACCAGCTGGAAATGTGGCAGGCGGAAACTTTTGACAGAACAACTATCGACCGGGAACTTGGTTGGGCTGAAGCTATTGGGATGAATTGCATGAGAGTTTATCTGCATCATCTTGCATGGGAAGTTGATAGAGAGGGATTTAAACAGCGTATGAATGAGTATCTTGAGATAGCGGGTAAACATGGAATTAAAACAATTTTTGTATTCTTCGATGACTGCTGGAATCCAACTTACAAGGCAGGCAGACAACCTGACCCCAAACCAGGCGTTCATAATTCAGGCTGGGTAAGAGATCCCGGGGATCTTATTTTCTCAGATCCCGGATTAATAAATCTGCTTGAAGTATATGTAAAAGATGTACTTACTTTTTTCAGGAATGATCAAAGGATTGTTATCTGGGATATGTATAATGAACCTGGTAACTCAAAATATGGGAACAGATCATTACCTCTTCTGGAAAAATCTTTTGAATGGGGAAGAGCTGTTAATCCATCACAGCCACTTTCTTGCGGTGTATGGAGCCACGGTCTTAAAGAGCTTAATGCATTTCAGGTAACTCATTCAGATGTAATAACATATCATAATTATGCAAATGAGATAAATCACCAGATCATGATTGATTCTCTTAAGTTACATAACCGTCCATTGGTATGTACAGAGTATATGGCCAGAAGAAATAACAGTCTTTTTTCCAATATCATGCCGATACTTAAAAGACAAAATATTGGTGCTATAAACTGGGGGCTTGTTTCAGGAAAGACAAATACGAAATATGCCTGGGATACACCAATGCCAGACGGCAGTGAGCCAGAACTATGGTTCCATGAAATTTTCAGAACAGATGGGACTCCTTACAAGCAGGAAGAAGTTGATTTGATTAAAAGTCTTACTGGCATGGAAAATCGTTAATGCCAGTAGCATATTCTCCATCCATTTTTCAGTGCTGCTTTTGAGAGCTTTCTATCCGGGTTAACACAGACAGGGTGTCCAACAACATTTAGTGCCTGTAAATCCGGTATCGAATCACCATAGTACCAGGCATCAACTACGGAGGTGTTATTATTATCACAATATTCTTTTAATCTTTTAGCTTTTTCTTCGCCAAAGCAGAGATGTCCCAAAGGTTGTCCCGTAAATAAACCATCTTCAATTTCAAGATCTGAGCAGAGAATATCATTTATTCTGAGATGCGCTGCAACTTCTATGCATATATGTTTTATAGCGGAAGAGAGTATTACAACTTGTGCTTCTTTATCTCTATGAATTTTCATTTCTGATAACACTTCCTGCCTTATTGAAGGAATAAGAATTTTTGAAGATACTTCAGATGATAATTCAGATATTGTTTTTTCAGGAATTCCTTCAACCCAGGAGACCATGCTGTTTATTATTTTAACAGTATCCATAAGCTTAAACCTGTACAGCACTGAGAGATATATTGCCTTTAAAAGCCCGGTACGGTTCATTATACGCTTTTTATATGCCATCCTGACCAATGATGAACCACTATTTGCAGAAATTAGAGTCCCGTCAAGGTCAAAAAAGACTGTATACCTGTTGGCTATCTTATGGTTTACTGAAGAAATGATTTCCATCAGGATTGTAGATTATATTAAGGGCAGCTGGTAATAAGTTCACACTAAAATTTTTCGAAAAATTCAGTTCCCCATCCACATGAAAAGGGACATTTTCATTAAACTCGAGATCAATTTTTTGAGTCTGATAATAATTTACCTTCCTGTCAGTAATATGTGATCCTGAAGGCACCTTAAGAAGAATACCGAATCGTTGAAAAAGATTCAATCTTTTTATCATGCATACATCCAATAATCCATCATTTGCGATGGCTTTTGGAGTAAGGAAAAAGCTTCCTGCAAACCTTCTGCCTATTGAAATTGTATTAATAAAACAATCAGTTTCATGGTTGCCTTTTTCAGAAATGACTATCATCTTTTTTTCACGGAAGAAAAGGAGTGTCTTGATTATATGCCAAATATATTTATGTGCTCCTCCTTTCTTTACCTGGCCCGGTTCTGTATAATTTTCGGCTGCAACCTGTGCATCAAACCCCAGGCCCATTCCATTCAGAAAGATCATTCCGTTTACCTTTCCGACATCCATAGGAATACTCTTCTTTTTAAAAAAAATATCCCAATCCTTTTCTTCAAAACGCCCCGGGAAACCCAGTATCTGGATAAAGTCATTTCCTGTCCCGGCAGGAATAATCCCGACAGTAATATCTCTTTTATTTACAAGTGGTCTGGCAAGTTCGTTCATTGTTCCGTCTCCACCTACTCCAATTATATATCTGAATCCTTTTTCAGAATATTCTCTGGAGAGATCACTTGCATGTCCATACCGTTCGGTAAAGACTATTTCCGCATCAACTTCGAATTTATTGATCATCTCCCTTATCACCGGGACAATAGCTAGCCCGAACCCATTGCCTGCTATAGGATTTACAATGAAAACCCATTTGTCATTTTGCATACCTGGTTTGTTTGGTTAAGGCTTTCTTCTTTTCGAAGATAAGCGGATTCAATTACTTTTTTTACGGTGTCAATTATTTCTATGTCGCTTTTGTTGATCAATTCATCTTTTGTGATTGGTTTATGAATGATAACTTCAAGCTCCGAATTAAAATTTATGTAAAATCTATTCTTTGGTTTAAGGTTATAGAAACCATTCAATGTTACCGGCAGAATCCCTATTTCCCTTGTCCTGAACAAGTAAATGAATCCTTTAAAAAAGGGATTTATTTCTCCATTAAGTGTTCTGGTCCCTTCAGGAAAGATTGCAACGGTCTTATCATTAGCTTTCTGGATCAGTTGCTCAAGCATATGCCTTGTATTTTTGATCGTAGGTTCTTTAAAAGGCACATAATCATTCTTTTTTAAGAGTCCTCCGAAAACGGGAATCTTAAGAAGCCTTTCATGGCCAAACCATGATACCTCCGGGTAAAATGACATTATAGCAACAATATCAAACAGGCTGGCATGATTGGCGATTAAAATATATCTTTCATTCCGGTCAATATTTTCCCTTCCTTTTATCCTTAGATTTTTCAGGATTATCAGAAAGACTGTTTTTGCCCATAGACTGGTGGTAAACCGGATCACTGCTTTTGCATTTAACCATGATAGAACAATAATTATAACGACAATTATTGCAGTAAACAAATAAAGTACTGCGAATGCCAGTATGGATAATATTTTATAAATACCTGTAACCATAACTATATTATTGCATTTTATCCTGGTTGTAAAGTAAAAGAATTTTAAATACAAAGATTATACGAATGGATTTTATACCTGAAAAACTATTTTCCTGAATTGCTTACAAAGGCTATTTGTTTACTGTCGGGAGACCATGAAGGTACATTGATAGTACCCTGTCCGCCGTAGAGATATGCAATCACTGTTGGTTTGCCCCCAGCGGCGGGCATCAGCCTTAATAAAACCCTTTTCAACGATGGATGGCTGTTTTTCTCAATGTCAGATGGAAATGAGATAAAAGCAATCCACTTACCATCAGGTGAAATGTGAGGGAACCAGTTGAAATATTCATCAAAAGTAAGCTGTTCCCTTCCTGATCCGTCAGGATTCATTCTCCAGAGTTGCATGGTTCCTGAATGACTCCCGTTATAATAAATATATTTTCCATCGGGTGAATACTCACACCCATCTACATGTTCCCCTTCACCTATATTGGTAAGGGCAACTTCTTCACCTCCTGCAATTGAATTTTTATAGATATTATATATTTTTTTCCCATTTCGCTGTCCAACATATATTACCTCTTTATTATTTGGGGCCCATCCATGCCAGTATGATGGAGAATCTTTGGTGATTATTTTCGGATTTCCTCCTTTGAGTGGAAGAACATAAACAGTTGATCCACCTCCGGGGGACCCTTCTCTCTGATGACTTATGGCCAGAAGTTTTCCGTTAAATGATATTCCATGATCATTATTAATCCTGTTGGCAAATCCAGTATTAAGTTTTTTTATCTCCCCTCCAGCAACCGGAATTGTATATAAAGAACCATCCATATTGAAGAGTAGTTTTTTACCATCTGGCATCCAGTTTGGAGCTTCGAACCTGCCGGGTTTTTCAAATATAATTTTCCTTTTGCCATTAAAAACATCTACTGTTTCAAGCCTGCAGCCGGGATACCCTGATTTACCTGAATTGTAATCATCTGCAACAGGTTTGTCTATTCTTACATTCCAGACCTTGACTTCTTCAGTTACGGATGGATCGTGGGAACATATAAACAAGCCGGCTAAAACCTCATCGGGAAGGTTGCTAAATTTATGATAACCAATAACTTCTAATGGATTGCCCTGCTTAGCGGCCCTCATAATAATAGTATTATCTTCCCTTTCTATTTGGATTACCGTATAACCAGTATCAGGAGCTGATATCTGATCCTGAGGATCTTTCATCAAGGCTCCTTCAGTACTGCGCCATTGCAAAACTGTCAGTCCATCACCATGAATAACACCCGATATATGAGGGGATTTTTCGTCTGTTGTCCATCTTATCATCCAGCCGGTTTTCCTGTGTTTGTTTGTCCCTTTACCGGCGAAACTGAAATTTGCTGTTAAAATGAAATTACCTGTTACCTGGTTATAAAGATAGTTAAACTCATCCCTTTCAAACCAAATGTTGTATCCTGCTCCTCTGAGAATATAAGATTGTTCTGTTTCATTGAATTTTACAGATCCTTTATTAACAGGATTGCCAATATCCATGTGGTTTCTGAATATACCCGTAATATTACTCTGCGCAGATACAGAGTTAAAAGTACTGATACATATAAATATGGAAGCAAATAATCTCATCAGGATGGTTTGTTTATTCATTTAAATAGAATCTTTAATTGCATAAAGTTAAAAAAATCAGAATAGCAGGATCTTAATGTCTGCCAAAATTAAACATAGTACTTTGAAATCTTAAGAAATAAAGGTTGTATCACTTCTTATGAATGGGATGATTTGAATTTATCTAATGTCCGGGGTTTATTTCTGCCCAGATTTCAGAACTTATTATAAATTACTCAAAGTCAGCAGTTTGTATTTTTTTGCTTCAGATGTATTTTTTAAAAGAGATCATGACTTAAAACATCTCTGTATCCGCAATCGGTTGCAGAAATAAAAAAAACAATTAAATTTGAAATTCATAAAGAGCTATACGTTAAATTTGAAAAACAATTAACAACTTTACTATATTAATAAATCATTATAAATATGAGTGAAATATTGAAACAGATTTCCCGGTGTGTAGAATCCGGTAAAACAGATAAAGGATCACCCTATCCCCCTGATATGAAAGGTCAGGATGGAGCTGATGAACTTACAAAAAGGGCTCTTGATGAAGGAAATAAACCTGATGAGATTTTGGAGAATGCTCTCATCCCTGCAATGGCAGCTGTCGGTGACAGGTTCAGCAGAAAAGAGATATATGTTCCTCAAATGCTTATGGCTGCTAAAGCAATGAGCAGTGCAATGAAACATTTGAAACCTTTTTTTCAATCAGGTGAAACAAAGAGAAAAGGTAAATTCATTATAGGAACAGTTTCAGGTGATCTTCATGATATTGGAAAAAACCTTGTGGCTATGATGATTGAAGGGGGAGGATGGGAAGTCATTGATCTGGGAGTGGACGTAGGTACAGAAAAATTCCTTAAAGCGCTCGAAGAGAATCCGGATGCTGTTGTAGGTCTATCAGCTCTGCTGACGACCACTATGGAGAATATGAAAAAAACAGTTATTGCCATAAAAGAAAAGAATTCAAATTCAAAGATTCTTATTGGAGGAGCACCTGTTACACATGAATATTGTGAAAAGATAGGGGCAGATTTTTATTCCCCCGATCCACAGGGAGCTGTTAATTATTTAAAGCAACTTGTTTCATAGGTTACAGGCAGGAATATGCAAACAATACTTTCAGGAAAAACCATAAAGGTAATTATTGATACCAGTGGACCGGTAGTTATTATAGGTGAATGCATTAATCCGACAAGACGAAAAAAACTGGTAACTACTCTTCAGGATCATAATTTCGATTATGTTCTTGAATTAGCAGAAAGTCAGATAAAAGCAGGTGCTGATGTACTTGATGTTAATGTAGGATTTCCGGGAGTTGATGATGTAAAATTGCTTCCTGAAACGGTTCTTAAGATCCAGGAGATGTTCGATATTCCTCTCTGTCTCGATTCTCCAAATCCCAAAGCCATCGAAGCTGCACTTAAAGTTGCGTCAGGCAAGTGCCTGATAAATTCTGTTAACGGGGAAGAGAAATCATTGAGAGCTCTTCTCCCCATTGCAGCTGAATATGGAGCTGCAATCATTGGTTTAACGATGGATGATGATGGAATAACTCACGATCCGGATAAACGACTGGCAATTGCCGGAAAAATACTTGAAAGAGCGGTCAAGGCAGGAATAAAAGAGGAAGATGTGATAATTGATCCCCTGGCCATGGCTATCAGTGCTGATCCAAGGGCATGCCTGGTTACACTTGAAACAACCCGGCTGGTGCATCAGAAACTTGGTCTTAACATTACCCAGGGTGCCAGCAATATCTCATTTGGCTTGCCTGACAGAGAAACCCTAAATATGTCATTTATGGCTTTGTCAATCCTTAATGGTCTGACATGCCCTATTGCTAATCCTGAAAAAATAACTGCAACAGTCAGGGCCACTGACCTTGTATTAGGAAGGGATGATTATGCAATAAGGTTTGTCGGGTACTTTCAAAGCCGCCAATAAAACCTTTATTATTTCCAGTTAAGAAAAAATGTCTGTTATTAAACCTGTCCGTCGCTGGCAACCAGCCTTCTATCCTTTTAAGAGAGAATCATTTGGCAGGAGGTTTCTTGGAAAAATTGAACTGGGTGTAAAAGGTCCGCTTTTTGGATGTCGCATGTGTGGAAATTGCCTGCTCCAGGAGACGGCATTTATATGCCCTATGGAGTGTCCGAAAGGAATGAGAAATGGTCCCTGCGGGGGTGTGACACCTGCAAAAAACTGTTACATTGACGAATCGCGCAAATGTGTATGGTATTGTATCTACAAGCGGGCACAAAAAACCGGCAGAGAAGAGATGCTTCTTGAAGTTCTGCCTCCCCTTGACTGGAACAAAGTCGGTACTGAAACCTGGGGCGATGTTGTAAAGCAGATCAGAAAAACAGGAACTGGATACTTCTTAAAAGGTCTCTTTTCAAAAAACGAAATAGAAAAAAAAACAGCATGGGACTCTGTTTTTAAAACAGTCAGACAACCCGTCTGGTGGAATGGAGATTCTGAATATCATCCACCGGCACACGGTGAACCAGTATCAAAACTTGAAAAGGAGCTGCGTTCAGGCCGATTTGTTGTTGCCACAGAAGTAACACCGCCGTTAGGTGCAGTTACAGGTAAACTGATAAGAGATATAGAATTGGTAAAACCCTATGTCACAGCAATTAACTTTACTGATTCTTCCTCGGCACATCCAAAGATGTCAAGTATTGCTTGTTGTAATGTAGCTTATAAAAACGGAGTGGAACCTGTTCTGCAGATTGCAGCACGCGACACAACACGATGCGGCCTGCAGTCTGAAATTATCGGAGTAAATGAACTTGGAATTAATAATGTCTTGTGTATCACAGGTGATAGTTCAAGAGTTGGGCCTTCTCCGACAGGCGATATGAACTTTATCGATATTGACTCGGTACAAATGTTATGGATACTTAGGAGAATGAGGGATGAGGGTATCTATCTTGATGGAAGAATAATAAAGAACCCGCCAAAACTTTTCCTGGGTGCTGCGACCTCCCCTTTTGCTTCTGATCCAAGTCTCCAGGCAATTAAGGATCATAAAAAAGTTAATGCCGGGGCACAGTTTTTTCAGACAAATCTTATTTTTGACACAGATAAGCTTGACCTCTGGCTTGAACAACTTGACAAGAGGAATATCCTTGATAAGGTCTTTATTCTGATAGGTATTGCACCACTTAAAAGTTATAATATTGCAGAGTACCTTCATACAAAAGTTCCAGGTGTAAATCTTCCTGATAAAATACTCAAAAGGATGAAAGATGCCGGTAATGACGCACCAGAAGAAGGAGTCCAGATTGTCCTCGAACTTATTGATTCTGTAAAACAAAAGAGAGGAGTGCATGGAATTCACCTTATGACGCTTGGATGGGAATCAATAGTACAGAGAATAGTTACAGAGGCCGGTGCTTTAAATCATTAAACATGAGTTTAAATTGTACCTCTTCTTAAAATGAATAAATCAACATTTCAATTTGAACTTTCTGACCTCAGGCTTGAAGTTTCTCAGATTGAGAGCATACTGGGTTACCAGGAAGGGGAGGAGCATGAAATAGTCTCAGAACTTATTGATAAATTGTTGAAGGAAACCGGAAAGATCTGCAATATCAGGGCTGAATATATTATTTATGATGGTTTAAAGTTTAATGTCAGAAATAAATCAATAGAAATCAATAATATAAACTTCGATATCAGGAAGATTGTATTTCGGCAGCTGAGTAAATCAGAATCTGTAGCTCTGTTTCTTTGCACTGCTGGAGAAGAGATAGGAATCAGGAGCAGGAAAGCAATGAAGGAGTGCGATCTTCTAAATGGGTTTATTTATGACATCATTGGAAGTCAGATTGTTGAGGCTGCTGCAGATATGATGCAGGGCTTTCTTGAAAATTCAGTCAGTTCTTCAGGAAAAAAAATAACCAACCGGTACAGTCCAGGATATTGCAGTTGGGATGTAGCAGAGCAACATAAATTATTTAAGCTTATTCCGGATAATTTTTGCGGAATAAAGTTGACACACTCTGCTCTTATGGACCCTGTAAAGTCAACAAGCGGTATTATTGGTATTGGTGAGAATGTTGAATATAATCCTTATACATGCAGTTATTGTGGTCAGAAGGATTGCAGTTACAGGAAAGTAAGGGACAGTAGAGAGGTGGATAACAGAGAGATGGGGAGAAAGGGAGCCGGAAATAATTGAAGAGAGGGAATAGTGCTGATATAGAGGCTCCTGGAACATTTATAATTAGAGAAAATGATGAAGATTTAAAACATGAGATTCATCTTATTTTTCATTTTTGTATTTATCAAAAAGATCCGCAATCTTTGCCTGTCTGGTATCACCTGAATGAACAATAACACGGTATCTCAGGCGTAATAGTGTACCTTTTTTCATAAAAGTTTCTTCCCCTGTTTCAGGCCAGAACATTGGAGTGGGTGACATGAATCCATAGTCGCGTGTAAACCAGGGGGAAGGGTACCATGGATTAAGTGGGTGCTGCATAATAGCGAGCCCTTCAATTATTTCTCCCCGTTTTCCATAAAAATCCATCCATGCTGATTTTATGCCGAAAGTCTCTTTTTCACTCTTTATTCCTTCAGCATTGATCAATGTACCACCATTTTTAACAGAGAGGTCAGCAGCCATTCTTACGCTGAATAAAGAATGATTGGTCTTCTTAATATGAACATCCATCAGGGTCTCCATAATAACTTCAAAATCAATCTGACTAATGTCGGGTGAAGGAGAAGTGATTATTATCCTTCTGGTATCCCTTACAGGTGATAATGCACCTGGCCTGCTCCAAATGCATTCATCAGTAATGATTACTGAGTCACCTCCCTCTCTTGCTATCTCTGCATTTACAGAGATGATCCTTCCTCGTTCAAGTCCTTCCTGCCAGTAATTACCTCCGTTAACCATATCGCATCCGAAGAAAAGCGAGCTGTGATGAGGGTATTCTGCGTTCCGCATTGAAGTGACCGAGCCTCCAGATCCTGGTCCGTTTACCGGGTAAAAAAAAGGATATTTCTCATCTTCAGAAAAAATATAGCTGGTAAAATACTTACCATTTATTGTGACATTAATTTTAGAACCAACTCTTATTGCATTTATTTTTGCTGCATTTAGTGACAGCGAGATCATTAAACCTCCAATTAACAAAAGAGGATAAATCAGATTTCTTTTCATCATTTATTATTTTACATTTTGATATAGTTTGTACCATATGGTGCACGCTGAGGCCGGGATAGCATCGAATTTGCTTCATTGTCATTGACAAATTTCTCATTATCCGGGTCCCATTTAAGTTTACGTTCCAGCTTCATTGCGATATGGGTGACGAGGCAGACACTACATGCTCTGTGGCCTATCTCAACAGGCGAAATCGGCTGTTTACGTGATTTAATACAATCTATCCAGTTACCATGTTGTTCATCGCTGACATACAGATGTATCTCATTTTCTTTTATCACAGATGAAAGTATTCTGGGATCACCGGCATCAAGCGCTTTGGTATTTTTTCCTGAAATAACAGGGTCGGTGGGTGATGCTGTATAAGATCCGCGTGTCACAAATATCCATCCATCTGTTCCTTCATACCTTATTCCGTTAGGGTATGCCCCACTCGTCAGCATAGTTATTCCGTTTTTATAGTCAGCTTTTGCCATGAAATCGCCATGAACATCCCAAAGTCCGGATTTTGGAAACTGAGCAACAGCTTCAATATCAGCAGGACCTGTTAATTCTGTATCCATGCCCCAGGCTGCCGAATCGAAATGATGTTGTCCCCAGCCAGTAATCATCCCTGCACCAAATTGTTCGCAGCGAAGCCATCCGGGCCGGTCGGTCATACTGTTTTGCGGATGAACGCGGATCTCGGTGTAATATACTTCAGGTGTGGAACCTAGCCATGCATCATAATTAAGGTTTCCGGGTATTGGCATCTCTGGTGCCTGAGGTCCTGAAGGATCCCCGGGCAGACCAATCTTAACTGTTTTCAGTTTTCCTATTCTGCCATTTCTGACAAGTTCGGCTGCAATCCTGAACTGAGGCATTGAGCGCTGCTGTGTTCCTACCTGCAGAATAACACCTTTCTTTTTTACAACATCACACAATAAACGCCCCTCAGTTATTGTCAGAGATGTAGGCTTCTGTACATATATATCTTTTCCTGCAAGTGCAGCTTCAATAGCTGGTTGTGAATGCCAGTGGTCAGGTGTTGAGATGATTACAGCATCAATATTTTTATCAGAAAGTATTTCCTGATAGTTGCCATAAGTTTTTACATTCACATAACCCGATTTGCCGCTCTTTTTTGTATAATAACTCTCAATAAACAGCTTGCCTTTTGCTGCCCTGTTTGAATCAAAATCAGCAACTGAAATGACTCTTGCCGAATCATATTTCAGAGTCTCAGCAAGGTCATGGGTCATGGCTATTCTTCCAAAACCTATCTGTCCAATATTTATTTTATTGCTGGGAGCTGTTTTTCCAAATATTGATGACGGGACAATGGTTGGCACTATAATAGTCCCCGTTGCGGCAGTAATTGATTTGGTTATGAAATTTCTTCTTTTCATTATTCTGTAATTATAGTTTGTCTACCTTATAGTTACTTTGGGAGGATTAGCAAAATAGTACCAGGCACTTTCAGCTTTTTCGGCTGATTGGGGGTTATTAAAGACCAAAAACCTGTATCTAAGGTTATAATTTTTGCCGGGAATCAATAACCAGTCCATATCCTTAGTAGGACAGAAATTTGCAAACATGTCACCTCGCCCATTCTGAGTTTCAGGCCAAATCCTTAATGGTTCAGGATAATTGTAATTTGTCGGATATGACATCATAACAATACCTGCATAATCAGTGTCAATATTTCCCTGGACAATACACCATCGAGCTTTGGAACCATCGGCATCTCTTCTTGTTTTGCCTTCTGAAGTCAGAACCTCACTGTTTTTGTTTGTCCACTTTTCGGTTGTACGCCATCCCAGTCCGGCATACCGGTATTCAAGAAGTTTTACCGGATTTTCACCTGCACAATTTAGTTGTATATTGAAATCTACAAAATAACTATCCGGATCTTTCTGAAGCAGATATACTCTGACACTTAGTAACTCATTTATTGCAACTTTCCCGGTGCTCTCCTTTTTTAAAACCACATGCTCATGTAAAACATTATATTCCGAAAAAACTGCACCGTTCTCAACTGAAATGAATTTGGCAAAACGCACAGTTCCCTGCTTAAGGTTTATATTCCAGAAATCGATAGTGTCTCTTTCATACAAAACATGCGTCCATGGATTCCAGATACCATAATGGTGATAATGGTCAGGAGGCTGGATCCGGGTAAGTTCCTGTCCGTGAGGAGCCCAAAGAGGATGAATAAAGCCACTCCTCTTATAAACTGTGTCAACCCCTGCAGGGGGATAAACTGTTTTAAAATAGTATTGAAGAAGATTACTTTCTCCTGATCTAACTGTCAATGCTCCATTATTTATTATTGCCCTGACATTTTCAGGCTGTTTTGTTTTGCTTTTAACAAGCTCAAATAAATGGCTGCTCCCTGATTCATTGCCAGTTTTCACGATCCAGTGAAGTGTGCGGTAACTGCCATTTTCAACCTGGAAAGGGACAATAGTTCTTTTATTGCCATTAACCTCATAAAGAGCAAGAAGTGTGTCTGAAACAAATGTCACATCATTAAGAACAACGCTGACAGGAATATCAAGTCCATAGGTTGGTTTTATTAACTCGACCTCAAATGAAGCAATTTTCTGACTTTGCCCGGTTATTGCAATGAAGAAGAGAACAGTAAAGACTAAAACCGTTCTTATTTTTGATGCAGACATAATTTGCTTAATTTTTACCATTGAACGAGATGTCTGAAGTAATTAAGTTATTATCCTTAGAATTAATACTCTCCTGAAAAAATACTTTTTGTCTCAAAGATGCACAAAAGTGGAAAGTAGCAAATAAAAATAGTCAAATTAATCAAATATTGAAGATGATTAAGTTAATTACTGCAAACGATTGCAGAAATAAGTTAAAGAGATTCTTTGTCTCTATTTTTTAATTTATTTTTGTTTAACAATAAAAAAATGGAGAGTAACAAAGAGGTCACTATATACGACGTGGCCAGAGCTCTGAATATTTCGCCTTCCACAGTAAGCAGAGGATTGATGGATCATCCTTATGTGAAAGACGAAACAAAGAAGAGTATATTGTCAGTTGCCAGTTCAATGGGCTATCAGCGAAATAAGTTTGCCAGCAATCTGCGTCTGAAGCACACAAATACTATAGGTGTTGTTGTTCCTAAGCTCAATAGTTACTTTATGGCAACAGTAATTGCAGGAATGGAGAATATTACCAATAAAAATGGCTATGGTCTGATAATAAGCCAGTCTCAGGAATCTGTAATACAAGAAATTGCTTGTGTCTCCACACTGTTCAACAGCAGGGTGGACGGGTTGCTTGTGTCACTGGCATTTGATACAAAAGTGATGGACCACTTCAATGTGCTGTTAAATAAGAAGATCCCAGTTGTTTTTTTCGACAGGGTATCAGAATGTAACGGTTGTATGAGTGTGGTTATAGATAATTATAAGGCAGGTTATGAGGTTACATCTCATTTGATCAGTGAGGGATGCCGCCGCATAGTGCACATTGGGGGTAACCTTCTCAGAAATGTATATGATGAACGGTTCAGAGGATATAAACAGGCTCTTGCAGACAATGGGATTCGCTTTGATCAGAATATGGTATATTTAAATGACCTTTCTGATCAGGCAGCCACTGACACTGCAAAAAGAATTATGAAGATGGATCCCCGGCCCGATGCTCTCTTTACATCAAATGATACATCAGCAGTGGCAGTAATAGTAGAACTTCTTAAGTCAGGAATAAGGATTCCGGATGATATCGCTGTTGCCGGATTTAACAATGAACCTGTCAGTAAGATTATTCAGCCAAATCTCACAACAGTTGATTATCCGGCAAAAGAAATCGGTGAGACAGCAGCCTCTTCACTGATCAGTAAACTTAATGGTGTACAAACAGAAAATCTCAGCACTATATTATTAGAACACAAGCTCATTATACGCGAGTCATCGATGAAAAGATAACCAAATAAATTCTGAAAGTATGACAACCGAAAATAAATTCAGAATTGCAATAATCACTGGCGGAGCCTCAGGAATAGGCTATGCAATTGCAAAAAAATTTGTGCAGAATGGGATTAAAGTAATCCTGATTGGAAGAGATAAAACAAGGCTTAAGCTTGCCTGTGAAACGTTGGGTGAATCTGCAGATTTTGTTGGTTGCGACCTGGCTCAACTATCAGAATTACCAGAAGTTGTTCGTAATATCCACAAAAAGTACGGTGCCATCGACATTCTGGTGAATAATGCAGGAGTACATCTTAAGAAAGCATTGACAGATGTAACTGATGATGATTTTCAAAAGGTTATTCTAACCAACCAGACGGCAATGTTCAGCCTCACCAGAGAGGTGGCTGGAATCATGCAAAAACAGTGCACAGGTGCCATTCTAAATATAAGTTCAATGGCTTCCCAATATGGCCTTCCAAACGTCATTGCCTACACTGCCTCAAAGTCGGCAATTGAAGGGATGACACGGGCAATGGCGGTTGAACTGGCACAATACAGGATCAGGGTTAACTGTCTGGCCCCCGGTTTCATAAAAACGAACATGTCAACTGTAGCACTGGAAAAAGATCCGGAACGCAAAAAGAAGGTACTGGCAAGAACTCCTTTAGGCAGACTGGGAAAACCTGAAGAGGTGGCAGACGCAGCATATTTTCTGGTCTCTCCGTCTGCGTCATTTATTACAGGGGTTGTACTGCCTGTTGATGGTGGAAATTCAATTGGATTCTAAAAACAAATGCTAAGAGCAAAGGGTTGAAGTATAATAAGAATTATGACTATCGGTTATGATTAATAATGTTTTGATAATTTGTAGTAACACAGG
>CAZXFB010000033.1:0-49874 GCA_964639725.1 uncultured Rikenellaceae bacterium
ATATTTTCCTATAATATAATCATTTAGTTATCATTCCCGACACTCATATAATATTAAATTCAAATTTCATTTACGCCATCTGATTATTAAATGCTGATTCCCAGGATAAAAAATACATAATCCAGTCAGTCAGAAGAATGTGAATCGTTTAAAACCTGTGAATTCTTTTGTTTTCTTCTTCTGTCCATAATTTCCACCCTGAGCATAAGCAGAAGTAACAGGCTCACACAAAGAATAGCCCTGCCAGAGTATATTGTTGCAAGCATTCCTTTGCTCGAGAGCAATGATATTGCAGGTCCGATAAGCATTCCGATCCATACTGTAAAAGATTCAGTATTTTCCTTCAGAGTCAGTAACCGTTTCATCACAGGGAAATAAGCAATAACAAGAATTAATTGCATTAATATATTAGTAATCTGATTATTATTTGTTAATAACCAGAACAGTACAATAATAAAAACCAGAACAAGACATCCTTTATCAAAAGTTGTAAATTTTGAACTCTTATCTCCGAAAATAAGTATAGCAATTGTAACAGTAACAACATATACAAGGTCGGTAGCATTCATTATATTATCATAAAGAGTGAAGTCCCCATCTTTTAAGTAAGTAACCATACTTATTCCAATAGCAATCGAGAAGAAGATCCACATAGCAAGGGCAGGCCTGATTTTCTTCTGCACCAATTGCTTAATATAGATTACTGTAATTGATATACTTATAATTATAACTGAATATATTGAGAACTCCCTCATTTAACTATTTGTCTGATTTTTCCCTTTAGCATCGAATGCCATTGCATAAAGTTTTATTTGTCTCACCATTGAAAGTAATCCGTTGGAACGCGTAGGAGAGAGGTTTTGCCTGAGGCCTATCTTTTCAATGAAATAGAGATCGGATGATATTATTTCACCAGGAGTACGACCTGATAATACACGTATCAGCATGGCAACAATTCCTCTTGTAATAATAGCATCGCTGTCGGCGGTAAATGTAATTATTTTACCATCGTACTGAGGATGAAGCCATACCTTTGACTGGCAGCCTTCTATCAGAAAGTCTTTTATTTTAAATTTAGGATCAATCACTGGTAAACTCTTTCCTATATCTATCAGTAAATTATATTTATCCATCCAATCCTCAAACAGAGAGAACTCCTCAATTATTGTATCCTGAATCTCGTTGATTGTCATTTGTTTTACTACATAAACATTTTTTTCACTTTCTCTATTCCTTCAGCCAGTATATCAACCTCCTCTTTTGTATTATAGAAACATAAAGATGCCCTGACAGTACCTTCAATACCAAAGCGATCCATCACAGGCTGGGCGCAATGAGTTCCTGTTCTGACAGCAATTCCAAGTTTATCGAGAATAGTTCCTGTATCATACTGGTGAATATTCTTAAGCAGAAAAGATATTGTTGAGATCTTTTCAGCCGATGTCCCGTAAATAGTCAGCCCCTTAATTGCTGACAATCTGTCATTTGCATAGACTAGAAGTTCCTTTTCCCTATTCTCAATCTCTTTTCTTCCGATGCTAATTACATAATCAAGTGCTTTTGCAAGACCTATTGCCCCGGCATAGTTCATGGTTCCTGCTTCAAATTTGAATGGCAGCTTATTAAAAGTAGTTCTTTCAAAAGTTACTTTATCCACCATATCTCCGCCTCCCAGGTAGGGTGGAATCTCAGAAAGCCATTTTTCTTTGCCGTATAAAATTCCAATTCCGGTTGGTCCATAAATCTTATGCCCTGAAAATGCATAAAAATCACAATCGAGTGAAGTCATGTTAACCTCCCCATGCTGAATCCCTTGAGCTCCATCAATTAATACCGGAATGTCGAGGGAATGTGCAGCATTAATTATTTTTTTTATAGGGAGAATAGTACCAAGAGCATTAGATACCTGTGCCACAGAAACCAGCTTAGTTTTTTTTGAGAGCAGGCTGAGGTATTCTTCAACAGATATCTCCCCTTCATCTGTAATTGGAATTACTCTTAGTTTAGCCCCTTTGCGTTCACAAAGCATCTGCCAGGGAACAATATTGGCATGATGTTCAAGGTGACTGACAATGATTTCATCGCCACGGGTGATAAATCTTTCACCGTAAGAAAACGCAATTGTATTAATTGAACATGTTGTTCCGGATGTGAATATTATCTCTTCCTTTTTGGAAGCATTTATAAATGATCTGACCTTCTCTCTTGAATTCTCATAAGCTTCGGAGGTCATATCACTCATTGCATGTACTCCACGATGAATATTCCCATTATAAGTTGTATAAACTTCTCTTACAGCGTCAAGAACACACAGGGGTTTTTGTGTTGTAGCTCCGTTGTCAAAATAAACTAGTGGTTTATCGTAAACTCTTCTTCCCAACAAGGGAAAATCGGCTCTTATATCGGATATATCTCTCACAATATTAGTAATTTATCCACATTTTACCATACAACTTGCGCAGCGGGAAAGTTCTCCTTTAAGTCGTTGCATAACAAGATTGTCCATCCTTTCTCGAAGAGGTTCAACCTTTATGTTCTGAATTACCTCATGAGCAAAACCGAACATCAGCATGAGCTTAGCCTCTTTCTTATTTATTCCTCTTGACTGAAGGTAAAATAGTGCATTTTCATCAAGCTGCCCCACAGTTGCTCCATGACTGCATTTGACATCATCAGCATATATTTCGAGCTGTGGTTTGGTATCCATTTTTGCATCGTTGGTAAGCAGTATACTACTGTTTTTCTGATAAGCCCTTGTACCCTGTGCATCAGGACTGACATATATACGTCCATTGAAGGCACCTGTTGCCATATCATCTAGCACACCCTTAAAGAGCTGATTACTTGTGCAATTAGGGAAGGCATGATCAACATTTACATAATTGTCAATATGTTGAAACTTGTCACCAAGATAAAGCCCATATGAAAAACTCTCTGCTCCTTCACCTCCAAGGTAATGATGAGTACTGTTGCGAATCAGTCCGCCATGCAGTGTAATGTTATTTGATGAAGCATGACTGTTCTTTTCCTGGTGAATAAAAGTATGAGTTATCTTTCCTGCATTATTATGTTCATTTTGGACCCGTATGATATCGAAATGTGCATTCTCCCCAACATATATTTCAGTAACTGCATTCGTTAAAAACTTTTGAGGGGAGAGCGTATGATCACAGATTATGAGTGATATATCGGCATTTTTTTCTACAATTACGAGGTTCCTGTGCTGATTAAAAATATCTTCTTCGGAGTGAACAAGGTTGACAATCTGTATCGGTTTTTTTACAACAACTCCTTCCGGAACGAAAACAAAAACACCATCAGACGCCAGGGCAGTATTGAGGTGTACAAGCCCATCAGAATCGCCTTTTGCATATTTATTATAGTGTTCTTTGATCTTATCACCAAATTTCTTCGAAGCTTCATTAAGACTGCCAATCCAAACTCCTTCAGGCAACTGACGAAGCTTATCGCTTATCGTAGGGTAAAATCCGTTAAGTAATACAATTCCATGGGTATCGAGTTCTGCCACATCACACCTGAACTCTTCGGCTTTGACAAAATCAGTGGTGTCAGGCATGAAATAACTTTTGTATTCATGGTTAAAGAAAATATCGAGATTAGTATATTTATATGTCTCATTTTTCCTTGTAGGGATACCAAGCTGTCTGAATTTTTCAAGTGCTGGTTCTCTGAAAGAATTAATAAAAGGAGAAGAGTTCAGTGAAATCCTCTCAATATTATCATTGAAAAGAGCTGAATATCTTTCTAATAAATCTGGTTTCCCGTTCATGTCAGATTGTATTTTCTACCTCTTTTTTGATCCAGTCATATCCTTTTTCCTCCAGTTCAAGAGCGAGTTCCTTTCCGGCACTCTTTACTATCCTCCCATCATAAAGAACATGCACTACATCAGGAACAATATAATCAAGTAACCTCTGATAATGGGTAATAACAATTGCAGAATTATCAGGACGTTTAAGTTTGTTGACTCCATTTGCCACAATACGCAGTGCATCAATGTCGAGACCCGAATCGGTTTCATCAAGGATCGCCAGTTTCGGCTCAAGCATGGCCATCTGGAAAATTTCATTTTTTTTCTTTTCTCCCCCTGAGAAACCCTCATTAACCGACCTGTTTGCAAGTTTGGAATCAATCTCAACCAGCTCTTTTTTTTCACGCATCATTTTAAGAAAATCGGAAGCAGATAAAGGTTCAAGACCTTTGTGCTTGCGGTGCTCATTAACGGCTGTTTTCATAAAGTTGACCATACTGACTCCGGGTATCTCTATCGGATACTGAAATCCAAGGAATATCCCTTCTTTTGAACGTTCCTCTGCTGACATCTCAAGAAGGTTTTTTCCATGATAAGTCACCGTACCTTCTGTTACCTCGACAAACTCTCTTCCAGCCAGCACTGCCGCTAGCGTACTTTTCCCTGAGCCATTGGGACCCATGATCGCATGTATTTCACCTGGCTTTACCTCTAGACTGATTCCCTTTAGAATGTTTTTGCCGTTAATTGATGCTTTTAAATTCTTTATAATCAACATGATAATATATAGTTATTCAATTTATTTTTATCCTACACTTCCCTCCAGACTGATCTGTAGAAGCTTTTGTGCCTCAACTGCAAATTCCATCGGAAGTTTATTAATTACCTCGCGGGCATAACCATTTACAATAAGTCCGATCGCATCTTCGGTTGAGATACCTCTCTGATTGCAATAAAAGATCTGGTCCTCCCCGATCTTTGAAGTTGTTGCCTCATGTTCCACAATAGCAGACTGATTATCAACTTCAATATAAGGAAAAGTATGTGCTCCGCATTTGTCACCAAGAAGAAGTGAATCGCACTGTGAGAAGTTTCTTGCATTAGTGGCATTTTTAAGGACCTTGACAAGCCCCCTGTAACTGTTCTGACCATGGCCCGCGGAAATGCCTTTCGAAACTATTGTACTTTTTGTATTCTTGCCAATATGGATCATTTTTGTTCCGGTGTCAGCCTGCTGATAATTATTGGTAACAGCGACAGAATAAAATTCACCTGTCGAGTTATCTCCACGAAGTATACACGAAGGATATTTCCAGGTTATTGCTGAACCTGTTTCGATCTGTGTCCAGGATATCTTTGAATTTTCACCCCGGCATAATCCTCTTTTGGTAACAAAATTGAATATCCCTCCTTTACCGGTCTTATCCCCCGGATACCAGTTCTGAACTGTTGAATATTTTACTTCAGCATTATTTTCAGCAATTATTTCAACAATGGCAGCATGCAGTTGATTCTCGTCTCTCATCGGAGCGGTACATCCTTCCAGGTAACTAACATAGCTCTCTTCCTCAGCAACCAGGAGTGTTCTTTCAAATTGCCCGGTATTTGCAGAATTAATTCTGAAATATGTCGAAAGTTCCATCGGACATCTAACCCCTTTGGGGATGTAGCAGAATGAACCATCACTGAAAACGGCTGAATTAAGTGAGGCAAAAAAATTGTCAGTATAGGGAACAACTGATCCCATATACCTTTTAACTAGTTCTGGATACTCTTTAACTGCGTCACTGAATGAACAGAATATTATTCCCATTTCAGCAAGAGTCTCCCTAAATGTTGTTTTTACCGAGACACTGTCCATTACTGCATCAACGGCAACACCGGCAAGATGCTTCTGCTCCTCAAGAGGAATTCCTAATTTGTCAAATGTTTTTTTTAATTCAGGATCAATATCATCAATACTTTCAAGAGAGACTTTTTGTTTAGGGGCTGCATAAAAAATAATTTCCTGGTAATTAATTTCAGGGATCTTAAGATTAGGCCAGGCCGGCATTTTCATTGTGAGCCAGTGACGATAAGCTTTCAAACGGAATTCAAGCAACCATTCCGGTTCATTTTTCTTTGCCGAGATGATGCGTACGACATCCTCATTTAGTCCTTTACGGATTAACTCCGTTTCGATATCGGAATGAAATCCATATTTATATTCACTTGTTGTTACGTCGCTTATTATTTTTTCCTGACTATTTTCCATTTATTTTCCTGTAACATCTTTAATCCTCTTATAACATAACAAGATTCATTCACAATTGTTAATAATGATGTTGATTTTCACTGATTTAATAGTTCATAATCCGATAAACAACTGATATTTAAAATTTTGTTAATTATATTTAATCTAAATAAACATGTAAAAATAAATAAATTATACGATACTTTCAAAAAAAGGAATCAGGCACGCCTGATATTCTCCTGAAATATATACTAAGCTATGAGAGCTGTATAGATCCTGTATTGAGTTCAGTAACGTTAATATTACATAATCCGTCACTCTGCAGCCTGCTGGCATTCATTACACAAATATATGTTTCTGAAGAGGGAGCCTGCTTACATTAAAAACATAATGCAGATGATGACTCTGCAACCAGATCTCCAACTGAATAATAGGGAATAGACTGAATTATAATATTTAGAGGCAGACCCTATGAATAAATATTTCCTGCTGATCAGAAAGTAATTACTTCTTTTTGCTCTCTGTGTACTCCTGTATCAATGACTGAAAGATCTCTTTTACAGAAGATATTTTTGTTGCCCTGAAAGCATTTGACCCTGCAAAAGCGTAACCATTTTCAAAATTTCCCTTAAATGCATTTATCAACGCAATAATAATACAATATGGACTCTTTGAAATATCGCATGTTTTAATACATTTGAAAGGACACTTTTTGGGTTGCTTCTTACCATCCCGTACTTTTTCAATAAAACTACTAAGAATAGCCCTGCCAGGCATACCAACAGGACTCCTAATTATTTCGATATCTTTTTCCTCGGCATCAATATAGGCTTGCTTAAAGGCCTGTGAAGCATCACATTCATTTGTTGTAACAAATCTGGTTGCCATCTGTACTCCGGCAGCACCCAACTCCATAATATCAAGAATATCTTTACCTGTATAAATTCCTCCGGCTGCTATCAGTGGAATACGCTGATCATATTTATCCTCAAAAACCTTTAGTTCACTGACAATTTCCGGTACAAGTTTTTCAAGAGAATAATCTCCATCGGTAATCTGTTCTTCTTTAAAGCCCAGGTGTCCTCCAGCTTTAGGTCCTTCAACAATAACGGCATCGGGAAGATAATTATAGTTAGCCTTCCATTTTTCACATATAATTTTTGCTGCCCTGGCAGATGATACAATCGGAACTAATTTTGTAACACTCCCCTTTTTTAAAAAAGAAGGCAGGTCAAGTGGCAATCCAGCTCCTGCAATTATGATATCAACTTTTTCTGAAATGGAAGTACTGATCATGTCAGCAAAATTGGTCATGGCTACCATTACGTTTACTCCAATAACACCAAGTGTTTTTTCCCTGGCTTTGCGTATTTCCTCTTTAAGCCCCAGAATACTTGCTTCAAGATAGTTTTCAGATAATCCGCGATATAATAATCCGAGTCCTGCACTTGAGATAACTCCAACTCCTCCTTCATTAGCAACAGCAGAGGCAAGTCCCGACAGTGAAATACCAACTCCCATTCCTCCCTGAATCACCGGAACAGCTATTGACAGATCCCCAATTCTTAATCCCTTCATTTCAAATTTTTTATATATAATACAAAGATAGGTCATTATTCCCACCAGAAATGTAAAAAGAGCTATTTAACATAAAATGAGGCTGAAAATTCATATTATTTAACATTTTAGCGTATTCTTTTTATAGAAATGCAGTCGATTGGATTAACTTATGGTCTGATAATTGATACGCGCAGTATGAATAAAGTCTTAACTTTAAGGTGGTATTTAAAATAATTATTATGAAAAAACTGATAATCATCTCTATAAGTCTGTTTACTTTTCTGAATATCATTTCAGCTGACACTGAAAAAGAGATTAAAGGAATTATTAAGCATGTCACTGTTTATCCCGACAGAGCCCAGGTAAATCAAGAAACAATGATTGATATTCCTGTTGGCAAGTCAGTACTGAAACTTTCAAATCTTTCCCCGTACATTGATGCTCAGAGCATCCAGGTGAAGGGGTATGGTGATTTTATCATTCTCTCGGTTAACCATCAGAATAATTATCTTCAGAATCTTGAGAGTTCGCCTGAGATGAAGAGTATCAGAAGTCAGATTGAATCGTTGCAGATAAAAGTTGAAGATGAAAAAGCTGCCACCAATGTACTCAAAGAAAAGGAGGCTTTTTTAACTGCAAACAGGACAATTCTTGTCAAAGAATCAACTTTTTCAATTGAACAGCTGAAAAGTGTTATGGAACTCTACACCAGTAATATGGAGCAGGTGACAATGACAGTACTTAAAAAAGGAAGATTAATCAAAGATTACGAAAAGCAGATAGCAGCTCTCCAGCAGCAGATCTCCAGTAAGCTCGGCATACAAAAACTTCCATCAGGAGAGATATCAGTTACTGTGACATCAGAAAAACCTGTCTCAGGAAAGATGAGCCTGAGTTATGTTGTAAACAATACCGGATGGTATCCCTCTTATGACATCAGAGTTGACAATATAACCAAGCCTGTCACTATAGTTTATAAAGCAAATGTTTATCAGAATACCGGGAATGAATGGAAAGATGTAAAATTGAGTTTTTCAAATGCAACACCCTGGGTGGCAGGTGATATTCCTGTTCAATACCCCTGGTTTGTTGATTTTTATAATCCTGCTCCTGTAGCTTTACGATCAAAAGCATCAGGTATTAGCAGGTCTGATGCACCAATGATGAAAGAGCAGGTTGCAAGTTTTAATTTAATTGAAGAAAAACTTTCAGAAGCAGCACCGGTAGCTGTTGAAAAACGTATTGGTGAAACTACTATAACATTTGATGTTGCCCTTCCCTACACTATTCCATCTGATGGAAAATTTCAAACTATTGAAATCCAAAATACTGCAACTTCTGCTGAATACAAATATGTTACTGTTCCCAAGCTATCAACAATGGCTTACCTGACGGCAAATATCACTGATTGGGCAAAGCAGAGTCTTCAGAGTGGTGAAGCTACACTATATTTTGAAAATTCTTTTGTTGGCCGTTCAACCCTGAATGTGAATCAATTAACAGATACTCTTATGCTTTCTCTTGGTACTGATAACAGCCTTCTTATAAAAAGAGAAAAAAGAAAGGATTATTCAAGCAGGAAAATAGTCGGAACTAATAAAACCGAAACATACTCATTCCTGATAACTGTCAGGAATAATAAATCAATCCCTGTGAAAATCACAGTCAATGATCAGATACCGGTATCATCGAACAGCGATATCACAGTTGAACCCGGTGAACTGACAGGAGGGAAACTTGATTCTCAGACCGGATATATTAAATGGGACTTGGATATTAAACCACAGGAGATAAAAGAACTAATTCTTACTTATTCGGTCAAATACCCAAAAAACAAGAATATCATACTCGATTAACCCCTAACCTCTTCTTTATGCATCTATTAGGTAATATAGTCTGGCTGGTCCTCGGTGGTATAATAATTGCTATTGAATATCTTATTGGCAGTCTGATACTTATGGTTACGATTGTTGGAATTCCCTTCGGGATACAGACTCTGAAAATGGCTGCACTTGCGATATGGCCATTCGGTCGTGACACGCGCGTTCATTCAAGGGCATCAGGCTGTCTGTACATATTTATGAATGTCCTTTGGTTAGTTACAGGAGGATTATGGATTGCAATTACACATGCATTTTTCGGACTTCTTTTATGTATCACAATAATTGGAATTCCTTTTGGTTTGCAGCACTTCAAACTGACTGCAATTGCTCTTAGTCCGTTTGGAAGGGACATTGTTGATCTATGAAATATCTAAGCCGGGAAACGGTATTTATTTGGTTATCAGGGCTGAAGAGGTTAAAGGAGGAGATAAGGAGAAGAAATGAAAATATGAGTACCCGATATAGAACTGGAGGAAAAATAAACTATGAATGAATCTGAGAATAATGAGACCCCGATTGGAGAATTAGGTAAGTTTGGATTGATTGAACATATCAAAGAAATTGTTAAAAATAAGAATAAGACAACTATTCTTGGGATAGGTGATGACGCCGCTGTGATTGAAAACGGGAAGAAACTTATACTTGTTTCTACAGATTTACTCCTTGAAGGGATACATTTCAACCTGATATATACACCTCTGAAACACCTTGGATATAAGACAGTAATAAGAGGGATATCAGATATTTATGCAATGAATGGCACCCCTTCCCAGATACTGGTATCAATAGGAATCAGCTCAAGGTTCTCTGTTGAACAGATTGATGAAATTTATGAGGGGATAAACCTGGCATGCAATAAATACAGGGTTGATCTTGCCGGTGGTGACACTACCAGTTCATTGACAGGTTTGACAATAGGAGTAACAGCCATCGGAAATGTAGAAAAGGAAAGAATGGTTAAGCGAAGTGGCGCCAAAGCCAATGATCTTGTCTGCGTTACAGGCGATTTCGGGGCTTCCTTCATGGGGCTTCAGTTACTTGAAAGGGAAAGGAAACTCTTTGTTAAAGAAAAAGTACAACAACCTGATCTAGCAGGTTATGAATATGCAGTCGGAAGGCAGCTCAAACCTGAGATTCCGGTAAATGTTCTTAAGGAACTTCAGGATGCAGGTATTATTCCAACCTCCATGATAGATGTTTCAGACGGATTAGCATCTGATCTGCTTCATATCTGCAATGCGTCAGGAACGGGAAGCAGAATTTATATTAGAAAGATACCTGTAGATTTTGAGACATCAAGGCTGGCTGAGGAATTTAATATGGATCCTGTTGTAACAGCATTAAATGGCGGGGAAG
Organism: uncultured Rikenellaceae bacterium; assembly: GCA_964639725.1. Taxonomy (GTDB): domain Bacteria; phylum Bacteroidota; class Bacteroidia; order Bacteroidales; family VadinHA17; genus LD21. The sequence continues at coordinate 10,805 of CAZXFB010000033.1, forward strand.
ATTATGAATTACTCTTTACGGTATCTCTTGAAATGTTCGACATGATAAAAAAAATAACTTCAGTAAAAGTTATTGGACATATAACTACAAAGGATCATGGTAATTATCTTGTTGATGATAACGGATCTGAAGTTGAGATAAGAGCCCAGGGCTGGGGAAACAAAAAATAAAAAAAGGGCCTTACCTGGCCCTTATTATACCTCTTTCGGATTTTCTTATAAAATCAAGGATATAATCTCTGTCAACTGATGGTTTGAATTCTATTTCTACATAATCCAGTGCTTGAGAAACATTCATGCCCTTCTGATAAATAGCTCTGTAAATATCATGGATTTCATCAATTCGTTCCTTGTCGAATCCTCTGCGTGTTAGTCCAACGGTATTCAGTCCCATATATGAAAGAGGATCTCTGTCGGCTTTGATAAAAGGTGGAACATCTGTTCTGACCCTGGCACCACCTCCAATTATTACATGTGCTCCAATGCGTGAAAACTGGTGAACTAATGTTCCTCCGCTAAGTATTGCCCAGTCATCAATTTTCACTTCCCCGGCCAGACCTGAAGAGTTACCAATTATACAGCTGTTACCTATTGCACAATCATGCCCTATATGAGCATATGCCATTAAAAGGCAATCGTTTCCAACAATTGTTTTCCCGGCAGCTACAGTTCCTCGGTTCACTGTTACGCCTTCTCTTACAGTGGTTTTATCACCTATTTCTGCAGTCGTCTCTTCGCCTCTGAACTTAAGATCCTGGGGTATTCCTGAAACAACTGCTGTCGGAAATATCCTGCAGTTTTTTCCAATTCTTGCACCATCCATTATAGTGGCATTGGGACCTATCCATGTTCCGTCACCAATAACAACATTGCCGGCAACATAGGCAAAAGGCTCAATAGTAACATTTTCGCCTATCTGTGCATCGGGATTAATATAAGCTAATTTTGATATCATTTATGTTATTTATTTTTTATAACCTGAGCTGTCATTTCGCCCTCAACAACAAGGTTGTTTCCAACAAAAGCCTGTCCGAACATCATACAAATACCTCGTCTCATTGGTTCGCTAAGCTCCATTCTTAGGAGAACAGTATCCCCAGGAACAACTTTTTGCTTGAATTTAAGCTTATCTATTTTGAGAAAATATGTTGAATACTTCTCAGGTTCTTCGACATTGCTAAGCACGAGTAATCCGCCTGTCTGAGCTAATGCCTCCACAAGTAAAACGCCAGGCATTACCGGTTCATCCGGGAAATGGCCCTGAAAGAATTGCTCATTAAATGTCACGTTTTTAACACCAACGATAGAGTTCTCATCCAAAGAAATTATCTTATCAACAAGTAGAAAAGGAAACCTGTGAGGCAGGCGTTTCTTAATTTCCTCCACGTTGAATACCGGTTGTTTAGATGGATCATAAACCGGAATATTATGCTTGGAGGATGCTTTTTTCATCTCCTGCCTCATTATTTTGGCAAGACGTGTGTTGGCGTAATGGCCAGGACGGGTAGCAACAACCTTCCCCTTAATGGGGTGGCCAACCAGAGCCAGATCGCCCATTATGTCAAGAAGTTTATGCCGGGCTGGTTCATTGGGATATCTCAGTTCGGTATTATTCAGAATTCCAGCAGTATGTGAGCTGATACCAGGCCGGTTAAATAAACTTGCAATACGGTCGATCTCTGACTGATCAACCTCTTTTTCAAGAATGACAATTGCGTTATCGAGATCACCACCTTTAATGAGTCCTTTTGAAAAAAGAGGTTCAAGTTCGTGGAAAAATACGAATGTTCTGCTCTTAGAGATCTTTTCTTCAAAATCATCTATTGAATCAAGAATAGCATATTGGTTACCAAGTATTCTTGAATTATAATCAATAAGTACATTTATACTAAAATGATCATCCGGATAGACTATCAGATCCACTCCATGCTCCTCATCGGAAAATACTAGCTTTTGTTTTACAACAAAATAATTACGATCCTCTTTCTGTTCTGTTATACCTGCATCTTTGATAGCCTCAACAAATTTCCATGCAGATCCCCCCATAATAGGAGCCTCAGGACCATTCAGTTCAATCAATGCATTGTCAATCCTAAGACCATTCAAAGCGGCTAACACATGTTCCACTGTTGACACAGAAGCATTATTGTGAACCAGTGTTGTACCCCGGGAAGTATCAGTAACATGCTCTGCCAGGGCATCTATTATAGGTTTTCCCGGCAAATCTGTTCTGCAGAATTTATACCCATGGTTGGGTGGAGCGGGTTTAAAAGTAATGGTCACATTGATTCCGGTATGTAGTCCTTTACCTGTAAGACTAATCTCTTTCGCAAGTGTTCTCTGCTTTTCGCTCATCAATTTCGGAGGTTAATTTTCAATTCAGGATACAAAAAAAATAAAAAAAACGAACAATCTATACTGATCCGACAGGAAAGGTATACTATTTATTTTTCAGGGATTCCAAATCTTTTTCTATTTTGTCTATCTTCATCTTAATTTCAGGCAACTTCCTGAAAATCACTGATGATTTTAGAAACTGCTTGAAATCGAAAGCAGGAGATCCAATAATTGTAGTATTCGCTTCTTTTATATCCCCTGCAATACCTGCCTGTGCACCAATTTTTGTTCCATCGGCAACTTTTAAATGTCCTGCAATACCCACCTGCCCTCCAAACATACAGTTTTTGCCTACCTTGACCGAACCGGCCACTCCTGTCTGAGCAGCCATTACTGTGTTTTCGCCAACTTCTACATTATGGCCTATCTGGATCAGATTATCCAGTTTTACACCTTTCCTTATTATTGTCGATCCCATTGTTGCACGATCGATCGATACATTGGCTCCTATCTCAACATGATCTTCAAGTATAACATTTCCCAGCTGGGGAATTTTCATATATTCATTTTCAGATTGAGGCGCGAAGCCAAATCCATCACTTCCTATTACTGAACCTGAATGAATAATACAATCTTCTCCAATAATACACTCATGATAAATTTTTACTCCGGGATAAATAATACAATTTTTCCCAATCTCTGTTTTATCTCCGATATAAACCTGCGGATAGATAGAACACCCATCTCCAATAAAACAATTATCTCCAATATATGAATATGGCCCGATATAAACATCTGACCCGATCTTCGCCGATGGTTCAATTACGGAAGTTGGATGAATCCCTTTTTTTCTTGGTCTCGATTGATCAACAAGACGAAGCAAAGAGGCAAAAGCTTCATAAGCGTTTTCAACCTTAATCATTGTTGCCCTGACTTCACCTGAGGGAACAAAAGTTTTATTCACAAGGACAATGGATGAACTGGTAGTATATAAAAAGTGTTCATATTTAGGATTTGCAAGGAACGATAAGGCGCCTACATGCCCTTCTTCTATCTTTGCAACGGTGTTTACGATACATTCTGGGTCTCCTGCAATTTCACCTTTCAGAAAACCGGCAATAGTTGCGGCAGTAAATTCCATGATATTTATTATTAGTTATCTGCATTCTTTGGGGTAACAAAGAAAACACTTTGTCATTCTTTCAGCAAGAAAACGGTGGTCGAACATATCCGAAACTGCTGAAACATCAGCAGTATCTCCCGATTTAAGTAATATTTTGACTTCAGGAGTATCCGGTGTATAAGCCATATTCGAGATTGTTCCGGTAAAGACAAAGTAATCGGTCAATTCAGGGCTTATTTTCAATAAACCTCCTGCTGAAATTTTAAGTTCTTGAATCCTTTTTTCACAAAAGGCTTCATTCTGGAGTTCAATAGCAAAAAGGTCCCTGCGCATTAATCGTCCCGACAGATCAGAAAGAACTACATCGGAATCATCGGCCCAGTATTTTGCTGCGACCAGAATATCTGTATCATCGAGCTTCATAAAATTTGAAATTATTATCCCTGGGGTAAAATCTCCTTCTTCTGAAAGATCCTGAAGCCCTATCCTATTATAAAGAAAGAATCTTAACGCAGGTGTTGCATCAAGATCGTGCCCGGCAAGAACCAGTTCCTTTGCGCGCTTGAGCATTTTAACCAGAAGGCTTTCAGAAGAAAGGACTGTTTTATGCATGTAGACCTGCCAATACATAAGCCGTCGGGCAATAAGAAATTTCTCAAGGGAATAGATACCTTTTTCGTCTATGACAAGACTTTCATTCACAACATTCAGCATCCTGATTATCCTGTCTGATCCCACTGACCCTTCAATAACGCCGGTAAAAAAGCTGTCCCTTCTAAGGTAGTCGAGCCTGTCCATATCTATTTGCCCTGCAATCAGCTCGTGTAAAAACCTTCGTTCATAAGCTCCCCTGAAGATTGCAATAGCAAGATCAAGTTTCCCATGATAGATTTCATTAAGCTTTTGCATTATGAGCAATGAAATATCCTCGTGTGTTATATCATTAACAATCGAATTCTCGAGGGCATGTGAAAATGGACCATGGCCTATATCGTGAAGCAATATGGCTATAAAAGCAGCTTCCTCCTCCTCCGGAGTTATATCGACCCCTTTGTTTCTAAGTGTATTTATTGCCAGATCCATAAGGTGCAATGCCCCCAGAGCATGCTGGAACCTGCTGTGGTTAGCCCCGGGGTAAACAAAACTGGTAAGACCAAGTTGTTTAATGTTCCTTAACCGCTGAAACCAGGGATTTTCAATAAGGTCAAAAACAAAATCTCCAGGGATATTGATAAATCCATAAACTGGATCATTAATTATTTTTCTCTTATTAGTCATATTAAACTCCAAGGAAATTTTTGATCAACAAAAATAGGAATTAGTTTTATAATGTAATAATCACACTTTTAAAACCAATTGTATGTAGTTTTACTGATGATTTAAGAAAAATTTATCTATATTCTAACTTTTATTGCAACAATTGGAATAAAAACCGTCTTTAAAGAGTCATAAAAAAAGTTTAGTTACAGGTCTGTTTTTTATATGTGCTTAAATGAAAATCGAAATTCTGGGACTTAATAAAATTTATCCTAACGGCAATCATGCTTTAAAAGATATTAACCTTGAATTTGGAACGGGGATGTTTGGTTTGCTCGGACCCAACGGTGCCGGAAAATCAAGTCTGATGCGTATCATGGTTACACTAATGAAACCCTCATCCGGTGTTATTCTTGTTGATGGAAAGGATATACAGAAGTACAGAAAAGAACTTCGTTCACTCCTTGGTTACCTTCCCCAGGATTTCAGGTTTTTCACTTCACTAAAAACATGGGAATTCCTGGATTATTCAGGTTCACTTGCAGGCCTCAAGAACAGGAAAGAGAGGCTCTCTGAAGTTGACAGACTGCTGGACCAGGTTGGACTTCTGGAAGTACGGGACCGGCAGGCAAACCGTTTATCAGGTGGTATGAAGCGACGCCTTGGAATTGCACAGGCTCTTATCGGAAATCCCAGGATAATTGTTGTGGATGAACCAACAACAGGCCTTGACCCTGACGAAAGAATCAGATTCAGGAATATTCTTTCACAGCTTAGCCAGCACGATGTTACAATTATCCTTTCAACTCATATTGTTGGTGATATTTCATCAACCTGTCAGGGGATGGCCCTTCTAAACAGAGGTGAACTGGTTTTCTCAGGATCACCTGAAAACCTTGTAAAACATGCAGAAGGACATGTTTTCAAACTAAACCTTACCCCTTTCGAATATGAAAAAGTCAAAGAACGCTATAATGTCATCTCCACCATTCCAAATGAAGCAGGATGGGAGGTGCAGATAGTCTCAGATGATCTGCCTGAATTCAATTCAACCCAAATAATTCCCAATATTGAACATGCTTATGTGTTCTTCATGGAACATACCCTGCATACTGACCTATTGGATTAATTTCAGACAAACAGATGATATTTCTTCATAACATAAGAACCGTTGCACAATATGAAGCCAAGACTTTAAGGAGAAGTTGGTTTTTCAGGCTCTTTTCCATTGGAGCGATAGGAATTTTTACATTCATGAATATCGGCCTTTTCTCCCCAGTTGGCGATGAACCATGGGATCTTGTTTCCATTCCATCTTCAATACCCCTTATCAATCTTTACCTTCTTAATATTGCTCAGGCAATTGTAGTGATCTTTCTTGCAGCCGATTTTCTGAAGAGGGATAAAAAACTCGACACAAATGAAGTCCTTTACACAAGATCAATGTCTAATCTGGAGTATGTAACCGGAAAAACATGGGGGATTCTCCGTCTCTTTCTCGGGCTCGATATTCTAATACTCGCTATTGGCTTAATTATGAACATCATATCAAAGTCAATGTCGATTGATCTTATGTCATACTTATCCTACCTGCTTATATTAAGTGTACCTACAATAGTATTTAGTCTGGGTCTCGCCTTTATGCTCATGTCTCTGATCAGGAATCAGGCAATAACATTTCTTATTCTGCTGGGATGTGCAGCTTTAAATATTTTCTGGTTATGGTTCAGAGCAGGTTCAATTTTTGACTATATGGCATTTGGAGTCCCTGTATTTAAATCGGGAATTGTCGGTTTTGACAATCTCGGATTTATCATCAATCAGCGTCTTATTTATTTTTTCCTGGGACTTGCCCTCGTGATGGGAACAGTATTACTCTTTAACCGGTTACCACAATCCAAATCACACAGGATCCTGACCATCATTTTATTATTGCTGTTCGCCACCGGTTCTGTAATTTGCTCTTTTAATACTTATTACCTGTATACCAGTAATATTAATGAAAAGGAGAAGGTAATTGAAACAAACAGGCAATTCGAGGATAAAGTGTTTACCTCTATTACAGATGCTTCGATTGAATTTATACACCGTGGCAATACGTTTGAAGCCACCGCCAGATTAAAAATAATAAACTCCCGCAACCAGGAAATTGATAATTACATTTTCTCGCTTAATCCCTCCTTATCAATTACAGAGATCACATCCGGCGGAAAAGAATTAAGCTTTAAAAGGACACATAATATTATTGAAATCTATCCGGGAAAAGTTCTAGCCGGGGGGCAAAAAGATACTCTTGAATTCAGGTACTCCGGCGCTATCAGTGAATCGTTCTGTTATCCAGATTATAATGATAACATAAAAGAAAATCCTTACAGGATAGCAATGGTCAATGTCAATAAGAGGCAGGCTTTTCTTACAAATGATTATGTACTGCTTACACCTGAGACCAACTGGTATCCTGTCGCAGGGCTACAATACTATCCTACAAATCCTGCACGCATAAAAATTGATTTTACAAATTTCAGATTACGTGTAAAAACTATAAATAACCTGACAGCTGTTTCGCAGGGAAGACTGGTAATGGACGATGGATATTATACTTTTAAACCAGAAATTCCACTTACAGGACTAACACTTGCCATCGGAAATTACAAATCAGATACTCTGAAAATAGATTCAACAGAATATATCAATTATTATTTTCCCGGGAATGATTATTATAAAAAGGATCTGGCAGAACTGAAAGACACATTGCCACTTCTCATTTCAGGTATAATGAGAGAACTTGAGACTAATTTCTCCGTGAAATATCCATTCAGTACCTTAAGTTTGATTGAGGTTCCTGTACAATTCTATTCTTACCCGAAGAAGAACACGCAGACAAGGGCTGAAGTTCAACCTTCAATTGTTCTGTTACCTGAAAAGCTCTCATCATTGCGAAATGCCGGTTTCAATAAACAGTTCAAACGACAAAAGAAAAACATGGCACGGCAGAACCAGATAATCACAGATAAAGAATTACAGGTCAGACTATTCAATAATTTCATTAGAAACACTTTTATCAGTGGTGAGAATTTCAGGTTTGTCAATGGGATACCGCTTAATGAACCAACCAGATACCGCCTCGGGCCAAGTTTTTATTTCTTCAGGAACAATTTCTTCTCATCTGAATATCCGGTGGTAAACTCAGTATTTGAATCACATCTTCAAAAAATGACTAACCAGATGAGAGTTGGAATTCAGGCGATGCCGGGAGCACTTTCCGATAATGACAAAGCAAACCTGATATTAAAAAAATCAAGCTTCAGTGAACTTCTGGCCAAAAACCCGGGCCCCGATACCTTAAAATCTGTTCTTTCTGTAAAAGGTGATTATTTCTTTAACCTTTTAAGAGCAAAAGCAGGGATTGAAGAATTCAATACATGGTTTGTCAAATATCTTGATAACAATAAATTCATATGTGTTGATATTCTGAAATTGAATACAGATATAAAAGAAAAATTCGGATTTGAGTTTTATCCATACCTCAATGACTGGTTTAACAGGAAAGAACAACCAGGCTTAATATTTAATGACCTTCAGGCAAATGAAATTGTTATAAACGACAGAGTCAGGTACCAGGTAACATTTATTGCCTCAAATCCGGAACCGGTAGCAGGTTTGTTTAATATTTCATTCCGTACCGGAGGTCCAGGGGGAAGGGGTCGGGGTGGACAACAGATGATGAATAATAATCCCGGAGGACCAGGAGGAGGGGGATTTGCTATCTCGATGCAGGGAAGAGGAATGGATGCTTCAGATATTGCAAAAATAATTTATATCGGACCAAAGGAGGCTAAGAAAATCGGAATAGTCCTTGATGCACAACCCAGAGCGATGATGATTAACGCATTATTTGCAAAAAATATCCCGGGTGAGATAATTCTACCTGTCGGAAATATCCTTAAAAATAAAGGAATCACAAAAGAGTTTACCGGGGATGAAATTCTGACATCACTACCTCTATTTATTGAAAAAACGGAAAAAGTTGTTGATAATGAAGATCCTGGTTTTAAGAACAGCAACCTGGTTATACAAAGTCCTCTGAAGAAAATCCTTGGAATAAACCGACGTCAGGGTGAAAATTACCGACCAATCAGTATATGGAACGTGCCTGAATACTGGCGGTCGGTTGTACTATCGTCCTACTATGGCAAATATGTCCTTTCATGTGTTTATACCCGCGCGGGGTCAGGTGACCGGATGGTTACCTGGACTACACCCATAGATGAACCTGGTTATTATGATATTTATACCTATATAGGTAAAATGGCTGACAGGATGATGATACGGTCAGCAGGACAGGGTGGGCAAAGGGGCCAGCCCGAACGGGGAGGTCCCGGAATGCAGGCAGGTGGTCCCCAGGGAGAGAATCTTTATAAGGATATGCATTATAAGATATATCATGATGCAGGTGTTGAAGATATTACTCTTGATTATGAAAACGCTGAGGGAGGATGGAACAATCTTGGCAGATTTTATATTTCAACTGATTCTGCAAAAGTGGTTTTAACTAATCTGTCTGCCGGAAAAATTGTCATCGGGGATGCTGTAAAATGGCAACTCCAGAAGTAGGGTAAAGTTCTGATAGTTGAAGGATGTTGTAGAAGTTGAAAAGGTAAAAGTGAGTAAAATTGAATAATATGAATAACAGAATAAGCATTAAGAATAATGTATAATAAAATGAAACAAGTGAATAGAAAACACATCGAACTGCTTTTATTAATGTTTGTAGTGTTGATTGGCAGTTTACCAGGATTCTCTCAGAAAGGATTCACCCTGGAAGAGTCACTGAACATTGCTGAGACAAACAGCCCGACGATGAAAAAAACCCGGCTGAACCTTGTAAGGAGCCAGGAGAATCTAAATGCTCAGAATGCTGCTCTCAAATCGAACTTTTCCTTATCAGTTAATCCGATAGGTTATAGTCAGAACAGGTCATTTAATGATCTTATATCAAAATGGAATTCAACCAACACAACCGAAAGCTTTGGATTGTTTACTGTATCCCAGCCTGTAGTTCTTACTGATGCAAGAGTTTCCCTGGTAAACAGGTTTGGATATAAAGATTCATACAGTGAGTATTCAAATACCACAACGAAAGGGTTCAGCAATAACCTTTCCCTTAACGTTGATCAGCCAATGTTTACATATAACAGGACTAAACTACAGCTTAAAGAGCTCCAGCTGGCTCTCGAAAATTCACAATTAACCTACGCCATTCAGCTTCTTTCACTTGAGAAACAGGTAACTCAGGCATTTTATTATGTATACCAACAGCAACAAAGTCTCGAAATTGCTAACCAGGCCTATCAGAATATGCAGAAGAGTTATGAGGTTTCAAGGAACAAAGTTGATGCAGGTATTTCACCCCGTGAAGAAATTTTTCAGGCAGAACTGAACCTTGCAACCACCAAATCTGATTTTGAGAATAAGCAGGTTTCCCTGGAAAATGCAAAAGATGACTTTAAACTTCTCATAGGAATGAGCCTTTATGATGACATGCTGGTACTTCCGAATATAGACGTTGACACAGTTACAGTGGATATTTCATTCGCGATTGATCAGGGCCTCAGAAGCAGAATGGAATTGAGGCAGAGGGCAATATCAATAGAAACTTCAGAGTTTGACCTGATACAGACCAAAGCCCTGAATGAATTTAAGGGCAACCTTGGTTTATCTGTAGGGATATTCGGGGACAATGAAAAATTCGGTAACGTATATGCAAACCCAACAGATAACGAAAGTATATCCCTTTCTCTTACAATTCCGCTGTGGGACTGGGGAGAAAGAAAATCCAGGATAAAGGCTACTGAAGCTTCCATCCAGACTGCAAACATTACTCTAGAAGAAGAACAAAACAATATAATTATAGGGATAAGAAAAGTTTACCGGAATCTTCTCAACCTCCAGAATCAGATCGAGATTGCAAAGAAATCTGTCACCAATGCTCAACTTACATATGATCTTAACCTTGAGAAATATAAGAACGGTGACCTTACAGGTATGGATCTCAATATTTATCAGAATCAGCTTTCTGAAAAACAGCTAACTTATACAAACTCACTCATTTCATATAAACTTGAACTTCTGAATCTTAAGATTCAGTCTCTGTATGATTTTGAGAAAAAAGAAGCAGTCTCACCTGTAATGACAATAGACAAATAATTATTAATTTACAATAAAATGAAAAAGAGCCTTTACCAACTTGCAATTCTGATAATATTAATTGCCGGATGCCGTAACCAGGACCAGAACTTAACTGCCGATATTGAGGTACCTGTTTCGGTGGAAGATATCAAACTGAAATCTATTGAGGAATTTATTAATACAACAGGTACTGCTTTTCCAAAGGGCGAAATTGAAATTAAATCGAAAATCACAGCGTCCTATTTTCTGGAAAATAATCCACTGACTTCGGGATTATGGCAATTAGGGGATAAAATTAAAGCCGGTTCACTTATTGCACGTCTTGAAGATCAGGAATATATCAATAACGTCAGACTCGAAACCAATCAGCTTAACCTTGAACTGATGGAAAGTGAATTAAAAAAACAGGAATCGTTATATGAGAAAGGTGGAGTAACTTTAAAAGATATGAAAACGGCTGGTATCAATTATGAAAATGCCAAAACAACTGTTATTAATGCAAAACTCCAGCTTGAAAAGACCAGAATAACAGCACCAATTAATGGCGTTATTGTGGATCTTCCGTATCGTACACAGGGAACTCAGATAGAGACAGGTCTGTCTATTGTAAAAATAATGGACTACCAGACTATGTATATGGATGTTCAACTTCCTGAAAAATATATCTCAGTAATAAAACCTGGCCAGACTGTAAGGCTGACAAACTATACAATTCCCGAAGATACAGTTCTTGGAAAAATCACTCAGTTGTCTCCAGCCATAAATTCGGATACCAGAACATTCAAGGGAAACATTTCAATTGAAAACAATAAGTATCTTCTGCGTCCCGGAATGTTTGTTAAAGCAGATATAGTAACGAATCGCAAGGATTCTGTTGTAGTAATACCGAAGAGCATCATTCTCTCCCGCCAGAGAGGGAAAACGGTCTTTGTAATCGATCGTGGAGTTGCAACTGAAAGAATTATCGACACAGGGCTGGAAAATACTGAATATGTAGAAGTAATAAGAGGACTCGCAAAAAATGAACGTATAGTTACAAGCGGTTTCGAAACTCTCAGCAACAAATCGAAGGTGAAAATCATTAAATAATCAACATGAATGCTATTGCCCGATTTGCAGTAAAATATCCGGTAACAGTTCTCATGCTGGTACTTGGAATTGTTCTTCTCGGATTTATCTCCTTTGGCAAACTGGGAACCGATCTGTTTCCTGACCTCAATAATCCAAAGATCTATATAGAACTGAAAGCAGGCGAAAAACCTCCTGAAGAGATTGAGAAGAACTATGTTGATCAGATCGAATCATTATCGATGAGGCAAAGTGATGTGGTTCATGTCTCTTCTGAAACAAAGGTTGGATCCGCAATAATAACTGTTGAATATAACTGGAACAAGGATATGGATGAAGCTTTTCTTGATCTTCAGAAAGAGCTTAATTCATTTAGCCAGAACTCTGATCTTGAGGATTTCACAATCTCTCAATATGATCCTAATGCAGCCCCTGTTATGATAGTTGGATTAAAAAACGACCGCATCAGCAACATGGATGAACTCAGAAAAGTTGCCGAAAATTATGTCAGGAATGAACTTGTCAGAATAGAAGGTATTGCCGATGTCAGACTTACGGGGAAAGAGGAAAGTGAAGTTGTCATTGAAACAAATAAATATATACTCGAATCTTTTGGTCTGACTTCAGATGGTATTGCAGCACAGATTAATAATTACAATAAGAATGTCTCTGGAGGTTCAATTGTGGATATGGGTTTAAAGTACGTGGTAAAAGGAGTTAGTGTACTCAAAAACCTGGATGATCTGGAAAGTATTATTGTAGGATTTAAACAACCTGTTTCATCCGGATCCACCACAACACAAAATTCATCCTCTGCCTCAACATCAGGAAGAGTTCCTGTCTACCTGAGAGATATTGCAAAAATAAGCTTTGCAAATAAAGATCCCGAAAACATAGTTACAATTAATGGGGAGAGGTGTATAGGATTATCAATATTCAAAGAACCAAAATTTAATACGGTTGATGCAGTCAGGAGTCTCGACAAAGCTATTGAAGACCTTGAAAAAGCGTTGCCAGGTTATGAGTTTGTAAAGGTACAGGACCAGGGGAACTATATACATAACGCTATAGGTGAAGTTAAAAATACCTTAATCATAGGAATATTGCTGGCAGTCCTGATCCTTTATGTTTTCCTGAGAAGAATCGGAACAACGCTGGTAATAAGTGTAGCAATCCCCATTTCAATAATTGCTACTTTCAATCTGATGTATTTTAATCACCTTACTCTCAATATAATGACTCTGGGAGGATTAGCACTGGGAGCAGGTATGCTTGTCGACAATGCTATCGTTGTATTGGAGAATATAACACGGAACAGAGAGGAAGGTATGCCGTTAAAAGAGGCTGTCATTACAGGTACCGGACAAGTTGGTGGTGCAATAACAGCTTCAACCGTTACTACAATTGTAGTTTTTCTTCCAATAGTGTATCTGAACGGAGCGTCAAGTGAGATGTTTAAAGACCAGGCCTGGACTGTAGCTTTTGCCCTGATTTCTTCTTTATTTGTTGCCTTACTTGTTATTCCCATGATGGTTTCAGCATTATTTTCAGACAAAAACAGGAAAGCTGATCTAGCAACATCAATCCGTTTTAGCTGGTACACCCGGTTTCTTGAACAAACAATTGAAAAGAAAAGGCTTGTAATTATATTATCGTTAGCCTTAATGGGATCAACAGCTCTTTTATTGCCAAAGCTTGGAAGTGAATTCATGCCAAAATCTGAATCCTCTGAATTCACTGTTGAACTTAAACTTCCTGAAGGTACTGATCTTGAGCGGACGAAAAGCACATCCTCAAAAACAGAATCAATTATAAGGGAACTTCTTGAAAACAAAATAAAGATTATCTATAACCAGGCTGGTGTTGATAATACTTCTTCCTTAAATCAAACTACAACATACACAGGTGAGAATACTGCTTCTCTAAAGGTAATTCTGGCAGAGGATTTTGCTTACAGCACAGAGGATGCAATAGCACTTATTGAAAATTACCTTAAAACGATCCCGGACCTGGAGGTTAGTTTTAAAAGGGAAGAGACTGCACTTCAATCCTCGCTCGGAACAAGCCAGGCACCATTTATCCTGGAGATCTCAGGAGAGGATTATAATGAGCTCAGCAGACTTGTTAATGAGTCAAAAGCAGTTCTCAAAAACAATGCCGGATTATATAATATTACCACTTCAATGGATGAGGGTACTCCGGAAGTTGAAATTGCAATTGACAGATTTAAAACAAGTTATTACAATGTAACTGTGGATAATATTATTAACCAGATAAAAAGCTATTTGTCAGGTTCTTCAGCCGGAAGTTTTGAGAAAGACGGTGAAATGATGGACATAACTATAAAGCTTGGAGATTTAACAATCAGCCAGCTCCGGGATCTTTTGATTACTGCAGGAAATGTGAAAGTTCCATTAAGCGAACTTGCTGATATCAAAACAGTAGTAAGTCCCAGGGAAATTTCAAGAAGAAATCAGTCGAGGACCTCATATATATATGCTATGGTTAAAGGCAATATGGCTTTCGACAAAATAGTTAAAGAGGCAGAATTATCATTAAAATCAATAGTGTTACCTGTGGATTACAAAATGGTATTTGCTGGAGAGGAATTAAAAAGAAGGGAATCAATGTCAAACCTCAGTTTCGCTTTAATTCTCTCTCTTATTCTGGTTTTTATGGTACTGGCAGCCCAGTTTGAATCTATAATGCAACCGTTGGTAATTATGTTAACCATTCCTCTGGCAGGCGTTGGGACGCTTCTTACATTCTTTCTTCTGGGCAAAACATTGAACATGATGGCTTATATCGGTATAATTATGTTAGGGGGTATCGCAGTTAACAATGCAATTATTTTAATTGACCGCATCAACCAGCTTAGAGATGATGGATTACCGAAAAAAGAAGCCATATTACTGGCTGGTTCACAGAGGATCAGACCAATCCTGATGACAAGTCTTACAACCATTCTTGCCCTGTTACCACTAACATTCGGATTCGGTGAAAGTGCGTCACTAAGGTCGCCAATGGCACTTGCAGTAATTGGGGGTATGGTTTCTTCAACTATTCTTACACTTGTGGTTATCCCGTGTGTTTACTGGGTATTTGATGATCTCAGCAGAAAGCTGACCATAGTGAAAAATGTTAAGGGAAACTCAGCTCAATAATTCTTATAAGGGAGAATATGGATTTTATTTTAAAGAGACGGGTCCTGATCAGTATGTTTTTCATCGGATTAACAATGCTCGGTTATGTTTCCTATAAGAAACTTTCCGTCGAACTGTTTCCGAATGCCCAGCTTCCCACTCTGATAGTCCAGGTGGGAACTCCCCTTGAAATGGACCCTACATATATTGAGACCCAGGCAATAATTCCTATCGAGGGTGCTATCGGGACACTGGAAGGTATCGAGAAGATTGAATCAAATATTTCTTCCCGTTACGGGACTATACTTATATATTACAATCAGAATGCCGATCTCAAATATGCGAATCTGAAGCTTCAGGAAAAAATTGATATTATCCGCGGTTCCATACCAACTGAATTTATAATCAATGTTATCAAGATCGACCTAAAGCAATTAACAAACCAGTTTATGGAACTCCAGATAAGGGGAGAAGGAGGAATCGACAGGATCCGTAATATTGCCGACAGGGAAATCAAACCTGAATTCGAAAATATTGACGGGATAGCGGGAGTTCAGATTTACGGAGGACAGGAAAACTCTATAGAAGTACGATTGAATGAGAAAGCCTGCAAGGCTAATGGTATAACTATGGGTCAAATTAGAACGCTGTTGAACAATAACGGGAAAGCCAGAACTTTTGCAGGGAAAGTAGTTGATGGAAAAAATAATCTATTCGTTAATGTTACTTCAGATTACACTGATGTCATTGATATAGGTAACATCATTGTAAAACAGAATGGTCCTGTATTGCTTAAAGATGTTGCAGAAATCTTTTTCGGTGTCAAGGAAAAGAGCTCCTTTAGCAGAGTTAACGGCCTGGACGCAGTCACAATGACACTA
This sequence comes from uncultured Rikenellaceae bacterium, assembly GCA_964639725.1. Lineage (GTDB taxonomy): Bacteria > Bacteroidota > Bacteroidia > Bacteroidales > VadinHA17 > LD21. The sequence goes on from CAZXFB010000033.1 coordinate 26,802, forward strand.
GTAAATGATAACCAGGCAAATCTGATCGATCTCTCCCATTCAGCAACAGCACAAGTCGATGAGTTAAACAGCAGACTTTCAACAACAGGTGTGGAGATTGTTGTACAAAACAACAGTGCTGAGATAATGGAGAGGAATATAAACGAGATCATTAACCTTTCTATTACAGGCGGGCTTCTCGCAATTCTTATTTTATGGTTTTTTCTAAGAAATATCAGGTTGGTGACTATAATAGCTGTTTCAATACCAATTTCGGTTTATGCAGCATTTAACTTTTTCTATGCTTTCGATATCTCGATAAACAGCCTTACGCTTGTTGGCATGGCTCTTGCCATAGGTATGCTTGTCGACAATTCAGTGGTAGTTCTTGAGAATATTTACCGGCTAGCAGGTCTTGGAAAAGATATCAAAACATCTGTAAAACAAGGGACCAATGAAGTTTGGAGAGCAGTATTTGCATCAACCCTCACGACGGTAATAGTATTTCTTCCATTTATCTTCTCATCTAATTTTATGATCAAAATGATAGGTAAAAATATTGGTGTATCTATCATTTCAACACTGGGAATATCACTGTTGGTTGCAATGCTGCTCATCCCTATGGCTACCTATTTTCTCCTTACCGAAACATCAGAAGGAGGGTCTGAAATATTTAAGAAGCTTTCAATCCACAACCGGGTAATTCAGGGATACCACCTTATTTTAAAAGCGAGTATGAGAAATCCGGCAGGAACGATTATCGGGACCCTTGTTATATTTTTCACAGCACTCCTTATAAGCATCACTTTAAGCATTACTTCTTCGCAGGAGGTTGAAACCCCCAACTTCAGAATCTCTGTTACAATGCCTGGAGGATCAACTCTTGAAAAAACAGATGCAGTAGTTAGTGAAATAGAATCAAGACTGGTTTCTTTAGTTGAAAAAGAGGATATTATCAGCCGGATCGAAGAGGAACAGGCCACAGTAACCATTAATCTTTCTAAAGATTGGGATAAAACCAGCAAGCGTACCCTTCCGGAAATAAAAAATGATATCTCCGAGAAAACGAAGAATATTTCCTCAGCGGAGATACGAATGGATGAATTGTCAGGAAGCGGAGGTTTTTCAGGTGGTGGAGGCGGTGGTGAAACTTATAATCCGGGATCAGACTTTATGAACCTGCTGGGTATGGGATCACAAAAAGAGAGTGTGATTATTAAAGGCCAGAATTTTGAACAGATGAAAAATCTTGCGGATGATATAAAATCATATGTTGACGACCTTGAAACTATCAGAAGTGTAAATATCAATGTACAGGATAACAAGCCTGAAGTTCAGTTGCTTTTCGATATGGACTATATTGGCAGAAATAATTTCACCCTGAACAATTTATCAGCAGCTCTTGCTACTTTCGGAAAGGAGTATACATCGGGTGCTACATTTAAGCAGGGTACTGAAAGTTATGATATTATTATAAAATATGATGATAGCCAAAGTGAGGAAAAGGAGAACACAGATAAAACCATTGATGACCTGAAACACCTTGAAGTAAACAGTAACAATGGTTCTGTGCTTGAGATGGAAGAGCTTTCTGATATTGTCTTCTCTTACGGAATGGGAAATATCCACAGGGAAAACCAGGAAAAAAGAGTAACTGTTACTTATAATTTCACCGATGAAATAAAATCCTCAAAAGATCTTCTTGAGGGGGCAAGAACAGAAATCCAGTCCATAATTTCAGAACTCAGTATTCCAACCGGAATTGCAGTTGAAGTAGTAAATGAAGAAAACCAGCTTAAGGACTTTTATTACATGATCGGAATAGCATTCCTGATGATTTTTATGATCCTGGCAGCCGTCTTCGAATCGCTTGCCACTCCTGTGGTTCTTATGTTCAGTATCCCATTGGCTGCTCTTGGGTCACTTATTGCACTTATCCTTACTGGTAATACTCTGCTAAATGCGAATACATTGACAGGCTTTCTTATTCTATTAGGAATAGTGGTTAATAATGGAATTATTTTAATAGATTATACAAATATCCTGAGAAACAGGGGGTATCGCCGTGAGAGAGCACTTCTTACTGCCGGGGTGGCCAGGCTCAGACCAATCCTGATCACAGCTTCAACAACAATAATTGCAATGTTTCCTCTGGCAATGGGACAGGCTGAATATGTCTCGGTAATTGGAGCTGCCTTTGCCATTACTGTTATCGGAGGATTAGCTCTCAGTACTCTTCTGACACTGGTTTTTATTCCTACTTTTTACTCGGGACTTGAAAATTCACTTAATTGGATAAATTCACTTACCTGGAAAAATAAAACAATACAGTTTCTGATCTTTGGATTGCTGATATTACTCATCTACTCATATATTGATAAGTTCTTATGGAAGATGATCACAACAATACTTGCATTGATTATTGTTCCTGCAGGTACCTGGTTCATAATGAACAGCCTCAGAAAAGCAAAAGATACTGTTATCTCTCCAGATGAACCAATTAACATATATATTCAGAGCCTGGTAAAGATCTATGAAAGAGAAAACAGATGGGTAAGGGAATGGAAAGCCGGAGCCAGAATAAGAAAAAGGCTTGGTCTGGAGAAACAATATAAAACCTGGAAAGATATGAGCCAGGCTGGCTGGCAATTGCCACTTTTTGCTTTCGTCGTTTACTTCACTTATTTCTATCTCGAAAAAGGTTTCTGGATATTCCTTTTCAGTATTGCCTCATGGTTTTTTCTCTCATCTATCTGGCTGCCATTAAAAGAATTAATCATTAATATGACTTCCGGGGGGAAAAGGAGATGGCTGACTATGGTTAAAAGGGTAGCTGATTTCATAATTTTCTGGATAATACCGCTTTTAAATCTTGTATGGTTTCAGATAAGATGGGAAAACCCTGCCATTGTAATTATTCTGGGAATTCTCTGGTTTGCCGGTTTATTTATCTATAATACTGGAATTAAACTTAATACCGGAAATATTGATATATACAGGCTTGAAGGCCGTTTTAAAGGAATCAGAAAGACAATTTATAAAATAGTATCTTCTGTTCCCCTGATAGGTAAAAAGAAAAAACCATTTAAAGCCCTGAGTTGTATATCACTTAATATCGGGAATGGAATGTTCGGATTGCTTGGACCAAACGGTGCCGGGAAAACCACACTGATGAGAATTATTTGCGGAATCCTTGATCAAAGCTACGGGAAAGTATGGATCAACGGCCTGGATACCAGTGAGAAAAGAGAAGAACTGCAGGGTCTTATCGGTTATCTGCCCCAGGAATTCGGGAGCTATGAAAATATGACAGCTCATGAATATCTTCATTATCAGGGAATGCTTAAAAATATCATAGATTCAGAAACAAGGGAAGATAGGGTTACATACGTTCTGAAGGCTGTTCATATGGAAGATCGACGTCATGATAAAATAGGATCTTACTCGGGAGGAATGAAACAGAGAATCGGGATAGCTCAGATATTATTGCATCTGCCACGCATACTTGTTGTTGATGAGCCCACTGCAGGCCTTGATCCCAGAGAAAGGATAAGGTTCAGAAACCTTTTGGTCGAACTCAGCCGGGAGAGGATTGTTATATTCTCCACACACATTATAGAGGATATCTCGAGTTCTTGTAACCAGGTAGCAGTTCTCAATAAAGGAATGTTAAGATATTTTGGCAAACCGATAGAAATGACAAAAGAGGCCGAAGGGCATGTCTGGCAGTTCAATATACCGGAGAAAAATTTTGGAAAATTCGTGGAAAATAATCTTGTGGTACATCACATGTCAGAGGGAGAAAATATCAGAGTAAGAGTTATCTCCGAAAACAAACCATGGGAAACAGCCGTAAACGCAAACCCCAATCTGGAGGACGCTTACCTCTGGTTATTACGCAGAAAGAGTATTTAAATCATATCTGATGAAACACAGAACAATAAATAATTACTTTATCCTGATTCAAAAGATGATTCTCTATAATCTGAGAATAATATTCGCCAATAAATTTATCTGGTTTCTTGCTGGTTCTATCGTTTTCTACCTGGGGTTATCGGCTATTTATGTTTTTTCACATGACATATCGGAGATGGAGGATTTATACGGTAGCTTTATCTTTTCCGGGATACTCCTGGTATTCTATCCTTCTGTATTTGGAATTCAGAATGACCAGGATGCAAGGACAATAGAGATATTATTCGGGATTCCAAACTACAGGTATAAAGTCTGGCTGGTAAGAATACTCCTTATCTTTGTAATCTCATATCTGATAATGCTTGTATTTACTTTCCTATCATCATTTCTTATTGTCAAATTTCCTGTAGTCAGAATGACATCCCAGGTAATGGTCCCAATAATATTTCTGGGAATGATGGCGTTTATGCTATCCACAATAATAAGAAATGGAAATGGCACAGCTGTTATTATGATCGTTTTCGGTATCTTTTTTATGATCCTCCAGGAGCCCTTGAGAAAAAGTCAGTGGAATGTTTTTTTAAATCCTTACGATTTGCCAAACAATATTAATGAAGCAACCTGGACTATAATAACTCTTAAAAACCGGATAACGCTCATTACCGGAACAATTCTCTTTTTACTGGCTGCTCTCTATAACCTTCAGAAGAGAGAAAAATTTATGTAAGAAGTATTAATAATTCAGAATGAAGACAAAGCACACAGCAGCTAAATAATATCATGTACCTATGCATCCGGCAAATTAATATTCCAGGATGGTTGTTCAATTTATTCAAATGGATTCTCTCTTCTGAAATCGGGTCTATAACTATTGAAACTATCCATATCCTGAATCCAGCCATTTCGGAAACCCAGGTTTTCCATTTTCCTGACAACAGCATCATATTCAGTTTTATGAAGTGTTCTTCCCAAACAGTTATGACCTGCCACTAACAGAGTGGGATGATATTGTGACATTAGAGAAATATGTACACCTGTTGAAATCTCTGCTGCAATGGTTTCCAGAACTTTCTTACTCTCCTCAACCTGTCCGGGTAAAACAAGATGCCGTACCAGAATACCCCTTTCTGCTAATCCGTTTTCATTGATAATCAAACTTGAACCTTTCTGATAATACATCTCCTTTAATGCTTTCATTGCCACTTCAGGATAATCGTAAGCATCTGAATATAATTCAGATATCTTTGCGTTAACATATTTAATATCAGGAAGATATACATCAATATATTCTGCTAACTCACGTAAAGTCTCTATCTTGTCATAACTGTTTGTATTGTATACTATGATTGGTTTCAATCCCCGCTTATGTAATCCTCTGATTATTGATTTCAACTGGAAAACCATATGTGAAGGAGAAACAAAACCGACAGCATTTATTCCTCCTGAAAGAATATTTTCTATCCTGTCAAGAAGTTCATTCATTCCTATTCTCAGATCATTTATATCTGTATCAGGCCTGCTGATCTCATGGTTCTGACAATAAATGCAATGCAGGTTGCAACCAGCAAAGAAGATATTACAAATTCCCTCAGTTCCGCTGACAGGGGGTTCTTCTCCCTTGTGAAGGCATATGGATGAAATGTTCAGACCGGCATCCATACCACAATAGCCTGCAGCTCCTTTTAACCTGTCAACCTTGCATTCACGAGGACATAAAGTACATTCAGATAGAATTGTTTTTTCCTCCTCAGTATAAATATCTTCCTGATTTGCAGGTTCTTTTCTCATTTTTTCACTTTTCTGTCTTACTGCAAAATTAACCCTACTTCTCTGAATCCCAAATACAAAACATTAACATTATTGACAATTATTTTGGTGATTTAATATTATTCTTTATCTTTGCAGCCTAATTGAGGGGTGTTGAGACCAGGGGACCAGAGTCCCCTGTTTTATTACCGGTTTTTAGAAAATGATTGAAAAGAAGGAAATAGAGAAACTTGTTGAGGAGTTCATAAAAGGAACATCTCTCTTTCTTGTTGCAGTAAAGGTAAGCAGCTCGAACAGGGTCACCATCCTGGCTGATACAATGAATGGAATTACTATCGATGAATGTGCGTATCTGCATCGTCACATTACCAATAGTATTGACAGGGAAAAAGAGGATTTTGAATTACAGGTTTCATCACCCGGACTGGATATACCGTTTACTGTTACGGGGCAATATCATAAGAACGAAGGAAAAAAGGTTGAAGTAACAGATACTGAAGGCTCAAAGTTTACAGGAATACTTAAAAATATTACTGGTGGAGGATTTGAGCTTGAGACTGAAATAAAAATAAAGGGAAAAACAAAAGAAGTGAAGGATTTATCATTCAATTTTGAACAGGTAAAATCCACAAAAGCTATTTTAACTATTAAGTAATATTAAGAGGTTTACACCAGATGGAAAATGTTAATTTGATCGACACCTTTTCGGAATTTAAGGAGCTTAAGAATATTGACAGACCTACAATGATGAGCGTTCTTGAAGACGTTTTCAGGGGTATGCTGGCAAAGAAATTCGGATCTGCTGATAATTTTGACATTATCGTTAATATTGATAAGGGTGACTTTGAAATATGGAGGAACAGGGTAGTTGTTGAGGACAGCGAATTAACAGACCCTGTAATTCAGATTCCTCTTTCAGCAGCAAAAAAGATAGATGAAGACTACGAAGTTGGTGAAGAAGTATCTGATGAAGTGAAATTTCTCGACTTCGGGAGAAGGGCAATTTTATCATTAAGGCAAAATCTGACAGCCAGGATCCTTGATCTGGAAAAAAATAATATTTACATAAAATATAAAGACAGGATCGGTGAGATTGTAACAGGTGAGGTATACCAGATTTGGAAAAGAGAAACACTTGTTCTGGATGATGATGGTAATGAACTAATTCTGCCAAAAAGCGAACAGATTCCGTCCGATCATTTCCGAAAAGGTGATTCAATCAGGGCAGTTGTCATTAAAGTGGAAATGAGAAACAATACTCCTTTCATAATACTCAGCCGTACATCACCTGTCTTCCTTGAAAGATTATTTGAACTGGAGGTCCCGGAGATATTTGACGGACTTATCACTATCAAGAAGATTGTAAGAATCCCTGGCGAGAGGGCCAAAGTGGCAGTTGAGTCGTATGATGAGCGGATTGATCCTGTTGGTGCCTGTGTAGGGATGAAAGGATCCAGAATACATGGAATTGTCAGGGAGCTCAGAAACGAAAATATTGATGTTATCAACTTTACCTCAAATAACCAGTTATTCATTCAAAGGGCACTGAGTCCTGCAAAAATAACCTCTATCAAACTGGTTGAAGAGACTAAACGGGCTGAAATATATCTTAAGCCAAATGAGGTTTCACTGGCTATAGGAAAAGGAGGGCTTAATGTAAAGCTTGCCAGTCAGCTCACTGGTTATGAGATAGATGTTTACAGGGAACCTGGTGGTGAAGATGAAGAGGATGTTAACCTCGAAGAATTCGGCGATGAAATTGAAGACTGGATCATTGAGGAACTTAAGGCAATTGGTTGTGATACAGCAAGAAGTGTTTTGAACCTATCAATAAGCGATCTGGTAAAAAGGACAGACCTCGAGGAAGAAACTGTTAAAGAGGTTGTAAATATCCTGAGAGCTGAATTTGATTAAGATAAGATAACCTACTCACAACCTGTTAAAAATTTTGAAGTTATTTAAGGCAAGTAATAAATATGACAGAGGATATTAAGGCAACAAGATTGAGCAAAGCTGCACATGAATTCAATGTGGGAATATCCACTATTGTGGAGTTTCTGCATAAAAAAGGATTCGATCTTGATCCCAACCCAAATACTAAACTGCCACATGAAGCATATATCTTGCTTGTAAAAGAATATAGTACTGATATAAGTGTAAAAAAAGAATCTGAAAAACTGATCCTTAAAGATCTTCACAGAAAAAAAGAATCTGTTTCAATAGATGATTTTTCAGATAAAGCCGAATCTGAAGAATCAGAAAAGGATGAAGAGATCCTTGTTAAGGATTCTTCGGGTGCCAAAATAAATGTTGATATTAAGACAGAAGTCAAGAGACCCGATATTAAGCTGGTAGGTAAAATTGACCTTGACAAACTATTAAAACCAAAAGTTGAAAAGGTTATCCCTCCAAAAGTAATACATGAAGAGAAACCTGTAATAGCTTCTCCCAAACCTGAAAAAAAGGAAAAAGAGCCGCCTGTTGTTTTTGTTATACCTGAAGAGAAAAATCCAAAACCAGGTATTGATCTTCATATTGTAGGGAAAATTGACCTTGAAACTATTGCAAAAGAAGTCAAGCCATCAAAAAAAGATGCAACTAAACCAAAACGGAAAGAGAAACCTCCTGTAAAAGAGAAAGAACCTGAAGTGATCCTCAAGGAAGAAATTATTATCCCTGAGGTACCTGTAAATGAAATTGTTGAAGTGGTTCCAGATTCGCCGGTAATAGAAGAACCCATAGTTGAAGAGATAATCGAAAGTGAAGTTATTCCGGAAATTGACGAAGATATCATTGAGCTCTACAGAACTGATTTTAAAAAATTGTCAGGTCCTACAGTGGTTGGGAAGATTGATCTGCCCGTTGAGGAAAAAAAGAAATCGACTCCCTTCCAGCCAGTAAAAGTTAATGGAATATCCGATTTCAGGAGAAAAAAGAGAAGAAAGAGGATTTCAAAAGAAAAAGAAGTAACTCCTGTTGTCAAACCGGTTATCCCCACCGACAAGAAGGAGACCACTGGTAAAAAAGTAGTCAAGAAAAGGCCAATCAGAGCTGAAGTAAATGAAGAAGAAGTTCAGAAACAGATAAAAGAGACTCTTGCCCGGTTAACCACAAAAGGTAAATCAAAGGGATCAAGATACCGCAGGGAAAAAAGGGAAGCTATAAGCCAGAAACAAAGAGATGTAGTTGATAAAATTGAACAGGATAAGAATATTCTGAAAGTAACTGAGTTTGTTTCTGTAAATGAACTTGCAACGATGATGAATATTCCCGTAACTGAAATCATCTCAACCTGTATGAACCTGGGGCTATTTGTCTCTATTAACCAACGGCTCGATGCAGAAACAATGGCTTTGCTTGCAGATGAGTCTGGCTTCAAAGTGGAATTTGTCAGTGCAGAATTACAGGAGGCAGTCAAGGAAGAGGAGGATGAAGAGGAGGATCTCAAATCAAGGCCTCCGATTGTCACTGTCATGGGGCATGTGGATCATGGTAAAACCAAACTGCTCGATTATATCCGAAGAACCAATGTTATTGCTGGTGAAGCTGGTGGTATAACACAACATATCGGAGCATACGGAGTCCAACTTGATGACGGTCGAAATCTTACATTTCTTGATACTCCCGGACATGAGGCCTTCACCGCCATGCGTGCACGTGGGGCACAGATAACTGATATTGCCATAATTGTCGTTGCTGCAGATGATGGTGTAATGCCCCAGACCATTGAAGCAATCAACCATGCGTCAGCTGCGGGTGTTCCTATTGTATTTGCTATAAATAAAATTGATAAACCAACAGCCAATCCTGAGAAAATAAAAGAGTCTCTGGCAAATATGAATTACCTTGTTGAGGATTGGGGTGGAAAATATCAGTCGCAGGAGATATCCTCAAAATCCGGACTTAATATAGATATTCTCCTTGATAAGGTACTTCTCGAAGCAGAAATGCTTGACCTTAAAGCAAATCCTGATAAACCGGCACTGGGCACGGTAATTGAATCATCACTCGACAAAGGGAGGGGATTTACTGCGACTATTCTGGTCAAGGCAGGAACACTCCGGGTTGGAGACATTGTGCTTGCCGGCAGCTGTTTTGGTCATGTGAAGGCAATGTATAATGAAAGAGGAAATAAAGTTGACGAGGTTGGCCCGGCTTCTCCTGCTCTTATCCTGGGCTTAAACGGAGCTCCACAGGCAGGAGATAAATTCAATGTAATGGAGAGCGACCGTGATGCAAAAGATATTGCAACCAAAAGAGCCCAGCTTCAGAGAGAACAGGGACTCCGTACCCAGAAACATATTACACTTGACGAAATCGGACGCAGGATAGCGATAGGAAACTTCCAGGAACTTAATATCATTGTAAAAGGTGACTTTGATGGTTCTGTTGAGGCTCTTAGCGACTCACTTATTAAGCTTTCAACACCAGAGATTCAGCTTAACATTATTCATAAAGCTGTTGGGCAGATTTCTGAGTCAGATATCCTTCTGGCTGCTGCTTCTAATGCAATTATAGTTGGATTCCAGGTTCGACCATCGCTAAGTGCACGGAAACTTGCAGAAAAAGAAGAAATTGATATACGTCTCTATTCTATAATTTACAATGCAATCGAAGAGATAAAATCAGCTATGGAGGGAATGCTTGTCCCTGAAATAAAAGAGGAGATTGTTGCCACACTTGAAATACGTGAAATTTTCAAAGTTACAAAAGTAGGCACAGTAGCAGGTTGCTATGTCAAAGAAGGGAAAATTACCAGAAATACACGCGTCCGCATTATCCGTGACGGAATTGTTATCTATACCGGTGAACTTGGATCACTAAAGCGTTTTAAAGATGACGTCAGGGAAGTAGTTGGTGGTTATGAATGCGGCTTGAACATACATAATTTCAACGATATAAAAGTAGGTGATGTCGTTGAAGGATACCAGGAAGTGGAAGTTAAAAAGTCGTTATAATAGAGCCTGATACTTCTCGGCTGTAAGCAATTCTTCTGTTTCGGATAGATCTGATATTTTTATCTTAACCATCCATCCTTTACCATAGGGATCTTTATTAACCAGGTCAGGAGAATCTTCAAGTGAAGGATTCATTTCAAGAATCTCCCCGCCTAAAGGCATAAACATATCCGATACAGTTTTAACTGCTTCAATTGTCCCGAAGACCTCCTCTTTCTTTAATGTTTCACCAACTGTTTCTATTTCGATAAATACAATATCGCCTAATTCGCCCTGGGCAAAATCTGTAACGCCTATGTATCCAATATTTCCTTCAATCCGTATCCATTCGTGGTCTTTTGTATACTTTAAATCTACCGGAACATTCATATCTGATTATTTTTTATAATTCTATGCCCTTAATAATACCTGTCCAATGAATCAAAAGTAAGATTTTTTTAAATAAGAGGAGTGAGACTAATGTAATTATTTATTGAATAAGTGTGAATTTGAGGCTGAATCCGAAGTTAGTATTCGATGTTGGAAAAGTATTTGCAACAAAAGGATCATTCATACTATGATCAGCAAATACCTGCAGGTTGAATCTGTCGCTTAATACATAATCGGCACTTGCACCAATTGAAAAAACCTTCTGCCCCACTACTGGCTGATTAACATTTTCAACAAGCTTTCGTGCCAGAGTTTTATTATCCCGAATTGAAAAATCAACCCTGATATTAAGATCGCTTTTCAGTGCCCGCTGACCACCACCCGATCTGATAATTATCTGTACATTATCAAATCTGTAACCTGCTCCAAATACAAGTTCATTAATCCTTGCATCAGCAATCTGGTTGCTTGTAAGGTTAAGGGAAACAGTACGTGATTTCTTCCATTCAATCCTTGTGGAAAGGCTATTCTTCCAGTTAAGATCTACATTAATAAGTGGACTGAATTGTTCATTCAGTGTAACAACATTTATCTCATATTGCTGAATAAAATTATTCTGCATATCTCTGATATTATTTATTCCCCCACCTTCAACCTGATAAGAAAGATTTGTTGTATATGAACCAATCTGGTATGTGCTCCTGTACTGATGTGAGATATTTACTGATCTGAATGTTCTTTGCACAAAAGCAAACTTTGATAAACCATCAAAGTTAATGCGCCAGTTGGGCATCATTTTTAAAGCAGAAGGAAATGTTTCAAGACCTACACTCTGAGGATTTGTCTTTGTATATGCAGCCAAAAATGCCGGTATAAGAACCTCCCGTGATGTACTTCCATATCCGCTTTTAAATGGTCCCTCTATTTGATCACCTGTTAATGGATCAGTATCCGGGTCATACCCCGGATCAATTTTCTCTCTTGCTGCTGCCCTTCGTGCAGAAATGATTATTGTATTGTTCTTAAAAGCTTCGAATGTAGGTGAAACATAATCATTTTTTTCAGAAATTTTTTCAAATGCTGTTCCCCATGAAATAACAGAAATTGAAAAATTTCCTGTGATTATCCTGTTCCGGGTACTATCCGGGAAATTACCCTTATAATCAGCTAAATAATAAGCACTTACACCCTCAAGAAACCGTCTGTCAGCATTCATATCCACCCTGAAACCAGGAAAAGGTTCTATCATGCTTCTAACCGAGAGGTCAATTTTATTATTATACGAAGCCGGTGTGTTTAAAAGAGTGTCAGTTGAAAGCCAACCGTTGTAAACCGCCTTATCAAAAAATGTTTTATCACTGTATCCAATAACAAAAGGCCATCCTGGAGCTAACCTGTCATTAGCTTCCGACATTCCAAGATATTTTGTACCAGGCAAATAACCCGGCAAAAACTGACCCTGGGCTGAACTATATGTAAGACTTACAGATCTTATTCCCATCAATGCTCTGATTAAATATTCTCCTGTAACAATAGCAGGATTCCTTTTCTTCTGAATTTTACCTTCAACAACCACCTGCGCCCCGTCTACTTGCTCCAGAGCAGTAAACGACACCCTGTTGTCATTTATTATCTGCATTTTGCCCTTCACCTCAGTACCATTTTTCCCAACAACCTTAACTTTAACATCACTTGTCTTCAGGTTATGAATAATTGAACGTGCTATATTTGGTCTGAAGTTCACTCCATCTTTAGTATAAGTAACAGTTTTCGATTCTGCCTTAATCCGCTGCACAGCTTCAGGACGAGCATTATTTTCAATATTTTTCAGGAATTTTGATTTGCTGTAAAGAGTGGAAATATTTGCCATAGTGGTAAGAGTCAGCTCATTATGGTTTTTTATTGTATTCCCGAGGTTTATCTTCATAGTATCTGGAAAAAGAGGACCTGCCAGCCATGTGTAATCTGCACCATACCTTGCATTTGCATTGACCCAGGAAAGCAAGGGGAGCTTATTGACAGGAATATTATATGTCACATTTACAAAATGATTATAGGAAGTTGTTCTTCCGAAGTTTCTGAGATTTACCATTACCGAATCACGCCATTCGTCATACTCATTACTGTATCTGCTTTTGTCAACACCTCCGGTAGGTTCATCAATCCGTGCAAGATTTGTGGCAGTAAAATCAAACTTCAGCTGGCGTGTTATATCATATTTAAAATCATAAATACGGCTCCATTCAAAATCCTTTCTGAAGGATGGAGTAACCTTCAGATATGGATTGTTAATATTTCTTGTTTTAAGCTCATTATAAAAACGATTTACATCTGTTCTGAATGATAGGCTCTTCGGAAAAACATAGAAATTAAAATCCTTGACAATTCTCAGTATTGGTGAATTGAGGAACCCTGCACTTTTAAATGGCATAAAATTGGCTGGTTGAGCCTGGTAGTCGTAGCTTATGCCACCTCTGTAATTTTTCTCTAGATCGATCTCTGTTTTAGTGTTGCTTCTGTAAATCTCATTATAGGTATAATTCAGGCTAAGGTTTGCAAGATCCCAGGCATGAGGTTTCTCTCCGCGCTGCGTAATGCCTGCATTACTGACTGTAATAGTCTTTCTTTTGGCAAAATCTTCTGAAATTGCTCTGATAGAATCACGTGTCTCTTTATCAGGAGCGTTCCTGAGGGCATCATTAAGTGGAATATCCGGGTCCAAAGGATTATATTGTGGTTTAATCCTGGTTTCAGAATAACCAACATAGACCGGAAGTCGTACTCCAATTTTTTCAGGAAAGAATTTTCCAAGTTCAACGCTGGAGGAAATATCATACTTCATGATCTCTTCCTTGCTTCGTTCATTCACTTTTTTCTCAATACTTCCCCACCCAGGGGTGCTTGTCTGGCCTACCATATCAACAGTGCCAAGATCAGCAAGCCTGGCCTGAAGATGAGCATTTGCTGCCCAACCTCCATCTTCAATAAAATCGCTGAGTCTAAGTTCGTTCACCCATATTTCACCAAATTTCGGATTTCCGTCATCAACTGCAGGATTCCTGGTCTTAATCGGGTTCCTCACCCCGATCATGATGACTCTGACATTACTAAGGTTAGGATTTCCAGATACAGAGATCCTGTTCTTTCCCTGTTGATATATAAACACATCTGAAACACTTAATGATGATCCTGCTTTCTGCATCTGCCGGTTACGTTCCTGCTTGGCTTCCTGCAATATTGAAAGATCAATGTTAAAACTGTTTTCTACAGGCCAAACTATTGCTCTGTCTCCATCGAGCTTGTTTTCATAATGACGGGGAGGTGTGAGCTTTAAAGGGATCTCATATTCATAAAAATTCCCTTTATAATCTGATCCTATCCTTATGAAAGCAGTCAGTTCATCATCCTGAAGCGACTGACCTATCAAAGCTTCTGCATGGATCTCCATCCTTAACCGCCTGTATTGCCTGATATCGAGGTTAACATTCCTGAATGCAGCGCGGGCATCCCCATCTTCAAGGTTCTGAACCTTAAGCACCATTGCCTGTTCGTTAAGCTGGCGCAACTGAGGATTCTGAGGATCTGTTATTCTGTCAAATCCCGGAGGAAGAACATAGTTGACAGGATTTTTTCCCGAATTCTCTTCAATGCTTACCGAGCTTATCTCAAATGATCCATCAGTCTCTTCAGGTATGGTAATCCTTTCGCCACCTTCCATAAAAGAAATATTGTATTTACGCCATTCGGCTCTTACCAGGTCAAGCCTGGCAAAACGCATAATAATTGGCTCCTTGAACTCACGCAGAAACATCCTCATAAACCGTATTGATTTAAAATCCTTAATCGGACCCACAACTTTTTGATAGTCTGATATAGGTATTTTAAACTGATACCATTTCACACTTGACTTCCCTGTATCTGTATTTGCCGTATATACAATTTCATCAACGATATAATTTGAACCAACTTTGAAGTTTTCTGGTCTCATGCTTATCTTATACTGGTAATAACTTTCTGTCTCACTCAGAGTATTATCCCGGTTTATATCTTCCATGTCGGGTAAAGTAGATCCTGTAGTCGGATAAGATTCAGGTGACATTTCCGATGTTGGAGAGTTTCCCTCCTGTCCATTATACTTCTTATACCTGTCAAGTATTCCCAACTGCTGAAAATCATAATCTGATCCCCTGAAGTAATGGAAATTATCGTTAGAAGGGTCCTTCTGTATCTGCTGGAATGCCTCCGGGGTAGTAATCTGGCTCGCTTTCTGAAGGTAATCGGAGAAGAAGGACTGTTCATCCTGATCTTTCAGTCCATCGAGTCCAACATCCTGATGTAAACGCGAGTCTGGTGCATTATCAAAAGCATGGACAACTGCCTGAATAGTCGGGACTCTTCCCCAGGCTGTTGTATCAATATTTTTTGGAATGGCAGATCCGGGAAGCCCGTTCTCAAAAGATTTTCGTGAATCGCGCAGAATATCTTCAGAAATGTTGCCAAGATTTATATAAAGATCCCCGCCTTCATGAGCAGGATTTTCAACAAACGGATCCATGACCCAGAACTTTATATACTGAATATTTGCAGTTTCAAAATCACTGGTTAGCACCTCCCTCATAATGCCACCCCACCTTGATTCTGGTTCATTTAACATACCTGTCTGATTCATCCCTCTTGAGTAAGGGCCTGCCTCTGCGTCATAATTATAAGAACCCTTCTCTCCAGGGTAATAAGCAAGGTTAAGTACTGCTATATTTGTTGGAATTCCGCTGGGGCTTTCGCGGTATGGGAAAATCTCATTTTCATAAACCTCCCTTACAAAATGACTTAATTGCTCCTCAGGGCGTTGCTTGATGTGATTAGGTGTTGAGGATCCGTTTCTCAGGAAAAGAGGATCAATAACATACCATGAAATTTTTGCCCTGTTCAATCCGCTGTTCAGGCTATTATTGAATTTTGCTTCTGGAAATAGGAGATCCTGCCCCTGAGGGATACTCGCAATAGTCCACGCATTAAATGACTTAAGATCAAGTGGAATTTCGCTGGCTTCGAAATCGTCAATATATGAATTACCGGCACTCGAGATTGCCCTTGAATGGCCTGGAATAAGATGTGCAAATTCGCCAAAGAGAGAGATAGTTGAAGGTGTCTTGGTATCAAGAAACGGCAACTTGTCAATCATATTTGTAAGCAGCTGAGACTGTGTCTTGTATGAAGTGTTCAATCCCCAGATTGTATTTGAGATCGGCTCTTCTCCAAAATTGACTTTTTGTGTATATGGTCTTTCTGTCAGATGAAGAATTGTTCCCCCGATATTAAAATTATCTGATAGTTTATAGTCAAGATGTGTGCCTACAAGTGTTTTAGTCTGGAATCCAAAAAACTGATTACTTTCAAGAGATACCTGGATGGGGGTTTGTGATTCAATAAGTGCAGCATTAATAATCCTGACGGTACCCATATTGTAATCCACAGTGTAATCTGTATTTTCGGTAAGCGGGACACCTCCTGCAGTAACTTTGACAGCTCCCTGGGGAATGCTGGTTGCATTAAGCCTGATTTCGGATCCAGATTCAGATGAATACTGACCTGACAATTTGAACTTATTCTTCTCAGCCATCTGACGGGCTACTGTCTGAGTTGAATCATAGAGCTCCTGGAATACATATTTGTCAGCTATTTTGGGATCAACGATCTTCTTCCTGAGATGGCTACCGAATGGTTCAATTACAGGAAAGACTATTTTACCTCTGTCAACCATTACTGTAACATCCGCAATAAAGTCAAAATAGCCATCCGGATCCCTGTCGAGCTGCGAATTGAGATTATCAAGACCCATAACCTGGAGAAGTATCTGATCTCCAAGTTTTCCTTCAGGCAGGTAGTTTATTGAGTTACCAGTCTTGTCATCCTGATAGAGCACATTAAGTTCAAAATCCTGGCTTTCAAGTTTTCCCGAACCAAGTGAATAAATGTTTTTCATCATCAAAGCCCAGGTAGGAAGTTTAGGACTCAGAGTTGTGCCTTTGATCAATTTCAGAATAAGAGCCTGGGGTGCAGTGATCCCATCTGTTGAAAACTCTCCCACTTTGAAAACCTTCCCATCAAGAGTATATTCATATGCAACTGCAAGTACCTCATCAGTGTTAAGAGCAGTATTTAGCGAAATATAACCAAGTTGCCTGTTAAAATAAAACTCCCTCTCATTTAGTTTCCTGGCATTTTCAATTTTTTCAAAATCGCGCCCTATCTGGAAACCAGGATAAAGAGGTTCAAATACATTTGTAACCTGGTCTATATTTCTTACTGATCCATAAGCATTTGTAAGCTGATCGTATAACTCATTAGCGCTGTTATCAGGATAAACTTCTGTTCCTGGTTTTGCCTGGAAAGCAGGAACCTTATTGTAAATATGCTGGCTACTTTCAGAAAGGTCCATGAAAGCTACAATGTTTCTATTGCTTGCTTCCTCAAAACGGCTGGTTTTATTAGTCACCCAAACTTCAATACGTTCAATGTTTATTCCCGAGCTGATTAAGGGAAGATTTTTAAGGGCATTGTCATAAGTATCTCTGAAATACTGAGATATAAAAAAATGACGGTTTGCTTCATATTCATCTGCAAAGATCTCATAATCGCTCAGCTGGGCTCCTCCTTTAACATCAATGACTGATGACTGGCCTTTTTG
The DNA here is from genome assembly GCA_964639725.1 of uncultured Rikenellaceae bacterium. Classification (GTDB taxonomy): domain Bacteria; phylum Bacteroidota; class Bacteroidia; order Bacteroidales; family VadinHA17; genus LD21. Next base: position 44,478 of record CAZXFB010000033.1, read on the forward strand.
CTGGGAAAGAACTGTGGTTACGGTCATCTTTCCAAACTGCATTTCAGTTTTCAGCCCGAACAGACTGTAGCTGCCTGTGATAAGAGTACCCGTAAGCGGCAGTGTTACATCGCCAGCTTCCACCTTCTTAAGTATCTCATCTTCTTTCCCTGCATACTGAAGTTTTGTCCGGTTTTCAAACTCAAACATTGCGTCTGTGTTATAATTTACACCAAGCTGCATTTTATCACCAATTGTTCCGGTGACATTCATCTGAATCTTCTCCTTGAAGTCGAAAGTAGGAATTGTCCTGAGTTTTTCTGAAAGTGTTGGATTTTCGGTACGGGAAATATTTATACCGAATATCAATTCTGCAGATCCCTGAGGAATGATATTAATTGTATTACTCCCGAATATCTTATCAAAAGCTGCTCCTCCTATCTCAATCTGAGGTATAAGGGTTGATCTGAAACCTGATTCATCTCCTGAGATTCTTGATTGCCAGTAATCACGCATAGCACGGCTATATTCATATTTCCTGAAATCTTCAGGACTCATATGAACAGGGGTGCGGTAATCAAAGGCACCTACTTTCTGATAGAGTATATATTCATTCTTTACCGGGTCATAAATAACATTTGATTTAATGTTCGATGGATTATTGAGGAACAAGGGAGCCTTTTGCTTTAATTCCCATGGAATACCTGAATTATCCTTTAACTTCAAAGCTGATCGTGCAGTAGTATCAATAGGACCGACAGGGGAAATAGCAATTTGAGAACCTGCTTCTGTAGACTTTAAAAAAAATGAAGCTAACAGTACAAGATTAAATAATACCAGAAGATTTTTATATGATATCCCTGATCCCAATCCGGCTTATATTCTGAATTACAAATTTTTAAGCGCTTTCTTAATCAAATCCTCAACAGTCAGGGTTTTCTCTTCCCTGCTTATTTTATCAAGGATCTTGGAGACAGCGCTTTTGGCAAACCCAAGCATAACCAAAGCAGATAACGCTTCTTCTCTCTTTGTATTGTCTGTAAATGTAAATATTTCACCGGTTCCGGCTTGTTTGCCAAGTTTGTCTTTCAGATCAACAATTATTCTTTGTGCAGTTTTTAATCCAATGCCTTTTACACTTTTAAGAATATTCACATCAGATCCAATAATCGCTTTTTCAATTTCGGAAGGATTTAGTGATGAGAGCATCATTCGGGCAGTATTCGCGCCAACACCTGTAACAGAAATCAGGAGTCTGAAAATATCACGTTCATCATCATCAGCAAATCCAAATAGCTGGTGGCTATCTTCCCTTATAATTTCATGCACAAGAAGTTTATATTCACTTTTGCCTTCCAATCTTGAAAATGTTGTAAGTGAGATGCTTACAAAGTAACCCAATCCACCCGTTTCAATATTAAGAAATGCAGGAGTTATTCGCGTAATTGTTCCTTTAATATAATCTATCATAGGGCATTCTCTGAATTAAAGATTTCCGGAGGCAGCTCATCAATCCGATCATAATGAGTATCAATGTCCTGGTGTCTTAAAGGATTTTCTGAGATCTCTTCATATATCTTCCTGTTTCTGAAAATATCACATGCCAGGTAAATAGCCTGACGGAATGAGTTTTCAGATGCTTCTCCTTTTCCAGCTATATTAAATGCTGTTCCATGAACAGGTGATGTTCTTACAAAGGGTAGGCCAGCTGTAAAGTTAACGCCTGTATCAAAAGATAAGGCTTTAAAAGGAGTAAGTCCCTGATCGTGATACATTGCCAGTATACCATCAAATTTTGTGAATGATCCGGCTCCGAAAAAACCATCAGCCGGAAAGGGGCCAAAAGTAAGTATTCCTTCCTTTCCTGCCTGAGTAATTGCAGGAATGATAATTTCATCCTCTTCACTACCAATTAAGGAGTTATCACCAGCATGAGGATTAAGACCAAGGACAGCTATTCTTGGTTTACGTATTCCAAAATCACGGATGAGTGATTGATTCATCAACCGGATCTTTCGTAAAAGATTCTCGATTGTGATCATCCCTGATACTTTATTAAGAGGGACATGGTCTGTAGCCATTCCAATCCTCATGCTCTCAGAGATCATAAACATGAGAACTTCGTCAACGCCTGTTTTGGATTTCAGATAATCAGTATGTCCTTTAAAATGGAAACTATCAGACTGTATATTCTTTTTATCAATAGGAGCTGTAATAAGTACATCTATCTGGCCGCTGAGAAGATCTTCCACGGCCTTTTCAAGAGATACCAGAGCTGCCTCTCCTCCCTGCTGAGTTGATTTTCCAAGTTCAACCCTTATATTATCATCAAGGCAATTGATCATATTTGCCTTTTTAAGGTTGACTTCTTCGGCAGACCTAATATTATTAAAACTAAAATTATTAATATTTAATGCTTTACGATGATATGCCGCCACTTTAGGGGAGCCATATACCAAAGGAACACAGATATCATTTATCAGGTTTTCCATAAGGGCTTTAATGATAACCTCATATCCGATTCCATTTATATCTCCATGAGAGATACCAGCTATAATTGCTTTCTTTTCCATAAACTGCTATTTCTATTCTTTATAACTCGCAACAATTTTTTTCAGAAATGTTGCAAGCAGCCTTAAACCTGAACCTGTACTATTTTTTAACCTGTAAGAATCTTCCTTCTTCAGCATGCTAGTCCCGGCAATATCTAAATGTATCAAAGGTGATTTCGCAAAATTCTCGAGAAATTTTCCAGCTATTATTGCACCAGCTTCGCGTCCGCCTACATTTTTAAGATCGGCAATATCCGACTTAAGAAATTCGCCATACTCTTCCCAGAAAGGCAATTCAGCAATTCTTTCATGAACTTCCATCCCGCTCTCTTCAAGTAATGACACATATTTTTTGTCGGCATTGGTCATTAAAGCAATAGCCTGATTCCCAAATGTCATTGCTGCAGATCCTGTTAGTGTAGCTATATCAATAATTAGCTCAGGAGAATATTTTTCAGCATAGCTTATAGCATCAGCAAGAATTAGCCTTCCTTCCGCATCTGTATTTCCGATCTCAACACTCATTTTGTTATACATTGTAATAATATCACCCTGGGCATAGGCATTGCCTCCCGGCCGGTTATCGGTTGAGGGTATCAATCCTATTAAATGAAGAGGTAACCGACTCTTTGCAGCAGCATAAAAAATTCCTGTAACAGTTGCAGCACCAGCCATATCACCTTTCATCCCATCCATAAAATCTCCTGGCTTAAGGTTGAGACCACCTGTATCATAAACGATTCCTTTACCCACAAAAACAATAGGATTATTGTTAAGACATTTTTCAGGTCTCCACTCAAGAATTGAAAAAACCGGCGGATCAACACTTCCTTTGTTTACAGCCAGCAATCCGCCCATTTTGAGAGCTTCAATCTTACCTTTATTCAGTATCTCAACACTAAAACCGGCAGACATCCCAATTTTCTTAATCTCCTCTGCAAGAGATGCAGCATTCAGATGGTTTACCGGTTCGTTAACAAGGTCTCTTGTAAAATATACCGCATCAGTAATAGTGATAAGCCAGTTAAGATCATCCTCACTGATATCGCCATGCAATAAAAGCCGTGACGGGTAATTAGCACCATCATCTTTATCTTTCTTTGTCTTATACTTTTCAAATGAATAAAAACTAAGTAAAAGACCTTCCGTGAAATCTTCAACAGCACCATTATATGCAGTGTCGGAAGTAATAACCAATTCTGTATGATTATTAGCTTTTATCAGGTTCCGGAGGTTGTACGCTGATCTTCTAAGATCCTCTTTTACTTTATAATGAGCTACTTCTTCCTTGAGTCGTACCAGATAAGTAATCTTATGATAGGAATTTATAAAAACATGCTCTTCCTTATCAAGGAACCTTTTATTTGCAAATTCTTTTTCTGCTTTAGTTAGTCCTAAACTCTCAGGTATTTCTTTACTGCCAAGAATACATATAACAGACTGATCTGAAGTTATTTTTGATATTTTTTGTATTTCAGATTTCATATATCAGCCTAAAAATTTATAAAGTTGTAAAGTTAATTAAATAATTGATTGTTTCGATTCCAATGCATTACCTTTGGGCTGATAAATAGTGAGATATCCGGGAAATAAAAAGAATATTTGCAGTCAATAATGGTATTAGAACAATTATATGAAAAGGCAATAAGCATGATTCCGCTAAATTCGGAGGAGGGACTCTTCCTTTACAGGTATTCTCCCCTTGAAGATCTGATGTTTATTGCAAACAGGTTAAGACAGAAACACAATCCGGGGACAAGAGTAGGATGGATGATTGACAGAAATGTTAATATATCCAATATATGCTTTTCACAATGTTTGTTCTGTAATTTTTGCCGGAAGAAAGGGGCATCTGACTCATATATTACAACAATTGAGGATTATATAAAAAAAATTGATGAGCTCTTTGCGCTTGGAGGTGATCAGTTGCTACTTCAGGGGGGAATGAATCCGGATTTAGGTCTCGATTTTTATGATTCCCTGTTCAGAAATCTTAAAGAACTTTATCCGGCATTAAAGCTCCATGCACTTGGTCCTCCGGAAATAGTTTTTTTAGCGAAGCAGGTGAAAAAAACATATACAGAAGTTCTTTCACAGTTAATGAAAGCAGGCCTTGACAGTTTGCCTGGTGCTGGTGCTGAGATTCTGTCCGACAGAGTACGAAAAATTGTGTCACCAGCCAAAGCCAAATCAGAAGAGTGGCTCGCTGTAATGAGAGCCGCACATCAGCTTAACCTTCCTACTTCTGCCACCATGATGTTTGGACATATCGAAACCGACATGGAAAGAATTGAACACTTGATTCAGTTAAGAAATTTGCAGAATGAAAAAAAAGAGGAACACCATGGATTTATTACTTTTATTCCATGGCCGTATCAGGATGAAGGAACTCTCTTGTCGGAAAAACATGGAATCTATAGCAACTATTCAGGATCTGATTATATAAGGATTATTGCGGTAAGTCGGATAATACTTACCAACATCCGGAATATACAGGCATCAATACTGACTGTTGGCAAAGAGATTGCAATGCTCTCTCTTCATGCCGGAGCTAATGATCTCGGGTCAATTATGATTGAAGAAAATGTTGTCAGTGCAGCCGGGGCAACGTTCCATTTCAATGCTGCTGAGATGCAATCGATAATAAAAGAAGCCGGTTATATACCAGTAAGGAGAAATCAGAAATACGAATTTCTTTAAAGAATTGGCAAGATTGATTCCTTTATAATAAAAGCCTTAAAAGATAAAGCTAAATTACTAACTAATAATTACATAAGATTCAGAAGCTCCAATTCTGTAATCGATAACGGACAAAAAAAAGAGGCTTTTGAAAAGCCTCTTTTCTTAAATATCTAATTATTAAAAC
>CAZXFB010000034.1:0-48586 GCA_964639725.1 uncultured Rikenellaceae bacterium
GCAAATATTTTCCTATAATATAATCATTTAGTTATCATTCCCGACACTCATAAAAAATAAAAATACAATCTATAGTGTTTCAGTTGAATCTCGCAAGAGGCACTATGTTCTGATCCGAAAATTCACCTCTAAGATATTTATAATAGCCGGCAATTCCTATCATGGCAGCATTATCTGTCGTATAACTAAATTCAGGTATAAACAGGTTCCATTTCCTTTTTTCCGCTTCAACCATAACAGCTTTTCGCAGACCCGAATTTGCAGAGACTCCACCTGCAATGCCTATTTCACTAATCTGTGTATCAATAGAAGCCTTGACAAGCTTACCTGTAAGAATACTTACAATAACATGCTGGAGGGATGCACACAGATCAGCTTTATTCTTTTCAATGAAATCAGGATCAGCTTTGATTCTGTCCCTAAGAAAATACAAAAAACTAGTTTTTAAACCACTGAAACTGAAATCAAGCCCCCTGACATATGGTTTTGGGAAATTGAAAGCATTCATGTTTCCAATAGCAGCCAGTTTGTCAATTAGAGGCCCTGCAGGATATGAAAAACCCATTACCTTTCCACATTTGTCAAAAGCTTCACCTGCAGCATCATCGATTGTGTTTCCAATTACCTCCATTTCGAAATGACTCTTCATGATGATAATACGTGTATGACCACCAGATACAAGCAGACATAAGAAGGGAAAAGAAGGTAACCGGTTTTCATTCCCCTTTTTGATTATAAAGTGTGCAAGAACATGAGCCTGAAGATGATTAACTTCAATCAACGGAATGTTTCGAGCCAGTGCAAAACCCTTTGCGAATGAAGTCCCTACAAGCAGTGAACCAAGAAGGCCGGGACCTCTGGTAAAGGCAACAGCATTAATATCATTAATATTTATTCCTGCTTTTTTTATCGCCTGGTCTGTAACCGGCACAATATTTGCCTGATGAGCCCTTGAGGCAAGTTCCGGAACAACCCCTCCATATGACTTATGAATATCCTGATTTGCAACAAGGTTTGAAAGAACATAACCATCCCTGATAACAGCAACTGAGGTATCATCACAGGAGGATTCTACTGCTAAGATTGTAAGTGGCATTAATGCTTTGATTTTCGGGATATTTTAGGTTATTTTGATTAATGTTTTTTACACCTTTTGAATGGCTAAAAATATTAAAAAATCTTTAAAGTATTTTATAATATTTATCGGGATCATTATTATCCTTCCCACACTGTTTTACTTTATTTTGCGAATACCTGAAGTTCAGACTTTTGCAGTCAGAAGGATCTCTGGATACTTATCAAATGAGATACAATCAACAATTTCGGTCGGGAAAGTGGAATATTCATTTTTTAACAAACTGAATATCAGCGATATAATTATCAAGGATAGAAACAACGACACTCTGTTCTATTCAGAAAGATTCACTGCAGCCATCAGAAGAATTGACATAAAAAACAGATCCTACAGGTTTGGGAAAATCACATTAATAAACCCGGTAGTTTCTTTTATTACAGATACTACAGGCAGTATGAACCTTACATGGTATCTGAATTTGCTTAAGTCATCTGATAATCAGGTCAAAAAAGGTAAAGGCTCCTTTAAAATTGACCAGATCGATATTTTCAACGCAGAGTTCTCAATGGTAAATCATTCAGGAAATAAAAGTAAAGCTATAATTGATTTTAATAACCTTAAGCTTCATGGGGTTAATTGTATTCTGGAAAACTTCAAAATATTTAACGATACCACCTCCTTCGATATTTATAACCTGGGATTTCAGGAATCGAATGGTTTTGTGCTGAAAAGACTGAGTAGTGAGGTGACTCTGGCAAAGCAATTAATTCTCCTTAACTCTGCTTATATCCATTGTGATAGCAGCATTTTGAACCTTAAACACTTCGGAGTGCATGCTGATTCATCTTCTTCGTTCAAAAATTTTATGGAAGAGGTTAAACTTGACGTTAGTCTTGATAAGTCATTGATAAATACTACAGATCTGAAGTATTTTATTCCCTCTATTAATGGGACAAATGAATCGGTTTGGATTACAGGAAAATTTTCCGGCACAGTTTCTGAGCTGAGGGGCCGAAATATTGAGTTATCCTACAGGGAAAATACATATCTGGATTGTGATTTTGATTTTTCCGGATTGACAAATATAGAAGATGCCTATATTTATGTGGGGGTCAACACTCTTAAGACCAACGCAACAGATATTGATAAGATCTATCTTGCGGGAAAAGGAAAAATAGTGGTTCCGGAGTTTATGTATAAACTGGGAAACATAAACTTTGATGGAAGTTTCACAGGATTTATTACGGATTTTGTCACCTATGGTAAAATAACTACAAGCCTTGGAAGTGCCACTACAGATTTATCATTAAGACCTGACGAATCGAACACATTCAGGATTAAAGGACTAATCACTGGAAGTAATATCGATCTGGGTGAATTATCCGATGATAAAAAGATATTTGGAAAAATGAGTATGGCTGTAAATATTGATGGAAATGCCTCATCATTCAATAAATTCGCAACCAATATTACAGGAAGAATTGACAGTATTGAATTCAAAAAGTATATCTATCGCAATATTGCGTTAAATGGATTTTTTACTGAAAAGACTTGGGATGGAAGTATTAAAATTTCAGAGGAAAACATTAAAATGGACATCCTTGGAATGTTTAACTTCAAGGATACTTTACCTGAATTTGATTTTACACTTAATCTTATTGAAGCAAATCTGCATAATCTCAATTTTGATCCTGCTGACTCTTCCTCATCTCTTTCCATGCTTCTTACTTCTAACTTTAAAGGAAATAGTATTGATAATCTTGATGGTGAAATAAAACTTCTAAATTCCACATTAAGGAAATATAATAACAAACTTGATCTGAAAGATTTTTCAATCAAGACTTATACCCAGAATAACAAACCTGTTTTAAGCATCAAAACAGATTTTGCTGATGCCGATATTAAAGGATATTACAGTTTCACCGGATTAAGGACTTTAATGAAATCAACACTGGCCAAACTTATGCCTACTAAATTCTCTGTACCAAAAAAACAGAACAATTCCGGTTTTAATAGATTCATATTTAATATCAACTTTAAAAACACAGCTAAAATCAATAATTTCTTCAGGACAGGATTATTATTATCTGAAAAAAGTTCCATTACAGGTTCTGTTTTCCCCGATAGTATTATCAGTATTGAAGGAAAAGCAAAAACATTATCATTTAAAAATAATACTTTCAATGATCTTTCTGTGATTGCATATAGTTCAGGGTCAACATTATCAGTCAAACTTGGTACTTCATCTTTAACTTTTTTTGGGCAAACCGAACTTAAAAGCTTCTCTACAAGCCTGGAGACCAAACCAGATAATTTCACTTTTGCAGTGGAATGGGATAATAAAGACAAAATCATAAACCGGGGAAACTTTATTGCCAGAGGAGCAATAACCAATAGTATTCCCGGGAAAACCAAACCTGTAATTACCATTTATATAGATTCTTCTGATATTTATGTGCGTAATAATCTATGGAAGATTAAACAGTCAGAAGTAATTATTGACTCAAATTCTGTTGAAATAAATAAAATATATATTGGTACAAATGATCATTATTATTTTGCAAATGGCTCAATTTCAGAAGATCCTGCCGATACTCTTCATCTTAAATTCAACGGAATTGATATGTCGCCGGTTAATTATTTAATAAAAAAAGAAAATACTAAGGATTCAGAAAAAATCCCTATGAACATTAAAGGAAACCTTAACGGAACAATCCTGTTAACAAATATTTATAAAGATCTTTTGATTGAAAGCAATATAATCCTTAAGAACTTCTCCATTCTAAATAGTGATTATGGAGATTTTTTCATTAAGTCGGGATGGGATGTTCAGCAGAAGGTTGTCAATATTTCTGCGAGTAATAATTTGAAAGGAGTAAGAATGTTAGATATTGGAGGCTTCTATAACCCAACGTCAAAACGGATTGATCTATCTGCCAGAGCTGATAAATTGCCTATTGAGGCTCTTAATCCGTTACTCAAGGTTTTTGCTTCTGGAATCACCGGATTCGCATCAGGAAAAGTAAGGCTCTCAGGAGAATTAAACAAACTTGTTTTGAATGGAGCTATAAAAGCTGAAAATGCAGCAATGAGGATCGATTACCTGCAAACAAAATACACTCTGAATGACACTGTGAGATTTGATAAAAACGGTATTAAATTCAATAACGTTAAACTGGCTGACGAAAAAGGTAATATTGCTGTTCTTACAGGATATGTTTATCATAAATACTTCAAAGAATATAAAGCTGATCTCCTTATCAACACAAGGGATTGTATGGTACTAAATACCAAGCCCAAGGACAATGAATTATTCTATGGAACTGCGTACGCTTCAGGAGTTACAACAATTAAAACCGGACCCAATTTACTGGCTTTCGATATCTCAGCAAAAACCGGAAAAAATACCAGGTTTTTCATTCCAATAAATCAGAGTCTGTCAGTGACAGATTATTCATTCATCACATTTGTCGACTCTAAAAACGCAGATAGTATAACTGAACCTAAGGTAAATCCCACGATACCCCAGATCAAAAAGACAGGGATCGACCTGAATTTTGACCTTGAAATCACTCCTGATGCTGAAGCCCAGTTACTTATAGATCCGAAGGCAGGTGATGTTATTAAGGGACATGGGTCAGGAAACCTTAATATTAGTCTGAACAGGAAAGGAGAATTTAAGATTTCAGGCGATTACATAATTGAAGAAGGAGATTATCTTTTCACACTCGGGAACATTCTAAACAAGTCATTCCGAGTTGAATCGGGCGGAAAAATAATTTTCAATGGAGACGTGGATAATGCGGAGATCGATATTAAAGCTATATATAAACTAAAAGCACCACTATATGAGATAATACCGGATTTGAAATATAAAGAAAGAATTCCGGTTGAATGTCAACTCAATCTTACCGGGAAATTATTCAATCCAGTGGTCGCATTTAATATCTATCTGCCAACTGCGGATGAAGAGACCAGAACCTACTTGCGAAATTCTATCACAACCGAAGAGGAATTAAGTCGCCAGTTTCTATATCTTCTTGTAATGAACAGATTCCTAACAACCACAACTTCAACAACATCAACAGGAACTTCTGCAATGGCTGTTACAACAACTGAAATGCTTTCTAATCAGGTGAGCAACTGGCTGTCACAGATCAGTAATGATTTTGACATTGGTTTTAATTACAGACCAGGTAATAAAAGTAATACCAATACACAGGATGTTATAAATTCCCAGGAGGTAGAGGTAGCCTTATCGACACAATTACTGAACGATAAAGTATCTGTAAATGGTAATTTCGACGTCAGGGGCACAGGACCTGAAATGGAAAACACAAACCAGATTACAGGAGATTTTGATGCAGAGGTTAAGATTACGGAGAAGATCCGGTTTAAAGTTTTCAACAGGTACAATAATCCTTATACTGGTAAACTGGTAGACTATACGCAGGGTATAGGACTCTTATTCAGACAGGAGTTTGATAAATTCTCTGATCTCTTCATAAAAAAAGAAAAAAATGATACTAAACGGGCAGAAGAAACTTCTCCCGATGATAAGTAACAATCCAACTTTGCCCTTTTCTTTAAATTACCCATGGTTAATAAATATTTAGCCATTGTTATTAACCCGACATAATAGAACCTATATACTTTACGTTTTTTAATAACTTCGCAGTTTCAGTTAGGAACTAAATCATAAGTAATTACCAATTAATAATAAATTAATAATAAAAGTATGGCATTCTTAGAGTTAATGTTACAGGGCGGATCTCTACCTGCTGAACCGACAGGCCAGATGAAACTTACCCTGCTCGATATGGCAATAAAAGGTGGATGGGTTATGATCCCGATTATTCTTTTGTCATTTGTGGCAGCATACATTTTTATAGAAAGATATTATGTGATCAGGAAGGCTACTATGGAGGATCAGAATTTCATGAACCGAATAAAGGACTACATACATGATGGCAAGATTGATGCAGCAATAGCATTATGCCGGTCAACCGATTCTCCTTCTTCAAGAATGGTTGAAAAAGGGATAAGCCGTCTTGGAAGACCTTTGCAGGATATAAGTACAGCTATTGAGAATGTAGGAAAACTGGAGATCTCCAAACTCGAAAAGGGATTCCCTACTCTGGCTACTATAACAGGAGCCGAACCCATGCTTGGCTTTCTGGGTACTGTTATTGGTATGGTTCAGTCATTTTATGCTATGTCGGCGGCCGGAAACAATATTCAGGTATCACTCCTTTCGGATGGGATATATACCGCTCTGATCACAACAGTCGCGGGTCTGATTGTAGGGATACTGGGATATTTTGCTTATAATACCCTTATTGTAAGAGTAGAAAAAGTAGTCTTCAATCTTGAAGCCACTCTTACAGAATTTATGGATATTCTGAATGAACCTGTAAAAACTGAACGATAAAATGGCCATTTCATCAAAGAACAAGATAAGTATTAATTTCAGTTCCGTTGGAATGACAGATGTTGTATTCAACCTTCTTATATTTTTCATGTTAACATCAACTCTGGTTCACCCGACCGCGCTGAAGCTGCTACTACCAAAAGGGAGCTCAATTACTTCTGCCAAACCCCTTACCACCGTCTCAATAACCAGCGACCTTAATTATTATGTGGAAGAACAACCTGTAAATATCAATGATCTTGAAAATGTTCTGAAACAAAAACTGGGAGATAAACCAGACACTTACATATCACTGCATGTTGACAAAAGTGTACCATTTGAGAATGCTGTAAAAGTTATGAATATTGCTCAGGCTAATAATTATAAATTAATAATTGCGACTTCACCAAAATAGTAATCTGCGGAAATTTCCATCCGAAAGAGGGAAAGGTCTGGCCGGTACTCTAGTAATACATATAGTACTGTTGCTGTTATTAATCATTGTAGGATTTTCCGCTCCACCTCCCCCTGAGTTGGAAGAGGGTATCCTTGTTAACTTTGGAACTGATGAAACAGGTATGGGAATGGTAGAACCATCTCCACCGGCTGTACAGGAACAGGCTTCCCAACCTGCAACGGACAAGGCTTCCAAAATCACTGAGGATGAGCCTCTTCTTACTCAAAACAATGAAGAAGCCCCCGAAGTCAAAAAAGTTGATCCTGAAGCCGAGAAGAAGAAACTGGAAAAAATTGAAGCTGATAAAAAGATCAGAGAGCAGCGTGAAGCTGACAGAATCAGGAAAATTCAGGAAGAGATTGAAAGAAAAAAGATCGAGGCTGAACAACAGCGACTGGCAGATATTACAAACAGAACAAAAAATGCATTGGCCAATTCAAAAAATTCCGGTACTTCCTCAACCGGAGAAGGTGTCACCGGTGGACCAGGAAATCAGGGATCAGCAACCGGTTCAGTCGAATCAAAAGTACGAGGAGAAGGTTCCGGTCTTGGTGACAGAGGTATTGCATATGACCTCAAGGGACGAGGATTTCAGATACTTCCTCCTCCAAAATATGATTACCAGGGAGAAGGAAAAGTTGTGGTTGAAGTAAGTGTTGACAGAGAAGGGAAAGTTATCCAGGCAACTCCCGGCACAAAAGGTTCAACAACTCTTGATGAATATCTTTTAAGGGTCGCTAAAGATGCAGCTCTTAAAGCCCGGTTTGATACAAAATCAGATGCACCTGTAATTCAGAAAGGAACGATTACGTATAATTTTATCCTGAAATAATCTCAGGTTTTCCTCTCAAACAATTCCTTAATCGCGGTACTCAGGTTATCAATAATGTTACTATCCTTAATAACATAATCATCAATACCTTTTCTTGCAAGTTCAAGTACTATCTCACCTTTATCCTGGCCCGATAACATTATGACAGGAATATCAGGTTTCAGTTCTTTAATCTTGTCAAAAACTTCCATTCCGTTCATCACTTCATGGTCTTTGCTGACAAAAAAATAATCAAGGATTATAAGATCCGGATTTTTGTTTATTGCTTTAATACAGTCCTCTCCATACTCAAAGGATTCAAGCTGATATCCTTCTGATTCAAATCGCTTTACAACCAACTTGTTAATAAATGGATCGTCATCAACAATAAAAATTAGTTTCTGGTTATTCATTGTTAAAATAGATGATAATGAACTTTTACAAAGTTATAACAAATATCCTGATCTCCTGAATTATAATTTTTTGTTATTCAACAAACATGTTAATATGCAAATAAAGGAAAGGATCTCACAAGGTTATGTACCTTTTGCCCAACTGATTTGATAACAGATTCATTTTCAATATTGGAAATGACTTCATCTATCATGTCAACAATGAGACTCATATGATCTTCATTCATACCACGGGTAGTGACAGCAGGTGTTCCAACCCTTAGACCTGATGTCATGAATGGAGACCGGCTATCAAATGGTACCATATTTTTATTAACCGTAATATGTGCGTTTACAAGAGTGTTTTCTGCTTTCTTTCCGGATATGTCAGGGAATTTGGTACGGAGGTCTATTAACATCAAATGGTTATCAGTACCTTCAGAAATTACCTTATACCCTTTGTTTATAAAAGCCCTGGCCATAACTGAAGCATTCTTCTTTACTCTGGTCTGGTAATCTTTGAATTCAGGGGCAAGTGCTTCGCCAAAAGAGACTGCCTTAGATGCAATTACATGTTCAAGAGGACCTCCCTGAACTCCTGGAAATACCGCTGAATTAAGAAGCGACGACATCATTCTCACCTCTCCTTTCGGAGTTGTAATCCCCCATGGATTGATAAAATCTGACCCCATCAGGATAATTCCACCTCTTGGTCCTCGAAGTGTTTTATGAGTTGTTGATGTCACTATATGTGCATATTTAAGGGGATTTTTTAATAATCCTGCAGCAATTAATCCTGCAGGATGAGCCATATCAATCAATAAAATTGCTCCTATCCTGTCAGCGATCGTTCTCATCCTTTCATAATCCCATTCACGTGAATATGCAGAAGCACCTCCAATAATCATCTTTGGTTTTTCTTTAACTGCAATATCTTCCATCATATCATAATCAACTAAACCACTCTCCTCTTTTACACCATAGGCCAGGGGTTTATAAAAGAGCCCTGAAGAATTAACTGCCGACCCATGAGACAGATGTCCTCCATGTGCAAGGTTTAAACCCATGAATGTATCTCCGGGTTTCAGAACTGTCATGAATACTGCCATATTAGCCTGTGCTCCTGAATGAGGCTGGACATTTGCATAATCTGCATCAAAAAGCTTTTTAAGACGATCAATAGCAATCTGCTCAGATTGATCAACTATCTCACATCCTCCATAATAACGATTACCAGGATAACCCTCAGCATACTTGTTAGTCATAACAGATCCCATTGCTTCAAGTACCTGCGGACTTACAAAATTTTCAGAAGCAATTAACTCTATTCCATTCAGCTGGCGCTGACGTTCTTTCTCAATCAGGTCAAAAATTAAAGTATCTCTCATATCAAATAAAAATTTATTTACTACTCCTCAGAAAATTGTATTAATAATTCGCGATATGTTGTATATATTCTGGATTTTGAAATGAAGCCTACATAGTATCCGTTATCAAGCACAGGAAGATTCCATGCGCCGGTCTTTCGGAAAGTATCCATAACTGTCTCAATATTCTCCCTTTTATCAATATATGAGGGAGGAATTGTCATCAGATCTCTCATGAGAGTAGTATCATATAAATCCTGATTAAACATGATCTCACGAACATCATCAAGTGAAACAACTCCTTCAAGAATATTGTACTTGTCAACAACCGGAAACAGATTCCTCTTTGATTTTGCAATTATTCTAATCAGATCTCCAAGAGTATTAGCCGGATCTACTTTCTGAAGATCGGTCTCAATCTCCTTTTTCCAATCCATCAAAGTGAGTACTGCTTTGTCTTTATCATGCGTAATAAGCTCTCCCCTTTTAGCAAGCTGAACATGATATATTGAATGCTTTTCAAAACTCCTTGTTGTAATGTAAGCAACAGTTGAGGTTATAATAAGAGGAATCAGAAGATCATAACCGCCGGTAATTTCTGCTATCAGGAAAATGGCAGTTAGCGGCGCATGCATTACCCCTGCCATCATTCCAGCCATGCCAACAAGGACAAAACGGTTGTCCGGGATATTAATGCCAAGAAAATGGTTCAGAAGACTTGCTGTGACAAATCCGGTAACTCCTCCGATAAACAGAGTAGGTGCAAAAATACCACCAACCCCGCCTGCCCCGTTAGTTGAACTGCTGGCTATTACTTTTAAAAATATGAGGCATAACATAAAAAGAATAATACCAAAATAATCATTTGAAAAATGATTAAAAATGCTGTTACCAAAAACCGAACTTGTATTACCCTGCAGAAGTGACATAATTGTATCATACCCCTCTCCATAAAACGGAGGAAAGAAAAATATCAAACCACCCAGAACAGTTCCGCCAAGTAAAAGCTTTAAAAATACATGTTTAATTCTATCAAATTGTCCCTCAAGGAACAATGTCATTTTTGAAAAATAAAGTGATATAAACCCTGAAACAACACCAAGTACAAGATACCATGGGATGTTTGAAATATTAAAGGCTTCAGTAATATTAAAAGTAAAGAGTACCTTATCACCCATAAGAAAATAAGCTACTGTAGCAGCTGTGACTGATGAAATTAATAATGGTACGATAGATGATATAGTCAGATCCAGCATCAGAATTTCTATAGTAAAGACAATACCAGCTATAGGAGCCTTAAAGATTCCCGAAACAGCACCTGCAGCCCCACATCCGATTAGTAGGGTTATGCTCCTGTAGTTAAGCCTGAAGAATCTACCGATTGCTGATCCTATTGATGAGCCGGTAAGTACAATCGGTGCTTCTGCACCCACAGAACCTCCAAAACCAATAGTCATTGTAGCTGCTAAAACTGAAGTCCAGGTGTTGTGAGCTTTAAGAAAACTTTTTTTCCTGGAAATCGCATGAAGCACTCTGCTTATACCATGGCCTATGTTATCTTTCACAAGGTATTTAACAAAAATTACGGTCAGTAGCATACCTGCAAGAGGGTAAGCAAGATAAAAGTAGCTTCCCGACTCCATTGTTATTCCTTTGGTAAGTATCTGATTTGTATAATGAATAGCATTCTTCAGAATTGCAGCAGCAAGTGCACTCAGCAAACCAACAACAAGGCTCAGGATGTAAATAAGCCGGACCTGATCTGTTTCTATTGTCCTTGGATGTAAAATTTTTCTAAAAATTCTATTTTTGAACATGATTCTGCAAATATAAAAACATTACGTCTGCTTACCTGTTTTTTATTTAAGTTTGTCCAATATTTTACCTTCAAACTTTATTAGTTTGTCACTTTTAAAATTTCATTTATCAAAATGATTAAATACAGCAGATTCTCTCTTGATAATGGTTTAAGAATATTGGTTCATGAAGATAAATCGACACCTCTGGTTGCCATGAATGTTTTATACAATGTAGGATCCAGAGACGAAGAGCCTACGGCAACCGGTCTTGCCCATCTTTTTGAACATCTGATGTTCGGAGGTTCTGTAAATATTCCTGATTTTGACAGCCCGATGCAAATGGCAGGTGGTGAAAACAATGCTTTTACAAACAATGACATAACAAATTATTACCTGACACTGCCTGCTGCCAATATTGAAACAGGATTCTGGCTGGAATCGGATCGTATGCTCGGACTCGACTTTTCTCAAAGAAATCTTGATATACAAAAGAAAGTTGTTATTGAAGAATTCAACCAGAGGTATCTTAATCAACCTTACGGCGACTCAATACTGATGTTGCGTCCTCTTGCATATAAAATACATTCTTACAGATGGCCGACGATTGGAATGGATATCTCACATATCCAATATTGTAACCTTGAACAGGTTAAGGAATTTTTCTTCTCACATTATGCCCCGAACAATGCAATCCTTTCATTAACCGGTAATATTAATCCTGAAACGGCTTATTCTCTTGCTCAGAAATGGTTTGGTCCAATCGAAAAGAGAAAAATAAAACTCAGAAACCTGACTGCTGAGCCACTTCAGACAGAGGAAAGGAAAATGACAGTTGAAAAAAAAGTTCCGGCATCAGCAATATACAAAGCCTGGCATACCAGTCCCAGAAAAAGTAAAGATTTTTACGCCATGGATCTCATAACCGATCTTCTTGCCGGAGGAGAATCAGGAAGATTATATAATATACTTGTTAAAGAAAAAAAACTTTTTAGCGAAATTAATGCTTATATAACTTCTGATATTGATCCGGGACTTATTCTTATTCACGGAAGAGTGATGAAAGGAGTTGATATTCATAAGGCTGATGAGAACATAAACAGCATCATCAGTGAACTGAAGGAGAAAATTCCAGAAATTCAAGAAATGGATAAAGTGAAGAACAAATATGAATCAACAATGGTCTTTTCAAACACGAGTATACTAAATAAAGCTGCAAATCTTGCGTTTTACGAGTTGCTGGATGATGCTGAAATGATAAATAACGAAGTTGAAAGGTTCAGAGAAATAGATACAGATGGGGTAATTGAAACTTCAAGGAAATACCTGGTTGATTCAAATTGCAGTACACTTTATTACAAATCTTCACATGAAAAAAACTAATGAATAATCTTCTAAGGGTACAACCACCTATATCTCAAATTGATGAAGCTATAGCCCCTGCAGTTTCATGTATACAACTTGATAATCATATCCCTGTATATCTGATCGAATCAGGTACAGAAAATATCATGAGGATTGAATTTACTTTTAAAGCAGGGCAGGTATATGAATATCTGCCGCTTCTTGCATCTGCTACAAACCTTATGCTGACTGAGGGATCGCAAAACTATTCTTCAGTTGAATTAAACAGGTTACTTGATTATTACGGCTCATTTATTAATCTATCTACGGAAAAAGATTGTGCCGGATTGGTCGTTTATTTTCTGAATAAACATATCGAGAAAATACTCGGATTCTGCAAGGAGATACTATTCAGTCCTACATTTCCGGAAGAGGAAATAAAGACTTTAATGAAGAAGCGGCAAAGCTGGTTTCTGGTCAATAAGGAAAAAGTCCAGAATCTTGCTATGGATCAGTTTTTCGAATCGGTTTTTGGAAGTACTCACCCTTACGGAAGAAAGGTAGCTTACGATGATTTTGAAAATTTAAACAGCGCTCTCCTGAAAGATTTTCACGAGAAGTATTATACTCCTGAGAATATGGCAATAATTGCATCAGGCAGGATTGACGAAAGAACAGCGGAACTTCTTAATTTATTCTTTGGAAATCTACGTTCAGAGAATATATATATCGAAAATACTGAAAACAGATTTAAGAGAAGCAGAAAAAGGAAAGTTCATATTTCACAGCCAGGAGCTCTGCAGACAGCTATCCGCATAGGATCCGGAACAATAAACAGAAGAGATCCTGATTACAGGGCTTTAAAGATAACTGATTCTATTCTTGGAGGTTATTTCGGATCAAGACTTATGAAAAACCTCAGGGAAGAAAAAGGATTTACTTACGGGATCAACTCCTATATCACATCTTTCGATCTGTCCGGTTATAAAGTAATTTCAACAGAAGTTAGCATTAATAATACACAAAATGCAATCGACGAGATATATAAAGAGATAGATAAACTACAAAGATTCCCGGTTGAAAACGCAGAACTTACTGTCGTTAGAAATTTTATGCTTGGCGAAATGGTACGATTATTTGACGGACCATTTGCTGCTGCTGAAAGTTTTAAATCTGTATGGGAGCTAGGGCTCGATAATGATTATTACAACAAACTCTCTGAAAAGATCAGAACGATACAGCCTGATGAAATCATTTCCCTGGCACGAACCTATTATAACATCAACAATATGTATGAAATTACAGCCGGTTCAAAATGAGATTTAAGCTTAATAATATATTTGCTGTATTTTTCAGCTTGTGTACATATAATTCTTTTTCACAAACAGACTGTAAGTACCCGGTACCTCCAATACTCACATCTGTCTCAATTCAACCTGAAACCAGCATAATAGAACTTAATTGGGCATCAAGTCCTTCACCTGATATAATTTCTTATCTGGTCCATGTTTATCATGATGAAAACGGTATTCCCAGGGGAGATATTGTTGATACAGTAAGTTATGATGCAACAAGTTATACTTATGTAAGTACCGTAACTAAATATTTCAGTTTATCATATGTAATATCAGCATTAGGGAAACCTGATTGTGAGAGTCCTTTTTCAAATATCCTCAATACAATCTTCTGCAGCTCTGAAATAGATACATGCAAAAAAGAGATCTTAATAAAATGGAATTCATATCCGGATTATCCCAAACAGGTGGTGGAATATCATATCCTGTCTTACAAAAATGGAGATCCAGAACCTTCAGTATATAGAGTTGGTCGCAACGCAAATAATTTTATTCTTTCTGATTTTGTAACTGATACCCGGTATTGTTTTGTTGTAAAAGCAGTTCTTGAAGGCGGACTTAGTTCACATTCAAATAGAAGTTGCATGACAACCGAGATGCAACGACCTCCTCAATGGATCAATGCAGATTATGCCACCATTACAGATGATAAAGAGATTTCACTCTCCTTTTCCATTGATCCCTACTCAGAGATTAAACGTTTCCGGCTTGAAAGCAAACAGGGAGAGACAGGATCATTCCAGATTATTTCCGAACTCCCGATAAATAATAACCAGATTAAATACACAGATTCTGAAGCTGATATCAATAATATAAATTATTACAGGTTATCTGCTATTAACAACTGTAACAATCCAGTATCAATATCAAATATTGCTTCGAATATTGTTCTCTCTCTTGGCAGAACAGAAAATGATATTAATTTGACCTGGAATTCATATAAAAACTGGCAAGGCACACTATCGGCTTATAAGTTATTCATTAATTCAGGCAATGGATACAGGGAAATGAGACTGCTTAGATCATCTGATACAACATTCTCTGTAGCATATTCTTCAATAATGTATGAGGTTGCAGGCAGTGAAGTTTGTTTTCACATTACTGCAATCGAGGCAGACAATCCACACGGAAATGATGGTGAAAGCCGTTCCTCGGAAGAGTGTACTTCAATAACTGAGAATATTACTGTCCCTAACGTGTTTACCCCTGACGGAGATCTTGTCAATGACCTTTTCAGACCAGTTCTATCATTTACACCTGTCAATTATCATATGTTAATCAGCAGGAAAGATGGAAAGGTTATCTATGAAACAAAGAACGAAGCTTCAGAATGGGATGGGACTATTAAGGGATACTCTCTTCCTCAGGGAGTCTATCTGTGGTTCCTGAAGGTTACCACACCATCGGGAGAAATAGTCTCAAAAACCGGTACAATTACTATTGTCAGAAACCGGTAACTAAACCATCAGCTTAATCCGGATTAAAAGAGCATTAACTTAAACTGAATAAAGCTATATTTGTAATCATTAAATAAAGGTGTTGGATATTATTTTATGGGTAATAAGGATGTTTTCGATGAAGAGGATGTAAAGCATATTCAGACTGAATATGATTCACTCGTTAACAATCTTCTGCGGTGCGACAAACCCGGAGACCGTGAACAGATAGATAAGGCTTTTAAAATAGCTAATGAAGCCCACTGGAATATGAGGCGAAAATCTGGTGAGCCTTATATTATTCATCCTATATCAGTCGCAAAGATAGTGAATCAGGAGATCGGACTGGGAGCCAGATCAATCACTGGTTCCCTGCTGCATGATGTAGTTGAAGATACGGATTATTCCCTGGATGATGTGAAGAGAGATTTCGGACCAAAGATAGCTTCCCTTATTGACGGCCTGACAAAAATCTCAGGAACATATAATAACGAAAATTCATCGTCACTTCAGGCTGAAAACTTCAGGAAGATGCTTCTTACTATTTCTGACGATTTAAGGGTAATTCTTATTAAGATAGCTGACAGGCTTCATAATATGAGAACCCTTGATTCCATGCCTGAACATAAGAAAATGAAAATTGCCGGGGAGACAATTTTTTTATATGCTCCGCTGGCTCACAGGCTAGGATTATATGCGATAAAAAGTGAACTGGAAGATCTCAGCTTTAAATTCCGGCAACCTTTGATATATGATGAGATTGCTGCAAAACTTAAGCATAGTGAAAGAAAGTATATATCACTCATAAATAAATTTTCCCTGCCAATAATTGAAAAACTGACAGAATCGGGTCTGATGTTTGAAATAAGCGGCCGGCCAAAGTCAATCTTTTCTATCTGGAAAAAGATGCAATCTAAGGGAGTCCCATTTGAAGAAATTTATGATGTTCTTGCTGTCAGGATTGTATTTGAACCGGCACCAGGTATCCCGGAGAAGACACAATGCTGGAATATATATTCAATAATTACTGAATCATATCTTCCAAAACCAGACAGACTTCGTGATTGGGTAAGCCGACCTAAACCAAATGGCTATGAAGCACTTCACCTGACGGTTATGGGTCCTGAGGGTAATTGGGTGGAAGTGCAGATCCGCAGTAACAGAATGGATGAAATAGCAGAAAGAGGATATGCTGCACATTGGAAATACAAAGGGGATGAATCTCAGGAGAGTGAACTCGACAAATGGATCAAGAAGATTCGTCTTATGCTTGAAAATCCACTTGAAGACCCTATTGAGTTCCTTGATGAGTTTAAAATGAACCTGTTTTCATCTGAGATAATGGTTTTTACACCAAAAGGGACTCTTGTAAGTCTTCCAAAAGGAGCCTCTGCTCTCGATTTCGCTTATGAGATTCACACTGAAATAGGAAATAAAGCTATAGGTGCAAAGATAAACTATAAGCTTAATCCGATTAATGCTGTACTCATGAGTGGAGACCAGGTTGAAATAATTACATCCGATATTGCTAAACCTGAAAAGGAGTGGTTATCATTCGTCAGAACATCAAAAGCAAAGGAATCAATAAAAGATGCACTGAAAATTCAAACAAAGGACAGTATACAAAAAGGTATGGATATTCTTGAAGCAAAACTCAATGAACTTGGTGTAGCTCCAAACTCTGAAATCCTGAAAAAACTTCTTCTCTCTTATGACGTCCTAAATAAAGATGAACTATATTCAGGAATTGAACTTGGCATTATCAATCTTGACAATCTTAAAAAGATAGTACGCAAAAATATTTCAAAAGATGTTATTAAGTACTGGGAACTAAAACTTATAGGATCAAAAAAAGAAAAATCAGAATTACAGGAGGATAAGATAGACAGAAGCACACCGTTCCTCCTCAGGGAGAATGTTGAAAATGCAGAACAGTCTTATGAGATTGCCAAATGCTGCAATCCAATTCCCGGAGATGAAGTAACAGGATACCGTTCTCCTGCCGGCCCTATTATTATTCATAAACCTAAATGTCCTGCAGCAATCAGGATCATGTCAAATGAAGGGAACAGAATCATTGCCGTTAAATGGGCAATGCATAAGTTTGTATCCTTTATTGCCAGAATAAGCATGACAGGTATCGACAGGATTGGACTCGTAAATGATATAACAAATATTATCTCGTCGGAACTTAAGGCTAATATGACAAATATTAATATAACTGTGAAAAACGGGATATTTGAAGGAACCATTGACTTATATGTTCATCACACTAAAGACCTAAATAATCTGATACTTAAAATATCAAATATAAAAGGGATTGATAACGTTAAAAGGGTTGAGGATTTCAATAAAATATAAAGGAAACATCACTATTTGGAATATCTTGGGGAAATTGCATATTTTTGTTTTTATATTAAATCAGACCTGATATGATTAGTGACGATACAAAATTAACAGTAAAAAAAATCTTTACTGAGTATCTTGAGAAGAAAGGGCACAGAAAAACACCAGAGAGATTTGCCATCCTTGATGAAATATATTCACGCACAGGTCACTTTGATATTGAATCCCTTTATATTTTTATGAAGAATAAAAACTACAGGGTAAGCAGAGCAACTCTCTATAATACAATCGATTTACTCCTTGATTGCAACCTTGTGATCAAACATCAGTTTGGTAAAAATATTGCACAATTTGAAAGAGCATATCAGTGTGGACAACATGATCATCTCATAGATGTTGAAACCGGACAAGTCATTGAGTTTTGCGATCCCAGGATAAGTGAGATAATAAAAACAGCCTCTGAATTACATAATTTCAATCCAATGTATCATTCACTCTATATTTATGGAACTGCAAAACAAAAAAAAACATAATCAACTGATTGCACAACTTTTGCACTCCATATAAACCTCTGTTTTTCAGGTATTTAATTTTCCATAAAAGTAACCATTAACAGATATATTCCTGATAATTGACTTTCAGATTGCAGATCTTATTATGAGAGCAGTTTTATTTGTTTATAACACTTTTGATTCATAATTTTGAATATAAGTCCACAAAACAAGGTTTGTTAAATTCCGGCTTTATGAATAAACTGAATTTCTTAAGACCAATACTGCTGATTCTACTGATTAGCAGTTCTCTCCTCTCACTGGCACAGGAGGCTGTAAATAATATTGAACAACCAACAAGGATCTCGGTTGTTACAAAAAATGATGGAACCGAATACGTTGGTATAATTATAAAAATAGACGAAAGGGAGGTTCTGATAGAAACAAAAGAGATCGGCAGACTTTATATCCCGAAACACGAAATAAAATCAATCAGGGAGCTGGCAGCCGGTGATACAAGCTCAGGTACGGTATCAGGAACTACTTTCTTCTCTTCACGATATTTTTTGACAACAAATGGCTTGCGAATGCGAAAGGGTGACAGTTATACTCTGATTAACTGGTATGGCCCTGAGATTCAGGCCAATATTGGAAGTGGTTTCACATTGGGTGCAATGACAACATGGGGTGCAATGCCCATTGTTATTTCCGGGAAAAAGTCATTCAGCCTGAATGATAATTTTCATATTGGCTTAGGTCTGCTGGCAGGTACATTAAGCTGGGCTAACTGGAGTTCAGGAGGTTTCCTGCCCTATGGAACACTTACTTACGGTAATACTAGAAACAACGTAAACTTTACTGCAGGTTATGCTATCTTGTCCGGAGAAGAAGGATCTGTTCATGCACCAGTATATTCAGTCGCCTGCCATGTCAGAATAACTGATAAAGTCTCTTTTGTTGGTGATTCTTTCATTTACCTGAATAATAGCGATTTTGCAATTATTGTACCTGGTATAAGAATATCCAGGAAACCTAACAAAGCGTTCCAGATTGGCATTGGAGCAATCAGGGCTGAAGGAGAAACAGTTACAATACCAATACCAATATTGGGCTGGTTCCTTAAAATTTAAGTAATCCGGAAGGACTCATAAATTATTATTGAGTGTCAGGCAAATTAATAAATATTTCTCATTGCATTTAAAATAGGTGTACCAACAAAAAAAACCTTAACGTTACATTTGTCATAAAAAGACTTAATGCCTGGAGATACGCATTCAAAACTAAATACTCTATTGATAATAATTGATATAGTTTACTTCAATCATATTATCCTGAAATAAAATATCTGAAATTTTTTACTACCTTGCTGTTGATTTTTTAACAGCAGATAAATATTATAATATGAACATTGACATACTGTTAGGCCTGCAGTGGGGTGATGAAGGTAAAGGGAAAATCGTTGATGCATTAAGCCCGGTTTATGATATCATAGCACGTTTTCAGGGAGGTCCAAATGCCGGCCACTCGCTTGAATTTAACAATGTTAAACATGTATTACACCTGATACCTTCAGGAATATTTCATCCTGATAAATTAAATATTATCGGGAACGGTGTTGTAATAGATCCTGCAGTTTTCAAAAAAGAGATAGAAAATCTTGGCCCCCCTGTAAGTGAATTAATAAAAAGGCTCATCATATCCAACAGGGCCAATCTGATTCTTCCTGGTCACAGATTGCTTGATGCTGCATATGAACATCAGAAAGGCAATGCTAAAATCGGTTCAACATTAAAAGGTATAGGTCCTGCATATACTGACAAAATAGGGCGGAACGGACTGCGTATCGGGGAAATCTTTCGAAGTGACTTCTTGGATCTGTATACGGGTCATATGAAAAGACACATGTCAATACTCAAAAATTATGATTTCAGTTTTGATCTGAAGGATTATGAAGCCGGATGGTTTGAAGGTATTCAAATGTTAAAAATGTTCAGGTGCATTAATACCGAATACCTTTTAAACGACCTCTCTTCAAAAGGTAAAAGAGTACTTGCAGAAGGTGCACAGGGAACATTACTTGATGTTGATTTCGGCTCATATCCTTACGTAACTTCTTCAAATACTATAAGTGCTGGAGCATGCACTGGTCTTGGTATTTCACCAAAAAAAATTGGAGATATTTTTGGGATATTCAAAGCATATTGTACAAGGGTCGGCAGCGGTCCATTCCCAACTGAGCTTAACGATCAGACAGGTATAACATTAAGAGACATAGGCCGTGAATATGGTTCAACAACCGGAAGACCACGGCGCTGCGGATGGCTGGATCTCCCGGCATTGAAATATGCTATTATGATAAATGGCATTACAAAACTCTTTATGACAAAAGCCGATGTATTGTCAGGATTTAAGACCATTAAAGTATGCACATCATATAATATTGATGGTCATGGCACTCATGAAATACCATTTAACAACGAGTCGGCTATTGAACCAGTTTATACCGAACTCAAAGGATGGGAGGAAAACATCTCTTTAATCAAAGAGTACAGAGAACTGCCGGCGGAACTCAAATATTATATAGAATTCATTGAAAATCAGACAAATATACCTATTACAATGGTATCAGTAGGCCCTGACCGTGTAGAAACAATTTTCAGATAATAAGTATCATTTATTTATATACATCCAGGCGTCAATTGAAACTGTATCCTGAAACTCCTTCAGACGTGCAACAGCTTTTCTGAAATTTTCATGTGCCTCTGCTGAAACAAGTTCAAACCTGCTACCCTTCATCTTAAGGATTTTTGCATCATACCCCTGGGTTTTGTACTCTTCTGCAAGTCCTCTGGCATATTCAGGAGTAATGAAACTTCCAACAACAATATTATACCTGTATCTGCTTTCCCATGCTGACAAATTCTCTTCACTTCTCCTTATTGAATCAAGCTTTGCATTTTCGAGTGAGAGTAATTGATCCTGAATCTTCCTTATTGAATCGGCAACTCTTATACTATCCTGCCTGGCCTGCCATGAAGCCATTGGATCTCCTTTCCTGCCAAATTTACCTCCCTTAAAAAACTTACATGAGGGGCTTAGGATTAATAGTAGTACTAAAAAAAGCGCTGATAATTGTTTCATAATTGATCATTTAAGATTTTAGAGTAAACTGCTTTTCAATAATTTACATCGAACAATAATCAAATATACAAATAATTAAAAACCAAACCAAATGATAAAATATTAACCAGCTACAAGAATATTGCAGATTTCGTATATTAGTCTTCTGAAAAAACATAAATTCTTATCTGATGAAATCATTAATCCAATTCTTTGAGGAAAGCGTTGAAAAATTCTGCAATAATGTTTACCTGTGGGAAAAACCCCAGGACAAATATGAAGGGACCACTTATACCGAAACAAAAAAGCAAGTCTATGAGTTTGCTGCTGGACTTATAAGATTGGGTATTAAAAAGGGTGACAGACTTAGTCTTATTTCCGAGGGACGGAATAGTTGGGTTATTGGAGAGCTTGGAATTTTGTACACAGGTGCAATGAATGTTCCTCTTTCATCAAAACTGAATCCGGAAGAGATTAAATTCAGGCTGAAACATTCCGAATCAAAAATGATTCTTACATCTTCTATTCAGTACCAGAAACTTAAAGAGATTATAAGTACCTGTCCAAATATTGAAAAAATAATACATTTCGACACACAGGAAGAGTATGCTGAAAATGAAATCCACTTCAATGAAGTCAGAAAGATTGGCAGGGAATGGCTTGAAATACCAGGTAACATGACAAATTTCGAAGAAATTTACAATAGTATTACGCCTTCCGATTTTGCCAATATCTGCTATACATCAGGGACTACCGCCGACCCGAAAGGTATAATTCTCACTCATGGAAATTATGTAACTAATGCCTATCAGGCATATAGTCTCATGGATATTCCATCTTTTTATAAAACACTTCTCATCCTGCCATGGGACCATTCATTCGGTCATACATGCGGAATATATGCATTCATGGGTAAAGGAGCCAGTATTGCTTCAGTAAAAACCGGGAAAACTCCAATGGAGACACTCAGAAATCTCCCGGTTTGTCTTAAAGAAATTAAACCAAATCTATTGATGAGTGTACCTGCAATAGCAAAAAATTTCAGAAAGAACATTGAAAAAGGGATTAAGGAAAAGGGTAAGTTAATAGAGATGATGTTTAACCATGCAATAAAAATATCATATTCATATAACAAAGAGGGATGGAACAAAGGCAAAGGAGTACAGAAACTAATGAAACCACTGTTGAATTTTTATGATAAGATTCTTTTCAGTAAAATACGAGAAGCCTATGGTGGTGAACTCGACTATTTTATTGGTGGCGGTGCCCTTCTGGATATCGAACTTCAAAGATTCTTCTATGCACTTGGAATACCAATGTATCAGGGCTATGGGCTTAGTGAAGCATCTCCTGTTATCTCTTCCAATTCTACCAACAGGCATAAACTCGGATCTTCAGGAGTCCTTGTCAATAATATGGATCTTAAGATCTGTGATGAAGATGGGAATGAGCTTCCTGTCGGTCAGAAAGGGGAAATAGTTATCCGTGGCGGCAACGTAATGCATGGATACTGGAAAAATGAGACTGCAACAAAAGAGGCAATTAAAGATGGATGGCTATATACAGGCGACATGGGCTACATGTCTGAAGATGGGTTCCTTTATGTTCTTGGTCGGTTCAAAAGTCTTCTGATTGCTGATGATGGAGAAAAATTCAGTCCTGAAGGTATTGAGGAAGCTATAACTGAACAATCAAAATATATTGATCAGTGTATGCTTTATAACAATCAAAAACCATATTCAGTTGCACTGGTTGTGCCCAATCAGCATGCCTTGAAGATGTATCTTGAGGAAAAAAACCTTACAGCTGATTCTGAGGAAGGTAAACGTGCAGTCATTACCCTTATCGAAAGTGAAGTAAATGAATACAGAACTAATGGCAAGTATAACAATATGTTCCCCCAGCGTTGGCTCCCTGTGGCAATAGGTATCTTAAATGAAAGTTTTACCGAAGAGAATGGCCTTATGAACTCAACAATGAAAATTGTAAGAGGTAAAATAATGGATAGATATCAGGACTTGATAGATTATCTGTATACCCTGGATGCAAAAATAGTTACAAACGAAAGAAATATTGAGGAAGTCGAAAAAATGAAGCTGGGATAAAATATTTTGGATTTCAGGAATTTTGATATTTTCTCATGCTGATTCTGGAATATTATCTTTACTCGGTGAAAGGAATAGTCCATATCTCAGTTAGAAATCATACAAATAAAACAGTAATATTTATTTCTTAATCTTTTGACAGCTTAAAAAATGAGCGTATTTGATAATCTGAGTCCTGCTCCTGTTTGGAAATATTTTGAGGAGATTTGTAAAATTCCCCGCTTGTCTAAAAACGAGGTAAAGATCAGACAATATCTTCTTCAATTTGCCAGTGACATAAACCTGGAAGCAAAAGAGGATGAAGTTGGAAACATCCTCATTATCAGGCCAGCATCAAAGGGAATGGAATTAAGAAAAGCTGTAGTTCTTCAATGCCATCTGGATATGGTTGGTGAAAAGAATGCTGATTATCCTCACGACTGGCAAAAGGACTCCATAATTCCAATTCTAAATGAGGGGTGGATTTCCGCACAAGGGACAACTCTGGGAGCAGATGATGGTATCGGGATTGCATCACAAATGGCAATCCTTGCTGATAAAGATCTTAAAGCAGGAAGAATTGAATGCCTGTTTACTGTTGATGAAGAATCTGGCATGACCGGAGCTCTGAATCTGAATAGAACTTTTTTCAAAGGAAGGATACTGTTAAACCTGGATTCAGAAGATGAAGGCATTCTTTATATAGGCTGTGCAGGAGGTATTGATACTATTGGATCAATGAGATACAATTCATGCCCGGTTGGAATTAACACATCCGGAGTTGAAATATCTGTAACCGGATTAAGAGGGGGGCATTCCGGTGATGAAATCCATAAGGGGTACGGCAACTCTGTAAAAATAATGAGCAGACTGATCCTCAACATTTCAAAACAGCTCGATATTTCATTAAGCAGATTTGATGGAGGCAATCTGCGTAATGCTATCCCGAGAGAAGCGTTTTCAACTATTGTTGTCGATGATAAGTTAAAGTCCCGGTTAAAACAAATGGTTGATGAATTCCAGATTACTATAAAAGAGGAACTTGGAATACTTGAAAAAGAGATTAAAATTTCAGTAAAAGATACTGAACTTCCATCACTAGTATTGGACAAGGAAAGTCAGCATAAACTTCTTGATTTATTAACTGCATGTCCTCATGGAGTTATTGCCTGGTCGCAGGAGATGAATGATCTTGTTGAAACATCCACTAACCTGGCTTCAGTAAAATTCATTGAAGATAATACAGTAAAAATAATAACAACACAAAGAAGTTCTGTGGAATCATCCAAGAGAGATATTGCCTATAAAATTGAATCACTCATGAAACTTGCCGGAGCTGAAGTATTGCATTCAGAGGGATATCCTGGTTGGGTTCCAAACCTTAATTCCGAAATACTCAAAATCACTCAAAGATCTTATAAGAACCTGTTTGGTAAGGAGCCGTCTATCAGGGCTATTCATGCAGGTCTGGAGTGCGGTCTGATCTACGAAAAATTCAAGGGTATCGATATGATCTCTTTTGGTCCTACCATTAGAGGTGCCCACACCCCTGAAGAAAAAATAGAAATAAAAACAGTAAAGATGTTCTGGGACCTGTTGACTGATGTGGTAATAAATATCCCTTGAATAACGGGATAAAATATCCATTGTATAAAGAAATCAGTAAAAGAGAGTTTGATTTATTGTGTTCCGCTCAGAATAATGGTTAATCCTATTCCAAATGATTATCCGTTATTCATAAATAACAAACTCATCTTTGCCGGCGCCACATACCGGACATGCATAATCGTCGGGTAGATTGTTGAAAGAAATTCCTTTTTCAATTCCACTCCCGGGATCACCTTCGGAAGGATCATAAATATATCCGCATACTACACATTTATACCTTTCCATATTTTATAGTCTATATTTCTTAACTAAATCTTAAAAGTTACTTTTTCTTGTTTTCACAAATCTCAATAAGAACTCCTGATGAAGATTTTGGATGAATAAAAGCAATATCAAGTTCATCTGCTCCTCTTCTGGGCACATTGTCAATTAACTTAACACCTTGAGATTCAATATATTGTAATTGTTCCTCAATATTGTTAACTGCGAATGCCAAATGGTGTATCCCTTCTCCCCGTTTCTCAATAAACTTACCGATAGGTCCGTCAGGATCAGTGGATTCAAGTAGTTCGATCTTTGTTTCCCCAACCATAAAAAATGCTGTCCTGACCTTTTGGTCAGGTACATCTTCTATCTTATAGCATTTCAGACCAAATACTCTCTGGTAAAACTCGATAGCTGATTCAAGTTTACTTACAGCTATACCGATATGTTCGATATGCGATGGATTCATACCTGTCTATTTGAGAACTATTTTTTTTTATTATACCATTCTAACTCACTTCAAAGTAGATAAATAATATGTTTTCATATTAATCCTGCTTTGGGAATCTATTTTAAGATTAAAATGGGAATTCTACTGGTTTTTCTATTTCTGATTGCTTATTTTCAGGCTTTTTTGCCGCCAAATGAAGGGCATTGCCATCTACAAAAATTGCTTTGTAAGGAGTTGTAGGACAGGCAAATTCGCAATGACCACACCCAATACATATATCTGAATTTACTTCAGGGATAACTAGATTCCCTTCATAGGGAATCATATAAACCGCTTTTGTGGGACAACTTTCGGAACAGGCACCACAATTTGTTTTTTCGGTTTTGACGATACAATTATCTTTTATGAATATTGCTTTCCCGATCTGAGTTAATTTCTTGGCATCGAGCAGCAATGGTTTCAGAGCATATGTAGGGCAAATTTCAGTACATACCACACAGTTATAAGTACAAAAACTCTTATGATAATTCATAACAGGTTGCATTATACCAATGATCCCATATTCCATCCGGGCTGGTTGAAGAACACCATTGGGACATGCGGTTATACAAAGTGAGCATGCGGTACAATCTTTATTAAAATCTTCAATACCTACCCCTCCCGGAGGGCATACCGGAAATGTTTTGTTTTCTTTTACAGTTGAATCTTTGGTTGGTTTAGGGACACTCTTTTCCTGGGCTCTGGATACTCCAGACAATCCAAACATAAAAAGCAGTGATCCGGCAATAACTTTCCTCTTTCCCTCGTCTGTCACATGATCTCTCTTTTTAAGATTCACAATTCCATAAGAGAGAGCCTTTTCAGGACAAGTATGAATACAGTTAAAACAGTTTACACAACGTGAGACATCAACATCATGCTTAAGAAAATCGATACATGATGACTTGCACCTTATGGCACATCTGCCACACCTTGTACATGCAGTCTCATTGAATTTGATTCTGAAAAATGATATCTTGGAAAGAAATCCAAGTAATGTTCCCACTGGACAAATCATATTACAATATAAACGTCCCTTTGTTAGAGAAAGAGAACCAACCAGCAGGGAAAAAAACGCTGGAACTGAATAAGCAAGCAATGCAAAGCCGCTTACCGTAATATGATTAAGAGTATAAATATCAAACTTACCCAGTATACCGGCAAGAAAGTTATTTATAAGAATTACCACCGGTTTGGCGAAATATGTCGTAAATCGTCCGAAAATGCTGTAGGGATCAAGTATGGTGATCATGTATATTCCCCATATGAGTGTGACAATCAAAGTGATTGCCAGCAGCGAATACCTCATTATCGTATGTGGTTTCTTAAAACCATATCGTCTGAATTTTCGCCTTAACCTTCCTCCAATCCTGCTGAAAAGATCCTGCCCGATACCCAGAGGACATAAAAATGAACAATAAGTCCGTCCTGTGATTAAAGTGATTATGAGTATCACAATGAATCCTCCTGCTGCAATTGAACCCAGATCGTGAAACTTCAGAACAGATGGAACAAATTGCAGAAACAGTAATTTGTTGATATAATCCGATGGTATGATGTGACGGAAATCAACAAAAACAATAATGAAAAAGATCAAAACTATTGATGAAAATGCTATCCGAAAACTTCTTAGAAGGTGTGACCTCATTACATATTACATTTTAATTCTTTTGATATTAAGGGTCTCAAGTTTCATATTACCTAATCCCATTTTATGTGCAATCGGAATGTAGTCAATCGACTCAGGATCAAGTCCAAGCATTTTAGCTGCAGCGGCATCACCGGCTACCCAGTCTGTTGTTATAATCTGAGACTTCATCTGTACTACATCTTCTTTTGATACCCCCTGCGGTCCGTTTTTAACCATAACATTATAACAATCCACCACATTAAGAACAGGCTTTTTTTCGTATAAAGCATAATCAGCAATGCACTGATTCAGATTATTCTTATGCCAGTAACCTCTGTCCCAAATAATTCCCATAGTGTTTTTAAGGCAACAGGTCATCTTCGTGGAATTATGATTTTTCAGAACCGGGACATTTATAAAAACATCTGTTTCCAACAATAACTGATGTACTTTCGCACTTTTAAGCTGTACTCCACCCGGGATATCAATCTGCTGATAGTAGCTTTCTGAGTTACCTGGCACAACTTTTGCCCCGGCGCTTTTTGCAATCTTTTCTATTCCTGAGTTTTTATAAGTATTAACCCAGTTATCACAGGTATGATCAAAAACATATACCTCCTTAGCTCCGGCTTTAAAACAATGCTCAATTATTCTTTTTACAAGAAGCGGGTTAGTATTTGCACCCAGCTCCGGAATAACATCCCAACCAATATTTGGTTTGATCAATACTTTCTGTCCCTTTTTAACAAAGTTGCCAATACCACCAAGTTCCTGAATGCCAAGATCAAACATTGCATCAGGATTCCCTCCCATCACTGCAACCATATCATATTTGGCAGTTAATGGGGAGTTTGCCCAGAGTTTACCATAACCACCCATACTGAATGCTGCTCCTGCTGCAATACTTGCATTTACTGATGTTTTAAAAAAGTCTCTTCTTTTCATGTCTATACTTCCTATGGGTTAAATACTAATTGATACAGTGGCGAAAAATACGATTTTTTTTTATTATTCTGTAATGAATGGAAGTAGTATATTAGCGACTGAAAATGTTTTGTGATTGTTATTAAGATTAACCATAACATTTTTCAGTTTAAATTGTTTTTATAAATATTAGGCTTATTAAAATATGAAAATTCTCTGTTACGACTGTTTTTCCGGAATTAGTGGCGACATGAATCTCGGAGCAATGATTGATCTTGGTGTTGACAAGACATATCTGATAAATGAACTTAATAAACTTAATCTAAGAGGCTGGGAACTAATTGCAGAAAAGGATCAGCGACACGGTATAGGTGGCACAAAAGTTACTGTAAGGCAGACCCGGCATGAACATTCTCACAGGCATCTTTCAGATATTGAAAAGATCATTAGTGATTCCGGTCTTGATAACATCACTAAAGAACTTAGCCTTAAAATATTCATGAAAATTGCAGTTGCAGAAGCTAAAGTTCATGGGATCTCTGTAGAAAAAGTTCATTTTCACGAGGTTGGGGCAGTGGATTCAATTATCGATATTGTGGGTGCCGCAATTTGTTTCAATTCTTTAGGAGTGGAAATGGTTCAGGTCTCCACCGTGGAACTTGGCAGCGGATTTGTTAAATGTGATCACGGGAAATTACCTGTGCCGGCACCTGCAACAGCAGAAATAATCAAGGGAATCCCTGTCACTACAGGAGGTGTCAACTTTGAAGCTACTACCCCAACCGGCGCTGCAATAATTTCAGCTCTTGGCACACACTTCTCCAATAACATTCCTGTAAGTATTGAGAAAACAGCCTATGGTGTCGGACATAAAGATCATCCTGATGTTCCTAACCTTCTGAGAGTTTTCCTTGGAGAAACTGAAGCTGATAAGGGTGGTCATGATGCCACACTTATCGAATGCAATATAGATGATATGAATCCTGAGTTTTTTGACCATTTATCTGAGAGATTATTCAAAGCAGGGGCTTCTGATGTTTACTATTCTAACGTTATTATGAAGAAAGGAAGACCCGGAATAGTGCTCAAGGTTCTGTGTGAAAACGAAACCACTGATCTTATCAAACAAATAATATTCACTGAATCTACTACTTTAGGTGTCAGAACTTTTCCATTCAGGAAAGAGACTCTCTCCCGGAGTTTTGATCAAATCAGTACTATTTATGGCAACATAACAATAAAGCGTTCATTTTTCAAAGAGAAAGAAGTATCATGTAAACCCGAATATGAAGATTGTAAACGTATAGCTGCAGAAAAAGGGATCCCGGTGAAAGAGGTTTACAATAATATTATTTATGCTATTGTTCAGAATAAGAAATAAGTTTTGCATATGATAAATCATAAATCAGAAAAGCTTAATACTATCCTTAAAGAACTGAAATCATTTGTTGTAGCTTTTTCAGGAGGTGTTGACAGCTCCTTCCTCCTGCACCGGGCACACTCACTCAATAATTTGAATATTATTGCTGTAACCATACGAACCCCATATATTCCATCACATGAAATTGAAGAAGCTGTAAGTTTTTCGAATACATACAAAATAAAACATAAGATCATTGATTTTCCATTTAAAGAAGAAATCAGGAATAACCCTGTGGATAGATGCTACATTTGTAAAAAAGCTCTTTTCACTGAAATAAAAAATTTTGCCATACATAATAATTACAAACACATTATTGACGGTACTAATTCTGATGACACAAATGATTTCAGACCTGGTATGAAAGCCCTTCAGGAAATGGAAATCAGAAGTCCACTGCTGGAAGCAGGTCTGACAAAAAATGATATCCGGGCGTTATTGAAGAAGGAGGGCTTATCATTATGGGACAAACCTGCAATGGCTTGTCTGATGACAAGGATCCCTTATAACACACCGGTAAATGATGACATTCTCAGGATGGTAGAGAAAGCTGAAGATTACCTTTTTGAGAAGGGTTATCCCGGGTCCAGAGTCAGAATACATGGTGAAGTGGCAAGAATAGAGTGCCTTCCTGGTTATCTCGAAAAAATCATTCATAATCCTGACAAGGAAAATATAATTTTCCACTTGAAAAAAATTGGATTTCGTTATATATCTTTGGATCTTGAAGGATACAGAACAGGAAGTTCAAACCCTGAAAAGAAAATGATATGACAAAAAAAGAGATCGAAGAGCTTCTCATTGGCGTCAAAGGAGGGACAAAGAGTATTGAAGAGGCAATAGAAATACTGAAGAATTTCCCATATACTGACCTGGGTTTTGCTAAGATTGATCATCACCGGGAAATAAGAACCGGTTATCCTGAAATAATTTATTGTGCAGGAAAAACTGTTGACCATGTTAAGGAGATCTTCAATGTAATGTCAGGAACTGAGAACAATATTATGGGTACAAGGGCGAACCTGGAGATGTTCGAGGCAGTAAAAAGTATATCATCTGATGCAGTTTTTTACCAGGAAGCCAGAATAATATCTGTTCAGAAAAAGAAACCTGATAGGCCTGAAAGTAAAATTGCCGTAATAACTGCAGGAACCTCTGACATACCTGTTGCAGAAGAAGCTGCCGTAACTGCAGAGCTTCTTGGTAATCATGTTTTAAGGATATATGATACTGGTGTTGCAGGTATACACAGGCTCGTAGATCAACTGCCCAGGATAAGGAGTTGCAGGGTAGTGATCGTCATTGCTGGAATGGAAGGTGCACTTGCAAGTGTTGTAGGCGGGCTTGTTGACAAACCAGTAATTGCCGTACCAACAAGTGTTGGATATGGTGCAAGTTTTGGTGGGATATCAGCTCTTCTCGCTATGCTTACTAGTTGTTCAACAGGAGTCACCGTCGTTAATATTGATAATGGATTTGGTGCAGGTTTTTCAGCAAGCATGATTAACAAGATGAAGTGACCCTTCATGTCATGTCACAACAAATAGTTTTATCGTCAGCATATCTTCCTCCTATCGAATATATTTCCTTTATTATGGCAGCAGAGGAAGTACTTATCGAAAAGGAGGAAAACTATCATAAACAGACATATAGGAACCGATGCTATATCCTTTCAGCAAATGGTCCGCAATGTCTCTCTGTACCGGTATATCTTGGGAGTAAACATAAAACAAGTGTAAAAGATACACGTATTGATTACTCTAAACGCTGGCAGCAGGTCCATCTGAGGGCAATCAGTTCATCCTATGGATCATCACCCTATTTCCAGTACTATTTCGATGACTTTGAAAATATAATAAAAGCAAACCATGAGTATCTGCTTGATCTAAATATGCACCTCCTTCATCTAATTCTCAAAATAATTAAAATTGAAAAGGAGATATTTTATACAAAAAAATTTGTACAAGCCGATAAGTACGGGAAAGATCACAGATATTCATTGACTCCAAAAAATTATTCGGAATCTGATGTCAAAATGTACCTTCAGGTTTTTGACAAAGAGACCGGATTTGTTCCCGGATTAAGTATTATTGACTTGATTTTTAATACCGGACCCGATTCAAAGGAGTACTTGTAAATTAAAAAAGGAGGCTATTCCAGAAAAATAACCTCCTTAAGGGAGTTCATCAAAGAAAAGTTAATTAAATCTGTAACCAAAGGTAACAGAGAAAATATTCCTGTTAATACTGAAGTTGGATATAGCAGTTTCAACAGTACTATCGTACAACAGGTACTTTTCAGAATTCAATAGTCTGGTGTATCCAAAATCAATGGAAACATTCTGTTCCCTGAAACCGGTACCAAATGAGATGGAGTTATAATTAAGGGCTGCATTATTATCACCCTTCCCGAAAGCTTGACCATAATATGCATATCCTCCGCGGGCATAAAGTCTGTTGAACCTGTATTCTCCCCCGATACGGATGTTACTGACAGGTTGAAGTGTCTTTTTAATCATCTGATTTTTATCAGTATAATCGAAATTATCACCTGTTTCGGAGAATTTTGCGATTCCATAATCAATGAACTCATAATCAAAACTTAATATGGCAACCTTCTTTAACTGATATGCAACACCTGCCAATGCTCTGAATGGAGTTGCAAGTGCATAATCAAATCCAAGTTTCCCATTTGACTTTTCATATTTAGTTCCATATATATGTGAGGTCAAATTATCATCATCCACAACATATATCCTGTACATTGTAGGTGAATGAAATGCCAGGCCAATACGCAAAGATTCAATAGGTTTAAATATTCCGCCAATTTTTAATGAATATCCGGTTCCTTTATTTTCATAGTGCAGAGTATAGTTGAAGTCTGTGAAATTCGACGGATAGACAGTTTTGGTTGATTCAAGGTGCTGGTAATGGCTTATATAGTTAAGTTTACTGATCCCAAAAGTAGCTCCAAAGAAAAACTTGTTGGAATAATTTCCTCCTATCGAAAAGGCATGTTCCCCTGTATAACCTTCAACTGAAATAAGACGTTGCATATTCTGACCATAGACAGAAGGGGGATTATCTCCATAGTTTGAGAACAGAGTACCATATTCAGTATTAGACCCTGACAGCGTATCAATAATATAAGTCTCATAAGCGGGGAAAGCGGCTGGAACTTCAGCTTGTAATTCGTCGTTATAAAATCCATAACTTGCATCTGCCCAGTAATCTGCCATTGAGCTTTTATTACTAATACCTTCAATCCAGATACTCTGATTGAAATTATTTGTCTTGTTAAATGAGTATCCGAAATTCATAGTTAAGAGTCCGGTCTGGGAATTATTATTATTTATGAAGTTAACCACAATCCCACCCTGGCCGAGATTAAAATTGTACAGATAGTCAGAATTGATACCATTGAAACTTGCTGAAGTTTTAATATGGTAGAGCTGAGGTGTAAGTGAAATCTCAGATGATCTGAAGACACCAATTCCGGCAGGATTCTGGCTTAAAGATGAAATGTCACCTCCAAGAGCTGTGAAAGCTCCTCCCATTGACATGAAACGTGCAGTACCTCCATAAAAGATCTGGGAATACCTTAATGCATCATCAACTTTTTGACTAAAACTTAATGCAGTTGCTGAAATTACAACCACTATCATTAAAAATAATCTTTTCATATTTACATGTTTTAACTAAGAGATTTGCTCCATTTCATCATTAAATGGAATGCATTGATATAATATAAAGATTAAATAATGCTCTTATCTTCTCCTGTCTGATGAAGAACCGGATGATGAGCCTGATGAGGATCTTGAAGAGGATCCTGAAGACGATGACGACGAAGAAGAACCTGAAGATGAATAGGAACTTCTTGATTCACCACCTGAATAGGAAGATCCTCCGCTATAATTAGAAGACCTGCTACCAGAGGATGATCCTGATGAAAAGCCTGAACTGCTTTCAACGCTTCTCCGTGTTGGAACGGAATAAGTGCTTTGGTTCCCATATGATGAACCAGACCTGCTTTGCACTGAAGGTGTTGTTGAACTGGCTCTTCCACTACTGGGAGTATTACGGTATGAATTCTGGTTTCTGACTGCTTGCCCGTTGTTATTAACACTACTGTTTGACCTTTCAGTATTAATGTACCTGCTGTTTTGATTCTCACCTGAATTTGTACCACCTGAGATCCGGCTGTTATTATATGAAGGTCTGGTACTCATCCGTGGATTACTATAAGTGGGAGTATATG
The DNA here is from genome assembly GCA_964639725.1 of uncultured Rikenellaceae bacterium. Taxonomy (GTDB): domain Bacteria; phylum Bacteroidota; class Bacteroidia; order Bacteroidales; family VadinHA17; genus LD21. The sequence continues at coordinate 34,078 of CAZXFB010000034.1, forward strand.
TTCTGTTTACATTGTTATATTCAGGTCTTGAACTTACTGAACTCCTTGGGATCGCCTCCCTTGAAGTGGGATTTGTTGACTTAACTCCATTATCCTGAACTGATTTTCTGTAAGTTTCATTACCGACCTGCTTAGCAGTAACATCAGAACTCACACTCCTTCTTGAATCTGAAGATATAGCTTGGGAAGTTCCTGTATTTCTTCTGTTTATGTTCGAACCCCTGCCACTTGAAAGATATGTATCTCTCCCGGTAGAGGAACCTGATACAGCTACTCCATTCCATCTTGAAGAGAGATTACTTTGTCTCTCTCGCCTACCATAAGGAATGGAGTTCGAGCTTTCATTAACACGAATTCCCGAATAATAGCCGAAAGGAGAATAATATGAGTTATAGTATGATCCATAGGAGAAAGGAGAGTAGTAACCTCCCATATAGCTACCATAATAACCTCCGTAATAACCGCCATAATAATCTGAATAGAATGGGTCATAATAATTTGAATATGGGAAACCACCATACCCGTAACTATAACCAAACGGTGAGTAATAACCGGAATAGAATGGATCTCTCCAGTAAGGATCAAAATAATTACCATAAAACCTTCTTATTCTTCCTGAGTAGGAGTAATTATCAAAATAATCATTTGATCCGTAGTAATAATTATTGTTAATATTTTTTGAAGGAATAGCATCGTCATAATCAACAGCATCAGAATACTGGTCTGAAACAAGAGTATCGGCAGCATAAATGTTATCATAGTAATTTTCAGCCTTCAGAGTTCTCTCTTGTATCGGACTATTAACTGAAACCCTACTTTCTGATATAGGCCTGTCAGAAGGCAGATAATAAAGATCATCATACTCAGCACCTGTATAAAGTGCTGAATTACAAGAACTCAGACCTATCAGAACTACGATTGATATGTAATATAATGCTTTCATTTCAATTCTCCCTTTCTTTTTCTTAATTACAATCAAAAATTGTACCAAATAATAATATCAAAAACTCAATTTTAGCTGTAGAACAAAAGTAACATTTTTTTTAAGTTACAATGTTCAAATTCGAAAGTTACCGGTCAGATCTCCTTTTCTTTATCTTCGTCCTGATCTTTCTCTGGAAGAGGTGGATTTAGTTGAACCAGACTTTGATTCATTACTCGAGGAAGACCTCCTGCTGTTAGAAGCTGAGGTGCTTTTAACTGAAGGAGATGAACTTCTGGAAGTGGTCTGTTTCTGTTCTCTTCTTTCAGGAGCAACTTTAACACTTTTAGAATCATTGCCTCCGCTATTTCTCACATTTTCCTTTTTATCTGTATTATCAGGATTTGAATTTCTATATCTGCTCGGATTATTATTTATCCCGCTATTTTGATTCTGATTGTTCCTGTTAGTGTTAATATTACCGTTATTGTTTCTGTTATTACTATTATTACTGTTATTACTGTTATTGCTGTTATTGCTGTTATTGCTGTTATTGCCATTATAATCTTTATTACTCTCCCTGACCTCAATTGACCTGCGGTTTGGATTACTGTTATTACCCACTCCCCTGTACGTATTTGGATTTTCGTTGCTTCTCATCTCTCCTCTCCGGATTCCGTTGTTCGACTGATCAACTGATTTATTCCTGTAAACTTCTCTTCCCGATGAGGATGATGAAGAAATACTCCTCCGTTGAATATTTCCATCTGTCGATCTGGAGGTAGTACCTGGTCTTTGACGAGATGAATAACGCGTTGAAGAATATCGGGATGATTGATAGTTGTTGTGATAATAGTTGTTATAACTGTAATTAACTGGCCTGTGGTAATCATTGTGCCAGTTATTATGTCCGTAATAGTTATTATAATATCGGTTCCTTAATCTGACATTTACTACCACAGGAGTATACCAGCTGTAATAAAAAGGATCATATCCCCAGTAATAGGAGCTTCCGAAATATGGATCGTATCCATAACTGTAGGCAGGGTAGGTGTTAGCAAATCCGAAACCAAAGCCAAGACCAAAACCACTTCTGCCATAGATACTGATTCCCCAGGAGTATGGTTGATAATTATACCAGTATGTTTCTGTAAAGACCGGAGCATAGTAGTTAAAAGCACTATATGACCTGTGGAACCTGTTTATCCGTGAAGAATAGTAATAGTCATAATCGTCATAGTAATTATTAATTACAGTTGTTCCACCATTTCTGTAATAATCTGCATCAGATATCTGAGCATTCAGTGGGAAACTCGTAAGCAGGATACCTAATAAAATTCCGATGTTTTGCAGTGCTTTCATGATGAACCTCCCTTTTTTTTTAAGAACTAAAGTTTTTGTCTATTTTTACGCAATCATTTTTTAAAATTAATAAAACAAATACCATACCAAAAAAAATGGCGAAGTTTTTAGCAGACAAGGACGAGAATTATGCACAATGGTATAATGACCTGGTTATCAAAGCAGATCTGGCGGAGAATTCAGCAGTAAGAGGATGCATGGTAATTAAACCTTACGGATATGCAATCTGGGAGAAGATACAGGCTGAACTTGACAGGATGTTTAAAGCAACAGGTCATGTTAATGCTTACTTCCCTTTATTTATTCCAAAATCATTCTTCAGTAAAGAGGCTGCTCATGTGAAGGGATTTGCAAAAGAGTGTGCAGTTGTAACACATTATCGCCTTAAAAACGATGAAAATGGCAAAGGAGTGATAGTAGACCCTGAAGCAAAGCTTGAGGAAGAGCTTATTATAAGACCTACATCAGAAACAATTATCTGGCACTCTTATAAAAACTGGATACAATCTTACAGGGATCTTCCAATACTTATCAATCAATGGGCTAATGTTGTAAGATGGGAAATGAGAACAAGGCTTTTTCTGCGCACAGCAGAATTTTTGTGGCAGGAAGGCCACACAGCACATGCAACAAGAGAAGAAGCAATAGAAGAAACCGAAAGAATGATCAATGTCTATGCAGAATTTGCCGAGAATTCAATGGCACTACCGGTAATTAAAGGATTTAAAAGTGAAAACGAACGTTTTGCAGGCGCTATTGATACATACGCTATTGAAGCTCTGATGCAGGATGGCAAAGCCCTTCAGGCTGGAACAAGTCACTTCCTCGGACAGAATTTTGCAAAAGCATTTGATGTTCAATTTACAGATAAGACAGGGAAACTGGATTATGTTTGGGCTACTTCGTGGGGTCTCTCAACCAGGATGATAGGCGCTCTTATTATGGCGCATTCTGATAACCGTGGATTGGTTTTGCCTCCTAAGTTAGCTCCTGTTCAGGTAGTTATTATACCTATTTACAAAAAAGCAGAACAACTGGCAATACTGGATGAAACTGCAGTCAAAATTAAAAAAGATCTTGAAAAGATTGGAATATCAGTGAAATATGACAGCAGGGACAACAATACACCTGGATGGAAATTTGCTGATTATGAACTTAAAGGGGTACCTGTTCGCCTGGCAATCGGACCTCGCGATCTGGAAAACGGTACTGTTGAAGTGGCCCGCAGGGACACCCTTCAAAAAGAGACAATCCCACTGGAAAAATTAATTGATCATCTTCCATTGCTCCTCGAAGATATTCAGAAGAACATATATAATAAAGCTTTGAAATTCAGGGAGGAAAACACTCATTATGTTGATAACTGGGATGAGTTCGTTGATATTCTTGATAATAAGGGTGGTTTTATTATGGCTCATTGGGATGGTACAACTGAAACTGAGGATAAGATAAAGGAAGAGACAAAAGCTACTATCAGATGTATACTTTTTAATGGCAAGTCAGAAGCAGGAAAATGTATATATTCTGGAAAACCATCAAATCAAAGGGTGCTTTTTGCAAGATCATACTAAATAACTGATATTTAAGTATTTTAAACAATAATTGGCTTCTCTTTTAAGAGTCCAGGTTTTATTTTCCATGAAAATGCATTATTTTAGATGCCACAATTTCTTTAATAAACTCTCCTTCCTATGTCAGATATTAATGAAAAAAAACTGGAAATCATCGGAACTCTAAAGGAGAAATCCGTACTTAAACAGAAAGTTTATGACAATACTCTTGATTCCTTTGCCATTATTAAGGAGATACTTAGATCTCTGTCCAAAGATATAAACACTAATCTGACTGGTATAGATTCAAGAATAAAAATGGAATATTCAGACCGGAGCAATTTTGATGCACAACTAAAAGTTGCCGGTGATATCCTGCTATTCAGTATGCATTCAAATATCTTTCAATTCGATAGAGAACACCCTGCATGGAAAACTGCATATATCCGGAAAAATAAGTATAATGCTTATTCTGGTATAATAAACATTTACAATTATCTTGCAGATTCCTTTAAGTATTCCCGACTCGATGACCTTGGATATCTTATTGCAAGAATTTTTATCAACCATGAGAATCAATACTTTGTTGAAGGTAAAAGACAGATGGGTATGCTTTTTACCAATTACGGTAATGAAGCAATAAGTAAACCTGCCTTGCAGATGATTATCTCTACAGCCATCCAATACTCACTGGAATTTGATCTTCTTGTACCTCCATATGACACTGTTAAAATTGCTACAGTGGGACAGGCGGAGGCAAAGATTCAGCATTCCAGAGTAATAACGGGAAAGCGTCTGGGCTTTCAGTTTAATTCTGATGATGTGTTAGTCAGTAACTCCGGGAAAACCTGATGTACCAAATTATTAAAAAATACCGGATATTATTTAACCATTTGATAATTACAACTCTTTTAATTATCTGTAATACAGTATATTCCCAGATTGAAAATGAAAAAGGTACTTTTACAAACATTTCTCCGGGAACTTTTTTGCATTTAAAAGATACCATATCCCTCTTTTCAGGTTACTCAACACATAAAGAAGTGCCAACTCTGATTCCGGCAAGAATCTTAAAGGACAGAACCCACTTATTACTGGACTCAATTAAATCCAGAGCCTATAAAGGTCTAATTACTAAAAGACTATACGACTTTATCATAGTATCAAATGTACCGGTAAATAATAAACAGATAATCGGAAACAGCGATATATCATACCGTGGTCATACAGGTAAAAAGATAAGGAAGATTGAAATCCAAAGACTAAATGTATTTGGTGCTAAGATTAACACACCTGCCTATTATAATCCTAATAGGGTTGAGACTATTCTAAATAAGACTCATATAAATACAAATGAGTTAATTATTAGAAAAAACCTTTTGTTTTCTGAAGGTGATACTCTCTCTCCTCTCATATTAAGTGATAATGAAAGGCTATTGAGACAACTCTCATTTATTGACGATGCCCGAATAATTATAGTACCTGCTTCTAATGAAGAAGTTGACATAATAGTCATCACCAAAGATGTTTATTCGTTAGGAGTTGATTTTAGGTATAAAGGGTTGAAAAATGGCTCTTTCGCTGTTTTTGAAAAGAATATTTTTGGGATTGGCCATGAATTAGGCCTTGATGTACCTTACGATGCCTCATATCATGATTCTCCCGGGATAGGAATTCACTATAATGCAAATAACATAAGTAAAACTTTCATTGATCTTAATCTGTTTTTCAAAAATGGACTTGGTGAATCGAGTTATGGCTTTGACTTAACACGCAATCTTTTAAGTGCAACAACTAAATATGCAGGTGGCATTTCAGTAAGAAATATATCAACTACCGAAGATCTTGATTCATTGACAGTACCTGAACCTCTTAGGTATAACCTTCAGGATTACTGGCTCTCAAGATCAATTCTTATTGATAAGGAAAGTGTTTCAAGGATAATTATCGGAGCCAGGTATACAAATAATAATGTTTTCGAAAGGCCATATATCCTGCCTTACTCCTATTACAATCTTCAGAAATACAGGATCTTCCTTGGAACAGCTGCATTCTCAATTCAAAAATATTACAAAACGAACCTGATCTATGGGTATGGACATACCGAGGATATACCTTATGGGGGATTGCTGAGATTGACTGCAGGGAAAGAGATAAATGAATTTAAAGAGAGAACCTATCTGGGAGCAGATGTTTCTTTCGGGAAATCAAGTAAATCTCTTGGGTATTTTTATACCTCTGCAGGATTAGCAGCTTATCTGAAAGGGAAGGAGAGTGAACAGGGGATACTTTTTTTAGGAATGAAGTACTTTTCTAATCTCATAAGTTTAAGGGATTACAGGATCAGAAACTTTCTAAATATAAATTATACCAGAGGTTTTGCAAGATATTCCAATGAGCATCTTTCCTTCATAGCTGAAAATGGATTTTCGGGATTCAGAAATGACTCTGCTAATGGAGCTCAGAGGGTTATAGTCAGAGTTGAATCTGTAATATTCAGTCCTGAAAGCTATTATGGATTCCGCTTTGCATATTTCGCATTCGCTGATGCATCATTCATTTCAGGTACAAACCAGATACTTGGTAATGGGAATATACTTTCAGGGATCGGCTTCGGGTTGAGAATCAGGAACGACAACCTGGTAATTAATACTATACAGCTCCGCCTGGGATTCTTTCCTAATCTTCCTGCTTATTCAAAAATAAATCCCTTTGTTGTTTCAGGGGAGCAACTTCTCCGTCCCAATACTTTTGATCCTGGTCCGCCTTCAATAATTCCATACAGGTAATATGCTTGCTGAATTCAATAATTATATTTCAGAAAAGAGATTGTTTGAAAAAAAAGACAGGATACTTCTGGCTGTAAGCGGGGGAATAGATTCTATGGTCATGACTCATCTGTTTTTGATAGCTGGTTATAAAATAGGTTTGGCTCATTGCAACTTTGGGCTGCGCTCTGAGGAGTCTGATAAAGATGAGGATATGGTACGAGTTTACGCCGAAAAGCACAATATCCCCTTTTTTTCTAAAAAATTTGACACTAAACTCTTTGCAGCAAAAAAGCATATCTCTGTTCAAATGGCTGCCAGAGAGCTGAGATATAACTGGTTTGAAGAGATCAGAAATCAAAACAATTTCGATTATATATCAGTTGCCCATAACCTCAATGACAATGTCGAGACACTATTAATTAATCTGACAAGAGGAACAGGAATAACCGGTCTCACAGGGATCAAGCCTTCTCATAACAGGATAATCCGGCCAATGCTGTTTGCAACCAGGCAAGTGATTACAGAGTATTGCACAAAAAACGGGATAACCTATCGCGAAGACAGATCAAATGCTGAAACGAAATATATTAGGAACAAGATAAGACACCTGGTTATTCCGCTGTTAAAAGATATTAATCCTTCAATAGAAACAACTTTAAATGAAACAGTTGAACGACTTTCAGAAATTGATGAGATTGTTGCAGATCATATAAAGGAAATAATGGGAAGAATTTCCGGACAACGAGGCTCTGATACAGTATTTAATGCCAGCCTGCTGAAACCTTTGTTAGGCAACAAAAGCATCATATATGAACTCTTTAAAACATTCGGTGTATCTGCTCAACTATCAAAAGATCTCTATGATATTATAAATGGAAAAACAGGAAAACATATATATACAAACACTCACAGGATACTTAAGAACAGAAATGAAATAATCGTAACACCTTTAATGGTAATGGATGAGCCATATTTTGTAATAAACAGTATCAATGATATAATAAATGTACCTTCAATAAAATCTGCACATTTCGTAATTATGTCCAACGATTTCATCATTCCATCCGACAAATGTGTAGCATGTCTTGACGCAGATAAATTAATTTTCCCTTTAATAATAAGGAGTTGGAAAGCTGGTGATTATTTCTGCCCGCTTGGAATGAAGAAAAAGAAAAAACTGAGTGATTACTTTATTGATAATAAATATTCTATCCCCGAAAAAGAGAAAGCCCTTATTATTGAATCATCGGGTGAAATAGTTTGTATCCTTGGAGAAAGGATTGATGACAGGTTTCGTACTTCAAGAGATACAAAAAAAGTCCTGTTAATAAAAGTCAATGGTAAATGCTGAAGACTAAGAGATCAGACCGGAAATAGTTTCTAACAGGTATAAGACTCATTCAATATTTTTCCTGTGACCATGAATTCCCCTGTCGATAATCATTAAGTCGGCCATTGTAATCGCAGCTGCTGCCTCTACTATAACGGGCATTCTCAGGGCAATGCAGGTATCATGTCTTCCAATTACTTGTAGCGTGGTCATTTCACGTTTATTAAAATCATAAGTCTTTTGTTGCACCCCTGTTGATGATGTTGGCTTAACAACGACCCTGAAAACTATTTCATTTCCATTAGTGATTCCACCATTTATACCTCCTGCATTATTTGTCGCAGTATTTCCACTGCTGTTTATGAAAGAGTCATTATGCTGAGATCCCCTCATTGCCGCTGCAGCAAATCCTGCCCCAAACTCGATTCCTTTAATAGCTGGTATTGAAAAAACCAGATGACTCAATGCTGATTCGAATGAATAAAAGAACGGCTCACCTAATCCTGAAAGCGGTTTTTTTACTCGACATTCAATTATCCCGCCAATGGTATCATTTTCAGAAATAGCATTATTCAGTGCTTCATCAATATTGTCGGATCCTCCGGCGGAAATAAGATTTGCCGAAATCTCTGAAGGAGCAACAATTTTTTTTGCCACAACTCCTGCGGCAACGAGTCCCCAGGTTATCCTTCCCGAAAAATGGCCGCTTCCGCGCATATCAGCGAAACCCGAATGTTTCAGCTGTGCCACATAATCAGCATGACCCGGCCTCGGAATATTTTTAAACTCATCATAATCAGAGGAGATCTTGTCACTATTCCTTGTCATAATCATGATTGGGGCACCAGTAGTCATATTATTGAAAATCCCGCTGAGAATTTCCGGTTGATCTGGTTCCTTACGTTTGGTAGTACCTTTGTTTCCACTCTGACGCCTTGAGAGGTCATCCATGAAATCATCAGGCTTAACAGAAATACCCGGAGGGCAGCCATCAATTACCACTCCTATTGCCGGGCCATGTGATTCACCAAAGAGTGAAACTCTGAAAACAACACCAAGAGAATTCATATTTAATCTTTTTGCATTCTATTTTGCCTGTAAAACTTTATTACTTCACTTACCGGGATTTTTTCTGCGAAAGCCATTCCCAGACCTTCCGTAAATACAAAATGAATTTCTGACCCCATCTTTTTTTTATCATGAATGATATATCGTTCAATCTGATTGTCAGGGATAATACTTTTTTCAATTAATCCGAAAAAATTGAGTATTCTGATTATCCTGTCTTTTTCTTCTCGTCCGATAAAGCCTTTCAAATAAGAGAACTCTGCAGCCAACTCCATACCTGATGCGACTGCAAAACCATGATTAACACTACTATACATTTCGATAGCATGCCCGAAAGTATGTCCAAAATTAAGAATTCTCCTAACACCTGTCTCTTTTTCGTCTTCAGAAACTACCAATGCTTTAAATCTTACACACTTTGCAATAAGGTCAGTTAGCAGTTCAATATTCCTTGATTTTATTGCATCAAGGCTTTTTTCAATTAACTCAAAAAGTGATTTATCGCCAATTACAGCTGTTTTAATCAATTCTGCCAATCCAGAAAGATACTCCCTTTCCGGCAGGCTCTTCAGTAATTCAGGATCACATATTACAAATTCAGGCTGGGTGAAAGTACCCAGTATGTTCTTTGTATCACCAAGATTAACACCATTCTTTCCACCTGTACTTGCATCAACTTGCGACAGCAATGTAGTTGATATATAAGCACATCTGACACCACGCATATATATTGAAGCAAGAAACCCGGCGATATCACAAACGACCCCGCCTCCGATAGCAAGGATAAAACCCGAACGATCAAAATTTGACTCAAGCAGTTGACTGGCTAAATGATCAATAACTTCCAGACTTTTACTAACCTCCCCGGGCTTTACCTGAAAAACAGGAAACTGAGGGAACTTCGATCCGTAAATATCAAAAACATTTGTATCAGTAATGATTATAACCCCTTGACCGGGTAACATTGTTACCACGTCCTTCCAATCTCCGCCAACAAGCACTTCAGACCGGGAGGCTGGTGTATTGATTACTATTTTTTCCAATTGCTTAATTTAATGTCGGATAATATTTAAAAACGTTGCAAAATTACACAAATATGACAATATGTTTATAAAAATCATTTTTCACTTAGCAATAACCACCTCATCTCCTTTTCATCAAGAATCCTGACAATATCTCCATGCCTTATTGATTTAATATTCAGGTCCTGTGAGTTCAGTTTTCCATTATTCATTTCATCTTCAATAGTTTTTTTCTCTGCTTCAAGGCATTCTATCTCTAATGATAATGCTTCAAATTCCTTTTTTTCCCTGAATGTTAACCCGGCCTTTTTCTCTTTTTTTATATCAACCCCTCTATTACTCGCCGATTTTACGGCTTTGACAGACTTTGCATCTGATGCTTCATTTGAAGTTTGTTCCTGGGAATCTCTTAGTTGGGTGTAATTTCCAGGATAATCCTTAAGTATTCCATCTCCCTTGAATTCAAAGATATGATCAACAACTTTATCCATAAAGTACCTGTCGTGAGATACAACAATAACGCAACCTCTGAAACCGGCAAGGTACTCTTCAAGAACATTCAGGGTAAGAATATCAAGATCATTTGTTGGTTCGTCAAGAATCAGAAAATTAGGGTTTCTCATAAGAACTGTTAGAAGATAAAGTCGGCGCTTCTCACCTCCTGATAGTTTTCTTATCAGTGTATATTGTTTATCAGGAGGAAAAAGGAAATAATTCAGGAACTGGGTCACAGACAGCATCGTTCCGTCACTGACCATAACTCTTTCTGAAATATTTTTAACAACTTCAATTACAGTCATTTTGTCATCAAACTGAATGCCTTCCTGCCTGTAATATCCAAAAACTATTGTCTCTCCTTTATCTACAGTTCCGCTGTCAGGTTCCTTAAGACCTGTAAGGATATCAAGCAAAGTGGTTTTGCCGGTACCGTTCCTGCCTATCAGTCCAATCTTTTCAAAACGATTGAATACATAAGAAAAGTCCTTGATCAGCACTTTCTCTCCATAAGATTTATTGATCTTTTTAATTTCAAGGATCTTTTTTCCCATCCTTGTAATGTTAACATTAATATTGATCGATTTATCATCTGGTCTGAAAGCAGCTCTCTCCTTAAGATCGTAAAATGAAACAACCCGCGATTTTGCCTTATGTCTTCTTGCTTTTGGCATCCTTCTCATCCATTCAAGCTCGGTTTTCATCAGGTTCCTTGCTTTCTCTGCGTTAGATTTGACAGAATACTCACGATTTGCTTTTTTTTCAAGAAAATACTGATAATTACCATCATATCGGAATAGTTCATTGTCAGAAAGCTCAAAAATCACATTACAAACCCTGTCAAGAAAATACCTGTCATGAGTTACCATCAGAATACTTTTTGATGAATTGATCAGATACTCCTCAAGCCACTCTATCATATCAAGGTCCAAATGGTTAGTAGGTTCATCAAGAACCAGAAGATCAGCGTCTTCCACAAGAACTTTGGCAAGTGCTATTCTTTTTTTCTGACCACCTGAAAGTGAGCCAATAAATGCATTCAGATCGGTTAACTTAAGTTTATAAAGTATCTGTTTTACAACAACTTCATAGTCCCATGCTTTATGATCATCCATCTTCTGTATGGCTGCATGCTGCATTTCCGGAGTTCCTGATATTATTGACTCTTCATATTCTCTAATAACCTTCACAACTATGCTGTCGGTACAAAATAATTCATCAATAATTCTATTTGATTCGATAAGATCAGGGGATTGCCTGAGATATGCAATCCGCAGACCCCTTTTGACTGTAACAGAACCCTCATCAGGTGAATCTTTCCCGGTAAGAATATCGAGGATTGACGATTTTCCTGCACCATTTACAGCAACCAGTGCTGACTTCTCATCCCTATTTATGTTGAGATTTAACTTATTAAAAAGAAGGAGATCTCCAATTCTTCTCGAAATGTTTTCTGCCTGAAGGTAGCTTATCATAAAAAATCAATATTTGGCAAAGATAAAAAGTGTTATCTTACACTTGACATTTAATTTGCATCAGGATGACAATAAAAGAAAGATACAGTAATATAATTAATTATTTCCGTCAGAATTTTCCTGTAGCAGAGACTGAACTTAAATACCATGATCCCTTTGAATTAATAGTAGCAGTCATACTCTCCGCACAATGTACTGACAAGAGAGTAAATATGATAACCCCTGCCCTTTTATACAGATTTCCAACTGCTGAAATAATGTCTCTGGCAACAACGGAGGAAATATTCGGATATATTAAATCATGTTCTTATCCAAACAATAAAGCAAAACATCTTTCCGGTATGGCTAAGATGCTTGTAAGTGAATTTAATGGAGTAGTTCCTTCTGAACCTCTTCTTTTACAAAGGCTACCTGGTGTTGGCAGAAAAACAGCTCATGTCATTGCTTCGGTGATCTTCGGAAAACAGGTAATGGCTGTTGACACCCATGTGTTCAGGGTTTCAACAAGGACAGGCCTTGTAAAAAATGCACGAACCCCTCTAAGTGCAGAGACTCAGCTTACTTCCAATATTCCGAAAGATTTGATATACCAGGCACATCACTGGCTGATCCTTCATGGAAGATATGTTTGTAAAGCCAGAAAACCATTATGCAGTAACTGTGGCATAAGAGATTTTTGCAAGTACTTCGCAGAGTATTGCAAAAAAAATACAATTATCTTTGACGAAAAAAATAAGCTCATGCTATCTTAGTTTATTATGCACAGGGGTAAAAGATATTAACCTGTTATGATGAAATCTTAGATTTGCAGAAACCCGGTTACCTGAAAAATGGAATATTTCCTTTTCTTAATAATGACCTGAACTATGGATTATAAAGAGAAATATGAAGAATTGCTTAAAAAAAACAGGCAATTGGAGAAGGATTTTGAAAGCTTGCTTATTAAGAAACAGGAAAGCTCTCCAAAAACCTTTGATTCAGGCAATTATACCCAGGAAATAGAAGAAGCCTACAAACAAAGTGCTGTATTTGAGAAGTTTGCAGAGATGCTACCGGAAATGATCTACGAATTGGACATCAACGGGAAGATTCTGTACGCCAATAATCAGGGATTGAAGTTTTTTGGTTATTCAAAGGAGGCACTCCAAAAAGGAGTATTACTTTCACAGCTCTTCCCTGAGAGTTATCATAAAATGCTTGAGAACCTCCACTCTTTGACTTCACCGGAGCAGATATCAAGTAATGAATATGTTGCCAGAAGAAAAGATGGCACTGTATTTCCGATTATAACTCACTCTTTTGCAACATTTCATAACAATAAAATAACGGGTTACCGAGGTGTGGTTACTGATATAAGTAAACAAAAGGAATATGAGACGCAAATAAAAAGAGAAAAGGCATTTCTTGAGCATCTGATTGATTCCACACCTGAGGCTATTGCCATTTCAGATTCAACAGGAAAAATTACAATTGTTAATAAAGAGTTCACGAAACTCTTTGGTTATACACCGGAGGAGGCAATCAATAAATATATAAATGACCTTATTGTTCCACTAGACCTTAAAGATGAAGGTAAATCTATTGATAACCTGACTATTCAGCAACAAAAAGTAGTCAAGCAGACTATCAGGAAGGATAAATATGGAAACAGAATACATGTTTCCCTGGTTGCAAAAGCAATAATAATCAATTACAACCCTGTAGCATTTCTGGGTATTTACAGGGATATTACTGTAGAAAGGAAGAACCAACTTCTTCAGGAGATTCTTTTTAATATTTCCACATCAGCACTCAGACAGTTTGATATCAAAGATATCTACCCTACAATTGTACATGAGTTAAGAAAGATATGGGACACAAACAATTTTTTCATTGCGTTGTACGACAAGAATAAAGAGACTCTAACTCTTCCCTTTTTCTCGGATGAGAAGGACAATTTCTATGAGGTTCCGGTAAAAAACACTATTACAGGTTGGGTAATTAAAAATAACAAGTCAGTTCTGCTTCATGAAAATGATCTGAAGTTGCTTGAGGAAGCCGGTGAAATTGATCTCGTAGGAACTCCCTGTAAAGTCTGGATGGGTGTACCTCTGAAAGTGGAAGGTAATACTATCGGAGTAATGTGTCTGCAGGATTATAATGATGAAAATAAGTTTTCTCTGGAAGATCTCAATGTTATTGACTTTATTGCAAACCAGATTGCAATAGTTATTCAGCGAAGAAGCATGCTCGATAATCTTATCCAGGCAAGGCAGAAAGCTGAAGATGCCGCCCAGGCGAAACAGCAATTCATGTCGACAATGAGTCACGAGATAAGGACCCCATTGAATGAGGTAATTGGTATCACAAACCTGCTTCTGCAGGGAGAACCAAGACCTGATCAAATGGACTATATTAAGACACTGAGATTCTCAGGTAACCATCTGCTCACTTTAGTAAATGATGTTCTCGATTATAATAAAATATGAGTGTCGGGAATGATAACTAAATGATTATATTATAGGAAAATATTTG
>CAZXFB010000035.1:0-41635 GCA_964639725.1 uncultured Rikenellaceae bacterium
TTTGAATTGTCATAATACTTGGTGTGCAAAATTGTATGGGGACTCGGAATGACATTTTAATATTTTGTATAAGGGGGGAAAGAAGTGGCGATTCGAAAACTCTGTTTTGGTTCTATTCGATGTATTTCTTCGAATCGTCACTTCTTCCCCCCCCCTCTACCACACTCTTGCCGTGTCATTCCGAGCGCCAGCGAGGAATCTCCTACACCTTTGACCGTTTGTATTTAGTTATTAAGGCAGAGAATCCCGGATCAGCGGAGTAGTGAGGAACCTATCCTGACTAATCGGGAGAGCTCACCGAAGGTAATCTCTCGAATTCGTTTTATCAAGAATAAAGAGAGACCCATATTTACAACACAAAATCACATTATTCGTTATATATCAAATAGTTAACATTTTGGAGACCCAAAAATCGCTCAAAACAGGAGATACAACAGCGAGATGATCTTATAAAATATAAAGTATAAAGTCGTTGGTAATAATGAGTGACTTTTTGAGTTTGCGTTCAGAGTTATTGGGTATTTAATACCATGCCATATACACCTTAAAGTAAGGCTATTTGATTATTACTGGTAAAAAGTGTAATATTTGGGAGTGCAACCTGTAGGAAATCTCAGGGAATTTTTTTTCAGGGATTGGCTTTTTAATTAATAAGTCTCAGGAGTTTCAGAAAAAGCCTGATTCAATTGTCCAAAAGAATCATCAGGGAAATAAAGAATTAGTTTTATCGTTCTTCTTTAGGAGATTCTTAAAAAAAAAAGAGTGCCATTCTGCACTCTGATATATCCTGATCATGTTCCTATCCGAAAGGTTTATCCCCGAAAGGTGAAGGAAATGGTTCATCTCCACCTTTAGTTCCGCCACCCCTGGGTCCTGGAGGGTTGACGGGTGGAGTGGTCATCATAACAAGAGAGATAGATTTATCAAGAATAAACCTGGTAACCTCCGGTTTTATATATGGTTTTTTAGATAATATTTTAGTCTCCAGACTCTTCAAATGCAAACAGATAAATTAAGGTATGTACAAAAATACTTATTTAATAATTACTTCCAAATTTTAGAAACGCGTATGTATTGCAGGGCAACCGGCTTGCTGCTTATAATATAAATGCTGCTATCCGCGTATAACTAACCGGTTACCTGATAACCACTTTCCCAACATATCTCTGTATCCCCGAGTTTATCTCAACCACATACATTCCCTTCAGCCATGGTGCCCTTACCTGTGTTACGGAATTCTTTCTGAATTCAGTATTCTGAAGTTCAGTAAAAGTTCTTCCTGTAAGATCAAAAACCTTTACCGTACCCGATCTTCCATCCCATTCATCAGCCATGGTCTGAATATTTATCACGTTGTTTCCATTATATATATTAAAAATAGTCTTTGATTCAGGAAGGTTTTCTATCCTGGTTGCCATGTTTCCAACTTTCAGAACAAAACGGTCGGTTAATAATCCCGGTGAAGCTGAAAATGTAAGAACCGGATTTTTTTTCAGGTCTGCTGTAAAACCTGTTATATTATCAGTGAGGTATACATCGTAATTATCAAGCCCCTGGAGCTGAATTGAAGAAATGTTATGCAGGCTGTCACCTATTAAATTAACGACAACCGGGATTTCAATTAATGGATCAGGGAAAGGCTGACCGTTGATAGCATACTGGGATCCGCTTAATGAAGTGTAAATTGAGGTACTCTCAAGGGAGATGAAGATCTTCATCGCATCAAAATCGTTATCGAGGCCTGATTTGGCATTTTCATCAAATCTGACAACTGTCTCATCTGATGTTGTATCTTCTGACAAAGAAAGACGTACAAGCGGAATGGTACCGGATCCCTTATACCTGGGATGAATAGAATTATGTGTCCGTGCTGAATCAGCCAGGTAAATTGTCTTTCCGGTAGCATAGGTTTTTGTAAAGAATCCCTGCATTGGAGGAATTATACCGGTTACATCTCCAGGAGTTCCGACTCCTGCAATGTATGTGCATAATGAGTTATTCCTGGTAAAATATACTGATTTACTTGTTTGTGAAGGGAAGCGGTGTGTATTAATGTAATCCCAGTTAAGACCTGAAGAAAAAGGATTCCCAAGGAGGTTAAATCCATTATTAGTGCCGCCTGCGAAATCAAGTGTCATTGCAACATCCGCTGTATTAAGCTGACCGGAGAATGTAAATGTATTGTCATTATTATCCCAGAAGTTATATCCAATTCCGGGATAAAGAGTTGTAAAAGTTGGTCCGCCGCCTGATCCTGTAGCGTAGATATATCCATCCTGGGCTACCCATCCAGTTGTGGGATCAATAGTTACACGGCTGTCATAATACCTGACAATATCGGGAGTAGCTGTTGTAAATGTGCTTACAAGCAGGGAAGATGTTGGTATTGAAATATAATGCCACCGGTATAGTTTGGTTCCTGCTGTACCTCCGCTAAGGAATAATTCAACCGTTGCAGGATTTCCCGAATAAGATCCTGTTATTAAAGAACTTATATTTGAAGCATCAGAACCCAGTTTAAGAGTTCCGTTATTTGTCAGTGTGCCAAAAGTTGCTTTTGCTCCCGGAGCAAGGATCATTGATCTTCCGGAGTGAATAGTATAAGTCTGGGAGGGATTGCTTGTAGGATAATTTACCAAACCACCGGGAATAAAGATATCTTCATCTCCCGAGGGAGTCACATTTGAGTACCAGTTACTTGAATTATTCCATACATCCGGGTTTGTAATATCATCTCCCACCCAAAAAAATCCCCAGGACTCATTAGCCCCAATGTCTGTTTGCCCTATTCTTGGCCTCCCGGTTTTATCAGTAACAGGGACAAGCGGATCAGAACTATTATCTATCCCGGCATTAACACATGGAGACCAGGGACTTATATTCCAGTAATTATCTGTTATTGAAGTGAAATTTGGTCCGGCAGGATCTGTATTTGTTGAATTCAATGTAATGCAGCTGGTTGTACTTCCTGCGACAGGATTTAAAATTGCACAATTAACAAAATCAGATGGTAATGGTGTCTGAGGGGAATTGTAATATATTGAATTTATAGGGCTCCAGATTATACAATTTTTGAATGAAGGTCTGCTTGGATTTGTATTTACATACAGCATGATATTTTTCCCATTGGTCCCCGCAGAATTATTCGCGAAAGTAGTATTATAGAAGCGAACATTTCCACAAAGATCTCCTAGGAAGACACCACCGCCACCACCACCGGAAGTTGATATATTACTGAAAACAAGGCAATTGGTTATAACAGAAGCAGTCCCTGACCAGAAATAAAGACCTCCGCCTGATGATGAACTTGTGTTATTATGTATTGTGGAATTATAGATTGCCGGAGATACATTTTTATCTACAAAAATTCCGCCACCAAAGGCGGCTTTGTTATATCTGATAACAGAATTGGAAATTGTCAGATTTGTAAAAGAAGTATAAATGCCACCACCATAGCGGTTTGGTAAAGATGTGCTGCTGACATCACCATATTCAATTATACAACTGTCAATAAGTGAGGCTCCGGCACTGCCCATATTTTGAAATGAGATATGTCCCCATCTCTCTCCGGTTTCTCCAAAGTTTATATCATTGTCATCATTGGCTGTAAAACGAATCATACCACCGGCAACATTCCCTTTTGCATATAGCTGCCCGGTACTTTGAATCCTAATATCTGCAGTGTCGGTTACAAAAATTATGTTTGCACCCGGGCTGATTGTAAGTTTCCAGGCACTTGCAATTATATCTCCACCTACATATACATTTCCGCTCCAGGTAAGGTTACTTGTAAGAGTCCCTTTATAAGGGCTTGCCCATGTGCCCAGCCCTGTTATCTGAGCTATGGAAGCTAACGGTACTATTATCAGTGTCAATAAAATAAATATCTTTTTCATCACTACAGAGATTTCAATTTATGACTGCAAAAAATTCAATTTGGTTGCACAATTCTATATTACTGCACGATAATTGCAAATATAATACTAATTAACAAAAGATTAGAGTTAAAGGTTGAATATTGACCAACTAACGGTAATAATTGACCGGCTTTGACATATCTGAGTTTTACAGAAATTTAACATTAAGATAAATCTGGCAACGGTTTATCTGGTTATTTAAATCTCATCACCCTCGCAATAATAATATATGAAGGACATTATTGTCTCAAAAAACATATTCCCTTTGAATTATTAAAAACAATGAGTAAATTTGTTACTCATTAACCTGACCTGATGATAAACACACTTATTACATCACAAACCAGGATAAAACTACTTAGGAAGTTTTTTCTTAATAGCAGCACTAAAGCATATCTGAGGGGTTTAGAATCTGAGTTTGGTGAGTCATCAAACTCTATCCGGATTGAGTTGAATCGTTTTGAGCATGCAGGTCTTCTTCATTCACATATCGATGGTAACAAAAAAATTTATCAGGCTAATCCTGGGCACCCTCTTTATAGTGATATTCATAGTATAATATTAAAAGAAACCGGAATTGACCGTGTTATTGAAAAGGTAGTTCATCGGATTGGGAATCTTGCTTACGTTTATCTTACTGGTGATTTTGCCCGGGGAATGGATAGCAAGGAGATTGAGTTAATCTTTGTAGGAGAAAAAATTGATCAGGACTATTTGGCAAGAAAAGTTATGCAAGCCGAAGAACTTGTTGGAAGAAAAGTAACCTATGTTATTCTTAATCAAAAGGAAGCAGAAAAGAAGCTCGAAAAGATAAAAACTTCTGATCTTTTACCTCTTTGGAACAGAGAAGAAGTGAAATTGCAGTAGTGACTTGCCGGATCAACCGGATTTTATTGTGGGTGACTTTTATATCCTTTTGAGTAAAGGTAACACAAAGAAAGTCATTAATATAGAACTTTTGTTAGCCCATTTGTAGATGGGACTGACGGTGCGAAAGCTTAAAACAATCCTTTCATTTAACTACTGTTAAATTATATTTGTAAGGTCAATGAAGCTTGCCATAATGCAACCGTACTTATTTCCGTACATTGGCTATTTTCAGCTGGTAAATGCTGTAGATAAATTCGTTTTTTATGATGATGTTCAGTTTATAAAAGGAGGATGGATAAACAGAAATTTTATTCTCGAAAAAAGCGGAAGACGATTATTATTTACTCTTCATCTAGATGCAGCAAGCACGAACAAAAGAATCAATGAAATACATGTAAAGGATAACTCAAAAAAACTTTTAAAAACAGTTGGATTTAACTATTCAAAAGCACCTTACTTCGAAATGGTTTTTCCCATGATAGAAGGCGTTTTCCGTTTTGCTGAAAAAAGGCCACTTATATCTGAAATATCTTCTTTTTCTGTTACTGAAGTATCAAAATACCTTGGAATCAAGACTATCTTTAAATGGAGTTCTCAGAGCTACCAGGAAACACTTAAGGCAGGCAGGGTAGAAAGACTCATTTCAGTATGCAGGATAGAAAATGCAGAAATTTATACTAATCCACGGGGAGGGAAGGATCTCTATACAAAACAGGAATTTCAGGAATCAGGTGTTTCACTGTATTTTATTAAGACGGGAAACATTCAATACAACCAGCTAAATGAGAATTTCATCCATAATCTATCGATTATAGATGTTTTAATGTTTAATTCTACAGATCAGGTGCTCAAGCTATTTAATAATTTTGAACTGGAATGAAATATTTATTTCAGACAGCAAGGATATCGGCTGAAGAGATATATGATTTTCTTGTTAAATCTGACAAACTTTTCACTCCAGCTTTAAGCTTAAGAGTAAGCCTGGTAGAATACTCTGAAAAATTAGTTCGTAATTCAACTATGATTTATGTAAAGGCTGGTAGAGATATTATTGGCCTGGTAGCTTTTTACCTTAATGAAGACAGTTCGGATTTTGCATTTATTTCTTTAATTTGTGTATTGGACAAATATAGAGGGAACGGTATTGGTAGTAGACTTATAAATAAATGCATCAAGCTGGTTCAAAAGAATAATAATAAATCTATCAGACTTGAAGTAGATTCGGAAAACCGGGAGGCAATTTCTTTTTACAGGAAGTTTGGATTTAATATTGAACAGCACAAAAAGGGTTCCTGTATTTTGGTAAAACAATTTATTTAGGAACTAATATTTTTTTTAAGAGACGAATTTATATTAATTCACATGAAATACAGAATCAATTTACCTATACTATTTTTAGTAACACTTCTATATTCATGCACTTCACAAAAGAAACTGGCATACTTGGGAAACCTTCCAGAAACAGGAGGGGAGGAGACTTTTACGATGTATATACCTGATTATAAAATCCAACCCAGGGATGTCCTGTATATTACATTAAAGGCTATGACTCCCGATGGTTTTATTACTGACTTTCTTTCATCTCAAAGAGGTACGGTAACCAATGTGGGTCAAGGTGGGGCTGGTGGTTATTTATATGGTTATGATGTAAACCCCGAAGGGAACATCATCTTGCCTGCAATAGGCCCAATAAAAGTTATAGGACTTAACTTAGATGAGACAAGGACACTTATTCAGGAAAAATCGGCCGAAGTATTTAAGAATGCAACAGTTGAATGTAAACTCCTGAGTTTTAAATTTACAGTGATAGGTGAAGTAAAAGCTCCAGGATCGTATATTAATTATAATAATTACCTTACAGTTATTGAGGCTCTTGGATTTGCAGGTGGGGTGAGCGATTATGGAAAACGTGACAGGGTTTTGGTTGTTCGTCCATTAGATAAAGGTACGCGAACATACCGATTAAATCTGCAGGATAAAAATGTTATTTCATCTGAAGCCTATTTTCTTCTCCCAAACGATGTGGTGATTGTAGAGCCTACTAAACAGAAAATTTTCAATCAGAACCTTCCTGTATTTTCGTTTTTTCTTACAATTACACTCTCAACTATAACTACTACTTTATTGCTCATTAATTACTTCGGGAAATAAAATACTTTTGGTTCAAAGTTAAGGTCAAAGTTTTAGCCTGGGTTGAAAATAGATACTCAAATTATAAATTGTAACTCAAATAAACGCCTAACCATCTGAAAATATGGAACCAAGCATTAATTCCGGCAATTTCAATATCACGGATGATAATATCGACATTAAGCGGTATGTCTCACTATTTATCAGCAACTGGTATTGGTTTGGGATAGCATTGTTTTTAACAATCAGTTTCGCATATGGAATAAACAGGTATTCTGAAAAAGTCTATACTGTTTCTTCAACAATGCTAATAAAGGATGCTGTTGTTGGGGGAGGTCAGTCAAATGCTGAAAGTGTCATTCCGGGGGGGGACATTTTTAAAAGCCAGCAGAATCTCATAAACGAAATGGGAATTCTTCGGTCATTCAGTCTTAATTACAGGGTCATGCAGGATCTTACAGCGTTTCATGTTGTTTATGTAGGTGTTGGCAGAAGGGGAATTGTGGAATTGAAAATGTATAAAAACTGTCCGTTTAAAGTTATTTATAATTCACTTGAAACCGAGCCAAAAGGAGTGAAGGTGAATATAAAAATATTGTCGGAACAAAAATATAGAATAAAGATTGACGATAACGATAATACCGAGAAAGAGATTAGATTTGGAGAGAGATATAATGAAAATGGATTTGATTTTTATCTCGAGTTGAGCGATCCGGAAAACTTCAAATTTAACAATGGAAATTATTCCAGGTTTTATTTTTACTTTACAAATCCGGAAGCGCTTACCAATGAGTACAGAAACAAACTCGTAGTAGGAGCAATCGAGAAAGAAGCATCTTTGGTGTCATTGTCTGTTTCCGGAACAGCAGCTTTCCAGGAGGCAGATTACATAAACAAACTGATGGAGGTATATATCAGGTATGGACTTGAAATTAAAAAGGGAACCGCCGACAGTACCATTAAGTTCATCGATAATCAAATAAAAGTGATTTCTGATTCGCTTTCAAAGGCAGAGGATAAGCTTGAACTCTTCAGGAAAACCAACAGGTTTTTTGACATTACAAGCGAAGGAGCTCTCATTCCAGGCAAACTTGAAAAATTTGAGTTTGAGAAATCCACATTCGAGCTTCAGCTTCAGTACTTTAAGTACCTTTTTGATTACCTGTACAGAAGTGATGCAGGAGGAGAAATTATCTCCCCATCGCTCTTTGGCTTAAACGATCAGGGACTGGCAAGTCTCATAACTGATTTTTCAAATGTTAAGAGTGAAAAGAAGAAACTCAGCCTGAATATTACCATTAATCAGCCGGCGCTCACATTACTTGAACAGCGAGAAAAAGAGGCAATAAAAGCGTTGGAAGAAAACATTAAAAATGGAATGGAGAATATCAAACTTACACTTGGGGAAACTGAAAAAAAAATAGCCGATCTTGAAGTAGAGATAAAAAAATTACCAGCAACAGAAAGGGAACTTATTAATATAAGGAGAAAGTTTGACCTTAACAATACAGTATATACATATCTTTTGGAGAAACGTGCAGAATCGGGGATAGCAAGAGCATCAACAGTTTCTGATAACAGGATAATTGATTATGCATCTGGATTCAGAGCCAGTATGGTTAAGCCTAAGGTTCGTTATAATTATATGATAGCTATGGTTTTTGGCCTGGTTTTCCCAATGATCCTTATTGTTGTAATTGATTATTTTAACGATCGGATTATTGATAAGAGTGATATTGAGAAAAGAACAAAAGTCCCTGTTATTGGGTACATCAGTCATAGTGAAGGGAAGAATGAAATACATGTCGCTGAAAAACCGGGTTCATCCCTTTCAGAATCTTTCAGGGCAATACGTACCGCTATAAAATACTATGTTAATGAACAGGTAGTTCCGGTTATTTCTGTCTCCTCAACAATAAGTTCAGAGGGGAAGACCTTTATTTCTATTAACCTCGCTGCAATCTACTCAATACTAGGTAAAAAAGTTCTGCTTATAGGTCTGGATCTCAGAAAGCCGAGGATAAACAGAGTATTTGAATTCGAAAGTAACCCGGGGATGAGCTCTTTTCTGAGCGGAAACTGCGAATATGATGAGGTAATAAAACCAACGCAAATAAAGAATCTTTTCTATGCTTCTTCAGGTCCTATCCCTCCTAATCCCGCTGAACTTATTGAAGGTTCTCTTATGAAGGAGTTCCTCGATAGGGCTAAAAAAGAATATGATTATATTATTATTGACACTCCTCCTGTTGCTATTGTTACGGATGCATTGTTGCTGGCTAAATATGTTGACATAAACCTTTTTATTGTCCGGCAGAGATATTCCTCCAGAAACACACTTGAATTAGTTGAACAACTTAGGATCAAGGGAGAGTTGAAAAATATGGGGATCATAATTAATGACATCAGTCTGTCAGGTTATTACGGCTATGGCATGAGATACGGTTATGCCCTGGGGTATGGCTATTCTTACGGGTATAATTACTATGGAAGGAAATATTATGGAAGCGATGGTTATTCAGACAAGGCAAAGGGCTATTACTCAGAAGAATAATAGTCCGGAACTGCTTTCCTTTCTCAGTAATTAAAGCCATTCGGATCAATGTCTTTAAAGCAGAAAACGGTTAAAGGCCTTAAATGGAGTTTTATTGATAATACTGCTAATACCGGGGTACAGTTTATTTTTGGAATTATACTGGCCCGGATTCTCGATCCGAAGGAATGGGGGCTAATAGGGATGCTGACGATATTTATTTCAGTTTCCCAGGCATTAATTGACAGTGGGTTTTCAAATGCTCTGATCAGAAAAAGAAAATGTACGGAAACGGATTATTCGACAGTATTCTATTTTAGCCTTGCAGCCGGTGTTATATTTTACCTGATCCTCTTTTTTTCAGCGGATCCGATAAGCCGGTTCTATAAGGAACCCCAGCTTTTTCTGCTTGTCAGGGTTATAGGGTTGGGCCTGGTAATTAACGCACTGACAATAATTCACCGGACAATTCTTACGAGGGAGTTAAACTTTAAGCTGCAGGCAGTGATCTCTGTAATTGCCTCTGTCTTTTCAGGTATTATAAGTATCGTATTGGCATTTAACGGATTTGGGGTATGGAGCCTTGCCTTTAAAACAATTGCACAGGGTTTAATAATTTTAGTTCTTTTCTGGACTCTGAACCGGTGGAGACCAATTTTTGTTTTCAGCATTGCCTCTTTCAGGGAGCTGTTTAATTACGGATATAAACTACTTATATCGGCTTTGATCTATACTGCAAATACAAATCTTTTTTACCTGGTGATCGGAAGGTACTTTTCAGCGACTGAACTGGGTTACTATAACAGGGCCGACCAGTTTAAAAACCTGCCTTCCTCGAACATCACCGGTATTATACAAAGGGTAAGCTTCCCGGTTCTTTCTTCGGTACAGAACGATGCAGTTAAACTTAAGGCCGGATATCAGAAGCTTATTAAAAGCACAATGTTCATTACTTTTATATTAATGATAGGGATGGCCTCAGTTGCAAAACCAATGGTAATAGTACTGATTGGAGAAAAATGGCTCCTTTCGGTACCATACCTGCAATTATTATGTTTTTCCGGAATGTTATTTCCTCTTCATGCCTTGAATTTAAATATGCTGCAGGTGAAAGGACGATCCGATCTTTTCCTGAAAATGGAAATTATTAAAGTATTGCTGTTGATTCCTGTAATTCCTGTTGGGATCTTTTTCGGGATAAAAATTATGATCTCCGGGATGATAGTGACTTCTCTTGTTGCTTACTTCATTAACAGCTACTATTCGGGGGATTTGATTGATTACAATTTCCGTGAGCAGGTTATGGATATCCTTCCTTCTTTTCTGATTGCCACCATGATGGGTTTAATTGTGTATTCACTCGGCTTTTTTCTTCAGTTAAAACCAATCTTAAATCTGGCTATACAATTATTAACAGGGACAGGAATTATATTGATATCAGCTGAGGTTTTTAAGCCTGATGCATATATTGAGGTAAAAGAAATTATCAGTGAAGCCAGGAATAAAAAAATGAACACCGTAATTCAAAATGGGAAAAACTCACGAAGATCATAACCCTGTATATGTTACAAAACCCTTTTTGCCACCGCTTAAAGAGTTTATCCCTTATCTTGAAAAAATATGGGAAAATCGAATTCTTACCAATAACGGACCATTTCATGAGGAACTCGAACAAAAACTTTGCGAATACCTTGGTGTTGAATATATCAGTCTTTTTTCGAATGGCACACTTGCTCTTATGACAGCATTAAAGATCCTGGATATTTCGGGAGAAGTTATCACCACTCCATTTAGTTTTGTAGCTACTACTCATGCCCTGTGGTGGAACAATATTAAACCGGTTTTCATTGATATTGAAAATAGTACTTTTAATCTTGACCCCGATAAAATTGTAGCTGCCATAACTCCGGAAACATCAGCAATCCTGCCGGTTCATGTTTTCGGGAATCCCTGCAACGTAGAAAAGATCAGGGATATTGCCTCAGGATATGGTCTTAAAGTTATTTATGATGCTGCACATGCGTTTGGTGTAAAATGGAAAGAAATCCCGGTTGTAAGTTTCGGTGACCTGTCTGTTCTGAGCTTTCATGCCACCAAGGTTTATAATACTTTTGAAGGCGGAGCAATAGTTTGCCATGATGAGGCAACAAAAAAGAAGATAGACAATATGAAAAACTTTGGTTTTGCAGATGAGACCACGGTTATTGATACCGGCATTAATGCTAAAATGAATGAATTTCAGGCTGCCATAGGTTTATTACAGCTGAAGCATATAAACGAAATAATTGAAAAAAGAAGCAGGATAGCAGAACAGTACCGCCATCTTCTTATAAATATCGACGGGGTATCATATATCGAAAATTTACCTGAAGTAAAACATTGTTATTCCTATTTCCCGGTATTTATTGAGGAAAAAAGGTACGGCAGAAGCAGGGATGCTGTTTACGAGGAACTTAAAATGAACAATATCTACAGCAGAAGATATTATTACCCTCTTATCAGCCAGTTTCCGGCATATAGTAAATTAGAATCTGCTCAACCCGGCAGGATGCCGGTAGCAGAAAGAGTAACTGATGAAGTACTATGTTTACCGATTTATCCGGATATGGATACACTGCAGATAAAGAAGATTTGTTCAATATTAGAAGGGAATTGATCAGCCCTTTGAAAAATATTACAAATGTTCACCACATGTCTGATGTCTGGGACTGGAATGCAGGTATAATCTACCTTAGTCAGGATTTTGTTGTTATCTTACCTGATAAGGAGATTAGCAAAACCTCTCTGGTTTTACCATTAAGGACGGTTATGATTTTTGAGGAGATCAGGAATGCAGTGGAAGCGTTATATAATTAAAGAGCATAATAATCAATTAAAAAATGACAAAACCCGGGAAGGATTGGGATATAATTATTGAGCCAAGAGGGAATTTGTTCACCCTGAATCTGAAAGAGCTCTGGCAATATAAGGATTTACTTGAGATGTATATTAAGCGGGATATTGTTACTTTCTATAAGCAGACAATCCTTGGACCGGTATGGTTTTTTATTCAACCGGTTTTTACCACAATAGTTTATGTATTCGTTTTTGGCGGATTGGCTGGAATTTCAACAGATGGTATCCCCAAACCTTTGTTTTATCTTTCAGGGATTTGTCTCTGGAACTATTTTTCGGAATCCTTAATCAAAACTTCTGATACATTCGTCTCAAACCAGGCAGTTTTTGGCAAAGTTTATTTTCCCAGGTTGATTGCCCCTCTGTCGATTACAATTACCGGATTGATAAAGATGATCATACAGTTTATTTTATTTGCCGTAGTCTATATTTATTATGTGGCAAATGGTTCATCTGTGGGCCTGAATTTTTATTCTCTGCTATTTCCTCTTCTTCTGCTTATACTGGCAGGTCTCGGGCTTGGATTTGGTATAATAATATCCTCAATGACTACCAAATACCGTGATCTTAAATTTCTTATAGCATTTGCAGTTCAGTTATGGATGTATGCAACTCCTGTAATTTACCCATTATCGGTAATGAATGGAAAATATGAAAAGTATATGTGGCTTATAAAGGCAAATCCTGTTACGGCAGTTATGGAAACTTTCAAGTATGGTTTCCTCGGACAAGGAACATTTACATGGCTAGCGCTCGGATACAGTTTCCTTTTTATGGTAATTATCCTGTTTACAGGCATAATTATATTTAACAGAGCAGAAAAAAGTTTCATGGATGTAATATAGATTTTCTTCCAAAGGATTCTGAATGTCAGATACGCCTGAACTTTAAAAATTGAATCCTGAATATTTAAGATGAGCGATACCGTTATTAAATTCGAAAACATAAGCAAGCAATACCGCCTTGGCAATATCGGTACAGGTACCCTCAGCCATGATCTGAAACGCTGGTGGACTGTAAATATCCGCGGGAATGAAGACCCTTATTTGAAAATAGGGCAGGTTAATGACCGTGCTGTAAAATCTACAGGTGAATATGTCTGGGCGTTAAAGGATATAAATCTTGAGGTAACCCCTGGAGAGGTATTAGGTATCATCGGAAAGAATGGTGCAGGAAAATCAACTCTGCTTAAAATATTAAGCCGCGTTACAAAACCTACTACAGGACGTATAGTTGCAAGGGGTCGGATAGCTTCACTTTTAGAAGTAGGAACAGGATTTCATACAGAAATGACCGGCAGGGAAAATATCTACATGAATGGGTCCATAATGGGTATGACCAAGTCGGAGATTAAACGTAAGTTTGATGAAATCGTTGATTTCGCAGGAGTCGAAAAATATATTGATACACCTGTAAAACGTTATTCTTCTGGAATGATAGTACGGCTTGGGTTTGCTGTTGCGGCATATTTGGAACCGGAAATACTTGTCATTGACGAGGTGCTTGCCGTTGGTGATGCTGAATTTCAAAAAAAAGCCATCGGAAAAATGAAGGATGTGAGTACTAAAGACGGAAGGACAGTACTTTTTGTTAGTCATAATATGACTGCTATAAAGAACTTGTGTGAACGAACAATTATTTTAGGGAATGGCATTATATTTTATGACGGAGATACTGAAGATGGGATTGATTACTATTTAAACATCGATAAGAAAACGAGATCTGTAGACTTTAAAGAGGTCATTAAAGACCTTCCAAATGACGATGTTTTTAAATTATGCGACCTTAAAATTACTCAAGCAAGTAATTTAGTAAGCGATTTTGTTTATTCGAATTTACCAATAGACATCGAAATTAATTTCACAATCAAAGAAAAGACAAGTGGATTCAGACTCTTTATCGATTTAGTAGATAGTCAGGAAACTTTGATTTTCAGAAGTTTCTATGATGAAAATAATTCTGCATCATCTGTAATAATTCCCGGAATATACAAATCAAATGTGCAGATCCCATCAAATATTTTAGGGCCAACATATTATGAGATAAGAATCCAGGCGGGGATTTACAATCAAAGAATGTGCATTCCCATGGATAAAGTTAAATTGGGTTTTAAAACGGAAAATTTAAATTTTAACAAAGCATATCCTGCTGATGCTTTTAGACAAAAAATTGCTCCTTTGCTTAATTGGGGGACCATTAGAAAGTAATTTTATGAAGATGATAATTGCAAAGATTCTAAGAAAGTCAAGTGTATTTTTTGATAGACTTTCTAAATATTTTGGTAATAAAAAACTCAATGAGAATGGAGCTAAATTAATTAGGTCTGGTTTACCCAGAAGTATATATGAAACGAGTGATAATATACAACTTTGGTTAGGGGGAAATTCAACAATAGATCAAACTATTATATCATCTGGGAATTGGGAACACCAAACAACCCAATTAGTAAAAAGATTAATTAAAAAGAATGATTTTGTAATTGATGTAGGAGCAAATTTTGGATATTATGCAACTCTATTCGCAAAATTGGTTGGTCCTGAGGGGAATGTTATTGCATTTGAGCCGACTAATAATTATTTTAAATTATTGAATGAAAATATTTCCCTTAACAATTTTAAGAATATAGAAATTGTAAAGATGGGACTTTCAAATATAAGGCAAGATTTGGAAATTAGTATAGATGATTCTTCGGCAACTATTCATCAACCTTTCAAAATCTATGTGAAAAGTAAAGAAACCATCTCATTAATAACACTAGATGATTTTGTTTCCGACCGCGGATTAAGCAATATTGATTTTATTAAGATAGATGTTGATGGCCATGATCCATTTGTGCTGGAAGGTGCTATAAAAACAATTCAAAAATTTAATCCAATAGTTATCATGGAAGTAAGTCATTTACATTATGTTGAAGCAGGAATTACTGCCTGGGACTTTTATGAAAAACTTCAGAGATGGGGGTTTATAATTTATTATGAAAGTGATATGGAGGAAATTCTGACTAAAAATGATTTTTTAGCAAAATGCGGTAGTTTTTCCCAAAGCTATAATATTATCATAAGTCTAAAAAAAATAGAATTTAATAAGGCTTTATGACAAAGTGCTTAATTTGTGAAAATACTTCGTCCACTTCATTACTAGTGAGTCTTTCAAATGGTTTTTTGATATACTCATGTAGAAAATGCCAAATGGCATTTACAGATCCAGAACCAGTAATGCCAATTTATAAAAACATGGATTTCCATCAAAGTGCTAAAGAATTTGAGATTAATTATGACAATCTAACAGAATTTAATGAATTGCACTATGACTGGAGAAGATTGATCGAAATTCAGTCTTCTTTTATTATTAAAAATCTCCCAGAAGAAGCAAATATACTTGAAATTGGTTGCGGCGAAGGGATTTTACTAAATGAACTTAAAAAAAAAGGATTCAGCGTAACTGGAGTTGAGCCAAGCAAAACTGCAGTCATAAGATCAAAAAAAAGAAACTTAAATATAATAATGGGATCATTCCCAGGAGTTAAAATTAATGAATCTTTCGATCTGGTAGTATTGTCACAAGTACTTGAACATATTCCTAATTTACCCACGTTTATCTGCGAAATAAAAAAGAAAATTCCATCAGGATACCTCTTATTAACTCAGACAAATTTTAAGGGATTATTTCCTTCAATACTTAAAGCACAATGGTATGGCTGGGTCCCTGAGCAACATTTCTGGCATTTCACTTTGGAAGGATTAACAAAATATTTAGGGAAATTTGGATTTAAAAGGATAGGATATAAGTACAGCTCACTTGTCCACCCCCACAATTTCTTGTATAAAGTTGCTTCATTAAATGGTAGTTGGCAAGATCAGTTTACCGTTTTATACAAATTGGAAGAAGGCAATTAAGATTATTAGATATGAACATAATAAGACGATTTAAGAAGCTATTTGACAAATTAAAATTCAAAAATAGTTTATCTAAAATTATTGAGTACAAAAATATCGATGGCTGGTTGACTGACAACGAAGCATTTGGGCTTTATTCCATAGCTGAGAAGATTAGAAGAAACGGCACAATTATTGAAATTGGAAGCTGGAAAGGCAAAAGTACATTTTGCCTAGCAAAAGGTTTAAAAAAAGGGAAGATATTTGCTATTGATCCTTTCAATGCTGAAGGGGAGCCAGGGAGTAAAGAGATATACGAGAATGCAAAGGGAGAGGTACCATTATTTGAACAGTTTGTCACAACTATGAAAAAGTATGGAATCTTGGATAAGATTGAACCGCTCAAAGGATTTTCGAATCAATTTCTGAATCAATTTGAAGAAATTGATTTTTTATTCATCGATGGAGATCATTCTATAGAAGGTTGTGATTTTGATTTTACTCATTTTTCACCTTATGTTAGAAAAGGAGGATTTATTGCTTTTCACGATTATGATCCGGATCGCTCTGATTTAGGCCCCACCTGGGTTATAAATAACCGATTAGCAAATGGGGAATATGAGTTTTATAAAAAGTATGACACACTTTGGATTGCAAAAAAAAGTGAGAATGTGATTTAAGGTCTATCAATTTACTTACGAACGGATAGGGAAGAAAATAGAAAATGAAAAAAAGAATCTATATCGCGGGTTGTGGTGGTATGCTTGGGGAAGCATTTTATAAGCAATTTAGTTATGATTATGAACTGAAATGTACTGATATAGATGTAAATGAAACCTGGCTTACATTTTTAGATTTCAGAGACTTGGATGCTTATCGGAAAGATGTAATCGAATTTCAGCCCGATTATCTTTTCCATCTTGGAGCATATACCGATCTTGAGTTTTGTGAATTGAATACGGACGACACTTATCTTACTAATACCTTATCGGTTGAGAATGCAGTTTATATTGCAAATGACTTGCAGATACCAATATTGTATATCTCTACAGCAGGTATTTTTGATGGACACAAAACATCGTATGATGATTGGGAGGTTCCTAACCCTCTTGGAGTATATGCCCGGTCAAAGTTTATGGGTGAACTTTACGTTAGAGAACATGCTCATCGTTATCTTGTTTGTCGTGCTGGTTGGATGATGGGAGCAGGCCCTGAAAAGGATAAAAAATTCATTCAAAAATTAATGCAACAAATAAAATCGGGGAAGAAGGAACTTTTCATTGTAAACGACAAAGAGGGGACTCCAACATATACCCAGGATTTTGCTAAAAACGTTAAGGTTCTTCTTGAAAAGGAATTATGGGGGCTTTACAACATGGTTTGCATCGGCCAAACAAGCCGTCTTGAAGTAGCTGAAGAACTTCTAAAACTTTTGCATTTAGATAAC
The DNA here is from genome assembly GCA_964639725.1 of uncultured Rikenellaceae bacterium. Classification (GTDB taxonomy): domain Bacteria; phylum Bacteroidota; class Bacteroidia; order Bacteroidales; family VadinHA17; genus LD21. Next base: position 17,668 of record CAZXFB010000035.1, read on the forward strand.
AAAATAGAAATTAAAGTTGTTTCATCAGATTATTTCAAAAATGAATATTTTGCTCAGCGACCCGTTTGCGAACGCTTGGAAAACAGAAAATTAACCATCAGGAACCTTAATTTAATGAGAGATTGGAAAGTGGCTCTTAAAGAATATATTGAAGACTATTATAAAGCATATCTTTAAATAATGGAAGAGCAAAAAGTAAAGATTATTTGTCTGACTCCTGTAAGAAATAATGCCTGTTTATTAAACAGGTTTCTATCTGCTGCAAGTTTATGGGCTGATCATATAATTATCTGTGATCAAATGTCAACAGACGAAAGTCGAGTGATTGCAAAGAAATATTCTAAAGTGATTTTAATTGACAATCCGTCAGAGAAATATAGTGAGTCAGCCCGGCAAAAGTTGTTAATTAATGAAGCCAGAAAGATCGAGGGACAACGCTTGTTAATAACCCTGGATGCTGACGAAATCTTTACTCCAAACGTTATTACATCAACTGAATGGAAAACTATCCTGTCTTCTAGGCCGGGTACAATTTTCAAATTTCAATGGGCCAATTTCAGACCTGATATGAAAAGTATGTGGTTTGGAGCACATTTTCCCTGGGGTTTAATGGATGATGGATCACCTCATGAGGAAGACAAAATAATGCACAGTTACAGGATCCCCTTACCTTCAACTAAAGACATAATATATCTAAATCAAATTAAAGTAATTCATTTCCAATATACTGATTGGGAAAAAATGCAAAGCAAGCATCGATTTTATCAATGCATAGAAACTATTAATTTCCCTCGAAAAAGTGCTATTAACATTTATAGGACTTACCATCATATGAACAACATTCCTTTAAACCAAATTATCCCTATTCCTGAAGATTGGATAAACCAATATGATCGTCTGGGAATTGATATCACTTCAGTGTATGTTGAAACCATGAACTGGTTTGATCAGCAAGGGCTAAACATAATTGAAGAATATGGTGCTGTAAGGTTTAAGAAGTTGAACATTTGGGATATTAACTGGCAAGAGAAAGCGATACTCTGGGGAAAACCTAGAGTAGAGATATACAACGATCCAAGAAAGAAATTGGATAAACACATTAATAAATGGTTGAAAAAGTCTCAGAAATATCATCAAAAGTGGATTGTACGACTTATAGATAGAAGTATAAGATTTGTTTTCAAATATTAAGCTTTCGTAGAGCATTGATCTACCATGTTATCCATCATTACTATAAACTTTAATAATTTTGCCGGGCTGAGCAAAACCATTGAAAGCGTTTTGAATCAGACCTTCACTTATTATGAATATATAATTATTGATGGTGCCTCCACTGATGGCAGCACTGAACTTTTAAAGAAACATTCTGAAAAATTGAAATATTGGGTAAGTGAACCTGACAATGGAATTTACAATGCAATGAATAAAGGAATTAAGATAGCTTCTGGTGAATATCTCTTGTTTCTAAATTCAGGAGATTATTTGTCCGGGAGAGATACCTTAGAAAAGATATCCGGATACATAAATGATGAAGATATTATTTATGGAAATGGAATACTTGAAACAAAAGATGGAAAGTTTTTATTACTTGAAATACCTGAAAGTCCGGGGTTAGAATATTTTTCTTCAAATTCTCTTCATCATCCGTCGACACTCATTAAAAAAAGGCTGTTCGAACAATATGGTCTTTATAATGAGGCAAACCGTATTGTGTCTGACTGGGAATTTTTCATTAAAACCATAGTGGTGAATAATGTAATAATTAAGAAAATTCCCTTTAGTATATCCATTAACGAAGAAAATGGAATCAGCAGATTGAAAGAAAACGAAATATTACTAAAAGAAGAAATCAATTCTGTATTGAAGAAGTACTTTCCTCTGTCGGTTCTTTCATTATTAGAAGAATATTGCAGGATGAATGCAGAAATCAAAAGGATTAAGAAAACTTTGATCGGGAAGCTGTTATTTAGATTTTGTTAATTAAAGTATAAATGCAAGTGAAGGAAAACTTATCGGAAGTATTCAATAATGTATATCAGGAAAACCTTTGGGGAGATAATTGCTCTGCATCAGGTCCCGGTTCTAATCTAGAACAAACCAACGCTATCAGGGGAAGGATAGTTGAAATGCTAAATGGATACAATTTAAAAACGATCACTGATGCACCATGCGGAGATTTTTTCTGGATGAAGGAGGTCTTAATAAATAATACCGGAAATATTGATTCATTTACAGGGATTGATATTGTTGATGAGTTAATACAAATTAATAATAAAAAATATGGCTCGGATAAAATCAAATTTATGTGTTCGGATCTTACACGGGATATTGTTCCCAGAACTGACCTTATAATTTGCAGGGATTGTTTTTTACATCTCTCTTACAGAAATATCTTTAATATTTTAAATAATTTCAAGAAGTCAGGAACTGATTATCTATTAGCAAGTACATATACCAAACATAAAAACCATAACGTATACAAATTCAGCGTTCAGGGAAGAGCAATAAATCTAGAAGAAGCACCGTTTAAGATAAAAAACATACTTGAGACTATTAATGAAGACTATCATGGTCAGAATGAGGAATATAATGATAAAAGTTTAATTCTCATCAGGCTTGATGGAGTCAATATTAAACAAATACAATGGCGGGTTTTTCTTAACGAAGTGTTTTTCGTTCCATGGTTTCTGTCATTAAATCTTCTTAAAAGAGTCTATGCTAAAATTTTCAGATAAAGAAAAGAGTATCTGATTATGCTAAAAATTCTGATCATTCCATCATGGTATCCAACAGAGAAAAAGCCGGTTGAAGGCTCTTTCTTCAGGGAACAGGCCTTAGCCATGAATCATCTATATAATCTTAAAATATTTTATCCTGTAAAAAAGCAGGCAGGCCGGTTATCCAGATTTTTTAATTCACTTTTATATATACTTAAAATTACACCACAGGTTGAATTTATTAAGTGCAGTAAATTTGACGATCCGAAAATAATTTCATTTTACTATACGAGCGGGATTGCCATGTTGGACCTCGATCAGAGAATAATGGAATGGCAATGTAATGTCGCCTTCAGTAAAATGGCAGAATCAGGATGGATTCCCGATTTGATACATGCGCAATGTACTGTCCAGGGGGGACTTATAAGCAATTCCATATCGAAAAAATTCAACCTGCCGTATATTATAACAGAACATAATATTTTTTTAATGCATCTATATTCAAAGGAGATACAAGCCTTAATGAAATCAGCCCTCGAGAATGCAAAACTTGTACTCTCTGTCAGTGAGCATCAGAAAAGAACGATTCTGATGAATGGGATTGACTGTCATCCTGTAGTTGTCGGTAATATGGTTGATGAGAATATTTTTTATTTATCACCGGAAAGACCTGAGATATTTACAATACTTTATATAACTTTTAATCACTATATTAAAGATAACACGACATTCTTTAAAGCGGTTAAATTGTTTAAACAAAAAGCGCGGGGGCCATTCAAAATAAAATTCCTAGGGAGAAGTATTGACCCTTACCAACCCGATTCTTTCGCGGTTTTGGCTGATTCATACGGATTAAAAGATGATATTGAAATTGATGAGTACGTTGGCAGGGATAGGATATCGGACTATTATCATAATTCTGATGTGCTGATTTCCACCAGCATTGCAGAAACATTCGGGTTGAGTATGTGTGAAGCTCTGTTTTGCGGAATTCCGATAATATCGACTGCAAACGGAGGTGTGGATGATATAATCAATGATAAAAATGGAATTAAAGTTAAAATTCAGGATGAGTTAGCAGTTTGTGATGCTCTTTTAAAGGTTTTCAACAAGGAGATAGTTTTTGATCCGTTAGAAATCCGTAATACAGTGATCAATAAATTCAGTAAAGGAGTCTTTATCAAAAACATGGACAGGATTTATTGTTCAGCAATCGAGAAAACTGAATTTGGGGGGATTAAATTTTTAGATTAAGACGGTGAAAAACTATACTTATTAATGGATAATATTCCCCAACTGGAACAACCTGATTCCTTGATTCAAAAACTCACAATACTACAGGGAACTCCTCTTGTTTCTATAGTGGTAATTACCTATAATTCAGCCATGTATGTTGTTGAAACACTCGAAAGTTCCAATGATCAGACATATCAAAATATCGAATTGATAGTAAGTGATGACTGCTCTACTGATAATACAGTTGATACCTGCAGACATTGGATTGAGAATAATAAAAGCAGGTTTGTCAGAACACAATTAATAACATCACCATCAAATACCGGTATTCCGGCAAATTGCAACAGAGGGCTATCTGCTTCACAAGGAGAGTGGATGAAACTAATTGCAGGAGATGATGCGATGATGCCTGATTGCATTGAAGTAAATATTGACCATGTTTTGAAGAGGACTGATATAAGAGTGCTGTTATCAGATGTAACTACATATTTGAATTCCTTTGATGAAAAAAATATAGTTCCACGAGATCATCAACCGATTCCAAGGGATTTTTTTAATGCAAACATTACTGCCATGGAACAATATAAACTACTGCTTAAATCCGATTATGTTGGGACAACTCCCACCATATTCATTAAAACAGAGACAATAAAACATGTTGATGGATTTGATGAGCGATACAAACTGGTAGAAGATTACCCTGTTTGGTTAAAACTTACAAGTGCAGGATATAAGCTTAATTTTTTAGATAAAGTTACTGTCAAATACAGAAAAACTTCAACTGCAGTTCACAATATGACTCAGGAATATTTTATTAAACCAGCATTTTTCAGAAATGAAATGATGAGGCGGGAATATATATATCCGAACTTACCATTGCATGAATATATTTATCAGAAATATTTTTATAATTGTGCTCTCATTTTTAAGTTTCTGACAGGAAATAAACCATCAAAAATAGGGTATAAACTTTTTGCAGTATCCACTTTCAGTTTTAATCCGATTAAATACTTGCGCAAAAAAAATCAGAAATGCAAAATGACCAGGAATTGAATTTTATTTTTATATCGTATGCATTTTGTCAGTTTGATTTTTCTTTTTCAGAAGATATTGCATGAATAATCACATGGAGATACTTTCGAACATCATTACAGGAGTTAATTAATACTACACCCAACTGAGATGGATAGGAAGGTCAGCATAATTGTTCCTGTTTTTAATACAGAAAAATATTTAAGAAAATGCATTGATTCCTGCCTTTGTCAAACCCATCAGAATATTGAGGTAATTGCTGTTAATGACGGAAGTAGAGACAATTCTCTTAAGATTCTTAATGAATTGGCAGATAATGATGACAGGCTTAAAGTTATTCATAAGCATAACGAAGGAGTAAGCAAAGCGCGATATATTGGTGTTGAAAATTCAAGCGGAGATTACTTGTTTTTTCTTGATTCTGATGATTGGCTTGAAAAATCTGTTATAAATGATCTTCTATCCATTGCTGTTAGAGATAATTCTGATATCGTTATTTCCGGGTTTTATTCTGTGAGTGGAAATGAACGAATTATATGTGAACAATTTGACTCAAAGAATATCTCTGTTCAGGAATTCTGTTTGTTATTTTTGAAGAAAGAATTGCATGGAGGTTTGTGGGCAAAACTTTTTAGAAGGAATAAATGGGCTATAAATGGAAAGGATATAGATTTTAGTATTAAGAACAACGAAGACTATTTAGTTCTTATGCAGATTGCTTTATCTGTTTCAACAATATCATTATCAGCGGATATCGGATATAATTATTTTCACCGTGAAGACTCTGCCTCAAAACAGAAAAGACCTCAGGTGGCTTTTGATGTTATTATAGTTACATACTCACTTGTAGAACTTTTAAGAAAGCAAATATTTTATAAAGATCTAATAGATGCACTTATCAATTTTAGTATTGAGCAGATATATTTTGCAATAACTTGTTATACATATTGCTATAGGGATGAAAGATTTGACTTTCTGTTTAATCTTGTAAAATCCAAACTTGGATTACTGAGGAATAGAAAAATGTATCTAATCCTGAACTCATATAAATTTGGTAAAACAGCGTTCATATTTGTTGTTGGTTCTATTAAACTAATGAAAAAAATTCAATCTCTATATTTTCAAACACAGATTAGTAAAGCTATTGAAGTGTGATTTAAAAAGATCAATATTCAGGTAGTTCAGAACATCTCTCCTTCTATTATTTTATCTATTGTAAAAATTTATTTGTGAAATTTGTCAGCATCAATTATACCTAATGTGCTAAGTACTGCTTTCGAAAATAAAGTAAATAATCCTTTAGTTTGTATTTGCATGATTACCTATAATCACGCAAAATACATTTCCAAAGCCATTGAAGGTGTGTTAATACAAAAAACTAATTTCTCATATCAATTATTAATAGGAGAAGACTGCAGCACGGATCAGACTGCTAGGATCATTACAGAATATGCAAAAAAATATCCTGATATAATAAGAGTTACTTATAATCCTGAAAACATCGGAATGATTAGGAATTCTAAGTTAACACTTGAGGCCTGCACAGGAAAATATATTTGTATCTGCGAAGGGGATGACTATTGGACCGATCCTCTTAAATTGCAAAAGCAGGTTGATTTTCTTGAAGCTAATCCTGATTATGGCATGGTTCATACCGACGCGGATGTTCTGTTTCAAAATACGGGGATCTTTAAGAAGCAGTACAACTTGAATTCAGGATGGGAAATTCCGGAGAATGATATTTTTGAATCTCTTTTGAGAGGGATCTTTATAAAAACCCTTACTGTAGCAATCCGTAAAGATATTTTTGACAGATATCAGAGGGAAGTTAAATGCGATCACTGGACAATAGGCGATCTTCCACTATTCCTTTATATTTCAAAACACTCAAAAGTAAAGTATTTCAATTACTCAACAGGAGTATACAGGATACTGGAGAAATCTGCAACCCATCAGACTTCATTGACAAAACGTGCCGAATTTATCAGAGGGCTGTGCGACATCGAATTAAGTTTTTCTGAAAGATATGGCTGCAGCAAAGAGGTCAAAAAATATATCCTTAAGATCTATAATGAACGAAAAATAGAGATTGGGTTCTATGGGCTTGATAATAAGAGTGCTAAGGAGGGATTACATTACCTTATGCAAAACAAAGAACTCTCAAAAAAATATTTTCTTATTTACCTGGGGAGTAAGAATAAATTCATTCAAATGCTATTATACAAATCATTACATCTGAAGAAATTAAAACGGATCGCATTTGGACAAAATTAGACTCGTACATCTGATTCCGTCATTTGAAAGAGCAGGGGCGGAAACTATAGTTTCAAATATTAGTAATTTTCTTCCTGCCGATGAATATGAAATTCATATTGTGGTTCTTGAAAATTCGACTGCAGGATTCGTCAGGATTGATCCTTCAAAGAATGTTCATCTGCATATTGCCAATGGATTTCCGTTTAGGGTAAAAAATAAGGTGCCATGGTTTAATCTAAAAGCTTTTCTTTCAGTAAGAGTAATTCTGAAATCGATTGATCCTCAAATAATACACTCACATCTGTTCGAATCATACATGGCTTTAAATCTTTGCCTGGTCTTCCTGGGACGGCATTACAGGTTTGTTCATACTGCGCATACCAACACCGATCATTATAAAAGTAAGTCTCTGAATTCCAGGCTGGGATTATATACTGAAATATTTTCTATGAGATTTGTGGGAGCCAGGTTTGTCTGTGTGTCAAAAGATATGTTCAATAATATGAAGAATCATTTTTCCGCTTCACAACTCGAAACTGTGAAAAATTCCGTTGATACAGATTATTATAGTCCGGGATCGGTTAAACCTTTTGAATTGAAAAAACTTAATATCCCGGAAGGATCTTTTGTTTTAATACATGTGGGCAGGTTTGCTGAAGTTAAAAACCATCTTTTATTGTTCAAAGCAGTAGAAATACTTAAACAGCGTAGCAAAATAATAACACTACTGTGTCTTGGATCGCGTGGAGGATTGTGGAATGAATATCAGGTGTACATTGTTGAAAAGAAACTTAATGATAGTGTGATATTTGTTGGTGAAGTTGATGACCCACGACCATATATTTTATCAAGTAGTCTGGGTCTGTTACCCTCCTTCCATGAAGGACTAAGCCTTGCATTGCTTGAAATGTTCAGTATGGGATTACCGGTCCTTTTAAGTCGTATACCTTCATCTGAGGAAGTTGTAAATGGGGTTTCCAGTAACTTGTTTATTGAGGTAGATGATCCTTCCGCTCTGGCGGATAAAATTGAAGACGTAATACAGAATTATAATGATTACAGCGAAACCGGAAGAAAAATGCGAGATGTTGTGATTGAATCATTTTCAGTTATACAGCTTATAAGAAATTATGATAAAATTTATAAACGATTATTGAACAGGAATTAGCATGAAAAAGGCATTAGTATGCGGAGCAGGAGGATTCATCGGCAGCCACCTTGTTTCCCGTTTAAAAGAAGAAGGATTATGGGTAAGGGGTGTTGACCTGAAATATCCTGATTTTTCACCCACAACTGCAGATGATTTTATTATCGGCGACCTGAGAGATCCTCTGATCTGCAGATTTGCAGTTGATATGCGGTTTGATGAGGTTTACCAGCTGGCTGCAGACATGGGTGGCGCCGGTTATCTTTTTACTGGAGAAAATGATGCAGATGTCATGCATAATTCAGCAGTCATAAACCTCAATATGCTCGACACCTGCCATAAAAGGAATATCAGGACAATATTCTACTCATCATCTGCCTGTGTTTATCCCGAGTACAACCAGATGGACCCCGGAAATCCGAAAACCAGTGAAGATTCGGTTTATCCGGCAGCTCCTGACAGTGAATATGGCTGGGAAAAACTTTTCAGCGAAAGGATGTATCTGAATTTTAAGAAAAACTATGGTATGAATGTCAGGATTGCCAGGTTTCATAATATTTACGGACCTGAAGGGACCTGGGAGGGAGGAAAGGAAAAAGTTCCTGCAGCTATGTGCAGAAAAATTGCAATGGCGGGGAATGGCGGAACTATTGATATTTGGGGCGACGGGCAACAAACCAGGTCTTTCCTTTATATAGATGCATGTATTGAAGGGATAAGGAGGTTGGTGAATTCTGATCAGACTGGTCCTTTTAATCTGGGTTCTGAAGAGATGGTGTCAATTAATCAGCTCGCAGAGATCGTGTCACAGGCAGCCGGGAAAAAAATTAATCTAAATCATATACCTGGCCCGCTTGGCGTCAGAGGACGTAATTCCGATAATAATCTTATAAAGGAGAAACTTGGCTATGATCCACAGTATCCACTGAAGAAGGGCATTGCAAAAACTTTTGAATGGATAAACGAGCAGGTGAATATTAAATATAACAGGTAATGAATATTTTCAAAGAATGGTTACTCGGCACATTTTCTGAATTTATGTTTTCTGAAGAGATCGAGAACATCTTTTCTTATTCAACAGGGTGGAAAAACCTGAGAACAGTCTGGTTAACAGATAAAAATGAAAAAAAGATCAGAGTCGATTTCAGGTTGGCTTATAAGAATGTTGCTTTTGAAAATCTTGTAGATTTCATTGATTACCGTTATCTTAATAAAAAGGGGCAGGATAAAATAGATAAATATTATTTAATTTATCTCGGGAATTTTGATACTGATATACCGGATGATCAGATCAATAAAAGATTTTTTATTGACTCAAGAATTAATGAGATATTTCATCGATATTATTCGATTGTTAAGGATAAGCTTTTAACTAAAATAATAGTGGATAATTTTTGCAGTGATTTTGAAAAGCTTCAACCAATCTCTGTAAAAGAATCCGTTGCAAATTTGTCAGCAGACAATAAATTTGGTTTGAGACTGGCAGGAATTGAAAAAACAGATCAGCCTGAACATCCCCTGATCTCCATAATTGTACCCTCATTTAACAGTGAATCAATTATTGAGCAGGCGTTACAATCGGCAATAGTGCAGAGTTACACCAATACAGAGATAATAATAGTTGACGGAGGATCAACTGACTCAACGGCAGCTGTTGTAAAAAAATACGAAAATAAGATAGACTTGTTTAACAGTGAGCCGGACAAGAATATTTTTGATGCGATTAATAAAGGAACCTATATTTCGAGGGGAATGTATTCCATCTTCATCGGATCAGATGATCTTCTGTTACCTGATGCACTGGAAAACTTTGTAATGAGTTGTAATGAAAACGGGATGGTCGACTTTATGTATGGTGATTATCTTAATCTTCATCCAAGCGGAAGAATAACTTTACTTAATACGTATGTAGAGTCTAAATATTATGGGAAGTTTCTTATTGGTCATCCGGCCATGTTTATCCGTAAAAAGACTTTTGAAGAATTAAATGGCTTTAATGATGAATATTATATTTGTGCAGATGCCGATTTTGAGCTTAAATTAATCACAAAAAATAAAAATGGAAGAAAACTGGAAAAAACGGTTTGTATTTTCAGGGGAGGAGGACATTCAAGTTTCAAGAAGGATAATGCAAAACAGGTCTATAAGATTTTTAAAAATTATAACGCCCTGAATATCCGCTATTATTATTTTTCAGTCAAGATGCTGGCTTTTAATAGTTTCATTAAAATATTCGGCAAAAAATCTTTTGCTAAAATAGTTTCACTTAAAAGGAAATTGTTTATTAGTTAAGCATTCTACCTAAAATTTCTTCATTGGAAAAGCTTGTTGTTTATTTATTCTTTCTGATTGCATTTTTTGTTCTTCTCAAGAAAAAATGGGAATTTGTCTACCTGATTCCCATTTTTAATATTTTATCTGACATAAGCTTTAATTACTTTGAAGGTTTCTCTGCACCCACAATAATGAGAGCCTTTATCCTGTTTCTGTTTATCTTTTATTTCAGGTCATCGGTGGGCAGGCTGGGATCATTTAAGCCACTCATTTTTTTTCTGTTATATACTGTTCTAATGCTTTTTTTCACTACAGAGTTATTGTATTCATTTAAATCTGTTATGCAGGTTTTCCTTTCGATGTCGATGCTATTGGTTGGATATGTGTACTTTAATGATTATGAAAGGTTAAAGAAACTTATCCATGGACTTTTTTGGATAATCTTAGCTGGAGTTATTGCTACTGGTTTGGGATATTTATTTGGGATTGGTAAAGTATTGGAATATACAACTAATGTAGAATATGAAGGTGGGCCAGAAGCGGTAGGACTTCTGGGAAGCGGCGGTCTTTATGGTCCTGCAATAGCTCTCGGACTATTCACATTTATTCTCAAGTACAGGTTATATCCTTATAAAACATGGATTTTTATCTCATTATCTATAGTACTTTTTATATTTATTCTGTTAAATGTCAGAAGAACGGCTATTTCCATACCGGTAATAGGTTATTTTAGCTATCTTCTTCTTTCCAAATCAAAGATTAGAAACATTAAATTCCTATTTGTTGGAATTTTGCTTTTGATCTTAACGTTTCCCCTGTACAATGTTTTGCTGGAAAAACGATTAGATGTCAGAATTGAAGGCGGAAGATTTGAGAAGGATTTTTATACGACAGAAGACAGATATTCAGAAAACGTTAATATTATAAAGAGTATAACTGAATTTAAAGAACCACTGAAAATACTTTTTGGTATCGGGAATAATATATTTGCAGAAAATATCATAAGTGGCAATGTATCAGGAAGAATGTATCATACCGATAGTGCCAAGATTTTTTATGGGGAGGGCCTTTTAGGATTATTGCTATACTTTTCACTTTACATACAATTGCTTATAAAGATTATCAGAGTTCCAAAAACCGGTATTCTGTCGGAGATCAGGGCCGGTGCATTTGCGCTATGGACAATTTCACTTTTTGTCTCTTTTAATGGCAGTATAAATTTAATAACATTCAGGTCAATAAATTTTCTTCTTCTCGGAGCTTTTATCGGATTTGCTTATTCAACAATAAGAAACAATGGGAGCATTTCTTCTTCATAAAAAAACAACAGATATTTTTAGCAAAAGGGAGTTCGACTATTTTAAAGAAAGAGGATTTGGCGAACCTCATCGATTTAGTCTGGGAGATTGGAATCTTAATCTGTTTTCCAAAACTATTCTTAAAAACAAGAACTATTTATTCATTGACGATTCCGCATTATTTGTTACAGGAACGCTGATTTATCATGGTGAAGATTATGAAACCAGCATAAAACTTCTTTTGATTGATAAGATAAAAAACAATATATGTGCTGATAAAATTTATGGTTCATTTACAATCATATTTTATATCAAGGGTCAGATATCTATCCTTAGAGATGGGTCCAATGTAAGTAATGTGTATTATAATTCTGTTAATACTGTAATTTCATCATCTTTTCTCGCAGCCTGTAATGCGCATGATGGGACATTGAGTATTAATAAAGAATCTATAACAGAAAATCTTATAAGCGGGTATTTAATTGGGCCGGTCACAATTTTTAATGAAATACACAGAATTGAAAAAGATGATATCCAAAGTATTGGTAATATCGATGTTTTAAGTATTAATAATGAGGAAGGAGAGTATAAACCAATAGATTTTGAAGATGCTTTACAAGAACAACTTAATTGTTTGGGAGTGTACTTCAAGTCCACAAAAAGGTTAGCGGATAAATTTGGTGTAGATTCAGGACTTACAGGGGGATTTGATAGCCGATTACTTTTAATTCTTGCATTGAAATATTTCAGGAAAGTAAGTTTTCACAGTTATTGGAGAAATCAGAGAAGCAGAGAATTTGAATGTGCAAAAGCTATTTGTATTAAAGCCGGACAAGTACTAAAAGCAGTCCAGGTTACCTATCCATTGGAGATGGATAGGAACCAGTTGGCAGCAACAATGTCAGCAGCTTTTTATTATTATGATGGTCATGTAAGAAAGCACAGTTATTGGCATGAAGAGTATAATACTCTTCTCTACAGAAAAAAAATTCTTGATGGCGCTGGTCTGGGTTTGCATGGAATAGGGGGGGAACAATATAGAAATGAAGAAAGAGTCTTTTTTAATCATAGAATTTTTTTTAATTGGATAAAATACGATCTTATCTATACCAGTTCAGGGGATTGTTTTAACGAGAAAAAGTTCGAAAATGATTTTATTGATAGTTACCAGAAAAAAATTCAAAGAATTTTAAAAATAAATTCCAGAACAATTGACTGGTATGAAATAAAACGATTTTATAATGAGATTCAAATACCTGGTCTTAGAGCAGTTAGGACTAATATTGAAAATTCAGATATTTTTTTTCTGAGCCCCTTTGCAGATTATAATGTATCTAAAAGGGCATACAATGCAATTCCTTTTTTGGGACTTTCAGGTTACTTCCAACAGCAAATGATTAAAAGGTTAGATCCGGAAATCGCAGCATTACTTTCTGATTATGGTTATGATTTTTTTAAGGGAGAACCGTTCTATAGTAAATTCAATACTTTATTAAAAGAGTTTATGCCTTCTCCCTTGTTCCATCAATTGTATATTAATAGAAAAGGTTCTCATAATGATAATAACTATAGAAAATTTACAGATAGGTTTCCTGAGTTAGAAGAACTAGAGCAAAAGGTATTGGATATTCAACTTCCAATTAATTTGGATATTCTGAAAACTAAATCAGATCTATATCCTTTAATCTGGGAGGTAGGCTATCTGCTTTTAAAGTTCAGATCAAAACTGATTTAATTTTTCATACAGGGATTTTATGGATAACTTAATAAAAAAGCTGATTTCAATTATAATTAATTTAAGAGAGTCAAGGTTGTTTTCAAAAAAGATGAAACGTATCTATAACGGTTTATTGGAGAAAAACCTTATTAGACAAGATACAAATGAGATAATAAAAAAGCATATAGAATACTGGCAACGGCTTGGTCTTAAAATTGACAATTTGTCTTATTCGGTGTTTTCATCCGTTTCGGGGTATGAAGATCCATTGTTTGTGCCTGAAATAGTTTATTATAATCAAATAGAACCAAAGCTGAATAATAGGATGATGACCCTTGCATCTGCTGATAAGAATATTTACGAATACTACTTTAGTGAATTCGATATTTTTCCAAAGACATTAATCAGAAAAATTGAAGATGTTTATTATGATTCATATTATAACCTGATGGCGCCTTCAAAAGATTTACTACAAGATATTATTGGTCATGACAGAAAGGTAATTATAAAGAAAACTTATGATACAGGAGGTGGTCTTAATGTTGGACTTTTTGTTTACTCAAACGGGATATTTCATGATCAAACAAGAAAAATGAACTACACTCTGGATACATTAACAGATTTATTTGGATTTGATTATGTTATACAGGAATATATACAACAGCATGATTTTTACAGTCGTTTTAATCCGAGTTCTATTAATACAATAAGAATTTTTACTTATCGATCAGTAAAAAATAATGTTGTTATCCCTCTGCAGGCCGTATTCCGTATAGGACGACCAGGGAAAATTACAGACAATCAGGCTTCAGGAGGAATATCATGTGGGATAAATCGAGAAGGAACAATGAATGATTTTGCTATTGATAAATATGGGAATAAGTATCTTGAATCAAACGGAATAAGATTTTCGGATATTGATAAAGTTTATATGTTTGAGGAAATGAGTGTTATGGCAATAAGAATTGCTCAAAAACAATTTTATTCGCGTCTGCTTGGTTTCGATTTTTGTGTAGACAATCTGGGTAAAGTCCGGCTGCTTGAAATAAATAATTCAAATATAGAAACGAACTTTCTTCAGATGAATAATGGACCTTTGTTTGGCAGTTACACTGAAGAAATTGTTCAATATTGTCTTCATACCAGTAAAACAATTTGTCTCGACTTCAGAATTTAAAATCTACTTTGTGAGACGATTTTTATCAAAATATTTTGGATATCCGATAAAGGACTTATATACTAGAGCCCCAATTTTAAAAACTAAAGATTTTCTAGACACAAGTCAATATTGGGACAAGGATAAAATTGAAAAATATCGTCTTGAGAAACTAAAATCACTCGTAAAACATGCTTATGAAAATGTTCCTTTTTACACAGAAAGGTTTAATAAAATTGGATTGAGACCCAAGGATATAACATCTTTAGAAGACATTAAAAAAATACCAGTATTAACAAAAAATGATGTCAGGAATAATTTTGATTTGTTATTGGACAATAATTGGAAGAATACGATTTTTTTTGAGATAAAAACGGGAGGAACAACTGGACCCCCACTTTTGGTATTGAAGGATATCAGGGCATATGCATTTGAGTGGGGCTCTTTCTACAGGTGGTTTAATTGGATTGGAATCAGCCTCGGTGACCCAATAGCTACTTTTTGGGGATCTCCAAATGTATTATCATCTGATTTTAAACAAAAGTCAATAAAAAGAATATCAAACCTGCTAACCAACCAGATTTTTTTTAATTCATTTGAGCTAAGCGAACAGAAATTACCTGGTGTAATTAAGCGTCTAAACAGTTATAAACCCAGGCTAATCAAAGGATATTTGTCAGCAATTTTACAAGTTGCAAATTATTTAGCTAAAAGTGATTTGAAGTTAAATTTCAGGCCTATTGCCATTTCTACAACCAGTGAAACTCTTTTTCTTCACCAGAAGGAATTTATTCAAAATATTTTTGGATGTCCGGTTTTCGATCAATATGGTTGCACGGAAGTTACAGCTGTTTCTTACGAATGTTCAAAACAAAATGGGCAACATATAAACCAAGAGCATGTTATTGTGGAGGTTTTATCAGAGGATTATAAAGAAAATTTGTCATCAGGACGATTACTCCTGACGGACCTGGATTGCCGGATAATGCCTTTTATCAGATATGAAAACGGGGATTATGTGACTTTATCTGAAAATGAATGTACATGCGGTGTCAAGCACCCAATGATCCATTCTGTTGATGGCAGAATTGCCCAGACAATTCAACTAAAAGATGGCAGCCAGGTTCATGGGGTATTTTTTACTGATATTTTATACGAACTTCCGGGCAGAGGTATTGGAATTATTAAATTTCAGGTTTATCAGAAAATCCCTGGAGAAATAGAATTCAGATATGAATCAAATATGGATTTGTCAGAAGACTTTAAAATTCAACTTGAGAAAGCATTCTTGCGGTTTTTTAATAATATTAAACTTGCAAGATTTGAGAAAATCCCTTCGGGGCCTTCAGGCAAACATATTTACCTCTTAAGAGAAGTATAATGAAAGTTATATTTGTTAGTAGTGGTAAGGAGAATGGAGAGCCTAGTCCGATAGTGCATGCGCAAGGGAAATCAATTAGTGATGCAGGAGTTGATTTGCATTATTTTACTATTTGTCGTAAAGGGTTCATTGGCTATTTAAGTGAGATCATAAGACTTAGGAAATTTCTTAAACGATATTCTTTTGATATTATTCATGCTCATTATGGTTTAGCAGGTATAGTAGCCTTAATTGCAAGACGCAGTGAAAAAATAATTGTCTCCTTTATGGGTGATGACTTGCTAGGCACTAATTCTATTGATGGGAGCATAACTTGTATAAGCAAATTGTTGGCTAAGATAAATTCATTGCTTGCAAGGAGATTTTATAACCAGACTATTGTTAAATCAATGGAGATGCTGACTATATTAAATAGCCCCAGGTCATCTCTTATTCCCAATGGGGTTGATCTTAATATATTTAAGCCTAATGAAATATTAATTGCTTGTAATAATCTGGGTTTTGATTGCGCAGTAAAAAATATAATTTTTGTGTCCGATCCTTCAAGAGTAGAAAAAAACTTTAAATTAGCCGTAAACGCGGTTACTAGATTAGGCCTTCAAAATGTCAGACTTCTGCCAGTGCATGGAATAAATCATGCTGACCTGGTCAATTATTACAATGCTGCATCAGTTGTTGTCTTAACTTCCTTACACGAAGGTTCCCCAAATGTTATAAAAGAAGCAATGGCCTGCAATTGTCCAATTGTTACAACAGATGTTGGTGATGCCAGGTGGGTTATAGGCAAAACAGATGGTTGTTTTATAGCATCTTTTAAAACAATAGAATTTTCAGAAAAAATTATGGCCGCATTAGAATTTTCTCAAAGGGGACAGTGTACAAATGGTCGGGATAGAATAGTTGAGCTTGGTCTTGATTCAAGAACAATTGCAAAAAAAATTATTGATATTTATAAAACCGAAATATACTAATGTGTGGTATCTGCGGGATAATAAGATTCGATAACAGACCGGTTCAGGAGTCCCCCATACGTGGGATGATGAATATTATGAAGCATCGCGGACCTGATGATGAAGGTGTTTTCACTGAACATAACATTGGGTTGGGATTTGTACGGTTGAGTATTATTGATTTGTCCCTGGCTGGTCATCAGCCTATGTTTTCAAAAGATGAAAGATATGTCCTGGTTTTTAACGGAGAGATCTATAACTATATCGAGTTAAGGAAGGAGTTGGAGAGCGAAGGATTGATTTTTTACACCAAGACTGATTCAGAAGTTTTGCTTAATTCATATATCCGATGGGGCGAAAAATGTTTGTCAAGGTTTAATGGTATGTGGGCGTTTGTATTGTTTGACAGACATGAAAAAAAACTATTTGCAGCACGCGATCGTTATGGGATAAAACCGTTCTATTATCTTTACAGGCACGATTATATTGCTTTTGCATCCGAAATTCCGCCATTGCTATCTCTCCTGGAAGAAAAACCGAAACCTGATTACCAGTCTGTTTTCGATTACCTTGTCTTTAACCGGACTGACCAGACAGAAAGAACCTTTTTTGAGGAAATAAAAAAACTTCAGCATGGTCATACTATTACCATGGATTCAAAATCCTCAATCTCAAATCTTCAATCTTCAGTAAAAAAATGGTATAACCTGGGTGAGCGTGTCTCTGTTTCAGAAGGTTTCAGAGATCCTGAAGAGTATAGACAACTGTTTTCATCTGCAATCGGGTTAAGGCTTCGCAGTGATGTTCCTGTTGGAGTCTGTTTAAGCGGAGGACTTGACTCCTCAAGTATAGTCTCGCTCCTGTTAAAAGATTATTCCAAATCAGATCTGAATACTTTTTCTGCTGTATACGGAAGGGGCCAGAATGGAGATGAGACCGTATTTATCGAAGAGTATAAGTCCCTGCTGAAAAATATGTTCTATACCACCCCATCGGCAAATACATTACTTAATGATCTGTCAGATTTTATTAAAGCTCATGCAGAACCAATACCTTCCACGGCTCCCTATGCCCAGTATAAAGTTATGGAGCTGGCAAAAAAAAGTGTTGTAGTTACACTTGATGGTCAGGGTGCTGATGAAGAGTTGGCAGGATACCATTATTTTTTCGGATTTTATTTTAAGGAGTTATTTAAAAGTATGAGATTAGGAAAGTTAAGTTCAGAAATGCTCTGTTATCTATTGAACCATAACAGCATATACGGACTGAAAACATTCCTCTATTTTTTGTTGCCTCAAAAAATAAAAACCGGGATGAGAGTGAACGAAATTGGATATCTGAGATCTGAATTTGTTAAAAAATTCCAGGATAATAATTCTATTGCCGGTAATTTATATAGTTCAGCCACTCTCAATGAAGCTCTGATAGACCATTTTGAATACAAGATGGAACATTTGCTGAAGTGGGAAGACAGGAATTCCATGAGGTTTTCGATCGAGGCAAGGGTTCCATTTCTTGATTACAGGTTGGTCGAGAAAACTCTGGCCACAGCTTCAGGTCTTATCATTAAAAACGGGATGACTAAGCATATTTTAAGGGAATCAATGATTGGTATTCTGCCGGAGAAGATCAGGAAAAGGAAGGATAAAACTGGCTTTGATACACCTCAGGATAACTGGTTCAGAGAGCATGCATGGAACTATCTGGTTTCAGATATTTTGAATTCAGATACTTTTGCTGCCAGGGGTATAATCGACAAATCAAAAGCAATAAAAATGCATTCAGATTACCTTAATGGAAAAACCAATAGTTCAAAGGAGATATGGAAGTGGATACATCTGGAAATGTGGTTCAGAGCTTATATAGATTAAGGATGGCAGATTTAGGAATGAATTGTTTTAAGAGTAAAAGCTACTGTCTGAGCATCTTATGAAATTACTTAGGAATAATGAGATTCCGGTTGATAAATGGAATGGTCTTCTGATGAGAAGTCCCTATTCTTCTCCTTTCCAGACATTTGATTTTTTTCAACTGTTTAATTCAGTTCCAGGTTTGTCTGCTGAAGCATTTGCAATTGAGGATTCGGGGGATCTGAAATCACTCTGTGTTGTAACCTTACAGAAAGAAAATGGATTAAAAGCCCTTTTTTCAAGGCGGGCTATAATTTATGGAGGTCCTCTATTTATTGACGATAAAGAAAAGACAAACGGACTCTTGCTGAGCACTATTTGTTGTGAGTTAAATAAAAGGGTGATTTATACTGAAGTCCGGAACTTTTCCGATTATGCCGGACTTAAGCCGGGATACTTAAATACAGGTTGGAAGTGGCTTCCCTATCTGAACATAAGGTTAGGATTAAAAGAAAAGTCACTGAATGAGATTCTGGGGTTAATGAAATATAACAGGCGTCGTGAAATCAAGCAATCCTTAACAGAGGGAGCCATCTATCGTGAGGCCAATGATATTTCTGAGGTCAGGTTTTTATATGATATTTTAAGGGAGCTGTATACTCAAAAAGTAAGGTTGCCATTACCGGAATTTGAATTTTTTCTGGCTCTGTACATGTCGCCAATAGGTAAGGTGTTTGTTGTATTGCACAACGGGAATATTATCGGGGGGGCATTTTGTTTGTATACTGAGCAAAGGTCAGTTTATACATTATACTATTGTTCGATCAGGGAGTATCACAAAAGAATATTTCCTGCCCATCTGAGTATCCTGGCAGCAATAGATTTTGGAATTAAGAACGGGCTGGAGTATCTCGATTTTATGGGAGCAGGGTTGAAGGAAAAAGAGTATGGAGTGAGACAATACAAGCAGGAGTTCGGTGGAGAAATGATTGAATATGGCCGGTTCAGAAAAGTCAACAATAGATTCATGTTTGCAATAGGAGAAGCTGGATTATGGATATTGAGATTCCCAGGAAAATGAGATACCTGATTGATATAGGGCATCCGGCTCATGTCCATTATTTTAAAAATCTTGCAAAGATTCTGGAATCCAAAGGTCATAAAGTTATTATTACGGTAAAAAACTTACCTCCGGCAATAGCTCTTTTAGATACTCTGGGATTTGAGTATATTGTATTACCTGAAAAAGCAGATTCAATTTTCGGTAAAGTAATAAGTCAAATACGATATGACATCATTCTCCTCAAAATATGCCTGAAAAAAAAGATTGATATTGCATTGGGGGTCTCGGTCACTATAACACATCTTTCAGTTATCAGCAAAATAAAATCTTTTGTTTTTGATGATGATGATGACGAAGTGCAGCCACTTTTTGTAAAATGGGGTCATCCATACGCAACAGAACTTATTTCTCCCGATGTCCTCAGGGGAAAACAAAAAAGAGATGATACAGTATATTATCCGGGGTATCATGAGCTGGCATACCTGCATCCCAACCGTTTCACTCCTGACGTAAATGTTTTGAAAGAGATCGGATTGACAACAAATGACAGGTTCTTTATTCTGAGATTCAATGCCTTTAAAGCTCATCATGATATAGGAGTTAAAGGATTATCTCATGAACAGAAGAAACAACTGATCAGTATTTTATCGGAACACGGAAAGGTTTTTATTACAGGGGAACGGGAACTGGACCCTGAATTTGAACCTTACAAATTAAGAATGGATTCGGATAAAATCCATTCCCTTATAGCTTATGCAACAATGTTAATTGGCGACAGCCAGACAATGACCTCAGAAGCTGCAGTACTGGGTACACCTTCTGTAAGATGTAATTCATTTGTAGGGAAAATTTCATACCTTGAAGAAGAAGAGCAAAAATTCGGATTGACCTATGGATTTAAACCAGATCAGTTTGAAGAGCTCCTGTCAAAGGTTGAAGAGTTGCTTAAAAATCCTGATCTGAAAAGAGAATGGCAGGGAAGAAGGGATATCATGTTAAAGGAGAAGATTGATGTCACCTCTTTCTGGGTGTGGTTTATTGAAAATTATCCTCAGAGTAAAAAAAATTATTTGCTAAAACCTGGAATGGTTGTGCAATTTTAATAGATAGAACTTCTATCAATTGTTGGTGCATAGAAGAAATTATTGATAACGGTTTCATCTATCCATACGTTATTTATTTGTATAGCAACAAATTTATCAAATGCTGTTCACTTTGCCCATAACATAATGGATCAATCCTATTAATGATGGATTTCACTTTAGCATCATATTGCAATTTGGTGAGGACCCTGAGTGATCAGGTTTATTCGTTTTTGACTTTTAACGAGTTTTTAAACAAATCTCCGCAAAAATCGATTGTTTTACGTCATGATGTAGATACTTTGCCTATTAATTCTCTGAGGTTTGCAAGAATTCAGGCAGAGATGGGGATTTTAGGTACATATTACCACCGTGCAGTCCGAGGAAGTTTTGATGAAGGGATAATTAAAGAAATATTTTCGCTGGGTCATGAGGTAGGATACCATTATGAAGACGTGAACCTTGCGGCAAAATGGCTCAGGGCAAGGGGCAGAGAGCACAGGGCAGAGGGCTCAGAGCAGAAGGAAGAAGAGTTGGTAAAGATTGCGATTGAGAGTTTCGCTGAAAACCTGGAAAAGCTCAGGAAGATTGTGCCCGTTAAGACAATCTGCATGCATGGGAGTCCGATGAGCAAATGGGATAGCCGGTTGTTGTGGAAATATTATGATTACCGGGATTTTGGAGTAGTGGGGGAGCCCTATTTTGATATAGACTTTAATAAGGTTTTATATCTTACAGATACTGGCAGGCGATGGGACGGAGCTTCATTTAATATCAGAGATAAGGCAAAGGATACAACGCTCAGGGCACAGGTCTCAGATCCATATGAATCTTGGAAAGCCAGGCCAATAACAGGTAATCACAAACTGCAAACCACGAACTGCAAATCGTTTTTCATATTCCACTCGACTTTAGACATTATAAAAGCTGCTCAAGAAGGCAGACTTCCGGACAAGATAATGATGACATTTCATCCACAACGCTGGAGTGATAAGCCGGTTCCCTGGATGAAAGAGCTAGTATGGCAGAATGTGAAGAATGTGGGGAAATGGGCTATTGTAAAAGTGAATAGTGAGTAGTGAATAGTGAGTAGTGAATAGTGAGTAGTGTACAGGAATATTTGACATTTGTGGAATATTTCGTAAATTTACATGCGATAAATATCGCAACGAAAAATATCGCAATGGCATGAAAAAAAATCCATTTAAGTTTGGGACAGTAGTTGATGGTCCATATTTTACTGACAGGGAGGATGAACTTATCAGAATCGACTCATTCCTTAAAAGTGAAAACCACCTCATTCTGATAAGTCCCAGAAGGGTTGGTAAAACCAGCCTCATAAGGAAAGTGATAAATGAATCGGCACGTTATTATATTTTCCTTGATATGCAACTGATCTTATCATCTGAAGATTTTGCATCACAGCTGTTAAAAAGGGTTTACAGGCTTTATCCGGTACAAAAGCTTAAAAGCTATTTAAAATCATTCCGGCTGATACCGGTAGTAACCATAAATCCAGTGACAGGCGAGACAGAAATATCATTTAAGCCGGGATCAAAAGAGTTTATTCCCCTGGAGGATGTCCTTAATCTGATTGAAAAACTGGGCACAGAAAAAAATAAGATAATAGTGGTACTTGATGAGTTCCAGGAAATCTTCAGAATAGGTAGCGGACTTGACCGTTTTCTGAGATCGGTGTTGCAAAATCACAAAAATATTAATTATGTATTTATGGGTAGCAGCGAATCGATGATAAGGGAGATCTTTGAAAGGAAGAATTCCCCTTTTTATCGTTTTGGGTCGTTGATGACTCTGGGTAAAATTGGTCAGGATAAGTTTATGCAGTTTCTTAACGAAAGATTTGCAGTCATTAGTGATAAGGACAAAGAATTGTCAGAAGATATCCTTAAAATAACTGATTCTCACCCCTATTATACCCAACAACTGGCTTTTACGGTGTGGGAACTTTTAATGCATTCAGGCTATTCTATAGATATCGTTAAAATTGCAACAGACGATATAATCAGGAGTCATGATAATGATTATGAGAGATTGTGGAACAGCCTTAACCGGACAGATATGATGGTATTAACCGGAATGTCGCTAAGTGATATTTCGCCCTTATCGGATGAGTTTTCAAGACTCTATGGAACAGGAGCCTCAAGTACAGTATTCAGCACACTTCAGAGACTTGCAAAAAAGGGAATGCTTGTTAAAGAAGCATCGGTTTATAAAATTGATGATCCGTTTTTTAAAAGATGGATTGTTTTTAGAAGAAGTGAGTAGTGAGAAGGGAGTAGTGAACAGTGGTTAAGTTGTTAAAAATAAGGGATTAATGAATGAGATCAGGACACATAAAGATTTAATAGTCTGGAAGAAGAGCGTAGCTTTCGTAACTGATATTTACAAATTCACAAAGTCACTGCCGGAAGATGAAAAATTTGGAATAATTTCTCAGTTGAGGAGAGCAGCAGTTTCAATTCCTACAAATATTGCTGAAGGTGCGGCCAGGCATTCCAGAAAAGAGTACATTCAGTTTCTTTATATTTCATTAGGATCAATTTCAGAGATCGATACTCTTTTGCTCATTATTGAAAATCTGAAATATTCAGATAGCGATATGCTTACTGAACTTCAAAAGCAAGGTGACGAAATCAAAAAAATGGTGATTTCTCTTATCAAATCTCTGAATAGCAATTAATTAAACTCATATGTAAACTACTCACTATTCACTACTAACTTTTTAAACTACTCACTACTCACTATTCACTACTAACTTTTTAAACTACTCACTACTCACTATTCACTA
>CAZXFB010000035.1:41735-45799 GCA_964639725.1 uncultured Rikenellaceae bacterium
CTAACTTTTTAAACTACTCACTTTAAAATAGATCAAACAAAACTATCCCACTTATAAAAATTCTCTTAATTATCTGAAGGTTGTGTCCTTGAAAAGATGCAACCTTTTTTCTTATCTTGTAGTCTTAAATTAGCCAAACTGGCATCTTTCTATATTATGACTAAAACTACCTGACATGAAGAGGTCAATTACAGCAGTAAGTAAAAATATTATCAGGATGAAAACAAGAAGATTATTAATGCTGTTTTCACTTTATATTCTGTCAATTGTAAGTACTTTTGCCCAACCCACCTGGGTGGCTCCATATCCTTCAGTTTCTGACGTAAGTGCTTTGAATGGGCTGCTGAATGTAAAACTTAACAATCTTGCAGGCAATGTAACTGTTTATTACATTGTTTACAGGTACCCTGCTTATCAACCTCCTGCAACTGTCAAAACCATGTCAACACAGCCTCCTGATCCGGGGACAGGAGCTTTCAGAGGCGGCGGATCATTTACATATACACTGGGAGAGGAAGGAACATTAAAAAGCCGGTTATTCGAAAATCTTTTACCAGGTTACCCATCCAATACAATTATTTTCACTGTTGAAACCTCGCCGGGAGTATTTATGTCAGCAACCTCAAACACACTAAGCTTTGTAACACCGGCCTGTGTTGATCTTAATGTATTGACATCAAGAGTGGTTTCAAGTCAATGTGTAAATCAATTATTAACATTTAAACTTGACATGAGTGTTAGTACAGATCCTCAGACCAGTGGAGTCTATAAAGGAACCACATGGAAGATTGTTTGGGGAGACGGACAACCAGACATAAACTATACTTCAGTTAGCAATGGTGATTATCCCTCCGTTGCTTTAAGAACTCATGTCTTTTCCAGTATTGCAAATTGTACATATCAGGTTACTCTTACAGTAAACAGCCCAGCCCCATGCAGCAGGATATTTAATGTTAATTATATTGTAAGTGTACATGGACGAGATATTCCAACAGATGGTGATGGCGTTTTGCAAATTTCGAATAATATAGCACCGGCGACTCCGGTTGCAACCATTCAGGTGTGCGAAGGTAACACCCATCTTATCAGGGTGAAAGATATAAGCACCTGGAACTGTCAAAACCCTCTTATTGGAGGCTTGCCTGCACCCAAAAATGATGCCCCACGAACAATACAATGGGTTTATGGAAAAGATGACGGAGGTACATTAAAGAACACGATCGGACAGACATTAGGGGTTTTTGATCCGGTAGTGATCGGAGGAAGTAATAATACCGTAAGAACAATTAACGGTTATGAACAACCGGTAATTTCTTTTGCTGCATATAAAGGGGAATTAAGTCAGACTATCTTAATACCAGCATCATGCAGAAAAACCGAATACTATGATGTTTATCTCAGAAACTGGAATAAGTGTAATGAATATGGTGTTTATGCTCCGGTATATACATATGTAAGGATTCTGGTCGTAGCTTCACCTGCACCACCTAATGCAACCAATCGCACAATATGTCTTGGGGATGTGACGACCTTAACCGCAACACATGGCACTCCCACGGGCACAACCCTTACCTGGTATGAAAATGCAGATAAAACCGGCTGGAGCTATGTTGGGAACAGTTATACTCCAACTATCGGTGCTGCCGGAGTCTATACCTATTATGTAGCAGATGAAGGTACTGTTGCAGGTAATTTATGCGAAGGCCCTGTAAAAGCTGTTACTTTAACAGTAAGAGAAACACTTACATTTGCCGGACCAATCTCCGGGGACATTGAAGTTTGCCAATCTGAAGCAGGAATAACTTATTTTGTGGTTGGAGCTCCTCCGGTAAAGCCGACAGGAGGTGCAACACATTATGTATGGAGCGTAACTAATGGCACACTAAATTCGGGACAAAATTCCAATAGTATAAGCGTAACAGCTGACAATAATCCGGCACTTAACATGACAGTGAGCGTTCATCTGGAGTATACATCTGCACCAATCTGCGGAAGTACTCCAGTAAACCTTGTTGTTGATATTAATCAAAAACCTTCCGGGACCAATACCACCTATTCAGCAGTCTGTACAGGAACTGCATTGAATATTGATCCTTATACTCAGGGTTCTGTAACAGTATCAGGCAGTACATATACCTGGACCGGAAGTAACGGATCAAGCGGATCAGGTAATATAACCAATACACCAACTAATTTAACAGCCTCCCAGATAAATGTCGTTTATACTGTTACTCCGACAGGACCGGCACCTTCATCCTGTGCAGGTACCAATTTTACCATAACTGTTCCTGTTGACCCGACTACTGTTGTCGGGACTTTAACTGCAGTTACTCCAACAGTTTGCGACGGAACTGATCTTTCATTCTCTCTTACCGGTTACCGGGCAACAAGAGTAAGATTAAGAATGAATCCTGCAGGGCCGGTTGCAGAGTTTGATGTCAAGAACTGGGAAAATGTTTCAGGAGATCCATATATAGTTAGTTTTCCTGCAAGTGATAGCGATTATCCTGATCCCGGTTCCCATTTCTTCAGGGTAAATGTAGACTATGGAGCATGTAATTCAGTTCTTGGGAATAATGTTGCTGTTACAATTGATCCTGTAACCGTTGGTGGTTCAGTAACAGGAGGTTCACCGGTCTGCCAGGGAAGTACATCACTCTTATTAACATTAAGCGGACATACCGGAACTATTACAAAATGGCAGGTAAGTTCAAATGGAGGAGTTTCATATACTGATATCTCAAACACTCTGGCTACTTATACTACAAGTGGTACATTAGCTCCGGGTACATACAGGTTTAGGGCAGTTGTAAAAAGTGGAGTATGTTCAGAACAAAACAGTAACTATACTACCGTTACTGTTAGTCCGACAACCATTGGCGGAACAGTCAATACGAGCACTTCAGTCTGTCAGGGAAGTACTTCAGGAGTGCTTACACTAAGTGGCCATACAGGATCAATTGTAAGATGGGAATATAGCTATGATAGCGGTGGCGGTTATGGTAGCTGGAATAACATTACAAATACAAATACAACATATACAAGCAACCCTTTGTCAGCAGGAGCTTACAAATTCAGGGCAGTGGTACAAAGCGGTGCCTGCCTTGTCGAAACCAGCAATTCTGCAACAATTACTGTTGAACCTACTCTGCTTCCAGGTTCCATAGGATTGAATCAGTCAAAATGTTCACCTGCAGATCCGGATCTGTTTACCGAACTGACATCTGCAAGCGGAGGCCTTGTTCCATTGAGTTATCAGTGGTACTGGTCAGCAACAAGCGGGGGTACAAAAAATATTATTGGAGGTGCTATTGGGACAACTTATAATGCACCAGGCGGTCTGCTGGCAACCACGTATTATATAAGGGCTGTAACGTCTTCAGGTGTCTGTGGAACGGCATATTCAAATGAATTAACTGTAACTGTTAATCCGCAGGCTACCGATGAAATTAAAACACTGGCAGACGCAGCTGCATGTCTTAATTCAGTTGTCACAATGAATTATCAGGCTGTCAATTTTGCGAGTCAATATGTATGGGATTATTCGTGGACAGGTGTAGGAAATGATGCAACAACAGTGGGTCCAACGATAAATATTGATCTTTCAACTGCAGGACCTGGCAGCGTTCCGGCAGGTAGTCATTCAGTAAAAGTGGCAGGTATAAATGGTTGTAATATCCCGGGAAATTATCCATGGTCAGCTAATGCAACGTTAACAGTGGATCCGATATCAGCAGGAGGGTCTGTAACCGGAGGAACGACAATCTGTACCGGCAGCACCAGCGGAACACTCACCTTGTCGGGTCACACAGGAACAATATTAAAATGGCAGAGTTCAGTATCTCCATTCAGCGTATGGACAGATATAAGCCACACATCGACAATCTATACCTCTATCGCATTAACCCAGACAACACAATTCAGGGCAGTTGTTCAGAGCGGAGTATGTGCATCAGCGAACTCAACGCCCACCACTGTAACAGTAGATCCGGCATCAGCAGGAGGTGGAGTAACCGGAGGAACGACAATCTGTACCGGCAGCACCAGCGGAACACTCACCTTGT
>CAZXFB010000035.1:45899-46892 GCA_964639725.1 uncultured Rikenellaceae bacterium
CAACACAATTCAGGGCAGTTGTTCAGAGCGGAGTATGTGCATCAGCGAACTCAACACCCACAACTGTTACAATCACCCAGACTGTAGGTACTCCAGCTTTTACGCTTGGTACCTCATCTATAAGATGCCAGACTGCTGGTGTTGTAACCTACGAAGCTTCAGCATTATATACAACAGGAATTACATATTCAATTGATGGTGGATCCATAGCAGGAGGTAACAGTATAAATGCATCAACAGGGGAATTAACTTACTCAAGCACATGGAACGGGACCACAACAATCACAGCCAGTGCAGCAGGTTGTAATGGGCCAAAAATAAACGTGCATTCAGTTACAATTGTAAAGCTTCCGGATACACCTGAAATAGAAGGATTAAACGCTATCTGCGGAACAGGTTCAACAACCTTTTACTATAGGGTAGGTGATGGGTCATATGTCCTTCAACCTGATAATGTATTTAACTGGGTTGTGGTTGGAGGTGCTAATATTGTTGCAGGAGGTGGTACTAAACATGATTTTATTGTACTTACTTTCCCTTCATTTGGACCTTATAGCCTGGAAGTAACGGAAAAAACCACCAGCCCTATTGAGTGTATTGGTACAACTAAGACAAAGGCTATAACTGTAAGTCCAGTTACCGGAACTCCCGTCTTTACAACCGGGGCAACATCTTTATGTCAGAATGCAGCTGATGGAACTTATACTGCCACAGCAGCAAACAGTACATCAATTGCATACTCTGTATTCCCATCATCAGCAGGAATAATGAATCCTCTTTCAGGAGTTATTGACTGGGATGCAGCATTTAATGGTATAGCTAGTATTACAGCTACAGCAACCGGTATTTGCGGCACAACAGCTGCCAGCCTGGCAGTCACTATCACCCCGACTGTAGGTACCCCGACCGCTATCACAGCAGTTGGCGAACCAACATGCCAGCTGATCAATGGTACCACTACCACCACGTACAGCACCACGGCAACTAATAATA
>CAZXFB010000036.1:0-43678 GCA_964639725.1 uncultured Rikenellaceae bacterium
TGATTATTTAAGCACAAATTTGAATACAAGAGCAAATTCCATATTATTTTCTTTCCATTCGGGTATATCGATCTCTCCAAGTTTGTTTGCCACTCGCACACTTTCGTTCTGCAAGGCAATATACCCTTTCCCAGTAGATTTCCCTGCTGCTTTACCGGATCTCAGGTCACCAGGATTTGTTGCGGTGGCATAACCAATAATTACAACTTCCGGAAGAACAGGAACACTGATTTCACTTCTCTCTTTAACTGCTTTACATTCTTTGATGATGCCGCCTTTATCCATTTTTACAACCACAAATATTCTTCCCGTATCTGAGGAATTTTTTGCTTCCTGAGGGTAACCTGTATTCATAGCTGTAAATTTTAATATCTCGGGTAAGGAAGTTTTTGAGAAAATGAGTTCTGAAGGTGTAAGACTAAAATTTGCAGGTACCAATGGTGGTAGACTAAAATTAACAGGTACCATGTACCAGACATTTACAACATTGCCGTCCTGCATGCCCGGAGTGAATCCGGTTAACATGCTTACAACTCTTACAGCCTCTGCATCAAGTAAAGGGTCAACACCTTTAAGAATTGAAATTCCTTCGGCCTTACCTGCCTTACTTACAATAAACCTTAAAATTACCCTGCCCTGAATCTTTGCTGATTTGGCAGCTTCCGGATAGATTGTGTTGTTTTTGATAAAATTTAATAGTTCAACATCGCCACCCGGATAATGTGGCATCTTCTCAACCACAACGAAGGGAGCATCCCTGTCAATCTGATCAGGTAAATGAAATCCCATTGTGATGGAAGACGAAAATGACTCGTCAACAGAAGGATTCTTTGGTTTGTCCCATTTTGGTGAAGATCGGATTATAGCGATTATTTCATTAACCAGAACAGGACTAACAACTCCGGAAGTGGACACAATATCAGTAACAGAACCATCCAGTTCAACCTTGAAATTTACAGTTACCCATCCTTCAAGCTTATTTTCCTGCGCCTCAACAGGATATTTCACCTGATCCGCTACCCAATCTTTAAAACTAAAATGTTTTTGTCCCTGAAATGTGGGAAAATCTTCGGGTGCCAGCCTCTGGAATGGCGGTTTCAATCCCATTTCTAGAGCTTTTACTCTGGTAGTGATCTCATAGACCCCATTAACTCCCTTATCTCCATATTTATCTGTTGCTTCCTTACCCATTACCATTTTGATAATCCCAAGGTTATATCCAAGCTCTTTCCTTGCATCACCAAAACTTTTCTCTGAAATAACACCATCTATCACAACCATCGGAATAGTTTTCTGTGCTGCAGGCTTATCAGAGCCAGATCGGGTCTCCGTTGTTTTATAATCAGGATCCCTCTCCATTTTTATTGTCATTTCTGAAGTAAAAACAGGCTTAAGTGTAAGCCCTTTATACCCCCTGCAGGAGAACAGGAGAGAGGCATCTGCTTTTATATTGCTCATTGTAAATCTGCCGTCAGAGCCGGTTTCTGTTAAGAATGCTTCTCCTGCTTTTCCTGTGCAGGTAACATTCACTCCCACCAAAGGTTTTCCATCCTCTTTTAGTACAACTCCTTTTACAACTTGCTGATTCATTACAACCGGATTTTTTTTGGTCGTAATCTCAATAACACCTTCTTTCGCATTTTCACCATATTTATCTATGGCTGCATTATCCTTTAAAACATTAATAGAAAATATATTGTTTGGATATATTCCATTTACCCCTTCTTTTCCTTTCTTCTCGCTCACAACACCATCGATTACTATTAAAGGATTTGCCGTTGATCCGTCAATACTTCTTAATTTAATCGACTCCTGATCTCCCGTCTCAGCCGGCTTATTTTCAAACAATCCGGCATTTTTCTTTTTGGTTGTAACTATTATAACACCATTCTGCCCTATTTCTCCATATTTATCTGTGGCTAATTTACCTTTAATGACACTTAAATCAGATATATCACTCACATTTATCTCTTTTAAACCTTCTGATCCACGCTTCTCACGAACAACACCGTCAATTACTATGAGAGAATTTACTGTTGATCCGTCGATACTTCTTATTTTAATCGACTCCTGATCTGCCATTTCAGCTGGTTTATTTTCAATGGATTCCGTATCTTTCTTTTTAGTTGAAATCTCTATAACTCCATTCTTCCCCTTTTCACCGTAAAGCTTGGAAGCATTTTCCCCAGACAATATTGCCATTCCTTTGATCTCATTCTGGTCGATCTCATCAAATTTTTTATTGCTTTCAACACCATCGATTTTAATGAGCGGATAAGGGCCATTTTTAAAAGTAGACCTTATAAGAAGAGACATTGAATTCCCTTTGTCAAGTAACATTCTAACTTTCATTTCCGACGAAAAAGAGGGTTCTAAATACTGGCTCACACACCCTTCAGAAGAAACTATGAGATGAACGTTTTCTGTCACGTTCTCTATTATGAAACGTCCTGAAGAGTCAGTTGTTACTCCTGTATGTGTACCTGAAATAATTACTGTTGCCCCAGGAAGAGGTGTCTCTTCCTCGTTCACAACAATACCACTTACAGTACTAGCGGTTTTAGCTTGTGTCTGTAATATTGACATGGGATTATCGGCAGCAGTACTGTAATTATATTGCGGCTTCGCAAAAGCATAAAATAAGAAAGCAATCACCGGCACAACAAAAAGAACTTTAAGCTTTCGATAAGGTGAAGAGATAATTTTTTTCATCATGTCAAACCGTTTTTTACTTAGGGAATAATTAAATGAATTTGAGAGGCTGAAAACCTGGGTGTTGAACATCTCATTAACAAGTGCCGCCCTGTAAACTGCGGGATCTGATGTTTGCCGAAGCGCCACTTCATCGGCAAGATATTCATGATTCATCCTGATAAACCTGGTATAAATCCATGCAAATGGATTTGCCCATTGAAATAAACATAATAACTCAACAAGAATAAGGTCAAACCAGTGCATTTGCCTGATATGAACAAGCTCATGATTCATTATCTCCTCCCTTTCAGTCTCATTTACAGAAGGATTGATGAAGACATAATTGAAAAAAGAAAATGAACCTGAGAATTCCGAAGACCTTATCATCTTTACCTGACCCAGGTTATCAATTTTTGATCTTTTTATAGTATGACATAACGACAATATGTGCAATATTACTCTGATAGCAAAAAACAATACTCCTGAAAAATAGAGACTTGCCAGGATTATCCTGTAGTCAATTGATTTTATCGGAACTACCTGCTGGTATGGCGATGCCCCTGCTGACATTTCAGTACTGAAGTCAACTGGTTCAGTATTTGTAACTGCCGGTAATTCAACAGTATAATGTATTGAGATCAATGGAAAAATAAATGAGATCAGCAAACCCGAAACAAGGTAAAACCTGTTCAGCATGAAAAATCTTTCATTCCTGAGGAATAGAAAATAAATCATTATGAAACCTGTTAGCCAGACTGCTGACTTAAACAGATATAAGGCAAATGTTTCCATTATTTTCTCTTTTTTGTTTTTGATAACTCCTTTTTTGTAGCTTCCATTATCTCTTCAAGCTCTTTAACTGTGAGATCCTTTTCTCTGGCAAAAAAGGATGCCATCGCCGGAAAAGAGTTGTTAAAATAGCCCTCCATCAGTCCGAATAGCTGACTCTTTGAATATTCATTTTTTGAAACAAGCGGGTAATAAACGTGTAGGTTACCGTAAGCTTTATGACCTACAAATCCTTTCTTCTCAAGTATCCTTACTACTGTAGATACTGTGTTGCGTGCAGGTTTTGGGTCATTGAAAGTGTTCCGGATTTCACTTACAATCCCCTCTCCCATTTCCCACAAAATCTGCATGATCTGTTCTTCTGCCTTTGTTAATTGCATAATATTTATTTTTTAGGTTACCGGTGGTACATATTTCGAAACAAATATATGACTATTTATATAGTCATACAAATATTTTTATGAAAATATGACTATTAATTTAGTCGGTTCGTGTATCATCTTGATTATATGAGCATTGCTAATTAATAATTGTTTAAATATATCTTCTGTCCTCTTTTAACGATATTTTATGTATGAAATTTAATTTTGATGTGTAACACACTTATTTTATTCTTAACTTTATAATCACACCTTAATATTCTTAACCATGTGTAATTTTAATTTTAAGAAACCCGGCAACCTGTTCCTGGTTTTGGGGATTGTCATAATTTCTTTTTCATGTAAAAAAAATCAGAAAATATACATTAATGAGAAGGAATTCCGCGATAAGGTATATGCCTGTTGGCTGGGAAAAAACATAGGTGGTACATTAGGAATGCCATTCGAAGGGAATACAAACATTCAGGATATTACTTTCTATACAAAGCTGAAGGATGGCGAACCGGCCGCAAATGATGATCTTGATCTTCAGATTCTCTGGTTAAAAGCCATGCAGGAAAATAATGCCCAGGTAGATGCTTTCATTCTTGGAAAATACTGGTTGAAATATATCCCTGTCAACTGGAACGAATACGGTGTTGGAAAGGCAAATATGCGCACAGGGCTGATGCCCCCGTTATCGGGGGAATTCAATAATGCAAAATGGAAAAACAGTAACGGTGCCTGGATCCGGTCCGAAATATGGGCATGCCTTTTTCCGGCAAATCCATTAATGGCAGCAAAATTTGGACGTGATGATGCCTGTGTAGATCATGGTATGGCAGAAGGTACTTATGCTGAGATATTCACAGCTTCAATTGAATCAGCTGCTTTTATTGAATCGGATCGTGACACTTTGATCAGTTTTGGCCTTACAATGATCCCTGCAAATTGCCGCGTAGCCCAGGCTGTACGTACTGCTGTGAAGGCTAAAAAGGAAAATAAGGACTGGAAAGAGGCACGTGCTGAAGTAATAAAAAATACAGAAGATATGGGCTGGTTTCAGGCACCCCGTAATGTTGCTTTTACTATGATTGGATGGTTGTATGGTGAAGGCGATTTTGGCAAATCGGTCTGCATAGCTGTAAACTGTGGCGATGATACTGATTGTACCGGTGCTACATTAGGCTCCATTCTGGGTATTATAGGTGGCACAAAAGCTATTCCTGAAAACTGGCGTAAACCAATAGGTGACAAAATAGCAACTGTGGCTATTAAAGGATTTGCAGCACCTGCAACACTGGATGTGTTAACTGACAGTACTGTCTCCATGGCTAAAAAAGTAATGATAAAGTACAGCTTACCTGTTGAAATTGGTACTGGCAGATCAACCCGTCATAATGATAAACAATCATTAAAGCCGGATCA
Source organism: uncultured Rikenellaceae bacterium (assembly GCA_964639725.1). Taxonomy (GTDB): domain Bacteria; phylum Bacteroidota; class Bacteroidia; order Bacteroidales; family VadinHA17; genus LD21. The sequence continues at coordinate 5,271 of CAZXFB010000036.1, forward strand.
GAAACGACTCGAAAAACTATGGAATCTCTCACCATGGCGCATCGCCAGACACAACAGGGATTGGGTGATTCTTTTTGATTATTTGCAGGAGCCATATATTCAGGAGAAAATAGCACGCAAGCTGACAATCTCCATCTCAAACATCACAGGAAACAGGGACATATTCAAAATGAAGATTGCAGGATTACCTGAGAAATGGGAGGTTTCCGGATTTCCGGCAGATACTTTCTCAGTAGAAAAGAAGGGAAATAAGAGCTTCGAATTCTCTGTTATTTCCGATAAAATATTATCTGACACAACACAGTTAAATTTTGTGCTTGCCAGAGGGATTGATTCAGATACAATTCCTTTTACTCTGTTCAGAAAGTAGTTTCATGGTATAATCGCTGAGCAGAAATGTAGTATATATGAATTTTCCCTTAAAGTTTTTATCACTTGCTTCCGGAAAGTACAAAATCGTAATTTCCTGAACCTGTTGAAATGTTAATATAAGACCCTTCCTGACGGGCATCCTTAATACCAGGTATGCCGGCTATAAATTCCCCGTTATCCCATATCTTCCGTCCGCTTTCCGTAACAGTTATATTCTTAAACTGCTGAATTGGAATCCCGATAGAAGCATCACTATTTGCAGGAATTATAACTTTCATCTTTATTAAATCTGACTGCTGATGCCAATACGACCCAACACTGCCTGCAACAGTTTCAATGGAAGTAGCAACAAAAGATAAATCCTTTGGAATATATGGTCTGATGACTATAAATTTGTATCCTGTACTTGTTGTACCATCTGAAGGAGCCTGTATCCCTCCAAGGTATTTGAAGAAAAATTCATCAATGGAACCGAACATCTGATGATTATGAGAATTCTTCCCTTCCCATGTTTCACAAAGTGTGGTAAATCCATTCTTCATCCAGTATCCGTAACTGGGGTATGTGGTTTTTGTTGCAAGAGAATAGGCAAGATCACTCCTGCCGTTATGAGCCAGAACTGACCAGAGATATTTTGTACCAATGATACCGGTATTAAGATGTCCTTTTCTGGTAACAGTTATATCCTCAATAAGTGTTTTCAGAACACCTTCCATGTGTCCATCCGGTATCACATCTCCGGATAAAGCAAGTAATTGATATGTCTGGTAAGTATTATCAGATCCATACAGATTTGTTTCCGGATTAAAGAATTTCTTATTTAATTCTGCTTTAATAGTATCTGCCAGAGCCTTATATCTTGCTGCATCTTCAGTATAACCAAGAACAGAAGCTATCCCTGATAATGTCCGGGCATCGAGATAAAAATAATAAGTACTTACCATCGGGTGATTCGGACAATCTGCTTTTTCCCCCGGGGCACACCATTCCCCCAGTGACAACCAATAGGTTCCGAATTCATTGATAACATAAGATTCTTTCGGATTGCTATCTGTCTTTGCAAGATTCCGGAGATAGTCAATATAGCGTTTCATGGCCGGGTAATGTTCTTCCATTATCCTGTTATCATTATAATACTGGTGCATCCACCATGGAATAAGGATATAAGCACTGCCCCATGGTATCCCGCCACCATGTCCACCAATAAGTGTAGGGGAAGTATTGGGGATCCTGCCATCATCCTGCTGGGCATCACGCATATCATCAAGCCACTTTGTATAAAAGGCTGCCATTTGGAAATCATGTATTGAGGCCTCGGCAATTACCTGGCCATCTCCAGTATAACCGCCCTTTTCTCTTTGTGGACAATCGGTCGGATAACTGTGTGTATTACCTATCTGGGACCAGATTGTTGCCTGGTGAATCTTGTTAAGAAGAGAATCGGATGTTTCGAAATTCCCGTTTCTTTTAAGAGCTGAATGAACAACACGACCCTCTATTTTCAGAGATTTAAGATTTTCGGGATTATCTGTTGTCACTTCAATATATCTGAATCCTGTATAGAAAAACCTGGGTTCATATGTTTCTGTTCCCACTCCTTTCAGAGTATAATCAGTCCATATCTGTGACTGATATCTTAATTTTTTACTCAGCCGGTCACCTGGTTTTAACGGGTAAGAGAAAAGAGAATCATTTAGCGTCTCTGCACCCCTGATGCGTAGTTTAAGGCCAGGTAACCCTTTTGTCTGCAGCCGCCACCATCCCGGAATATTCTGCCCGAGATCAAATACATATACTCCCTTGTCAGGATTAGTTTCAGCAATGGGAAGGATGGTTTGCACAACCTTAATGGGAGGGATAAGTTGTGAACATAGTATTCCGCCGGGATCTTCAACTTCATTAACAGGTTGCCAGCCAGAATCATTATATTTTGCAGATGACCATCCTGTTTTCTCAAGGCGGGCATCATAATCCTCTCCTCCATAATAATTATTAAATGTTATAGGGCCTCCCGATGATTTCCAGGATTCATCTGTTATTATGCTCTGCCGGCTGCCATCTTTATAAATAATATTCAGCTGAACAATCACACATGGGGCACCAATATTGCGTCCCCCGTTTCCCCATCCATAACGGCCTTTGGTTTGTTTTAACCGGTATCCTCCATTTCCCAAAATAATACCAACTGCATTGAATCCGTTGTTTAACTGGCTGGTAATATTATATGTTACATAGTGTAGCCTCTTGATATAATCAGTAATACCCGGATCGAGTACATGATCCCCTACTTTCCTACCGTTTAATTCCAATTCATAAAACCCTGCAGCAGAAACATATACAAAGGCTTCTTTAACAGGTTTCTCCACTTTAAACTCTTTTCTTAAAAGCGGAGCTTCCAGAGATGTATCTTGTGCAGTAATCCATTTGGCTCCCCACTCTGATGATTCAAATAATCCTGTATGGAATAGTGCCGGTTCGCTCCAGGAACTCTGTTCTTCATCCTGGTTCCAGGCACTTACACTCCAGTAATATGTCTGTCCGCTTCTAAGACCAGAGCCTCCAAAAACAATATTTCCAGTCTGACAGGATTGAACCTTATCCGAATCCCAGATATTTCCTGTTCCGCTCTTCAGAACTTCTTTGCTATCCGACACTAAAATCCTGTAAGCTAATTGAGATACAGCCCTTTGATCGCTGTAAATATTCCATGAAAATCGTGGTAGCTTTACATCAATCCCAAGAGGATTCTCAAGATACTCGCATTGTAAATTGGCAACTGAAAATTCCTGTTTACCTGCACAGCTGATCATACTCAACATAATGAAAAGCATGCAGAAACCTATTAATGAAGAATTAATATTTGTTTTCATGTTTCCGGGGCATAATGATTTAGATATCTCTGTCCAATTTTACTGAAACTACTTATGATTTTTATCTTTCGTATCAGGTATTTTAATATTTTTTGCAGCCCTTAAGTTACAAATATTCAATGCTTATCCAATTTTTTCTTATTTCTTTGTTTTATCCTCCTGCGGAATAAGTTACATTATCAGTTCATTCCGCTTGAGAAGAATAAAAAAATTAACTTTACAGTAAACTCATCTTAATACATAGGCTAATGAAAATTATTGGAAAATTAAAATACCTCTGCCTCCCCTTCTTCTTATTATCTGTGCTAAATTGCAAACAGTCTAAAACTACTGACTCAGCAAATACTCTTGCTGAATCAGTTTATTATAAAGTTGAAGATTTCAGAGCGGTTGAAAAATTTGATTTCCACGTACATCTTAATACTGATGACACAGCTTTTATCAATCTATCGAAGGATGACAATTTTCGTTTTCTGGATATAGTAGACGACAGGCCTTTTGGCCTGCCAATGGAACTGCAGCAAAAAATCGCGATTGGCCAGGCTAAGAGTTTTCCTGACCGTATGAGGTTTGCAACTACTTTCTCTGTAAAAACATGGAATAATGATGACTGGCAGGAACAGACTATTGCTGATCTGAAAAACTCAATCACCCATGGTGCTATAGCCGTTAAAGTCTGGAAGAACATCGGAATGGACCTGAAAGATAAAACTGGTAAATTTGTTATGATTGATGATCCCCGGTTTGATGCTGTTTTTGATTATCTGGCAAAAAACCATATCCCTTTAATCGGGCATAACGGAGAACCAAAAGATTGCTGGTTGCCAATTGAAAAAATGACTGTTAAAGGAAACAAGAACTATTATGGTCAGCATCCTGAATATCACATGAACCTGCATCCAGAGTATCCAACCTATGAAGATCAGATCACGTCGAGGGATAATATGCTGGAAAAACACCCTGATTTAAAATTTATAGGATGCCACCTGGGGAGTCTCGAATGGAGCCTAGATGAGTTGGCAAAACGACTCGATAAATTTCCTAATATGGCTGTTGATCTTTCCCGTATGTCAAATCTGCAGATCCATACAAAGAATAATTGGCAAAAAACACATGATTTTTTTATTAAGTACCAGGACAGGCTGTTGTATGGAACAGACAGATCTGTTAATGAGACTAAAAATCCTGCGGAAATGAAAAAGAGTATACACGATAACTGGATCAGGCAATGGAGATTTTTTACTACAGATGATATATTTAATGAATCTTCAATTGATGGTGAGTTCAAAGGATTAAAATTGCCTCGCGGGGTAATTGATAAAATATACCGGGAAAATGCTGAAAAATGGCTTCCGGGGATTATTAAGACTTCTCTTTAATATTTAAAAAAATCAATCTTAAATAATAAAGTTTAAATATACTTTCTTATCTGCCTGTATTAGAGCTGATTAAGAAGAGCCTGATCGGATACCGCATTAAAAAAACTGTATTAAAACCTGTTCACTATTTGATGGTTTATACAATATTAAAAGGAAGAATAGGGAATAATTTATTCCAGATAGCTGCCGGAATCACTCTGGCAAAACAAAATAATACTGAATTTGCCGCATGCATCAGGAAAACAATCCTTCCCAGACCAGATAACTGCTTATTAAAGGAATATCTCAACCAGTTCCGTGGTAATTTATTGAGAAATATTGTCCTGCTTGATGATATTCCCGGGGATACACATATTTATGAAGAACCTGATTTTACCTATTCTTCAATCCAATATCAAAATAACATACTTTTAAATGGATATTTTCAATCAGAAAAATATTTTGACAAAAAACTGATCCGTGAAATATTTTCAATTGATGAACAAAGCTATTCTTATATAAAAGAAAAATTCAAGTCTATCCTCTCCCGGAAAATCACATCTATTAATGTTCGCAGGGGAGACTATACCTCTATACCTGATATACTTCCTGTTTGTTCAATGACCTATTTCAGAAATGCGATTGAATATATTGGAAAGGATGAACTGTTTTTAGTGATCAGTGATGACATCGGATGGTGCAAAAAGCGATTCCGTGGAAGTAACTTTTATTTTGTTGAAGACGAAGAACCAAAAACAGATCTGTATTTACAGACATTATGTACAAATAATATCATAAGTAACTCTTCATTCAGCTGGTGGGGGGCATATTTAAATACCAATCCGGAAAAGGTTGTTATTGCTCCATCAGAAAATTGGGTCGGGAAACTTAATCCAATAAAAAATACGAAAGATCTTTTACCTGAAGAGTGGATAAAATTACCTAATCCTTTAAGCTATAAAAACAGAGCATGGGTAATCTACAAAAAGGTGTTTCTACTTCTTTCCCATATTAAAAGGCAAATGAGAAAAATCATCTCCAGGGAGGCCTTTTTCACTAAACCGGGAGAGACCCTTGATAATTGCATTTGACATAAGCATCATTCTATTTAGGAGCTTTTATTGTAACTGATCCATGCTTCAGGTATCAAATACTATGATGTTCTGGGTATTTTCATCAATACTAAAAGAACATTAGTCAAAAAGCTATTTCAACATATTTGTGCATGTTTATAATTGTCAGGTCATTTTAATTAGCTGATATACATATTCTTTATTGACTCTGACATACGGAATACTTATCTATATTCTGAAAATATAATCAATTTAAACCCATTTTTGATGAACTGCAATTAATTGTACACCAATAATAGATTTAAGTTGTTATTCATCAGAATCACTATGACAAATCAGTAATTAAGATATCCCATTCTCCCACTAATTGGGCAAAGCGGCTTGACATGAAATCTATTAGGCATTATCTTTATCCCATTGTTTTATTATTAAAATTATGGAAAATATTACTGCTTTAAACAATACTTATTCAAAAAACGGGGAGACTTATGAAAACAAAGATTCAGTCTCTTCTGAAAAACCAAGTTTTAATCCCTTAAACTTTGGTCTGACTGCTGAAGGAGGAAAAAACTTTTTCCGTTATCTAAAAAGTTTTAATCTTTCACAAGAACCCGATATTATGATACTCCCTCCCAATCAACATTACTATTATGATGAAACTGATTTAAAAAATGTCCGAACTCTAATTAATCTTAAGAAACTCAACCTTATTAAAGACCTGGATACTTTTTTGAATAATCTCATAAGCCTTTTACCTTCGGATGCAAATTTCATTGGATGCTTCTCCGACAGTAAATCACATAAGAAGAACAGACTTCTTTCAGGATTGTCCAGCAGATTCATAAATTTTATTGACTTGAAAACTGATCATATTATAGGTAAAAATGACATCTCAAACCTTTTGGAAAAATATGGCTTTAAACTTGTTGATATGACTGAAATGAATGGATTGACATTTTTTTATACACAAATTCCCCACCAGCCTGTTGAAATAAGAGCCTGAGTCTATTTAAAGAATATAATCTGAGGTTTTAAAGCATAATCCCTTTATAAAAACCTCTTTTATAAAAATCAATAATTCTAATATCATAGTTTCATATTTACATTGCTGTATATCAAAAATATGCACATTGTAAATATTGTATTAATAGCACTCTGTTAACAGTTTTCAAATAAATCCGTCTGAACCAGGTTTTTAATGGCTATATTTTTGTGTAATAATATTGTCTTTCATATCTTTAACAAAACTAAATTAATCATGAAAAAGTTATTCCTTTTATTAGCCATCTTTATTTCACTTAAAGCATCTGGTCAGAATATCACTTTTACTGGAAACGGATTATCAACCGTCAAAATTGAGAACTTAACAAAAGATGCGAGTATCATTGTAAATGCAGGTGAGGTTTTAACCTTATCGGTTACAACAGGTATTGATAATGCAGATAATAATCCATCGGGATTGAAAATTTTCCCAAATCCGATGATAGATAAATCTACTCTGGAAATATCAGCTCCTGCTTCAGGAGATGCATCTGTAACAATCTTTGATATGTCCGGGAAAATAGTAACTCAGATTAAAACTTATCTGGATAATTCTCAGCAAAAGTTCAATCTGTCAGGACTGCAAAATGGCATATATTTAATTAATGTTAAAGGTTATACTTATCAATTCTCAGGGAAATTGGTATGTACAGGGAAATCAACCGGAACAATAAAAATTGAAAAGATCAGCAGAGAGATTCAGTCGGTTTCTCATAAAACAGTGATTACGGATTCAAAAGGAGCTCTGGAAACCCCATCTTTGGGATATTCACCGGGTGACAAATTAATGTTTACCGGGACATCCGGCAATAATATTACAATTGTGACCACCAAAGCGATAACACAAGACACTACAATTACATTTTCTTTTATGGCATGTACCGACGGTGATGGGAACAACTACCCGGTAGTACAGATCGGCACACAGGTTTGGATGGCAGCAAACCTGAAGACAACAAAATATAGTGATGTGACTGACATCCCATTAATAACAGGTCAAGCAGCATGGGCAGCCTTGACCACACCAGGTTATTGTTGGTATGGAAATGATCAAGCTATGTATGGAGATATATACGGAGCTTTATATAACTGGTACTCATTGAGCACAACCACAAATGGCAGTAAAAACGTTTGTCCAGCGGGTTGGCAAGTGCCCACAGACGCTCAATGGACAATTTTAACAAATTATTTGGGAGGACAAACCGGAGCCTCCGTCAAACTAAAAGAAACCGGAACAACACATTGGAGCAGCCCAAATACCGCAACCAACGAAACTGGCTTTACAGCCCTACCGGGGGGAACCCGCGCAGTCAATGGATCTTTCAATTACATTGGCCTTTATGGTTACGGTTGGAGTGCGACCGAGTACAGCACCTCTGACGCCTGGATTCGTGGCTACAGCGGGACCACTGTGGTCAGAACCTACGATTATAAGAAGACTGGGACCACTGTTCGTTGCCTCAGAGACATTCTCATTGAAACAGAAGCAGCAATCAAAGATAGCCTTACATTGTGCTATACCAAATTGTATGATTATATGGAACTGGCATATCTGTTTGATGCAGTTTATTCAAACTATATTACGGCACCCAATTCTTCATGGACTGAAATATACCAACACACGCAGACCTTTGCTTCTGACAATGCAAAGATTCGGATGCTATGGTCAAAAGCGTACGAAATAATCTATAAAATAAATTTTATTATTAAGAGTTCAGAAATAGTAATATCTGATCCTTTTACCAGGATTGAAATTATTGCACAGGCCAAAGCAATAAGGTCATATCTGTACTATAATCTGATGACCTGGTTTGGTGAAATTCCTATTGAAACAGGGATCTCGTTAAGTCTGATACCCAGAAACTCAATTGAACAGGTATTGCAAAAAATAAAACTTGATGCATCAGAGGCTTCTCAATATTTGCCTATGAGCTGGCCTATTTCTGACAGATTCCGTATTACGCAGAGTTTTGCTAAAGGTTTATTGTCCCGGGCATCCCTGTATAGTAAGAATTATACCGAAGCAATTACTCCAACACAACAGATAATCAATAGCGGAATGTTCGCCCTGAGCGCAGATACAAATAACTTTACAACATCAAATACAGAAATAATATGGGGATTTGCAAAAAGAACCAACACTGAATTTAATACTTTTTTCGATAAAGGTTCTTATGTCCCGGTAATAAGATATACTGAATCATATTTAATTTCTGCAGAAGCTTTATTTAATACTGGAAATACCGCAAGTGCATTAAGTTATATAAATGCATTAAATGCAAGACGTGGCAAACCAAACTTAACATCACTCACCTCCGATAATATATTCCAACACTGGAATACTCAGCTTGTGAAAGAAGGCAGTATGTTTATCACGTTAAAGAGGTTTGACAGAGCACTAAGTGTTGTGCAAAATTTCCCTCATAAACTATTACTTCCTGTTCCTCTTTACTATCTTAACATAAATCCATATACGACTCAGAATATTGGTTATTAAGCAATAATATTATATTAATTACTGATCCTTTTATTTCAACTGTCAGATTGAAGTTCCTCACCGCAAGCAGCCTAGGTTGCTTGCCCGGCGAAGCCAATGCGCTCGTGGGGATTCAACTTGCCTGAAATTACAATTTTAAGATTCAAAATCTTAGCACTTGCAGATAGAGTGACTAATTATGACATTGTGTATAAAAAATGTATTCATTCTATTGATGTACAGTTATTCAGTTAAATAGCTAACTTGCATTAAGTCTTTTTTACTAGGTTAGAACCATGCAAAACTCCACGGGTAAAAAAGTGGCGTAATAAAGAAAAGGATAGTTGCCTTAATGAGAGATGTAATTGGAGTTATTCTGCAATGAAACTATTTATACAAACTATTTGTAATTATTTTTTTTTCTGCTACGGCAAAATTTTACCGGCTGCTTTCCTCATTATTCTGACTATACCAGTTGCCGCTGCTGACCCCGACCATGGCGCAGAGTCCAATCCAACTGGAGATCCTGTTGGAGGAGGCCCCGGGTATAGCAGTATCTTGTTCCCGTCGCAGGCCAATTTCCTGGTAAAGAACAGAACCGAATTACTTTACGCCCTTTCAGTTATTACTACTGGTCAGATCATCTATATAGACGATAGTGCCGAAATAGATCTAACCGGATCAGATCTGATTAAGATCCCTGCCAACATAACACTTGCCAGTGGCAGGGGTCATAATAACTCAAGAGGAGCCTTGCTTTATACTGTTAGCCACAACACAAGGATCTCATTGTTTATTGTCAATGGAGTAAATGTCCGGATCACAGGTTTAAGGTTATCGGGACCTGATACGGAAATGAGTGATCATACATACGGGGGAAATTATAAACTTTCTGATGGCATAACGAGTGCTCATACCAATCTGGAAGTAGATAACTGTGAAATTTTAGGCTGGGGTCATGCTGGTATATACCTGACATCCGGTGCCAGATACTCACATATACATCATAACAACATTCATCATAACCGGAGATATGGATTGGGTTATGGTATATGCCTTGGAAGTGCCACAGCTGCAAATCCAATATTTTCTCTTATTGAAGGAAATCTGTTTGACAACAACCGGCATCATATTGCAGGCACGGGCACTCCAGGTAATAGCTACGAAGCCCGGTATAATCTTTGCCCGACTTTTGATGTAAGCCATTGCTTTGATATGCACGGTGGTGCAGATCGCGGGGATGGTACGGATATTGCCGGCGACTCGATCATTATACATCACAATACTTTCCGGGATCTCAGTCAAAACGCTGTTTGCATACGTGGGGTTCCTCAGAATGAGGCACGTATCCATAATAACTGGTTCTATCACGATAACATCAGTAACGCTGTGAAACAAACAAATGCTACAGGTAACTTTTCAGTATTTGACAATTTTCTGGGATTGACACCCCCACCTGGAACGATACTTCCTGTCCCCGGAATAGAAATAAATTCGCAGGCAGGAACCTCTCCGCTTAGTATCAATTTCGATGGTTCCGGTAGCAATTCCTCTTCAGATCGCCTGGTAACATGGCATTGGAAATTCGGAGATGGGAATTCTGACATTGGGAAAGAAGCTTTCGGCCGGCAAGTTCAATATACATTTATTGATCCGGGCCGGTATAATGTGATGCTTACCGTCACTGACAGTAAAGGTATCCCTGGGAGTACCCTGGTACCTGTCACTGTTACACCAACTGACCAGGCTATATTATCGTTTTGGATTAAAGATAGTTTTCGCGAAAACACCTCTGGATATTTCCGGAAAGAGATATTGCTTGATGGAGTAAGTATCTGGCAGGATGATATTGCCGGTGATCAAAAATGGGAACATGTTTGCGTGGATGTAACAGATCATGTATCCAATAAATCCAGCGTAAAACTAGCACTCCGCGTCACCTGTCTTCAGAATATCCGGTTCCCGGGTCCCCTAAATTTATATTCCTATACCGGATTCGTTGATTTGTTTGTTTTTTTGGATGATGTGACTTTATTTGGATTCGAAGTTAAAAACGGAGATTTTGAATCTATCGGTAGCTGGACATATTCAGAAGGTAACGGCACAATTCCTACATACGCACTTTCGGCCACTGATGCCCGTAGTGGATATAAAAGCTATATGCTCACTTTCCCGTATATGGGTAAACCTGATGCAGGAGCCTGGGCCCAGGTGGAGCAGACAGTCACAAACCAGGCACCTTATATCCTGAAATATTCTCCTGATTCAGCCCGGGTATCGGTCGATTCTGAAATCTCCATAACATTCAGCGAACCAATGCACAGGCCATCTGCAGAAAGTGCTTTTTCCATTACTCCAAACATACCTGGAAAATTTCAATGGGACGGAAATAAAATTTCATTTCTGCCTGATGGGTCTTTGTCCCAGGATCAACAATACACAATTTCTATCAATAAAACCGCAACAGATCTGGCTGGTAAGCCAATCTTTCCTGCACTCTCCTGGCAGGTTATGACTATATCAGAGCCACCAGTTGTTGTATACCCTAATCCATGGATACAAGGTCACACTCCGGGACATATAATATTTTCCAATCTGCCTCGTAAGTGTAGTTTAAATATTTTTACAATGTCGGGGAAACTTGTGGCCTCCCTGGTACATCAGGACATAACCTATGGTGGCAGTGAAGAATGGGATCCCTCCGGAATGGTCAGCGGTTTCTATTTATTCCAGGTTAAACATCCTTCCGGAACTCTGACTGGCAGGTTTAGTATTATGAAATAAGTTAAAGATATTATTCAAGCTAAAACTCCTGAAACTCCTGCAGATAAACTGTCCCTGTTTTACTCTCCTGCTCTTTATACAAACAATGATGTGAATTGAATAAAAAACTTGACTTGTGTTTTTGTCTTTCATAACTTTAAGAAAACTTTATGATTATGAAAAATATTTTATTAGTTCTGGCCTTTGGATTAGTCCTTACAGCAAATGCTCAGGATTACGAGATCTTTTTTGCAGGAACTGGTTTGTCGACTGTCAACGTTGAGAATCTGACAAAAGGTTTATCCGTTATTGTAAATGCAGGTGAAATTCTGAACCTGTCATCAACCACAGATATCCCTCATGTAGAAAATAAGGAAGCTACAGGAATGAAAATATATCCAAATCCTGTGACGGATAAAACATTATTAGAGATTTCTCCTCTAGTTGCAGGTGATGTAACGATAACAGTTTATGAATTGTCAGGGAAAATAGTTTCTTCAATTGAAGCATACTTGGAAAATTCTTTACAAAAATTTAGTATTTCCGGAATAAAAAAGGGATTATATCTGATCAATGTTAAGGCTAAGGATTATCAGATCACAGGGAAATTGCTAAGCCTCGGAAATTCTAATGAAAAACCAGTAATTGAAAAGATCAGTAGCAACTTAATGGCAGCTGATCTAAAAACGGAAAAAAAGGATTCTAAAGGAACCAGGGCAAATGTTGATTTCCAATATACAACCGGTGACATATTAAAATATACAGCTACATCAGGTCTTAACCGGACCGTTATAATTGACATACCTACATCAAACAAGACCGTTACCTTTACTTTTGTAGCATGTACAGATGGATCAGCTAACAATTATCCTGTTGTAACAATAGGCACTCAGACCTGGATGGCCGGAAACCTGAAAACAACAAAGTTTGCCTCAGGTGCAAACATAACTCAGGTAACCACAGCAGGTGGCTGGTATGATATTGTTTTAGCAAACATTAAAGCATACTGCTGGTATGACGATAACATAGTAAATAAAGATACATATGGTGCATTATACTCCTGGGCTGCTGCAATGAATGGAGCTGCAAGCAGCAGTGCAAATCCCAGCGGAATACAGGGTGTATGCCCCACAGGCTGGCATTTACCCAGCGATGCTGAATGGACAACACTGGTCAACTATCTGGGAGGAGAAACTTTAGCAGGCGGTAAGCTCAAAGAGACAGGTATTTCCCGTTGGAGTACTCCTAACACAGGTGCAGATAACTCAAGTGGTTTTACAGCTCTGCCTGGTGGTAACCGTACAATGTATGGAGCCTTTGAATATCTAGGAACCAGAGGTGGCTGGTGGAGTTCAACAGAGTATGCTACAAATTATGGTTACAGGAGATGTGTAGAGTACAATATTACAGATGTAACCAGAACAAGCAACCATAAAAGCTATGCCTATTCAGTGCGATGTATAAAAAACAACTGAACAGGAGAAATGGATCAGGTATGTTATCTGTTCTTGATTTGACGAAAGAAAAGTATATAAATAAATATTCTCAAAAATCCCGGAATGATTCTCCTTAAAAAAAAGAGTTTTGTCATTCCGTACCCTCAGATTATCTGCATGGGCCGTGCTGGGATCTAGCCGGCGACTTTTTGCTACAGAAAGGCCAGTCCCCTATTTGGTATCGTGTATACCTTTCTTTAACCATAAAATAATCCCACTTAATATGCCGAAAAATTTCTGCTATCCGCTACGTTTCTCCGGCGATTGAATTTGATTGAGGGTAATTGGAAGCCAGGTGTCAGACAAACACCTGTTGACTAAATTGCCTCCCTCTACAGGTGAATTATTGAAATAAAGTATTAAGTACTCTCTTTAGAAGAACATAATAAACGATCTCAAATTTAATTGCCTAAGGAATAAGAAACAAACGCGGTTCATCGCCGGGTTTTTGCATTTTAGCGGGGCGGGACAGGATTCGAACCCGTGAAACCCGAAAAAGGTTTAACCGATCTTCAATCGGTCGACTTAATTTACTCGGACAACTAATTCTTTAATAAAAAGAATTGCTCATTGCAATAAGCAATACAAGATAAAAAGAACCCTGGGAGCCTGGGTTTTGGCTTTATTTCAAAATTCTTTTGAAGATTTTATTTTAGTGATGCTCCTGTGGGAATGAACAATGCGAAGCACCTGTATCTCTTTCACTGTTATTCTGTAGATGATTAGGTGTGATTCAAGAATAATCCACCGGTACCTCTTAGACTTTGTAGTCAGGTGGTGGCATTCAGAAAAAAGTGGCCAGTTGCCAGATAATGATTTAACAAGCTTCCATATCTCATTTTCGTAAAGCTCAGCTTGTCTTATACCAAAAGTCTCTATTCCGTATTTATAGATTTCATCAATATCATGGTTGAAAATTTCGGAAATAATTACCGGGAGTTTCTTTTCTTCCTCCATCCTTCCAATATTTGTTTTGATTCTTCAACGGTATAAAAAGGTCCCTTTTCCGCTTTTTTAATACCCTCCCTGAAATCATCAATGGAAATAGGGTTCCCTGGCAAAGCCCAGCTTTCTGCTTCTTTTGACTTTATATTCTTTGTTTTCATAATCTGAATAACTCAATGTGTAAGTTAAGTCTATTCTGCTTTGCAAAGATAAGTCAGTTGTAACTATAAACAAAACCAACCTCTCTTTTTCATTTAAATATCACATGCTCTGAATAAGTAAAACAATCATAACCAGTTTTGGTTTTTCAAGTAATCAGGATCTAAATTATTAACTAAAGGAAAATCAAAATGAAAGATCAAAAACTAGAAATGGAGCCGAGTGCTGTTATAACGCCACAGAAGTACTCAAACAGAAATCTGGAACTTAATTCGGATGAATTTGTCCGGTATATAAATGAATATGAACAATGGCTAAGAGTATTAGGATACGCCAATAGTACTATTTATAATTTCCCTTCCTACGTAAGGGCATTCCTATTTTTCCTAGTGAATAAAAAAGTTTTAAAATTGAAAAAAGTAAAGCATAGCTATATAAATCAGTTTATTAACTATTTATCACATAGAGTAAGCGACCAGACAGGAAAACCGCTTTCAGGCAATTATCAGCTAAATTACCTGAATGCTTTAAAAAGGTTTAGCAGGTATTGGATGGATTGTCATGGTATAGTACTGGACTGCACAGCAAGGGTTATTAGAAAAACTGCCGCTGAAAGAGCTTGGTTAACGAAAAAGCAGGTATAGTCTCTTTATTCTGCATGTAACACCGGAGCATCAGGATCAATGAACAAGGCAATTCTATCGGTTTATTACGGGCTTGGGCTTAGAAGATCGGAAGGGATATCATTGGATATCGATGATGTACAAATTTCAAACGGTGTTGTATATATAAGAAAAGGTAAGAATAATAAGGAACGATATGTACCATTGAATGTTTCTATTCAAAAGGACATTGAACTTCATATTTCAGGTGTACGAAAGTCTGTTTTGAATTATAAAAAGCAGAAAGGGACCAAAGCATTATTTATATCGGAGAGAGGTAAACGTATTACCGGTAATGTGAAGCTTATAAGAAATGTTGCAACCCAGTTGCAACCATCTAAAACAAAAAAGAGCCAAGCATTGCTTAACTCTCTGATTATCACTGTGGGGCGTGCTGGAATCGAACCAGCGACCTCTTGCCTGTCAAGCAAGCGCTCTGAACCAACTGAGCTAACGTCCCGGAATAATAACGACAAAAATAACAAAATTTAGAAATCCTGCTCATTTTTCACTATTTATGAGAAGTCAAATCCTGAGATATATGCAGGAGAATCGTAAAAATGATCCTTTTCTTCATCCGTAAAATTGACAAAACGGGTATAAACGAGACCTGGCTTGGCATTAAGCATCCTGTTCAGAGCTCCCATCTTCACTCCTGTCCTGAGCTTATCAAAAAGTTCACTTCTGTCATCAAGCCAAGTCAGTCCGGTGTTAAATCCTTCAGAGGCACAGGCTGATTCAAACAAACTTGCAAGAAGAGCCTCCCTTCCTTTTTTATAGTAAATAGCATCGAAAACAAGGTACCTGAACTCCCCGGGACGGAATAACCTCCTGAAATATGGAATACCCGGAAGGATTTTCATCATTACCCATCCCCAGATCCCCGGAACATCATAAACCTTATATTTAGTTGGTATTGCACTTACACCGGCAACAATCTCATTTCCCTCTTTAAGCACATAATACCTGTCGCCGTAAAAAGAGTAATCGGTTGTGAAAAAGGAATGACCTTTATAAAAATCAAGAAGCAGAGTTTCCATAACAGGCTTTTCATCCATGCTGAGTTTTGACACCCGTTTATCAGTTTCTGGAGTAAACCTGCTGAATGCAACAGTCAGAAAAGACCGGATATAATCATACCCTGCCTGGCTCACTAGGTTTTTTGATCTTTCATTCATGCTCTCCACAAAGGCATACATAATATGCTTATCATCTTCAAGAACATCAGGTAAATCAAGCATATGAGGTTTACCCAAAACCTCAAGAGTTTTCTGTTTGAATGAATCGTCTTTTTCTGGTTTTATCAGGGTCTTTCTCCGCTGTCTCCAACCAATATCAGTTTGATAACTTGACTGAAAAGCCAGATACCTGATATATGTTGAAGGATACCGGAGATTCCCCTGCCCTGTAATACGAAAGCAAGCACCAACAGTCCCGGTTATTTTATCTTTCCTGTAGAGTGAAACAAATCTTATATTATTTTTATAAGCTTCTATTCTCTGACCAACATTCTGAAGTGAAAACCTTAAACCTCCTTCCGAACCCTGGACTGCATGATCAAGAATATCCAATATTCCTTCATTAGCATGATCTGAAACTTTTACCTCCAGCCCCTGGTAATTAAAAACACTTTTTTCAAACATCAGAAAGACTAATTGTTTACTTATTTTGCTTTATTGTCGAGAGTACCAAACACTCTCTGGAGAATTGGTGATACCCTGGCCGAAACCTCTTTCCTGATCTTAAGCTCTTCAATCTCAACTTTGGAAAACATCCCTGTAAGCGCCTTATTGGTGAGGTAATCATCAATATCTGTATTTACCGGTTTCAGATTTGTTAACCTGCCTGCAACTGAATTAGCGAGAGAGTTCCATTTACTGGTCAATGTATTCCAGGACTCTTTTGTTGAAATATTCCCGACGATTTTCTTTTCGGTCGAACCTTGAATTTTAGGTTTATACAAAGCATATAATTCATTGTTTGTTGTGCTTTTAAGATAGTTGGTTGCAGCATTGTCTGATCCGTTCAGAATACCAAAAGCATCTCTTATCGTCATTTGTGTTATACTGTTAACAAAGATTGGAGCAGCTTCTTTGGCTGCATCTTCTGCTGCCCTGTTAATTCTTAATATCACATCCTGAACAAGCTTGTCTCCTCCGGGTATCTTCGAAATATTATCAACAATTATTTTTGCTTCATCCGGAAGTAATATCTTTATCGCTTCATCTCCATAATAACCATTTTCTGAAGCTAATCGCTGAGCTGAATTCCTGGCCCCTGTTATAAGAGCTTCTTTAAGTCCGCTTGCCACATCTCCTTCTGTAAGAGGAACAGGACCAACAGTCTGAAGGACATTAAGCAGTTCCGCACATCCTGTAATTACCACAATAAGTGATATTAGAATAATACTTTTACCTTTCATAATAAGATGTTTTAGTAATAAGCTGCAAGATACAAATTATGGGGTCACTTAATGAAAAGTTGAAAGGCAAAGAATCATGAACACAGTTTGTGCGAATGATCAATAAATAAAAAATTGCTGAAAGAGTCAAAAGTTCATGAGATAACCGGCAAAAGTGCTTCAGAAATCAAGAGATCTTCAGGATTAGTGATTTTAATATTTTCCCTGTTCCCCTCAACTAGATTTATCTTACCCCCATTCATTTCAAGTACTGTTGCATCGTCTGTAAATTCAGGCCGATAATTCTTCTGATATGCACTTTTTATAAGCTCCGCTTTAAAAACCTGTGGCGTTTGGACCTGCCTGACCTGTCTCCTGTCAACAGGAATACTTCCATTTTCCGTCACCATTCTTAAAGAATCGGCCGGAGATATAACAGGAATTGCATTCCCGTATTTTTCTGCTGCATCAAAACATCTTTTTATTGTATCAATACTCACAAATGGTCTGACACCATCATGGATAGCTACAAGTCCGGGCTCGTTCACAAATTTTAAACCGTTCCGTACAGAATAAAACCTCACTGAACCACCTTTTACTAATGTCTGCGGCACTGTAAAGGAATACTTAGTCTGTAATTCACACCAATGACGAAGCTGGTTTTCAGGCAGAACTGTAATTATTTCTATTGATTCATTAAATGCCTTAAATCGTTCTATTGTATGCATCAGCACTGGTTTACCCGAAAGTTCAAGAAACTGTTTGGGAATTTCAGCCCCCATTCTTTTGCCACTACCTCCTGCGACTATTACAACGTATAATTGCATAAAACAAAAACTTTTACATCTACTGTATTAAAAATGCTCACACATTTCTGGTCTCCAACCCATTTACCGGGGCTTAACAGGATAATTCTATTCCTTTGTATAGAGGAATCTTTTTATACTTCTTTTAGGTGTTTTTGCAAACTCCTCGGGATGAATCCTTAATTTACTAACAGCCATAAAGTCAGGCAGTCTCTCATTTACTTCTTTACGTGTTTCATCCAGAATAGCTAAAAGCTGCTCCTCTGAAATATTGTCCCTTTTCATCATTTCATAATCGGGATACACTAAACCAATAAGTTTGTTATCTTCTGAAATGACAAGCGATTCAACGATATAATTCTTATTGTTTATTACCGACTCTATTTCTTCAGGATATATGTTTTTCCCTGAAGGTCCGAGAATCATGCTTTTACACCGGCCTTTAATAAAAATATTACCTTGTTTATCAATAACCCCAAGGTCTCCGGTATGCATCCATCCTTTATCATCAATTATCTCTTTTGTTGCCTTTTCGTTCTTATAGTATCCGATCATTACATTTTCTCCCCGCAGGATGATCTCCCCGACTTTATTTTGAGGATCCTCAGAATCAATGGTGACCTCAAGAGTGTCAACAGGCCGACCTGATGCTCCTAGTTTTGTTGTGTCCCATGAGGCATAGCTGATCAGGGGTCCGCATTCAGTCATACCGTAACCAACAGTAAATCTGAATCCTATTCTTTTAAAGAACTTCTCAGCATCAGCATTGAAAGCGGCTCCTCCGATAACTATTTCATGAAACCTGCCACCAAATGTTTCAGTTAATTTTGCCTTTATTTTTTTCTGAAGAATTATGTTGATTCCTGGTATTGCTAAAAGAATCTTCATATGCGGTTTGCTGATAACCGGTAATAATTGCTTTTTGAAGATCTTTTCAATTACAAGTGGAACCGAAAGAATCAGTCTGGGTTTTATCTCCTTAAATGCCTGTATAATGATCTGAGGAGATGGTGTTTTTGATAAAATTGTTATATGGCATCCGAATGTAAAAGGAAAAAGGAATTCAAATGCACAACCATAAGTGTGAGCCAACGGCAAAAATGACACAAGTGGATCACCAGATTTGAGCGGCATGTTGTTTTGTGCAAATCTTACATTTGCTGCCAGACTATTATGTGTAATCATAACCCCTTTGGAGAAACCGGTAGTTCCGGAAGTGTAACTTATAACCGCAAGATTATCATTTGTGATATCCGAAAACTTAATGTCATCCTTTCTCAACTGAGGAAATGACTTATTGTACTTTTCATCCAGAGCCTGAAACGCTTCTTTTACAAGATTACTATTTGATGATAAAGGTCCAAAATTGTCAAGAGAAACAACTCCAAGAATCTCCGGCATTTTGGCTATTTCAAATAACTCAAATATCTTATCATCAACAAACAGAATCCGGGAATCAGAATGATTAATTATGTTTGTTAGATCCTCTGTTTTAAAGTCCGGAAGAATTGGCACAATTACAGCACCATAGGTTACAGTTGCCAGATATGTTATACACCAGTTTGCTGAATTTCTTCCAACAAGAGCAACTTTATCGCCCTCTCTGATCCCGGTCTCTTTAAACAAAATATGAATCTTCAGTATTTTTTCAGCAATCTCCTTGTATGAATATCCTTTCTCCTTGTAATTCGATAAAGCTTCAATTTCCCAGTTTTGCTTTATACTTTGCTCAATATAACTTATTAAACGTTCACTTATCATTATAATAATTTTAAGTTAATATAACCAAAGGTACGATATGATTGAGAACAACAATTCATTTTACTTTTATTTTCCTGTTAATTCTAGAATCTAAATTTATAACTAAATAAAATACATCATTAAGATTGCAATAACAGATAATATATTAACAGCTGAGAAAAAATAATTATACCCTTCCCTTTTTTTACTGAATTGACCTAGTTTGCGTGCAAAAATCCCAACAGTTGGAACAAAAAGCACAACCAGAAATGCAAAGAATTCAATCCCGAAAAAAACCTGCTCCAATCCTCCCTTAACCAAAGCTGAAAAATATATGACAATAAGCAAAACCAATAAATAAGAAAGATAGCTTACTTTCAGCAAAAACGTAGAGACAAGCCTGCGTTTATGAAGCTGGTGCGGTTTTAGATATGCAAATGCAAGAGAAAAGACAATCGCAATAAAAACAGCCCCAAGTATGTAATTAAGTATTTCTGTAAAATTAGCCATATAAGAAAATATAAATAAATCAGGCCTCTTTTATTGACCAAATAAGTGAACTGGCACCAAGTACAGCTGCATTCTGCGTACTTAATTCTGATTCAAGTAGTTTAACCTTACCTTTATATATACTTAAAAGGTTTTCCTCCATATATGCTTTAGCCGGTTCAAATATAAGGTCTTTTGCAAGAGCCAGCCCTCCGAAAAGGAATATTGCTTCCGGGTTTGTATGTGCAACAACATCTGCCAGTTTAAAACCCAGCATCCTGCCGGTATGCTCAAATGCTCTTTTTGCTAAATAATCACCTCTTTTGGCAGCCTCATGAATAATTTCAGCATCCAGTTCATCGAAACTATATTTTCGTAAATCACTTGGCTTTGTACTATCAGCCATAATCTTTAGAAGAGAACGCTTTAATCCTGTTGCAGAGACATATGTTTCAAGACACCCTTTTCTTCCACAACCACAATCGCGGTTTGAATCTCCAGGACGTATTGCAGTATGCCCTATCTCACCGGCAAAACCATCATGACCATAAACCAGTTTACCATCAATTACAAAACCGCTTCCCAAACCGGTTCCCAAAGTAATAACGACAAAGTTCTTCATATCCCTGGCACCGCCGTAAATCATCTCTCCAACTGCTGCTGCATTTGCATCATTTGTGACAATAACTGGCAGGCTTGTATGTTTGTGAAAAATATCTGCCAACGGAACAATTCCTTTCCATGGCAAGCCGGCAGCATGTTCTATGGTACCCTTGTTTATATTACCCATTGGGGTACCAATACCGTAACCTATTACTTCTATGCCATTCCCGATTTTCTCACCTGTTACCAGCATCTTTTCATACAAGGCAGCAACAAATACTTCAATCTCATCATAATGAGTTGTTTTTATCTTGTCCTCTCCAAGAATATTCCCTTCCCTGTCAACAAAGCCAAAAACTGTATTTGTCCCACCAATATCTATACCTATCGCAACTTCTTTTTTTGCCATCGCTAAAAATTAATTAACTTATCTGAAAAAAACTAATCATCAGGTAAAATCCTAAAATCTTACCAAACCTTCTACTTTAGATCACTTTAAGTACCGTTTAAGTACTGTAAATATAATACTTACAAATTTATTATTCACATAAATACTAAAACCATTGAATGCTCTTTGAAAATTTTAGCCCTGCCACAATTAACTTATGGTATTAAGCCATCAAAAGGCCATTATATGTCACTTAATTATTCTGCTACATATTCATTACCGACTTTTCTAGCCCGTGTTGGTATGTCAAGGTTGATCCCCAGGGATATCCCAGTTTCAACAAGGAGATTCCAGCCGGCAGCAAGCTGAACATATTCAGCATACTCACCACCATCCGGAATAATTATTGTAGGGAACATAGTCTTGTGTGATGATATTGCTATAATATTCATCCCCACTCCCTTGACAAGACAATCATAAAATTTCTGCTGTTCACTTTCAAAGGGATCGATCCAGATAAGAACTTCATTCTTAGTCATAACCTCTTCAATACCATGAACAGCAAAAGTCCCCTCAAGAAAATCGGATTTTTTCCTGGTTATCTCATTGGTCTTAAGTGCAAGCTCTTCAGCAACCCCGTTATTTTTCCCGGCAAAAAAAATAAGATCTGCTTTTCTGATAATATCTGTTACTCCAGGCTCAATTTTCGCTGACAGAGCAAGCGCTGTCTGATCCGCCAGATCCTCCAGCTTTCCCATCTTCTCTCCTCTTATATGACGAAGAAGTGAATCATAAAACAGACCTTGCTCGATAACTGATTTGGTTGCGGCAACAGCATCTTCTTTTCCGCACGATAATACATGTGTGGCTGAGACAACTTCTTCGAGTTTTGTGTTTTGGTTAGCTGTAATACCAAAAACGGCAGGGTGATTCTTTTTCTTTAGTTCACTAACCAGGCGAATAACTTCTTTAGTCTGACCCGAATTAGATGAAGCAAAAACAGCAAAATCATTTAAATTATATTCCATGGCCTGAGTTGCCCCTTCTGATAAAATGGGAAGAGAAAATTCTTTCTTCATGGATGAATATATTGCTCTTTTTGCAGGGAAAATCCTGCTGCTCCCTTCACCTGTAAAGAACAATCCTTTACGTGAAGAAGCTTTTTTTGAAAATTGCTCCACTGCCATCTTATCAAAATTCCTGATAATATCAGGAGTCTCCAACATTTCCCTTATCAGGGCGAATTTGTTATATTTTTCCTCCTTGAGATTCATAGCACTTACATTTTATTTATTAAAAATTCAGATAAGTCATTCTGAACCTGTGGTTCTTTCTGAAAACCTCCTCCCAGATGTTGCCAGTACACCTCAGCATACTCTACTCCTGACATCTTCCCGTAATTACGGTTCCCTTCAAGCACAAACCCGAAGAAATCATTCATTTTATGCATGTGCCTCATTAACTCCTGTTGTGAAAGATGATGCTCAAGCATCTCTTTCTTGGTGCCGATAACCGATGTAACATCCACATAAAAGTGTGGCGGCACTATCTGTGATCCGAGCGGATCAGATAATGTCAGTGGAGATGTGTGGTACAATAGTGGCGTAACATCAAGTGGCTTCTCGCTGACAGGTACAGTATCAAGTGAAGACACCATTGCCGCTGTTTCAACAATATTTGCTGTAGTCCTGTGGTCGGAATGATAATCCGATGGCAGATGAGTAAAAATCACTCCTGCCTTCACTTTTCTTATCAGCGAAATTGTTTTTAACCTGAGCTCTTTGGTATCATAAAGAAACCCGTCGATGCCACCAAGAGTGTAATACTCTGCATCCAGTACTTTAGCTGCTTTTTTTGCTTCTTCAAATCGAACAGCAGCTGTCTCCTCCATGGTCATTTTACAGCCACCCAGGTCTCCTCCTGTCATGGTTGCAATAACGATCTTATAGCCTTTATCTTTCAAGTGTTTCAGTACGCCGGCATTCCAGGCTTCAGCATCATCAGGATGAGCATGAAACGACAATGCAACTTTGTTAAATTTTGTTACCATAGTCAGATTATTTTTATCTTTTTGTGAATATTTTTTCCAGTCGTGTAAAATCAGGAAGTTCTCCGGTAAGTGGCTTCATGTAATCAATAAATGATTGCGAAACATGGTTCCCATCAGTATTGAAAAACCCTGCAGGCATAGGTTTTGCAGCAACCGCAACTTCTTTAAGGGCTGTTTTTCCAAAACTTATCTGATAAGGGTGATCTGATAATCTGACAATGCTTACCATATAGCCTGTTTCTCCTTTCTTTGCCAGTTTTACTGCTTCAACACCGCATTGAAAAGCCTCTTCAAGATCAATTGCCGAAGCTCTTGTAAAGTCGCACATTATTAAAGATTCCGTGATCTGAAACTCTCCTCTATATCCAAATTCCTCAGTTATCATCCTGTGAAGTGAGAGTCCGACACTTGACCCTCCCATAGCTCCGAACTCGGTATTGTTGAACTTATCTTTAGTTGTTGATGAACTTACAGGTGTTCCATCAGCATATTTGATACCTTCTCCGCAAACTATCGAAACCCATCCGTTACTATTAACAGAGGCACTAACATCCTTAAGAAATTTCTCACGATCAAAGTAAAATTCAGGAGCGTATATCAGGTGAGGAGCATCATCGCTATCCTTCCTGGCAAGGGCTGTTGCAGCAGCCAGCCAGCCGGCATCCCTGCCTATAGTCTGGTATATTACAAACTTATCAACCTTCTGCATGTCCCTGGCAAGAATCCCCGCCTGCATAACATTCAGAATATTTGTTCTGGCAGCAGAAGCAAAACCAGGTGTATGATCTGTCCCAAACAAATCATTATCAACAGTTTTAGGAATTCCAATACCTGTTAGCTCATATTTTTCACTTCTGCAATACTCTTCGACTCTGTTAATAGTATCCATAGTGTCATTCCCTCCTATCAGGAAGAAATACCTGATATCATATTTCCTTAAAACCTTAAGAATACGAGGTAGATCCTTCTCCTGTACTTTATGACGTGATGATCCCAAAGCTGAAGAAGGAGTATTCCTTAATCCTTTGATCACACTGAGTGGTTGTTTCCCCAGGTCGAAAAGTAATTCCTGCATAAAACCCTCAATTCCATATTGCATTCCGTAAATTTCTTCTGCAAGTTTCATCTCCCTGGCACTCTCAATTACTCCGGCCAGACTGGAATTGATCACAGATGTAGGTCCCCCCGATTGACCGATAAGTACATTCCCCTTTGACATTTCTGATAATTTCTATAATGTTGTTAATTAAAACTTGTTATCCCTTAGACCTTGATTCTCCTTTCATTTTTTTATCCCTGAAAATCGCAAAAAGAAAATATATTCATTTTAAAATTTATTCCCCTCAACAATCTAAGATAATTGGAAACCTTAACAATTCAAACAAACTTAACTGTTCCAAAATAGCCAGGTTGATGATAATCTGGGTTTTGTGTCCCAACAGGATTCCATGTAACATAATGTGGCACCGAAAGTGTATCTCCGCATTTGTAAAAATTAGCTTTGAAGGATTTTCCCTTCACAGAGGTAATCTTATGATGAAAGAATACTTCAAATGGGATAGCAATTGTAATAGTCCATGAAAAAGTGCCCTTTCTCTCTGTTACAGGAGTTTCTCCAGCTGAAGACAACCGTCTTATTTTTGAAATAATATCTGCATCAGCTTTCTTACTGTTCTCCCTGCATGTCCCGGTTCCTAAAAGGCAGGTTGTGATGCCGTTAAATTCCAGGTTATAATATATTCCGTCATCTTCGGGTGAAACAAAAAATTCTACACACGAATCTTCACATACTCTCTGATTCGTCTCGGTTTTTTCGGCTTTAAAGTATTCCTCTGTTATATAATATTTCAACAATATCTCGTTATCTGTATAACCCAGAGCAAATGCAACTGCCGGTTTATATGCATACTCTTTCCAGTTTATTGTGTCAATTTGATACCTTTTCCCTGAATTATCAAGTTGAATTGAAATCTCTTCCAGACTTGGAAACTTTTTCTTAAATTTAATTTTATGAACTTCAATGGTTTTCATCTGATGCAGCTTTTTTTCTCCTTATTTACAGAACCAAAAATACAATTAATTTAGATTTTTCTCAACACAACAATCCTTACAATCTCTCTCTAAATTCGTTCCAGGCAAGAGCCCCTGCTCCCAGTACCGCTGCATTGCTTTCAGGTACACCAGATGGAAGAATTTTTACTGTTCCTTTGAAAATTGGCTGAACATTCTTTTCAACGTATTTTCTAACAGGTTTAAACAGGATCTCTCCTGCCTGGGCAAGTCCTCCAAATAAAAATATTGCCTCAGGGCTTGAGAAAACAATTGCGTTTATTATCCCGAAAGCAAGTCTTTCTGCTGTAAAATCCATGGCTTCAAGTGCTACCGGATCTTTATTTATTGCAGCCTCAGCAATTTTCTTTGCTGTTAACTTTGAAGGAGCTATGTCTCTTAAAGAACTCTCATCCCTCATCTCACTTAACATAAATAAAACGGTTCGTACAAGACCTGATGCAGAAGCATATGTCTCTAAACATCCATTCCGGCCGCAACCACAATCTCTTCCTCCGGGTTCAATTATGTAATGGCCCAGCTCACCGGCAAATCCGGTATGGCCATATACAACTTCTCTGTTAATAACAATTCCGCTTCCAAGTCCTGTTCCTAAAGTTAAAACAATGAAGTCTCTCATTTTTTTTGCTCCTCCAAAGATCATTTCACCCATTGCAGCAGCATTAGCATCATTCGTGACAACTACAGGAACATCTATTCTTTCTCTCATAAGATCTACAAGAGGAACTATCCCTTTCCAGGCAAGATTTGGTGCAAGTTCTATTGTGCCCTTGTGATAATTGGCATTCGGGGCGCCAATACCAATACCAGTCAGTTTAAGTGTCTTATTGCCGGCCAGCAATTTGTCGATTGCATTAGCTATTGCTGATATGAAATCCTGAATATCAGGATATTTGAAAGTCTGCAACGATCCTTCTGTTATTACATTACCAAGTTTATCAACCAGTCCGAAAACGGTATTGGTACCGCCGATGTCAATGCCAGCAACAACTTCTTTCATTTGAAAAATTTTATTATTAAATCTGTAAAAAGAACATATAAAAAACTGATCTATTTTTTCTTAGTATCTCTAAGCTTTTGTTCCTTGAAATTCTTTTCTCCAATAGTCCAATCCTGATTAACTGTCCAGTCAGTTCTGACTTCAATCTCTGTTGAATAATAAGTTACTGGTTCCGGCTGTATGCCTGCAGAAAAATCTCCTGTTGTCCATTTTCCGTCACCGTTCAGATCAAAAACAGCACGTAACCGGTAAAATCCTTTTTCAAGAAGGGGAAAATCTATTTTACCGTTACTTTTAACTTGCTTCTCCCTTACAAGGTTATCTGTCTTATCAAGAAGCTGAACAATAAGATTGTTTTCAACATTTCCGATATTCACAACTAGTTTCCCAAAGGATTTTGATTCAAGTACAGAAAACTTTATTCCAGTTGAATCAGAGTAATCTCCATAAATATTCCCAAATGCTGCTGAATCAGCAATAAAAAGATATTTTTTCCCTTCTGTCAGCTTAGCTGTCATATCATATCTTCCTGCATTTGAGGTGTCTTTTACTAATGAAAATGGGACTTTTACTTTATTTTCATTTATTATTTCGTAAAGTCTGATAACTGAAGTATCCGGCTCCTTGAAAGGAGTCTGTGATAAAAAGAAGATCCTTTGACCCGGCTTTAAATTCCCTGAACCTATATTGTTTGATACCTTTAAAGGCACCCGCTGTACCTTACCCCTTGTGGGTCTTGGTGCCAGAAACCTCAACAGAACAGTGTCATCTTTTTGAGTAAGGAGCCCTGTTGTATCCGTAAAAGGATATCTGATAACTGTAGTGATCTGTGGTTGTGAATATAATGTGCTGTCTGTAAGCCAGATCCTCATAGTATCATTATTTTTGTTCCTTTCAATAAAATATTTATCATCCCTGTTATCAGGAATCGAGAATTCGAATTTCATGCTGTCTGGAGGAAGAGAAAGAGAATATATCAATTGGTAAGCCATCTTCCTGTCTGAGGATGTCAGATAATGAGCTTTTTTTTGTGCAGCAAAAAGAATAAGAGTATTACCTTTCGTTGCAAGGATAGAATCAGTAGTAGCACCTGCCCCTGATTTTATTCCTGTTGTGTCTTTAATTACAGGAAAAAAATTATTTTCAGGAGTAATCTCAACCGGGTCATCAAGAAAAGCAAACTCTTCCTCTATCAGGTTATAATTCTTGCTGTTATCATTATCTTTTAACGCATAAAGGCGATACTTGCCCTCCCTTACATTATTTATCCTGAAACTGCCATTCTGGTTAACCCTTGATATATAATCGGGAAGTTGCTTTATAACTGACGTATCGGAAAGGTCCCTGAAAAGAAGAACAAGAGTATTTTCAGGCACCTCAAGATTATAAGCATTATATACATTCCCTCTAACTGAAAGAGAATCAATTACTTTACCTGTTGAAAAAACAAACTGAAAATTATCCGTTATGTTGCCTTCATTAAGGTCCCTTATCGCATCCTGAAAATTAAAAGTATAAGTTGTACTATCTTTAAGAGTATCTTCGAATTCCACTACCACACTTTTTCCCCTTATTAAAACAACAGGCTTCTTAAGCATAGGCGGGGAAACCATAAATTTATCATTAATCTTTTCGAGAACAACATATTCATCAAATGTTATAACCAGTTTATTCTCCCTGAAGTTTCTTGCACCATTCTCGGGTACACTTTTTACTACAACCGGACTCTTTTTGTCCTTAGGTCCACCTGCAGGAGCACTGACTTTGGCACAACCCCAAATCAAAGTAAAGAGAAGTATTAAAAGATAAAAACGACTATTTCTGCTGTGGATCATTAAAACAACATTTTCTAAATACAAACATACATTTTTTTTAAAGACACATTCCGAAATTGAGTTAAAACCCTTAATACATAGGGCTCTTTTAATGATGTACTATTATATTATTTTTTAACTTTGACGTCTAATTTAACCCGCTAATTATGCATTTACTTATTATTCCCTGGGAAGTAAATCCGGAAATTTTCCGTATAGGTTCTTTTGCTGTCAGATGGTATGGTTTACTTTTTGCTTCATCCTTTCTGGTAGGTTATATCATTATGAACAAGATATTTAAAAATGAAAATCTCAGCGAAGTAGTCCTCGACAGGCTGACAATTTATATGGCTGTAGGGACAATCGCAGGTGCACGGATCGGTCACTGTCTTTTTTATGAACCCTCATATTATTTTTCACACCCGCTTGAGATCCTTATGATATGGCATGGTGGTCTCGCAAGCCATGGTGCTGCAATAGGTATCCTTATAGCTATCTGGCTCTTTGCACGAAAAGAAAAAAAAGATTATACCTGGATACTGGACCGAATTGCTATCGTTGTTGCTCTCTCTGGCTTCTTTATCCGCATGGGAAACCTTATGAATTCAGAAATCTATGGTATTGAAACAACTGTACCATGGGGATTTGTCTTTTTGAGAAACGGTGAGGTAGCTCCAAAACATCCAACTCAGATATATGAAGGTCTGGCTTATCTGTTGATCTTTTTTCTCCTTTACCGGATTTACTGGTCAAAAAAAGGGGAACATATCCAGGGAATTCTGATTAGCCTGGTGTGTATCCTGATTTTTACCGCCCGCTTTTTTATCGAATTCCTGAAAGAAG
Source organism: uncultured Rikenellaceae bacterium (assembly GCA_964639725.1). GTDB lineage: Bacteria > Bacteroidota > Bacteroidia > Bacteroidales > VadinHA17 > LD21. The sequence continues at coordinate 34,690 of CAZXFB010000036.1, forward strand.
ACCAGGTAGCCTTTGAAGCTTCAATGAAAATCAATATGGGTCAATGGTTGAGCATTCCTTTTATTCTTATGGGATTGACCGGATTATTCTGGAGCATTAAAAGGAACAAAAGGGCAATAATTAAACGATAGTGCTTATTTGCTTACTATCCCGTAAAACAAGACATTCAGAATTGCTTCAAGTCTGTTTTCGATATTCTCCTCTTTCTTTTTCCAGAAAAGAGGAACCTCAAGTCCTTTAAGGGTAGTCTGAATAGCAAGTGCAGTATATTCACTGTTAATTATGTTAAACACCTTTTTTCTTGCACCATGATAAAGGATAAGCCTTAAAATTGCTAACTCCTCACGATCATACTTGGCTCGGATATTTTCAATAAATTCAAAATGATCAAGGTCCTTATCAAAGATAGCGTTATAATAATTTGAAAGTTTTTCGAATGCTTTCATTCTTACAAAAACATAGTTCCTCATCTTTTCTATAGGAGATTCAACTGACTTGATTGTCCTTGTAAGCTCATTTCTAAGCATATTGGCTTCATTAAGGACAACTGCCTCAAAAATATCTTCTTTGCTCTCAAAATAATAATAGATGGAACTTTTACCCATTTTGAGTGCTCTTGCTATCTCCTCCATGGTTGTTTTCCGGAATCCGTAACGACTGAAAATCTGTCCGGCCGAAATAATAATTTTCTTCCTATACTCCTCTTTATTAATCATATATCAATAATATTCACTCGTCTTGTTCACTTTTGCAAATATAGAACATAATTTTTTGATCCAAAAACTTAGAATAAATTGGTCGATAATTCGAAATATTGTTTTTTGAACAAAGCAATGGTTAAAATATTCTCTCAATATTTTGTACTTTTGAAGATTATTTGTTTGCCGGCAGAGATGCATTTTTAAAATGAAAGTTGACAATATAAATTATCAAAGTATCTGGCTGGACGAATCTGACCAGACAATTGTCAGAGTAATAGATCAGCAAAAACTTCCTTTCTTTTTTGAAATAAAGGATCTTCGTTCCGTTGATGATGTATTTTTTGCTATTAAGAATATGACTCTGCGCGGAGCCCCGGTGATTGGAGCTGCAGGTGCCTTTGGAATTTATTTCGCAACACTTGAATTAACCTCAATTTCAAACATACATGATCATCTTTCAAATGCGGCACGTTATCTTAAATCCTCCCGGCCAACAGCTGTAAATCTATCATGGGCTATCAACAAAGTAATGGAAACTTTGGCGAAAGACTTAACAATTGAGTCACTATCGGATAGAGCCCTTAAAGCTGCAGTCGATATATGCGAACAGGAAAAGGAAAAATGCCGCCAGATTGGAATTCACGGATTGGAACTCATTAAGGGAATAAGTATCAACAAGAAGGGATTACCAGTTAATATTCTTACTCATTGTAATGCAGGATGGCTGGCATCAATTGAATATGGAACCGTTACGGCACCAATATATCTTGCACATGATCAGGGAATTCCTGTTCATATCTGGGTCGATGAAACAAGACCTTTAAACCAGGGATCGAGACTAACAGCCTGGGAACTCGGAAAACATGGTGTTCCTTATACCATAATTCCTGATAATACAGGAGGCCATCTTATGCAGCATGGAATGGTTGATTTGGTTTTGGTGGGAAGCGACCGTACAACGCGAAAAGGAGACAATGCAAATAAAGTAGGAACTTATCTTAAAGCATTGGCAGCATTTGAGAATAAGATTCCATTCTATTCTGTACTCCCTTCATCAACCATAGATTTCAGTATAAGTGATGGTTTAACAGAAATAGATATTGAAGAGAGGGATCAGGATGAAGTTAAATATTTTACAGGATTTTCTGAAGGAAAGTTGCAATCAGTACTTACATGTCCTGAAAATTCTGTTACCGCCAACTTTGGTTTTGATATAACCCCGGCAAAATTCATTACCGCCCTTATAACAGAAAAAGGGATTTGCAGGGCAAAAGAAAAAGACATTGTTAAATTGTTTTCAGATTAAATTAATAAAAATGGAAGGGGTAGTGAAATTCAATTGCCACTGGAGCCAGTCGGGCCCCGTAATCTCTGACGAACAGTTTGAAATTATTAATTACTGGCGAGAGATCCTTTATAATATGGACCTTATCGGGGCATACGAAAACGGTGTTGCATTTGGGAATATAAGTATGAGGATCCGGGGAGGAAACCAGTTTATTATAACAGGTTCTTCAACAGGTGAAATTCCTGAACTGGAACCGGGTCATTATGTAAAAGTTAATTCTTTTAATATTGAGAATAATGCTGTTCAGTGTGTCGGACCATTGAAAGCATCATCAGAATCACTGACTCATGCAGCAATTTATTTAGCCGATCCTGGTGCCAATGCAGTTATTCATGTTCATAGTATTGAACTCTGGAACGAATTGATACATAAGATCCCAACCACCAACCCATCACTTGATTATGGTACTATTGGATTAGCTAAGGATATATTCAGGCTCTTCAGTGAATCGGATGTAATTGAAAAAAGGATTATAGTTATGGCTGGCGACAGAGCCGGGATACTTACTTTTGGTAATGATATGGATGAAGCCGTAAACATACTGATGCAATACTTAAGAATAGAAGAAAATTAATAATCTTTTTTAACCCTCTTGCATTATTATTAGTTAATTCCTAATATTGCAGTCCGTTTTGATTCAGGGCCCATAGCTCAGATGGTTAGAGCACCTGACTCATAATCAGGGAGTCGCTGGTTCGATCCCAGCTGGGCCCACATAATAAAAAGCGCAAACAGTTACATAATGTATGAATGCGCTTTTTTCTTTGACCATCTACTGAAACTATACTGAAACAACTCAGCGATTTAAGCTATTATGTATATATTTCCCAGGTTCCTGAAGAGAGTGAAATGTGGGATTTTGGGGTTGGTGAAAAGTAGAGACTCTTTAATTATAAATCTGAATTAACTCAATTACAATATTCCCTTATGGAATCATAAGCTTCGAGCTTACCAAGTTCTCCAGCTTTGCTTAGATCCAAACACCCACTATCTTTGAGCCCAATTTTGATCTTCGCTAGTCCTCTAAATAAGTAAGCCCAATTAAATCCCGGATTTACCTCAATGTTTTTGGAAAAGTCAACAATAGCACCTCTAAAGTCTTTAAGGTAATACTTAAGAATACCTCTATCATAATAAGGTGCTGAAGATGAAATAGGGGATAATTCTATGGCTTTTGAATAATCATTTAAAGCACCAAGTGTATCTGCAAGATTTTTTTTAGCAATTGCTCTAAGTATATAGGAATCTCTATGATTGGGATCCAGATTAATTGACATTTCAATATCGATTAATGCTTCTTTATAGTTTTTCGTTCCTAGTTTTTCATTCCCTTGTTTTAAATGGTCCCAAGCATGAGTTCTGGCAGTAGATTCATTTTCGGAAATCTTATTCTTTCTAGTTATTAGGAGATTTATTAATAATGCGAATATTACCACTGCTATAATTCCAATAATTGCATAGTCAAAAAAAAACAGTTTCTTCATAATTTGTCAGGTTGGGTTTTGAATAGTATAAATAAGGACGTGGACCTAAATCTTACAGCTTTGTAGGTACCACCAGGCACCACATCCACAATAAGCAAAGCCCACGTCGTCCGTGAGCGTTCGCCTATCATTCCTGTGGATATCATAAATCTGGTGGTTTTACAAAGCAAGAATAACAGCTTACGCTATTAATATTTATTTAATTGACTGTCTGGTTCGTGTTGTTAAATTTATATTGTTAAAATTATGAAATTAAAACCAATATGCATAAATTTGGTATGCTGTATTAATCGTGTAATTATAAATATATAAGATTCTAATTTAATCAATACGTGTCGCCTTCTTTGAAGTAATTTGAAACTAGAATTTTAACTCTATTGGCAAGCATCCTGCCTCCACAAAGGATGCAATGCAGCGATGACCCCTGGTTTTTGCACGACCAGGGGTTTCTATATTATAATAAACTAATCATGAGTTTCATGTTGTTCTTGGAGTTCTCTATACATGAGGAAAGTCCAGCAAGACCATGTGTACAGTTTTCTTACATTATAAACTCGGGGTGGTTGCTTTTCATAGCATTGTCCGTATTATAGCCAGTGCTTCAATTAAGAGTCATATAATAATGTTGATTTAATCTATGAAAAATTAAAAATGAACTTGCATCTTCCGATTGGTTTAATTAAAACTTTTTGTTTAATAAATCTTGAGTATTCAGAAGGATGAAGATTTATAAGATATGTATTGATTTCTGATTTATGAATGGTACTAAGAAATCTGATGATAAGATCATCTTTGGTTGTAAGCTCCATTATTTCAGAATCATATTTTAGAATTCTAACTCTATCATTAAGAATTAATTTGTATCCCATAATAATTTCTTTAATAGAAAAATCATTTCGATATTTGAAATATCTCTTTCGTGTCCTATTAATGTTTAGTTTTTTTTGAATAAAATTTGGAAGCTTCATCATATTGGGAGAAAAAAGAATAAAGCGCCATTCTTTTTCGTTTTGCCAAAACTCTTTGAACTTGATATTTGAAGCCACTAATAGAGTTAATAATTTATTTTCAGATTCAATTGGATCAAAATCATCAATATAGTTAATTGGGAAGGGACCAAAAAAATTTATTAGGATTTTGTTAATCTTGTATTTTATAACAAATCCTCTATGCGATCCATAATGGCTCCACATTAGAGGATCTAAATCATTTTCGGTCATAGATAGAATACCAAATCGAGAAAAGTAAACCTCATACAATTCGTTCATTATTTTCGAATCAAGTTTTAACATATTTTTATTAAGATCAAAAGGATCGTTTAGATCAAATGGATGTGATCCATAAAAATATTTTCCAGTTATTAAATCAACATTATAATCTTTAAAATCAAAGTATTTACATAATTCAATGGGTGTATTTAGTTGAATGTCAGGTAAAATTTCAAGCTTAATTGAGTTCTTTGCTCTGTTCTCCTTGACCTTATAAATCCATTTCTTATATTCTATTATATGTTCTTCCATTTTTCAATATTTTGTTTAAACCCTTTGAATAAAAAGGTAAATCTTATATTTCATATTATGTCAAACCAATACTTAATCCGTGTTAACACAAAGGAGGTAAGTTAATTCAGTTTAGAATAAAGATTATCACGTAATTCATTGAGTTTACGATTTTCCGGATCAAGTGAAAGTCCTTCGTTGACGCATTTAATTGTCTTGATTAGATTTTCGTTAAATTCTGATCTATCTATTTCAGAGAGATTTTCTTTAAAATCATCTTTGTTTCGCCTTAATAAGTTTTCCGGTTGTTTTCTTTTTTCAATTAATACTTTCAGGGTTCCTTCGGACAAGGTATTTAGCATTATTAGGTTGGGCTCATATGTTTTCCAACCTTTTGTAACAGCTAATTCTAAATAATATTTTGCCTTTTCTAATTCACCTATTTTTGAATAAAGTAGACCCATTAAACCAATTTGGTTACCATCTGAATTATCTATTCTAAATGCAGATTCATAATCCTCTAATGCATCAAGATTGAAATTCAGAATTTCTAAACATTGGGCTCTCATTTTTAAAGAATTGCAAATGATTGGATTTAAATCAAGAATTTTATCATAGATTGCAATTGCACTTCTAAAATCTTTTACAACATATTTTTCCAGAGCCCTTTTGCTCATATTTGCAAATGCAGTAGGTGATAGGTAATAGGTAGATTCCATATTTTGAGCTTCTGGTTTATCCAAATTAGTATAATGCATCATTTTATTAAGAAAATACTCCGTAGCTTCCTCTTTAATGTTATCTTGATTTCGTTTAAAATAATCACGTTGTGAAGTTAATTCGCTAATGATTTTAGTTTTAAAGTAGTCTGAATCGGATTTAGGAAGTAATGCTTGTATGATGAATCTAAGAAGAAATATTCCAATAAGAGTAAGGACTGGAACATACCATTTAAAAATAATGAAACCAGATATTAATAGACATATCGTTACAATATAAGAAAGGTTTTGTCTCATTTGATGAGATCGTGTAGTAAGGCCTCCTTGTAAACCTGGATTACTTATGGATTCGATAGAAATTCTTGTTTTTAATACCAGGTCAGAAATGTCCTCCTTGGTTGTTAATCCTGCTAAAAGGCGTCCCCAATACAAAGTAGATGCGTGAAATGCACCAGAAAAGCTACTGAAAAAAGATAATAAAACTGCAATACCAAAATATATTACCGATTCCATAATAAATATATTTAGAGATTAAACATTGAATTACAATATATCAACATTCTTTTTTGAGACATTGGTTTTTTATTAAATCCTTATAATAGAGTTTGCATTTTCGAACAGGTTGTCAATTAATATATTTTATCATTTAATTTTTCTTCATAATGTGGTAATATTCACTAGAGTTTCCTTCGTATGAAAATAACTCACGATGCATTGGCTATAACGGGAGTCTATCTGAAAACTGTTTTTCCTGATGATTTTCCTGGTGTTTTTCGATTGATTTAAAGTTATCTTAGCGACAGGTACTTTTATCCTTTAAGAATTGTTTCCTGTGAAAAAGTTATCCAAAACTTATCTGAAAAGTGATTGCTCCTGAATCACAAATAACGTTGGTAAGTGCATAGAAAAAGGTCATGTGCATGAATTTATAGCAACGTGAGACTCCATGCTTGGCACTAAGTACTAAATGAAGTCCTCTTTATTAGCGTGTGTATGTATTATTTTATCATAGATATTAAAAGCTTAGTCCCCAGTCAGTGCCTTTTAAACCACGAACTTTATCTGCAATCTTTTTGGCTTCCTCCTTTGTCATTTGATCTTTTTCTTTTTTTGAGTTTTTTGCTAATCTTTCTTCAAGTAGCTTAATTTCTATATCCAGCAACTTACATCTTTCTTGCCATTCAATTAAATCTGATATTACAGATTCGTTCAACAACAGAGCTATGTATTCACGTTGCTTTTCAATAAGGATCTCCTTTGTATTCATGCCTATCTTATTATATAATTTAAAATTGTCCTCTGATCTATTAAATAATCCATATTAGGATAAAACTAGAGATTAAAATTAGAAACAAAGACATCATACAGCCAATTGATTTTTTGGATTTTAGGAAGGAGTGTAATTCAATTACCTCTTTGTCATATTCAGTACGATAGCTATCAATGATAAATTTAAATTCAGTTGAAATAGACAATGAGGAAGATTTTTTATCCCTCATTTCAGCGTTATAAAGGATTAAATTTTCTACTGCGCCAGATTTTATTGCGTCCCATTGACTTGATGTCATTTCCTGAAACATCGTACAATATAATGCTCCATCTTGTTGAAATTGTTTTAATATCCCCTGTTTTTTAACAATTAATGAAGCATACTCAAATCCCCATCTTCTCATTTGAGATTTTGGAATTGGAATTAAATCAAGTGTGAATACTGGAGGATATCTAAATTCCTTTTGCAATTTGCATAAATGAACTCCAAGTACTGATGTCATCTGCATGATGTTCTTTTTGTCAGGTGTCAAAGATGAAAGCATTTTAATTTTTTTTATGACTTCAACCATTGGGATGTTTTCATAATCATCTTCTAAATCATTCATATGGATGTGTTTAAGGGATTAATTTCAATCTAAATTTAATTCAGTTCTTATCTGATGCAATCTTTTTTGAAAGTCGAAATCTCTGAGCATAAGTAATTCTCCAATGCCTTCATTGGTTAATGCTCTGGAAGTCAAAAAATGGAAAATTGATTTGTATATGTTTTGATTTAGATGTCGGTATATTATAATACCACAAATATCTGTAATTCTGATATAAATACTCGATTTTGAATCCTTAAATGAAAAATTTGTCTTAAGTAGCTTTGTGAGATTTAATTTGTTATCGGATAGGATAGGGTAATGCTGAAAAAAGGGATGGTTTTCTTTATCCCAAGTATCAACAATTGGTAATGGTTGATTTGATGTAAACTCTTGAAATAATTGTTTAAAGTATCCTTTCCAATAGATGTTTTGGTCATTAATGAAGTCTTTATCAATTTCATAGGATCCGTTTATTATTTCACTTTCTCTAAGATTGCCGAAGAAGTATATCATTGTTTGATAAAGGGAATTGAATGAGCAATATCTTAGTCCTAAAATCTTTAGAAATTCTTGTTGATTTTTACTTTTTAACCAGTCTTTTATTGAAACAATATAATTCGTTTGTTTCTTTGGCGCATTGTGGTTATTAAAGTCTTGAACACTTAATTCGAGTTGAGCAACTTCAAAATCGAGGTACTTTCTAACAATTTCAGTATCCAGCTTTGATGTATCAAAGGCTATATAATATATTCTCAAATCGTTAAAAGGGATGAGCACATTTCTAGTAAAATCTATCAATTCAGGTTCCCCCAGTAAAGATCCTTTAACTTCCCCTTTTTTATCAAAAAACTTATTGCTAAGTTTTTGTTCCCAATTTTTATAAGAAGTTTTGATGATTAGATTTTTCTTATCATCTGTAGGAATAATCACTGATAAGAAAATGCAATATTCTGGTTTATTTGCACTAAAGATTCCAGACTCATCAATGGCTATTATCATTTCACTTTAAATTATTAGGCAAAAGCATTTTATTTAGCAGATGACTGCCAGCGATGTAGAGTAAAATGTTAATAATAATAGTCATCAAGTGGGCAGTTAGTATAAACGCTAACGGCCCGGCGGTTGAGGGAGTAAACGTTACCCGACGAAGCATCCGGTCACGATCCCGATACTTTAGCCAGAAAGCTGTCACGGTGCAAGGAGGGTATGGCGCAATTTTTGCATGTCCCGGCGAACGATAAAGTTGTCTCGGTTGCAGGATTTGTCCAGAGCCGAAGTCCCGGATTTGGCAGATGAGTAAAAAGTTAATCGTCATGATAAAATTGTCAAGGTGGCGCGCAAAAATTGTGACAAGTTTATTACCCCAACCGTCCGTGTTA
>CAZXFB010000037.1:0-40841 GCA_964639725.1 uncultured Rikenellaceae bacterium
AATTGTTTTCATAACGTTACTCATTTTTGTGTAACGCTATTTCAGGACAAGACAATTATATAAAACAAAGAGGGTGTCCTGTTAAGACACCCTCTTCAAAAAAAATAATATATTTAAGAAACTACTTTTTCTCCATAGCATCAAGCTTAGCTTTTATTTCATTATGCTTATCCATCATTTTTAACCTGTAATATAGTTCTTTCAGGCTCTGCATTGAATAAATATCATCAGGTTTAAGCTCATGAGCCTTTTCCATATATGGAAGTGCTTTGGCATAAACAATGTTTGCTTCATCAATAGCTGCACTGTATTTTTTAACATCCATTATGTCGTTAGCTTTTACAAACATATCAGCAGCTTTATTGATATAAGCAACTCCAACTGCATATTGATTATCGTAATAATCAGATTTCAATTCGATTGATTTAATAAGTTCAGGAAGAGCATCATCAAATTTATTCTGATTCAGAAACATAATTCCTGCAGCATAATAAAGACTATAGTTTGTAGGATCATTTTCTTTTGCGATCTTAATATATTTAAGAGCTTCTTCATTCTTATTACTCTTCAAGTATAAATCAATGAGTTGTAAAGTTATATCTTTATTATTCGGAAAAATATTAGTCAGATTAGTCAGGATAGACTCAGCTTTAACAGTATCCCGCAATCCCAGATAGCTTTCATAAATCTGGAAGTATGGTGTAATACCTAAATACTTCATCTCAGCACACTTCTCAAAATATTTGATGGCTTTTTCATATTTTGAGCAATTTACCGCTGCAAGACCTGCATTATAGTACATTCCTGTATCTACTGCACCAGCAAATTTATCACTTTCAGTAATCTTGATCTGTATCTCAAATGATTTTAGAGCACCTTCAAAATCCTTGGCTTCAAATCTTGCACTTCCCTGAGAAAAAAGGTTGAGTGCCAGAGAGTTGTAGATCATATTTGTAATAATTTTCTTTTTTATGCCACCTTTAGGGTCAAGTTCAATTGCTTTTTCATAAGAGACATATGCTTCGCCCAGAGGATCAGAATAAAAGGCTTTAAATTTAGGATTTTCAGATTCAAAGGTTGCCTGGCAGAGCTTTCCTTTAGCAAAATATGTATTGAACCAATTCATTGAGCTCTCATTTACCAATGCCGCATCGATGGCTTCTTTCGCTTTATCGAGGATACCCTGATCAATGTAACTAAGAGCACTGGTTACCTTTCCCTTCTGGCCCATTACACCGAGAGAAATACTAATAACTGCTATCAACAGAAGAATTTTTTTCATGATATTAATTTTAATTTTGTCTTAAATAATTTTGCCAAATTTATAATATTACTTATTAATCATCAAATTCTTTGCCAATTTCCTCGTCATTAAGGTTATTTTCTTCTGATAAGTTGATTGGTTCATTGTCATCATCCTCATTAACAAGGACACATGCAACAGATGCTATTATATCATTTTCTTTTAAATTGATCAATCTGACACCCTGAGTAGCTCTTCCCATTACTCTTAAAGCTGATACAGGACTTCTTAGGATATTTCCGTATTGTGTGATGATCATAAGATCATGGTTATCTGTAACATCTTTGAGCGCAATTAAAAATCCAGTTTTGTCTGTGACATTGATGGTTTTTACACCTTTACCTCCACGGTTAGTAATTCTGTAACCATCAATATCAGATCTTTTTCCGAAACCTTTCTCAGAGACCACCAACACCTCCTTCTCCTTATTTTCAATTGTTATCATACCAACCACAAAATCGCTTTTTTCGCTAGCAAGTCTAATTCCTCTTACACCTGAAGCTGTTCTGCCCATAGGTCTTACTTTGTTTTCTGGGAAGCGGATAGCCCTGCCAGATTTTACAGCCAGCATTATCTCATGCTTCCCGTTAGTCATCCTGGCTTCAAGGAGTTCATCATCCTCTCTGACAGTAATAGCGTTTACTCCATTTGTCCTGGGTCGTGAATATGCTTCAAGAGAAGTTTTTTTGATAATTCCTTTTGTTGTGCAAAGTACTATAAAATTATTATTTATATATTCATCATCATTAAGGTTCCTGACATTAATAAATGCCCTGACTTTATCGTCAGGTTCAATATTAATCATGTTTTGCATAGCTCTGCCCTTTGAAGTTCTGGAACCTTCAGGAATATTATAAACCTTTAACCAGTAACACTTTCCTTTGCTGGTAAAGAATAACATAGTGTTATGCATTGTAGCAATATAGAGGTGTTCAATAAAATCTTCATCTCTGGTGGCTCCGCCCTTTGCTCCTGTTCCTCCCCTGTTCTGTCTCCTGAATTCAGTCAGTGGTGTCCTTTTCATATAACCCATATGGGAGATAGTAATTACCATTTCATCATCTGAATAAAAGTCTTCAGGATTGAATTCTTCCGCATTAGGTATTATCTCAGTTCGTCTTATATCACCATATTTTTCCTTGATTTCCAGAAGCTCGTCTTTTATAATTTTCATTTGAAGGTCAAGACTTGCCAGCACGCTTTTCAGGTATTCAATCAGATCCATAACTTCTTTATACTCTGCTCTGAGTTTTTCCTGTTCGAGACCAGTGAGTTGGCGAAGACGCATTTCAACTATTGCCCTTGACTGAATATCAGATAGACCAAACCTCTCCATAAGCCTTTCCCTGGCCATATCCGGAGTTTTGGAAGATTTGATTATTGCAATTACCTCATCGATATTATCACTGGCAATGATGAGTCCTTCAAGAATATGGGCACGTTTTTCAGCCTGATCAAGATCATACTTTGTTCTTCTAATTACAATATCATGACGATGGTTTACAAAATAATGAATCAGATCTTTGGTATTGAGAGTCTTGGGTCGTCCTTTAACCAATGCAATATTGTTCACACTGAAGGATGTCTGAAGTGATGAGTATTTATATAAATGATTCAAAACAACATTAGCACTTGCATCTTTCTTGAGAATAATAACAACACGCATGCCGTTGCGATCCGATTCATCATTAATATAGGAAATACCTTCCAGTTTTTTCTCGTTGATAAGGTCTGCAATTTTCCTGATCATCTCAGCCTTATTAACCATATAGGGTATTTCAGTGACGATAATGCACTCTCTGCCTGAATGAGTAAGCTCTATCTCTGTTTTTGACCTGACAACAATCCTTCCTCGTCCTGTTTCACAGGCATCTTTAATCCCCTGTTCTCCATAAATTATACCCCCGGTTGGAAAGTCAGGTCCTTTTACATATTGAAGAATCTCCTCAGTTGTAATATTGCTATTATCGATATAAGCAATTGTAGCATCAATGATTTCCGAGAGATTATGTGGTGGCATATTTGTTGCCATTCCGACAGCAATCCCTGATGCTCCGTTGACCAACAAATTTGGAATCCTGGTTGGTAATACGACTGGTTCAGTGAGTGAATCATCGAAATTGGGTTGAAAATCAACAGTATCCTTATCAATATCAGCCAGAATCTCCTCGGCGATTCTTTTTAATCTGGCCTCAGTATACCTCATTGCAGCAGGACTGTCACCATCAACGGATCCAAAGTTACCCTGTCCGTCAACCAATGGATATCTTAATGACCATTCCTGAGCCATTCTAACCATAGCCTCATAAACTGATGAATCGCCGTGTGGATGAAACTTACCGAGCACCTCCCCCACTATCCTTGCTGATTTTTTATATGGTTTATTTGCTAATACCCCAAGTTCTGACATTCCATAAAGTACCCTGCGATGAACAGGCTTCAGTCCGTCTCTGACATCTGGTAATGCCCTTGAAACTATAACTGACATAGAATAGTCGATATATGCCGACTTCATCTCCTCCTCAATATTGACCTTAATGATCCTCTCTCTATCTGACATAACAGATTAATTATTAAATATTTACAATGTAACACCCAATCGGGTGATTTGAATTACGAAAATAGTTATTATTTGCCTATTTTTGATCTTTTCGTATGGCGAATTTTTAACATAATTTGTTCATAAGTAGGCACGGAAATTGTCATATATCTATTTTGTAGAAATTAACTTTTATTTAGCAGTTAATTGTAATTTTGTAAGAAGTTTCTGACAGATTGTCCGAAATTGTTTTAATTAACAGATAATTGAAAAATTAAATATGGATTCACAATTTTCGCAGAGGGTTAAAGATATTCTTGGGTATAGTAAAGAAGAGGCTATACGGCTGGGTAACAGTCATATAAGTCCAGAACATCTCTTCCTGGGGATTTTGAGGGACGGAGAAGGAGTTGCCATAGAAATCCTTATCAACCAGGGAATTGATTTACCTGTTCTAAAAAGTTCACTTGAGAAAAGCATAAAAGTTGAAACTCCGGTTGCTGTTGGAGGGCACGATATAATACCTCTTTTACGAAGTACTGAAAGAATACTTAAACTTGTTTATCTCGAAGCCAAGGCACTTAAAAGTAACAGTATTGAATCGGAGCATCTTCTACTGGCTATACTTAAGGATGAAAATGCACTCGTCACGAGGTTTCTTTCCGAATTGGACGTTAATTATCAGTCGGTTAAGAGAATGGTAGAAGCTGAGTCACCGACTTCCAAAGCTGATTACCCCAGAGATGAAGATGATGAAGGTCAGAGTTTCGGAGGAACTGGAAAAGGTCAAGCAGCACAACCTGCATCACCTAAATCATCATCTGACACCCCGGTTTTGGATAATTTCGGAATAGATCTCACAAAAGCAGCTGAAGAAGGACGACTTGATCCCGTTGTTGGGCGTGAGAGGGAGATAGAGAGGCTCGCACAGATATTATCACGGAGAAAAAAGAATAACCCTGTTCTAATAGGTGAACCTGGTGTTGGTAAATCAGCAATTGCTGAAGGCCTTGCATTGCGGATTATTAAGAAGAATGTATCAAGAGTACTTTTTAATAAAAGAGTTGTGGCTCTCGATTTAGCTTCAATTGTTGCAGGTACAAAATACAGGGGGCAGTTTGAGGAGAGGATGAAAGCTATCCTGAATGAACTTTCAAAGAATGACAATATTATATTATTTATAGATGAGATACATACTATAGTTGGTGCCGGAGGAGCCACAGGATCTCTTGATGCTGCAAATATGCTTAAGCCGGCACTTGCAAGAGGCGAAATTCAATGTATAGGTGCAACAACTCTTGATGAGTATCGTCAGCATATTGAGAAAGATGGCGCTTTAGAAAGGAGATTCCAGAAAGTAATTGTTGAACCTACATCTATTGAAGAGACTATCCATATTCTGCATAATATTAAGGAGAGGTACGAAGAGCATCATAATGTAAATTATACTGATGATGCCATAGTTGCATGTGTCAAGCTGACAAACCGCTACATTTCTGACAGACATTTACCGGATAAAGCTATTGATGCCCTGGATGAATCAGGTTCCAGAGTACATATTTCGAATATAGTAGTTCCTGAAAAAATTCTTTCACTTGAAAAACAACTTGAGGATACAAAGAAGGAAAAAATGATGGCAGTTAAAAATCAAAACTTTGAAAAGGCTGCCAGTTTCCGTGACCGTGAAAAGGATATTCTTGAAATGATTGATCTGGAGAAAAAGAAATGGGAAAAAGAGCTTGCTGTTAACCGCGAAACAGTAGATGCTGAGAAAGTTGCCGAAGTAGTTGCCATGATGACAGGAGTGCCAGTGCAGAGAATTGCACAAACCGAGGGTACAAGATTACTCAAAATGGCAGATGAACTCAAGGGAAGCGTAATAGGTCAGGAGGAAGCAATTCATAAAGTTGTAAAGTCAATTCAAAGGAACAGAGCTGGTTTAAAAGATCCCAATAAACCTATCGGTACATTTATTTTCCTGGGTCCTACCGGTGTTGGAAAGACACAACTTGCAAAAGTTCTTGCCAAGTTTCTTTTTGATACAACTGATAACCTCGTTCGAATCGATATGAGTGAGTATATGGAGAAGTTCTCTGTATCACGACTTGTTGGGGCTCCTCCCGGATATGTCGGGTATGAGGAGGGAGGGCAGCTTACAGAAAAAGTAAGAAGAAAACCATATTCGGTTGTACTGCTTGATGAGATAGAAAAAGCTCATCCTGATGTTTTTCATATCATGCTTCAGGTTCTGGATGAAGGACAGCTTACTGACAGCCTTGGTCGTCGTGTTGATTTTAGAAATACTATCGTTATTCTTACTTCAAATATAGGAACCAGACAAATTGCTGAATTCGGTCATGGTATTGGATTTGATACGCAGGCTAAAAAAGCATCAAGGGATGAGCAGACAAAAAGTATTTTGCAGAAAGCTCTCCAAAAGACTTTTGCCCCTGAATTTCTTAACAGGATAGATGATGTAATTATGTTTAATTCTCTTGGGAAAGAGGAAATCAATAAGATAATTGATCTGGAATTAAAAGGCTTATACGACAGGGTCAAATCTCTTGGCTACAAATTGAAGATTGTAAGCGCAGCAAAAGATTTTATTGCCGAAAGAGGATTTGATGCCAATTTCGGAGCACGGCCTCTAAAACGCGCTATTCAGAAATACCTCGAAGATCCGATGGCAGAGATTCTGATCAAGGCGAATTTGTCGGAAGGTGATACAATCTATGTGGGCTTTAATGCTGCAAAATCAGAAATTAAAATAAAGATCCAGAAAAATAAGGAATTGCATATATCAGAGGATCCGGCTCCAACCGAATGATGAGGCCATCTTAGTTAATTGCCCTTTGTGATACCTATAATAATCAGATTATATTGTTATTAATATTATCCAAAATTCTATTTGGGCAGCCAGTTAGGTTTGCCAAAAAGGTCAAAATCTGATGATTGGATGATTTCAATATTATAGAAATCGCCAGGTTTAAGTTCAATATCCGAGGTTATCAGGACTTCCTGATCAACTTCAGGACTATCATACTCTGTTCTTCCAATAAAAAATTCTCCTTCGCTCCTGTCAATTAAAACTTTCAGACTTTTACCAACTAAGGATTCATTGAATTCTAAAGAAATCTCCTGCTGTATTGCCATCAGTTCAGATACTCTCTTTTCTTTTTCATCATCTGAAACTTCATCAGAATAATTATTGAATGCGTAAGTATCCTCTTCATGTGAATACGCAAAAACCCCCATCCTTCCGAACCTGAATGATGTAATAAAATCCTTAAGTTCAGTGTACTCTTCGGTTGATTCCCCGGGGTGGCCTGCTATAAGAGTAGTTCTGATAATGGCATCAGGCAGTTCTTTCCGGAGCCGGTTAAGAATTGATTCCACATCCTTCCTGTTATGTGATCTTTTCATTTTTCCAAGCATTTTGTCTGAGATATGCTGAATAGGAATATCAATATATCGGCAGATCCTTGGATTATCTTTCATTAAATTAATTAGTTCCAAGGGAAAGTTGGCGGGATATAAGTAATGAAAACGTATCCATTCGAATGATTGAATCTTTAGAAGTTCAGAAACAAGTGAAGGAAGCATCTGTTTTTTATATAAGTCAACCCCATAATAACTTAAATCCTGGGCTATAAGAATAAGCTCTTTAACTCCTTTATCAGCAAGAATCTGAGCTTCGCTGACCAGTTCCTCTAACGGGATTGAGACGTATTTCCCCCTTATGAGTGGAATAGCACAGAATGCACAGGTACGGTCACAGCCTTCAGATATTTTGAGATAAGCATAATGACCGGGACTGGAAATGGATCTTTCGATACATTGATCTTTGCGTAATGCAACTCCAAGTTCTGCAAGGATCTCTTTCATGCTATTAACTCCGAAGTATTTTTGAACTTCGGGTATTTCTGATTTAAGTGCATCTGAGTATCTCTCAGAGAGACACCCCATTACATATAGATTTTTAATTATTCCTGATTCTTTTGCTTTTACATACCGCAAAATAGTATCAACACTCTCTTCTTTTGCATCATTAATAAATCCACAGGTATTTATAATAACAGTTTCGGCTGAATTATCATCAGAATTGTGAACAATATTAAAACCTCCTGCCTTAAACTGATGCATTAATTTTTCAGAGTCGACAATATTCTTTGAGCAGCCAAGGGTTATAATATTGATTTTATTTTTCACCATCAATCTGTTCCGGTTTTGGAAGTGGACTTAATTACCAGAAGAGAAAAGAGAATCAACAAACTCAAACCGGTTAAATGTCTGAAGGTCATCCATTTTTTCACCTATACCGATGTATTTTACAGGTATCTTAAGCTGATCAGAAATACCTATAACAACTCCACCCTTTGCGGTTCCATCGAGTTTTGTGATGGCAAGTGCGGTTACATTAGTAGCTGATGTGAACTGCCTGGCCTGTTCGAATGCGTTTTGACCGGTAGATCCATCCAATACCAGAAGTACTTCATGTGGAGCTTCTGGCAGAACTTTCTCCATTACTCTTTTTATTTTGGTAAGTTCTGTCATCAGGTTGATCTTATTGTGTAACCGGCCTGCAGTATCAATGATTACAACATCAAAACCTCCGGCAACAGCAGATTTTATTGTATCAAACGCAACAGAAGCAGGATCTGATCCCATCTGTTGTTTAACAAGCTGGACACCTGTTCTGTCAGCCCATATCTGAAGTTGTTCTATGGCTGCAGCTCTGAAAGTATCAGCTGCACCAAGCAGAACATTTTTTCCTGAACTTTTATAAAGGTGAGCAAGTTTTGCAATAGTTGTTGTTTTGCCTGATCCGTTAACTCCAACAACCATAATCACAAACGGCTTATTGGGCAGTGGTGCTGAGAAATCATATTCAGGATCATTGTTACTATCGGCAAGCAGGGCCACAATTTCATCTTTAAGTAAATTGTTAAGCTCACTTATATTCAGGTATTTATCTCTGGCGACCCTTTTTTCAATACGCTCAATAATGCTTAAGGTTGTTTTTACTCCGACATCAGAAGAAACAAGAACCTCTTCAAGCTTATCCAGAACCTCATCATCAACTTTTGACTTGCCAATTACAGCCCTTGAAAGTTTAACAAAAACGCTCTCTTTTGTTTTCTCAAGCCCTCTGTTCAGACTCTCTTTCTTATCTTCCCCAAAGAATCCTAATAACGCCATTTTGACTGTTTTTATTAAAGAGCACTTATAAAAAAAGCTTTCTTCGGCTATGAAGAAAGCTCAATTAATTTAATTATCAGAAGATTCTACTACTTTTTTGTAAAGAAATCTTTGATATGGTCATTATGAACAATCTCTTCCTTAAACTGGTAAGCGCCTGATTTATCAGACTTAATCATCTTAATACATTTTGTAAAAGCCTTACCGCTTCCTGTTTTTAGTGTTGCAACAACTTTCTTTGCCATGGTAAATTCCTGTTACTTAATTTCTCTATGTACTGTGTGCTTCTTCAGAACCGGATTATATTTTTTTCTTTCTAACCGGTCAGGTGTGTTTTTCCTGTTCTTGGTAGTAATGTATCTTGACATCCCGGGAAGACCGCTCTCTTTGTGCTCGGTACATTCCAGAATTACCTGTTGCCTATTACCTTTAGCCTTTTTTGCCATTTCCTTCGCTGATTTAATAATTCAAAATGAAACCTTTTTCTTTTGCCTCCTTGAGTACGCTGGAAAGTCCGTTTTTAGTGATCAGACGAATACCTGCAGCAGATACTTTTAGTTGAATCCATCTTTCCTCTTCAGGCAAATAATACTTTTTTTCAAAAAGATTCGGATAGAATTTTCTCTTAGTCCTTCTCTTTGAATGCGAAACGTTGTTTCCGACCATCGCTTTTTTCCCTGTAACCTGACAAATCTTTGACATTGATATTTGTTTTACTTCTTTTTAAACGTTTGTCTTTTAAAAACGAAGCGCAAAATACGTGATTTTTATCTGATTAACCAAATATTAGTACCATTTTTTTTTAACAGATGTAATAAAATGCAGTTATTGATTGATAATCTGCTTTCTAGCAAGGTTTAACGCGGCTATTGAAAACCTGTCAATATTTGATATTCTGTTGTTTCCAAAAATTTGTTTCGAGGTTATTGTACCTTTTTCGGATGAAACAGCAACCCATAGGGTACCAACAGGTTTTTCATCTGTTCCACCCTGTGGACCGGCAATACCAGAAACTGCGATTGAAAAGTCAGTATTAAATAATTTTCTTATGCCTTCTGCCATCTGGACAACTACCTGCTCACTTACTGCACCATATACTGCAATAGTTTTCTTGCTGACTGAGAGTAATTGCATTTTTATACTGTTATCATAAGCAATTACAGAACCTTTGAAATATCCTGAACTTCCCGGAATTCCTGTAATCAGATTTGCAATTCTGCCGCCCGTACAACTTTCAGCTGTACATATAGTCTGATTTCTTTCTTTTAAATGTCTTCCAATTACTGCTTCAAATGATTCTTCATCTTCTGCAAAAATTTGATCAGGAATAATACTGTAGAGGTTATTAACCTGATTGCTGATACGGGCATTTAATATCTTTAAGTCTGTTCCGGTAGCAGTGAGACGCAGTTTAATGATACCTGAGGAAGGCAGATAAGCAAGCTTTATGTTTTCAGGGAGATTTGATTCAAATTCAATAAGCAATTCAGAAAGCAGTGCCTCAGGCATTCCATATGTCATTATATTTTTGTGTATTATTACCTGTGACCTAAAGCGTTTCTTCAAGTCTGGTAAAATATATTCATTCATGATATATTTCATTTCATAAGGAACACCAGGCATTGAAATGAATATAGTTCCCTCCTTTTCGAACCACATCCCGGGAGCTGTTCCTGTTGCATTCTTAAGTACTCTGCAAGATTCAGGAACCTCTGCCTGCCGCCGGTTATTCTCATTCATTGGAAACTGACGTTTACTCATCATTTCTTCAATCATCAGGAGCACATCAGTATTCAGAACCAGCTTTGTATTGAAGAATTCGCAGAGTACCTGTTTTGTTATGTCATCACTCGTGGGGCCAAGTCCCCCGGTAATTAATATCACATCTGATCTTCCAGTTGCTTCATTCAGCATTTTCAGTATTTCCTGCCGATTATCATGGATTGAAGTTTTGCGTAAGACATCAAAACCTAATTGGCTGAGCTCTGCTCCCATCCATGCCGAATTAGTATCTATTGTTTGACCTATCAGCAGTTCGTCTCCGATCGTGATAATCTCAGCTTTCATGATTATAACCGTAATAATTATAATAAGTGTTCTATCTAACTACTCTCCCGGTACTATCACCTTTCATCAGCTGTTCAATTTCAGGAACAGTTACCAAGTTATAATCACCGGGGATGGTGTGTTTAAGACAAGAGGCAGCTACTGCAAAATTAAGTGCTCTTTGATCATCTCCCTGATATTTAGTCAGGCCAAATATAAGACCTCCCATAAACGAATCACCTCCTCCCACTCTGTCAATTATATGGGTGATCTGATATACTGGTGCTTTGAATAATTTTTCTCCGTTATAGAGTACTCCGGACCAGGTATTGTGGTCAGCATTTATTGATCCGCGTAGAGTGATAATGATTTTCTTTGATTTTGGGAATTGTTTCTTAAGTTGAAAACAGACTGATTCGTAATTGGACCCATCTACTTCTCCCCTTATAAAACTTGTCTTCTCAGGTCTGATCCCAAATACTGTTTCAGCATCTTCTTCATTCCCTAGAATAATATCACAATATTTTACTATTTCCGGCATAACTTCATTTACGGATTTCCCCCATTTCCAGAGATTTTTTCTGTAATTGAGGTCACATGAGACAGTTATTCCTTTTTTATCAGCAATTTTAACAGCTTCGAGGCAGACTGATGCCGCACTTTGCGAAATAGCCGGTGTAATTCCAGACCAGTGAAACCATGATGCGTCCTTAAATATTGATTCCCAATCTAACATTTCTGGTTTAATATCTGCAACAGATGAATGGCTTCTGTCATATATCACTTTGCTTGGTCTGGCTACTGAACCTACTTCGACAAAATATATGCCTAATCTTTCTCCACCACTGATTATATGATCTGTTCCAACATTGAATTTTTTTAAATTCATTATTACTGACTGACCAAAATCGTTTTGAGGCAGTCGTGTTACAAACTCCGTCTTCAGACCGAAGTTAGCCAATGATACGGCTACATTAGCTTCGCTTCCACCGAAGGAAGCATCAAATGAAACCACCTGTGAAAACCTCTGATGCATTGGCGCAGTCAGTCTTAGCATTATCTCACCGAATGTTACGATTTTTCCCATTGATAATAACTTAAATAAATATTCGAAATAGCAATTTACCTTTTTTTTTAGAAGTAACCATGGTGTTTTAGTAAAAATGAGGCTTTTTCTAAGCCTCATTTTTGAGCGGGAAACGGGGGTCGAACCCGCGACCCTCAGCTTGGGAAGCTGATGCTCTACCACTGAGCTACTCCCGCATTATTTGATAAAATTCTGAAAGCCAAAAATAATAATAAGTCAGAATATCCCATTATTATGCTGAATATATTTTGGATTTTGGATTCTGAATTAAGCAAACTACAAACCGTCTTTCACAATGTATATCATCTGAGCCTCCAATGGGACTCGAACCCACGACCTGCTCATTACGAATGAGCTGCTCTACCAACTGAGCTAAGGAGGCAATTTTTTCATGCAAATATAGAAATTCATTCTAATTTCTCCAGCCTCTTAAGAAGCGGTGGATGGGAATAATGGAAAAACACATAAATTGGATGTGGCATCATGTTTGACAGGTTCTTTACAGAGAGTTTTTTCAACGCTTCAGCAAGAATTTCTGGTTTGAAATTATCACGGACAAATCTGTCAGCTTCAAATTCATTTCTTCTTGATACGTAATTAGTAACCAATCCAATCAAAGTGGATAAAGGAGTGTAAAGGATTCCAAATACCACAAGTCCAAGATGAAACCCTGGCTCTTCTGCACCCAGTGCTTCTGAGAGCAAAGGAGAGTTAACTATCAGGGAAAACAGAAACAGCATTAAACCTGTGAGGAATACTGAAAACAAAAGAGAACGCAGAACGTGTTTTTTCTTATAATGTCCTATTTCATGTGCAAGAACTCCAACTATCTCCTCCTCTGTCAGTTCGCTTAATAATGTATCGTATAGAACAATTCTTTTTTTAGGACCAAATCCGGAAAAATAAGCATTTGCTTTTGTACTTCTTTTTGACCCATCAATGATGTATATATTTTTAAGTTTGAATCCTGATTTCCTTGCAAATGCTTCGATCTGGTTCCTTAAAGATCCGGATTCCAGCGGAGTCTGTTTGTTAAAAAGAGGGACTATAAGTTCTGAATAAAACAGATTTATAAGTACCGAAAAGACCGTGATGAGTCCCCAGGCATAGAGCCAGAACGCAGAACCAGTTTTATAATAAAACCATGTGATAAGACCCAGTACAGGAGCCCCTACAAGAACAGCTATGAACCATGCTTTAATATGATCAGTAATGAATGTTCTTGTAGTCATATTGTTAAAACCAAACTTTTTTTCAATAATAAATGTATCAATCCATGAAAATGGCATATTAATAATATCTGATGCGAATCCTATAATGCCAAAGAAAAAAAGTGCTACAATGACCATGTTATGGCTAACAGACCGGGCAATATTGTCAATAAATGAAAAGCCGCCAACAATAATCATCATAATTATCACTAATAGATTGAATGAGGAAGACCAGAATGATAGACGGTTGTTATCTTTTTGGTATAACTGAGTTTTTCTGTACTCCTCCTCATCACATATTCCCTTCAATTTAACAGGCAGTGAATCAGACCACATTTTTGAGTTAAGGTGTTCCAGATAACGTTCTAGAATAAATCCGGCAACCGGAATTATAATAATCAGGAGAAAGATAGTACTATGCATTCAGGAAAGGGTTTTAATAAAAGAAGCAGGGCGCCCGTTTAAAATTTATGTGGAATAAATATGTCTCGCTGCATTTCCTCGTGCTAAAAGGATAGGCGCCCTGCGAAGCTGTAAATATAATAAATATTTTTATGTTAACATGCCTCCGCATACCTGAATTGTTTGTCCTGTTACATAAGATGACAGGTCAGATGCAAGGTATAGAGCCGTATTTGCCACATCATCAGTTGTTCCACCACGTCTGAGAGGAATTTTGTTTATCCACTCATTTTTAACATCTGCAGGTAATTTATCAGTCATTTCAGTTATGATAAAACCAGGTGCAATTGCATTGCAACGTATACTTCTCGATCCCACTTCCCTTGCAATACTTTTTGTAAAACCTATTATTCCGGCTTTGGAAGCAGAATAGTTGCTTTGTCCGGCATTACCAGATACTCCAACCACGGAGCTCATATTAATAATTGAGCCGTTCTTTTGCTTAAGCATAGTTTGAAGAACTGCTTTGGTTACGTTAAACACTGACTTAAGATTTACCGCTATGACTGAATCCCATTGTTCTTCGGTCATTCGCATCAGTAAGGTGTCTCTTGTTATACCAGCATTATTTACAAGAATATCTATCTTACTAAAATCTTTTACCACTTCATCGATTAGTTTCTGGGATTCGTTAAAATTAGCTGCGTTTGAGACATATCCTTTTGCTTTTACACCCAGCTTTTCAATCTCCTCAACAGCTGACTTAAATTCTTCATCATACGCTATGTTTGTCAATGCAATATTTGCTCCTTCCTTTGCAAATCTGAGGGCAATCGATTTTCCTATTCCCCTTGAGGCTCCTGTAATCAGAGCTGTTTTTCCTTCAAGCATTTTCATTTCATTGAATTTTTAAATTATGCAAATATAATAAAAGCAATAAAAGAGTCATGTATAACAGTTACTTCAACTTCTTGAACGGATTGAGTTCTTAAAGTCTGCAAAGCATATTGCATCTGTAACTTATTTGGATTTCAAAACATTAAGGAGTGTTATTCCAATATCAGCAGGAGACTCAACAATATGGATCCCACACTCTCTCATAATCTCCATTTTGGCAGCAGCTGTATCATTTCTGCCACCAATTATGGCACCGGCATGCCCCATCCTGCGGCCTTTTGGTGCAGTTTTGCCAGCAATAAAGCCAATAACAGGTTTTGTACGGTTATCCTTTATCCATTCTGCAGCTTCATTCTCCATACTACCCCCTATCTCACCAATAACGATAATTGCTTTAGTTTCATCATCATCCATCATCAACTTAACGGCATCGAGTGTAGTAGTTCCAACAATAGGATCGCCACCTATGCCAATGCAAGTTGACTGACCCAACCCCATTTTTGTTACCTGGTCAACAGCTTCATATGTAAGCGTGCCTGACCTTGAAATAATCCCAACAGAACCTTTTCTGTGAATAAATCCCGGCATGATTCCTACTTTCGCTTCACCCGGTGTAATGATACCCGGACAATTGGGGCCAACCAACCGGCAATTAAATGACTTAAGAAACTCTTTAACCTTCACCATATCTGAAACAGGAATTCCCTCTGTAATCGCAACTATCAGTGCAATACCTGCTTCAGCAGCTTCCATAATGGCATCAGCAGCAACTGATGGGGGTACGAAAATTACTGACACATCTGCCCCTGTTGAGATCTTTGCTTCTCTTACAGTATTGAATACTGGCAGGTTAAGATGTGTCTGTCCTCCTTTTCCAGGTGTCACACCTCCAGCAACCATTGTACCATACTCTAACATCTGGGTTGCATGAAATGTGCCTTCACTTCCTGTAAATCCCTGAATAATTACTTTTGAATTCTTGTTTAACAAAACACTCATAATCAAATAAATTTGATATTTGCACAAGGTGCATATTGATAATACGATGGAATATTACTCTTATAACAACTCCAAAAATACCTAATAATAATTGGCTTTTAAATATTTTGTCTGATAATTATCACCATTAAGAATCTCTAAAATTCATTATAACCACAGATCCGTAATTATATCACTGATTTTCGCAATATTTTACAGAGTGTCTAATACTTCAATAAAGATTTTTCCTTCAATTATCAGTTTGAAGGCTGCCTTGCTGACAATGATATGGTATTATTCAATTCATGAATCTTGAATATAGAAAAAAGATTGGGTATTTGTTTTACTAGACTGATATTTAAGGTCAATAATTAAATGCTAAACGCTTTGACAGAAAAGAAAAGCTTCCAGGAGAGAAGGGAGCAAAAAGACAAAAGTTTCATACATTTGCTTCATATCAATGAAAGCAAATGATAAGATCGGAAGAAACAATTTGTGCAACTGCTGTTGGGATGGGGGGTGCAATTGCAGTAATAAGAGTCAGTGGTAAACAGAGTCTGGAGATAAGTGAGAAGATATTTATCCCTTTAGATAGAAGCATCAGAATAACAGATCAAAAAGGATTTACAATTATATTTGGAGATATTTATTCCGGCAAAGAAATTGTAGATGAAGTACTTGTAAGTGTTTTCAGAGCACCACTCTCCTACACTGGCGAGAACTCAGTGGAAATTTCATGTCATGCTTCACCATTCATTGTCAAAAAGATACTTGAATTACTGATTATGAATGGTGCTATATCAGCCCATCCAGGTGAATTCACACAAAGGGCTTTCCTGAATGGGAAAATTGACCTCTCTCAAGCCGAAGCAGTAGCTGACGTCATAGCATCCGCAACTCGTACTTCACATAAATTGGCTGTTGATCAGATGAGAGGAGGATTTTCTGCAGAAATAGGAAGGTTAAGACTCGAGCTTCTTAATTTTGCATCCCTTATAGAACTTGAACTGGATTTTGGTGAGGAAGATCTTGAATTTGCTGACAGGAATGATCTTAAGTCAAGGATATTAGAAATAACAGGGCTTTGTAACAGACTGTCTGGTTCGTTTTTGCTGGGTAATGCTGTAAAGAACGGGATACCGGTAGCTATAGTAGGAAAACCAAATTCCGGCAAATCTACACTTTTGAATGCTCTTCTTATGGAGGACAAAGCAATAGTTTCAGAAATACCTGGAACAACCAGGGATACTATTGAGGATACAATTGTAATTGATGGTATAGAGTACCGGTTTATTGATACTGCAGGGTTGCATGAGACATCAGATATAATTGAGAATATGGGGATTAAGAAGACTTATGAGAAAATTGATCAGGCTTCTGTTATCCTTATGGTTGATGAAATTTCAGATGATGCGGATTCAATAAATTGTCGGGTGTTGGCAATCAGGAACATGATAAAAGAGAGTGGGAAGCGTCTTTTGATCATCATCAATAAATCTGACCTTGGTTCAACTGATAGACAAACTGAACTTTCAGAAAAGATCATAAAACAAGAAAGTGATGAACTGCTTTTCATTTCTGCAAAAGAGAAGTATGGTTTGGAAGAACTCAGGTTCAGGTTATGTGATCCCATTATGAAGGAAAGGTTGAGTTCAGATGATGTAATTATTACAAATATAAGACATTATGAAGCAATGTCAAAAGTGTCTGAGAGTCTCGAGCGTGTATTAAACGGGATTACTGATCAGGTTCCAACTGATTTAATAGCCATAGATATAAGGCAGGCTATTCATTATTTGGGAGAGATAACAGGTTTGATCACAACAGATGAAATATTAGGAAATATCTTTAAGAATTTCTGTATCGGAAAGTAATTAGTGCATAATGATCCTTAAATGGTCTGGGGAAAAAATGCTATTGTGTAACCAGGTGTAGTTCCATATCACTCCCACTTACTAGATCAATGTCTTTTCAGAATTTTCAATTCTAAAGTATCAGATTCATCCTATAAACTTTCAACTCTCAGTCATAAAAAGAAAAACAATAAAATGAATTCAATCCATAGGTTTATGCCTTGGTCGATAAACTAATTCTTAGTTAACCGATTGAGAATGTATTGATGAGAAGATATTTCCTGACTACTTATATTCTAAAAATTATACAACATAGTTGCCAGTATCCTGGTTCCATTTACATTGCTTGTATTTACTATTTTGCCTTTATTCATATAATCAATGGTCCCATAACCTGCAATATTATGTTCCAATTCAAGGGCAATTATGGTTTTTCCGACAGTATACGAGACAGTAGGTGTTATACGTATTAATTGCCCTATATTCTCACCTAATCCAAATACTGTGGGGCTTGAATTAAATGGAGCAATAATATTTTCACCTGCACCAAGGTTTTTTAAGTAACCTGTGAACAGACTATATTTAAGTTTATCACCATAACTAATATTACTCCACACAAAGAAATGCCTGAAATTTGAGTATTCCTCATGACCTGTCAATGCATTAAAAGAAGAGATTCCATATGCACCTGTCATTAGACTTTCGCTAATGTTTGAAGCCAATATTGTTTTACCTGAAATTGTCAGTTTACCTGATGTGACTTGTGCATATGCCACAATTGCAGGACAATCAATAACTGCATCAGTTTTCATCTTTGTTCTATCCACAGGTGATTCGACAAAAGTGCGAGGTTTCAGCCTTTTATAATCAACACCCACCCCAAGGATAGCATTTTCAGTTTTATATTTTACCTGTGCATGAAGGTTTGGAACAATGGCATTGTTCTGATAAGTGCTCGATTTCCCTGCAGGACCGTTATTCGTATAATCGTTCTGAAAAAGAGCTGAGAAAACAAGATTTATTTTCCCGATTTTATGTGTTAAAGCAATCTGTTCACTCCTGTTAAAAGGCTGAAATGGAGCTCCAACACTCATAGCCATAACAGTAGGAATAACATCCATAGAGCAGATGGGATGCCATGTACGCCCAATCAATAATTCGGTCTTCTCCCAATTGAATTTTACCCAGGCTTGACGGAAACGTACCGTTGCACTATTTGCCCGCGATGTAAAATCAAATTCGATGAAACCAGAAGTCTTTGCACCAAAAGCACTTGGCCCTGATATTCCAAACTTTAGCCTTGAGGCAAATGATAATAAGGTAAGATTTGGAAACTTATTAAAATCAACATCTTGACTGTTTTTTGCTTCAGGTAATGGATATAAAAGTACCATCCCATCAAGGGCATCAACATTCCTGCGGGTATCAAAGAACATGTTGTTCATAATAAAACCTGAAATCTTAACATCAACAGGCTTCTCTGGTAATTTAGTACTATCCTGAGCCATCAGATTCATTGTAGCCATTATGGCAACTGTGAGAACAAATATTTTTCTCATAATTTAATTATATGACAGAGTATTATTATATTTTTATTTGAATGAACTTAAGAGAGCAATAGTCTATTTTGAACTTGATTTAACGGGGGGCTTAATAAGTGTAACAAACAAGGTTCCAATTAATAATAAAACGCCTGCAACAATATACGACATAGCATAAGTCCCGGACTTAACCATGGCTATTCCACCGAGGATAGGGCCAATGATAGCGGCAATTCCCCAACCTGTAAAGACTAATCCATAGTTTACTCCAAGGTTTTTCACACCAAAGAAATCAGCGGTTATGGAAGGCATTAAGGAAAAAAGTGAACCATAAGCAAGACCTGCAATTGCAGCACCAGTAATCAACAGAGGAATTGATTGGTAGTTAGCAAATAGGAACATATTGGCTGCCTGTAGCAAAAAAACTACCACCAGGGACGATTTACGACCAATTTTATCAGACAAAAACCCGATAACTATTCGACCTGAAGCATTAAATGCAGATAAAACCACCACAAGGATGAATCCTGCTTTCCAGGCAGCCTGGGTGCCTGCTATACTAGCCATATGGGCAATAAGCATAAGTCCTGCAGTTGCTGAAAGTAAATAAATAAGCCATAAAAAATAGAATTGTTTTGTTTTAAGCATTTCAGCCCAGCTTATATTAACTGATGATGTACTAGCTGACTTCTGAATGGCAGGAGGTTGAAAAGGAACATAATCAGGTGAAGGATTTTTTAAAATCAGGGAAAACAAGACTATGGAAAACAGGGCAAATACCCCAAAAATTAAAAAAGTTTGCTGGATACCATAACTTTTCAGAAATAATGCAGTTAAAGGAGCAATATAGACTGGTGCAAGGCCAACACCAGAAACAACTATACCGGAAATTACTCCTTTCCTTGTGGAATGGAACCATTTGATGGCACAAGGTGTTGTTGCTGAATAACCTAAACCAATTCCAATTCCTCCAAGCACACCAAAAGTAATGACCATAACTGCAGGATTTTTTGAGAATCCTGATGCCATTAGTCCAATACCAAACATTATACCACCAAGTATTGCAATAATTCTTGGGCCATATTTATCCTGTGCTCTGCCTGCAAATATCATGGTAAATGCAAAAATTGCAGCTGAAACAGTGAAGGGTAAAGAAGCAGTCACATCGTTCCATCCCCATTCAGCTACAAGAGCTTTTTTGAATACACTCCAGGCATATAATAAACCGAGAATAAGGTTAATTCCTAATGCAGCGCCAGTAATTATCCAGCCTTTACTTGTTCCTGATTTCATAGTCGTGATTAGTGTTAGTTATTTAATATGACAATATTTATGCTATGGGTTCAATGAAGCAAAGAAAAGAAAAATTCTGACCTGGCAAACAATTATTCTTGCTGATTTTAAAAATGTTATTATCAAAATCTTTATAAATATGTTGTCTTCCAAGACAAGTTTCAGAAAAAGAACTAAAATTTCAAGCTAATGATTGATAATCAGGGATTTTAGTTTATAAGCATTCAATCATATTCTTTTTATATTTGCCCATCTGTTTCATATGGGTGTTGTTTTTATATCATTCACATATTACATATAATAAAAAAAGTTGATATTCAAGTTACATTTAATCCTTTATTGAAAGTTATGATATGAAGAACATACTATTTACCGATGCACTTAAACTGAAGAGACCTAACGCTTTTCATGTTATGTTGAAGCCAGCAGGACCATTGTGTAACCTGAATTGTACATATTGCTATTATCTTGAAAAGAAGAGACTTTACCCAGGAAAGAAAGATTTTAAGATGAAAGAGGATCTTCTTGAAAATTTCATCAAACAATTTATAGAAGCTCATGACGTACCTGAAGTTACATTTACATGGCAGGGAGGTGAACCAACATTAATGGGACTCGGTTTTTTCAGAAAAGCAATTGAGCTTCAGAAGAAATACAAAGGAGATAAAAAAATTGAGAATTCATTCCAGACAAATGGCACTAGACTTGATAATGACTGGTGCAAGTTATTCACTGACAATAACATGCTTGTTGGAATATCAATAGATGGTGAAGAACACAATCATAATAAGTTCAGAAAGAGTACATCTGGTACAGCAAGCTTTAAGACTGTTATGAATGGAATTGAGTTACTACACCGGAACAAAGTTGAGTTTAATACTTTAAGTGTTGTTAATAGTTATAATGCTCAGTTCTCAAATGAAACCTACAGGTTTCTGAAAAAGATTGGCAGCGGATTTATGCAGTTCCTCCCTGTCGTGGAACGAACGGCTGCTGTAACTTCTGAAACTTTGTTGAATCTTGTTCCGCATACTTACAACGAGAATGCAAATTTAGCAGAGTGGTCTGTTAGAGCTAAAGAGTATGGAACCTTTCTCATAAAAATTTTTGATGAATGGGTGAGGAATGATGTTGGAAGGTATTATGTCCAGATATTTGATACAACGCTTGCAAACTATGTGGGTGAAAATCCTGGATTGTGTGTCTTTTCAGAGACATGTGGAGATGCTCTGGCAATGGAACATAATGGAGATATTTTCTCATGTGATCACTTTGTTTATCCTGAATATTACCTTGGGAACATCGGGGAAACTCCATTAATTGATATGGTTAAATCACAGTTCCAGTTCGACTTTGGAATTGATAAAAGGAACAAACTGCCTCGTTATTGTCTGCAATGCGATGTCCGGTACGCCTGCCATGGTGAGTGTCCGAAGCACAGATTCCTTAAAACCCCTGATGGAGAATCAGGGTTAAACTTTTTGTGTGAAGGTTATAAAATGTTCTTTCACCATGTTGAACCATTTATGGAATATATGGCAAAAGAGCTTAATAATAAACGTCCTCCAGCCAATGTGATAAACTGGATCAGGAATAAAGAAAAGCAGGTAATCAAGAGTGTCATTCCTGAACGAAATTCTCTATGCCCGTGTGGTAGCGGAAAGAAATATAAGAACTGTTGTGCTGGTAAACCGACTTATTTTTAGATTATGGGTGTTTAAATACAAGGGTGATTTGATAAAAACAAAAAAAAGTCCCGCAGAACGCGGGACTTAAAATTTTAAATGTATTATGTTATATAAACTAAGCTAGTTTAACATTTACTGCATTTAATCCTTTTTTACCTTCTTGCAAATCAAAAGTTACCTCATCATTTTCCGATATTGAATCTTTTAATCCGGATGAATGAACAAAATACTCTTTTGTTGAATTTGCGTCTTTAATGAATCCGAATCCTTTCGAATCATTATAGAATTTTACTGTTCCGTTACTCATAATATGATTTTAAATTATGGGCGCAAGGTATGCTAAATTATCAACACAACATCAGATAATACCTATAATTGTTTTTTATTATTCATTTTTCTTCTAAAAACTTATTTTTTATCAAAAGAAATTTTATAATTACAAGGATTTTAGATTATTACTATAATTTAAGTAAGGTTTGTCATAATTTATTGTTATCTTGCAACGATTCTCATTCAAGTGAATAATAATATTAAAGGAATAACAGTTTAATCAGTATTAAAATCGCCTTTAACAATTCATTGACATTATCAATAGTATATACCTTTCGATACTATTGAATGATTACTTATAAAATCTATAAAAGGAACCCTTCTCAGGATGGTATATTATTCTGATCTCATTTAAACTGAGCAAATTTCATATTTATCAAAAAAAAATTAATGGAAAGAAATCACACTATGTACGAAAAGAAACAAAATATTTTTAAATCACCGGATCTGGCTAAGTTACAAGAAGTATTAATTGATCACAGGACAAAAATATATATTGCACTTGGTGCTGATCCTGAAGAAGCCAAAAGACGCTATGTGGAACGGTTTGGTGCCAAAAAAGTATAATCAAACAGGATTCCCAGCCAACGGTCTGGAATAATACAAGTATTTTTCTCACAGTAGTTTATTGAAATGATTATTATCACTTTGAATTAGTGATGATAATCAATGCCAGTGAAGCAATAATAACTATTACCATAATTATTTTAAAAATGCTCACCGGGTATTCACCCTGAACTTCACCGGAGCGTCCATTAATAAGGTATCGATATGATTTGTTATTATATCTGTACGCACTTATCCAAATAGGCAGTAAAATGTGTTTAAAAGTGAAATTTGAATAATTAGTATTTACAGATGATACACGCTGATGATCTCCGCCTATATCCTGCTGGATCAGCTCTTTAATCCTCGATTCCATACGGAACCTGGCATACTCAAGGCCATCTTTAAGGTCAACCTGGTAGCATTCTGTCCGAAACCCGCTTAGAAAAGCTTCGTCAAATGGAGTAAGGTTGTTAAGATCCCATGGTTCTAATTTTTCAGTTTTATCACGTGGCAGGGAGTTACTTGCAATTACCAGAACATCATCAAAAAAATGATTGATGTGACCTGATACTGAGCTCCATCTGGTATGGGTAACCTTTCGTTGACGTACTACCATTTTGCCATTTTCATGAGCTGTGTAGTTTTCAGTTACAGTATAATCATCGCCTCTCTCCCCTGAGTAATCAGAACTGGTATCTGAATCGTAAGTCCAATAAGGGATATATACACCAGTTATTTTTCCGTCAGCCTGAACACGGTTCTTAAAACCAAAAGGAGCCCACCATATTTTTCCCAGCCAGGTTAAATAGGATTTCTCAGCATTTTTCAGATCAACCTTAAAGGGAAGAATTCCCTTCGGTTTAAAAATGGTGTTACTGGAGGCATCCTTGATGACAATAGGACTGCCGCAAAAGGCGCAGAAATTACTTACAACACTCTTCTCAAAAGTTGTCACAGCACTGCAGGAAACACATTTTACAGTAAGAATATCTATCGTTGGGGCTGATTGGCTTAAATTATCTAAATGTTGATTGAGATCAAGTTCTATAATAGCTTCATTTTTTAACTCAATTTCGTTCTTGGTGTTGCAATATTCGCAACAGAGACTTGTTGTGCCAGGTGCATAAACAAGTTTAGCACCACAGTTTTTGCAGATCAATTCCTTCTGATGAGTCTGATTGATCAGTTTTATATCATCCATACTGAACAGAAATTAAGGTTGGGGAATTGGAGGCGGGGTTAGACCAAACATAACTGACAATTCATTTACAGAACCTGCTGATGTCCAGTTTTGCATACCTTCTTTCCATACCATTGTCTCACGCGTTATCTGGTTTTGGGTGATCATTTGTTTGAGAATATTTAAATCATAAGGTCCAGCCTGTTGATTATTAATTACTACAAAAAACTTAATTTGCCCGGGAATTGGAGGAGGAGCAGCAGTGTTACTCTGCTGATGCTGTTGATTGAGGTTATTCATCATCATATTAGCCATCCCAAAACCCATACCCATACCTATTCCTGAAGATGCTCCTCCGTCAGCTGTGTTGTTGGCAGCAGCCTCCATACTTTGTCCAGCCTGATACTGCATAAATTTGTTCATGTCACCAATAATGCCCATACCAGTGCGTTTGTCTAGCACTTTTTCAACTTCTTCGGGAAGTGTAATGCTAACAACAAGAAATTTACTCAGCTGAATGCCATATTCAGCAAAGTCAGGTTGAAGTTTTTGTTCACAGAAAGCAGAGAACTCATTCAGGTTTGAAGCCATATCTAGCACTGGTATTTTTGATTCTGCCAGACCATCTGAGAATCTTGTAACAGCAATATTACGCAACTGTCCAAGAATAGTTTCAGTAGTAAAATCACCTGAAGTACCTACAATGGTAAGAATGAATTTAGAAGGGTCAATAATTCTCATAGCAAAATTTCCAAAAGCCCTTATGCGTATAGGTCCAAATTCAGGATCGCGCATCATTATTGGATTAGGACTTCCCCATTTAAGATCGGTAAACTGTTTCATATTTACAAAATAGACCTCTGCTTTAAAAGGGCTGTTGAATCCATATTTCCAACCTTTTAAGGTTGAAAGAATGGGCATGTTGTTAGTTGTCAGAGTGTACATACCCGGATTGAAGACATCGGCAATTTTACCCTCATTAACAAAAACAGCATTTTGTGTTTCCCTGACAGTGAGCTTGGCTTCATATTTTATTTCATTCTGGAACCTTTCAAACCGGTGGACCATTGTATCGTTGGTTGGGTCAAGCCATTCTACGATATCAATAAATTCGTTTCTTAACTTATCAAATATTCCCATTTTTTATTGCAATTGGTTAGGAATATCAAATATAGGTTTCTATTTTGATTAGAACAAATTTAGCAGTAAAATCAGGGCTGTTGTCACAGGAAATAACTAATGTCAATTCCTGTTTCATTTATAAACAGATAATAACTGACAATAGAAAGAGAATGAATTCCAAATCTTTTAAATATTCTTTGGTAAGCGATTAAATGAATGAAAATAAATTGCTCCTTTTTTCGGGTATTTTACAGAAGTAGGTAATTCAAACTTTTATTTATTCTTTCGCAAGGGATATTGAAATAGAATATAGATCCTATGCCCGGTTGTGAAGTAAACCACAACTTACCTCCAAGGATTTCTACGTACGCTTTAGATATTGACAATCCAAGACCAGTACCTCCAAAACGTCGTGTGGAGTTGCTTTCTACCTGGTAAAACCTGTTAAAGATTATTGATTGATGTTCGGGTTTGATACCTATCCCAGTGTCGGAAACAAAAAACTCCAGCATATTATCGACTATCTTATAGCCAAACTTAACTTCGCCATCCCTGGTGAACTTAATTGAATTCCCGATCAGGTTTGATAGTATTTGAGACAATTTGTAGCCATCCGCTAAAATATTGGCATCATGATCGTTGAGAGATACTGAAAAACTGAAAGAAATGTTTTTCTCCTGTGCCTTGGCATAAAATTGTTTATAGGAATTCTGGAGTATCGAATTTAGATTAATTTCCTTTCTGGTGATATTTACAGCATTAGCCTGAATCCTGGATATTTCGATAATGTGGTTAATGGTGTCAAGCAGATGATCGCTGCTACGGTTAATGATCTCAGTGAATTCCTTTCGTTTTTCGGGATCATTTTCAGATTCGCTCAAGAGTGCTGAAAAGCCTACAATAGCATTAAGAGGAGTTCTTATTTCATGTGATATATTGTTAATAAATGCACTTTTTAACCTGTCACTCTCCTCGGCTTTTTCAATCGCCAGTTCCAAGGTATCTCGAGTAAGTTTACGTTCATTTATATCGAATAGTATCCCAAAAGCTCCGATTATCTTTCCTGTTTCTTCATCAATCAGTGGCAGTGATGAATCCTGGATCCATTTTTTCTCACCTCCAGGTGTTCTGATGAGTACTTCCACTTTATAGTTAGGAATCTTTCCTGATAAAAATTTTTCACGTATTAGTTTAGGATCAGCAGGAATTTGGTCAGATGATGGTATTATTGCCTCAATCAACTCGCAGTAACGTTTTTCATCGAATTCCCTTGCAGGGATTCCAAGTAATTGCTCAATTCCGGAACCAATCTGTAAATAAAATCCATCACCAGGCTGAGGACCAAAAATTAATTGAAAAGGTACACCATCAGCATTTTCAATTGCCTGGCAATAAAGAATTCCTGAATGTATTAAATGTTCCTCCTCTTCCTTGCTAAATCTATAGCTCATTTTGTCAGGATCTTTTACAACTATCATTTTAAGTATAAAAAAATGTTACTACAAAATCATCACTTTTCATTGTATAATGGACTATGACTTCATCAGGTCCATACTCAGGATCCAATAAAGTCCATTAAGTTAAATACTTACACAAATTCATTCTTCCTTGCATAACCGGAATTGATTGTTTAATATCAAATGGTATGTAATTGTTACCCTGTTTATGGTATTTTTTTATATTTTTCTTTTGAATAAATATTTATATATTTGAGACGCAATAAAGTTCACCTGTTGGATACATAGCTTGCTGTGAAAGAATACACTGATAATGAAATCATCGAATGCCTGAGAAATCGTCAGAGCTATGTGGTGCGTTACCTGTCTGAAAGGTATATGCCAATGATCCGACTTATGGTCTACCAGAAGGGAGGCTCTATTGAAGATGCTAAGGATATTTTTCAGGATGGTCTTATGATAATGCTGGAGAAAATTGACAATAATGATTTTATTCTTACTTGTAAATTTAAAACTTTTCTTTATTGTGTCTGTGAAAACTTGTGGAAGGCTGTACTAGTTAAGCGACAGGCTGCTACAAATTACCTTACTCGCAGGGTAGAAACCGAAAGTGAAAAAGACTTCACAGAAGTTATGGATAATAAATTGTATGAAAATATTTTTTGGGGTGCTTTTGAAACTCTTGATGAAAGCAGTAAAATAATTCTGAAACTTTACTGGCAGGAACTCTCACCCCAGGAAATAGCTGATAAACTAGGTTTTACCAATGGTTATGTTAGGAAGAAAAAATGTGAAGCACAGGCAGAACTCACAGAGAAAGTTAAAAAGCACCGTGACTTTAAAAAAATTATGAATTCAGAGAATCTTACAAAAGATGTAGTTTTTTGAGCACAATTCTGTGACACATATGAAGAATTAAAATATTTCGTACAGAAAGAATTAAAGCAGAAATGAACAGTCAACACTTAAAGCGAAATGGTAATTCTGTCAAAGTTCCTGAGAGCAATTTGAGTTGGGATTTTGAGGGTAATCAGTTGCCTGATAATAAGGATTTAATTCTGTTCCAGAACATAAGCATATTTATGAAGGGTCGAATTGATCTGGAAGATGTGAAAAACGATCCTGAACTTTCAGACATTGACAACACTGTTAAAGTGATGATCCTTGAGTATGATAAAAATAAAATCAAAAATAAAGCAGATGAGAAATTCATCAGAGATATTTTTGCAGAAGAAGTATCTTCAGATGAAAAGATAATAGATGAAATAAGCCATATTAAGCATGAAATTAACTCCACTGGTATAAATGATATATCTGCTGAATGGGTTAAGGACTGGCACGAGAAGAGACAAAAAAATATGGGATCAGGAGATACAAAAGCAAACGAGATAAAGGATTTTATTACTAGGTCCCTGCAGTCTGACCTAAAGCCAAATGAGATAGATAAACCCACAGAAAGGAAGAAAGGGATGAGCAGGACTCTGTTTGTCCGTTATCTATCATTGTCAGCAGCTGCTTTCTTAGGTGGATTCATCATTTTGCGTACTCTCTTGCCCACTTTCAATTCCGAAAGTCTTTTTAATTCTTTTTATGAACCACTGGATGCTATTTCTCCTACTACCAGAGGTGTTAATTCAGATGAATCGGATAGTTTTATTTCAGCAATTGAGAATTATAAGCTTGGGAAATACCAGGAAGCATCAGCAGGTTTTTCTGAATTAATTAAGAAAAGTAATTCTGCTGTTGCACCTCGCTTCTTTATGGGAATCACACAAATGGCTCTAGGAAATTATGATCAGTCAATTATAATTCTAAATGAAATTTCAGGGAGTTCGGTAGAATTTAAGAAAGAGGCAACCTGGTACCTTGGACTTGCATATCTAAAAACCGGTGAAAAGGAAAGAGCTTCCACTTGCTTTGAGATGCTAGTAAAGACACCCGGCTTTTACTCCGAACGGGCCAAAAAGATTCTTCGACGTCTGAAATAGATAATCATCAGAATAGCTGATATTGTTGCAACAACAATTATTATCAATACCAAGCTTCCGGATTTTTTGTGTGTGATGGATGAATTGTCTCCCATAACCTCATAGGCTGCCCAATAATAAGGATGAGAATACATTGGCTGGCTCGACTTCAGATATTCAAGTTTGGCATATCGTAATGCTTCATCTTTATTTTGTCCTTTTGACAAATGTTTATAGAAACAAGATATTATTGAGGCGCTTGATTCATCATTGACCTCCCATGCAGTTTTAATGACAGAGGATGCACCTGCAAGAATAAATCCCCTAGCAAGGCTCATAATTCCTTCACCATGTGATAATTTGCCTGTACCAGAGTTACATGCACTTAAGACCACCATTGGTGAAATTATCCTGCTCAGACTTATTTCATAATTATAGAGTTTACTGTCTTCAACAGTATCCTTTCCTGAATCAAACATAAAATATGAGTACCTTGAGTTTGAACTATCGGAAAATGCATGTAATGCCAAATGAAAGACAGCAGGTTCTTTCATTGCAATCTTAAAATTTGATTCAGATGCCTGATCACCAGAAAATTTCTTTCCATCGAACCATTTAAAGAGTGATTCTATCTCTTTGTCAGCGCCCTGCAGGTATTTAAGATTCTTTACATCATTTTTACTACTGTAATCAGGTGAAAATGCAAAGACATCAATATTTTTTTTATGGTTTCTGTTTTCACTGAATATAAGAGAGGAAGAGTACCCATAGGAAAAGGTATAATAATTTATCAGA
Source organism: uncultured Rikenellaceae bacterium (assembly GCA_964639725.1). Classification (GTDB taxonomy): domain Bacteria; phylum Bacteroidota; class Bacteroidia; order Bacteroidales; family VadinHA17; genus LD21. The sequence continues at coordinate 29,438 of CAZXFB010000037.1, forward strand.
TATTGAAGCCCTTCATAATCTGTCTGATTCTCAGAAGGATTCTCTTTAAGAAATGCATCAAAAGGGAGCCATGCAATTTCTTCATCAGGGATAATATATAATCTGGTTCCGGCAAACGATTCTTTATTTGATTTAATGAGCTTATCATGCATGTATTTTAGAGCACCAGTGTACTCTAAAAAATTATTATTTTTAACAGAACTCTCAGCTTCTGCAATAACTTTAGCGTTTTTGACAAACATTGAATCGAGGTCAGTTTCATTGCACTTCATTTTTTCTTTAGTAATTAAGAATGTATAAAGTTTCCTGATCCCATTTCTATACTGATTGGAAAGAAGATAATCAACAACTGTTTCATCTCCCTGAAGTTTTTCCTGAATTTCAGTTAAAGATATTGGTTCTGTTTTTTGTAGAAGATAGCGGTATTCAGGAAACTCTAATAAAATCTTATCTGAAACCTTTTCTTTTTCCCTGTTCATATTAAAAACTGCATCTTTCCACAGGGATATTTTTTTATTATCAGGATATGACTTTCGCATTTCCTCAATGATAAGGTTGTTATACCCGGCAATATTGATCGAAAGATTACTTTTTTTATTTCTTAGAGAATCAGGAACCCCTGCAGAATAGAGTAAATCGTTTTCGGTGATTTCTTTTCGGATTATTACTGCTTTTGCTTTTTTTGCTATGTCATACATCCTGATTCCAATTGTTTGATCATGAGAGATCGAGGATATAGAAAAGGCAAGATAAGTAGCATGTATATATGTTTCCTTTTCGTTTTCAGCAAGATAAGCACGACTCTCCTGAGACATATAAGTATTCCTTATCCTGTCAACTAGACGAAGAGCAAGTTCAATTGTCTCAAAGCTTTTCTGCAATGTTTTTAGTTTTAAAGATTGGTCATTTTGTCCTTCTGCAAGTATCTCAAGAGCCTGCGATTTGCTTTTTAAATTATCAAGAAGACGAATGTCAAAAATAACATGATCAGTTTCCGGATTTGAATTAATATCCTGATTATTAAAATCATTTACCACTGCAATTAATGCTTTCTGATAGTATATTAAAGCAGTTTTATAATCGGCTTTAGTCATATAATTATCTCCAATATGCTTATAAGCCAGAGAAACAAGTGTATGTTTTTCGCCGTAATTTTTCAAACAAATTGATAAAGCTTTCTGATGAATTGCCAAGGCCTCTGAATTCTTTCCAATTGAACGCAAGAAAAGACCATAATCGAAATTTACATCGATCAACCTGAAATAGTCTTCACCATACTCATGTTTGAATACTGATATGCTTTTAAGGTAAAACTCCCCTGCTTTTTTATGATCGCCTGTTTTTACATAAGTTTTTGCAAAATTTAAATAAGTAAGTGCCAGTCCAGGCAACTTATATTTAAGTTTCAATTCAGAACTTTTATTAAAATATTCCAGTGCTGATATATAATTCCTGGTCTCAAGAAAGGCAATACCGATATTCATGTAAACTGATGACAAACTAAGAGGAATTGTTTCGTCACTATTTTCAAGATTCGTGTAGATTCGAATACTTTTTTCAAGGTATTCAATTGCTAAATCAAATGATTTCTGAACATTGTATATATAGGCTTTATTGTTATAAATGTCTGCCAAAGCTTTTGAATTTTTATCAGAAGCAGAAACCAATGAATCTGCACGGTTATTAAATTCAAGAGCTTTCTGGTATCTGCCTAACATAAGATTAATAACTCCAAGGTTATTGTAAACAGCAACCAGGTGCTTATCAGGAATGGACTGTGGTGAATTCAGGATTAAGAATAAGGTCTCTTCAGCATTTACCATGTCTCCTTTCAGATATAAATCGGCAAATCTCTGAAATAGTATCACTAAATCTTCATTCTGTGATTTTGAACAATAGATAAAATCAGGTAAGAAAAAAATGAAAATCAATATAATGAACTTTTTCAACACAATTTTATTTGGATTATCCTCTTATCAATAAGAAATAGTTTTACAAAGTAGCGAAAAAGTGATTAAAAAAAAAGCATCACCTTCTAAAGGTAATGCTCTTTTAACAAGGAAGATGAAAGTTTGATAAAACCGGATTAGAGTTTTGGAGTAATTATAATTGGTTCTCCCCCATTAGCTTCACCATCTCCACCCCTTACACAACTCATTGCATGCAGATCCAATATCTCTATTTCTGAAAGTTTAGTAATTAACAGATCAAAATTCCTAGTAGTTTTAACTGATTCATTTTCTCTTTTCATGATAATACTGTTTTAAGTTGAATTTGCTGTTTAATTACAATCAACCCTTTTTTGTTACCTGCATGTTATCAATTTTTTTTAATATATATATATTATTTAATTTATAGTATTTATAATCAGGCATATAAGTCCTGGAACTGAATCATGAAAAACATCACAAAAAATAAACTAATAGAAAATATTATTGAAATAATCTGTTTGCAGGGTAACAATTTAGCAAGAAACCCTATAAAACAAATTATTTAGATGAATCACTTGAATAAATGATGTTACGTGAATCCTGTTCCGAGGTAAATATCGTAATTAATATTAATTAAACTAATACAAAGATATGTTTGCAAAATTTTATATTGGCATCCGGCCTCAGACTAATGAGTACCACACTGTTCATAAGGAAGGGTGTCCGTTCTTACCAACTGCAGGCAAACGAATCTACCTTGGAATATTTAAATCGTCTTTTGATGCAGTATGTGCAGGGATGAGACACTTCAGCAAATCCAACAAATGCCTTTTCTGCTCAAAGGAGCTTCATTCTATTGAATCTCAAGAAATCCTTTCCGAATTGTCAGTCTCCGGTGATCTTCTTTCATCAGATAAATTGAAAGACAGATGGGACAGTGCATTGCAATGTTCTGCTAATTAATGTAGCCTTAGGAGAAATTATCCTCACAATTATCATTAATATATATTCTCTTTAAATGGAAGTAGATCAACCCATTATTATCTGAGATTATCCCGTGAAAATAATTTAAAACAATTAACAGAAAACTATTCTGCTAATGAAGGTTTATTTGTTTCTTCATGATCCTTGTATTTTGCCATCAGTTTCTTAAGACGTTTATACAGGTTCGCCTTTACAGAGGCATACGAGGGATCGTTATAAAGGTTCCTTAATTCCTGAGGATCAGCCTCTCTATCAAACAGCTCCCATTCATCAATATCATAGTAATAATGAATGAGCTTGTACCTGGCAGTACTTATTCCATAATGTCGTTTAACACTATGAACGGCAGGGTATTCGTAATAATGATAATAATGTTCTTTTCTCCAGTTTGATGGTGTTCTGCCGTTCAGAACAGGAACTATACTCCTACCCTGCATATCCGAAGGTATTTTTACTCCTGCCATTTCAAGAAATGTTTCAGCCAGATCTACATTGGATACTATATCCTCATTTACACTGCCTGGTTTAGTTTTTCCAGGCCACTCTATAAGTAATGGAGTACGGTAAGACTCTTCAAACATAAACCGTTTATCGAACCATCCATGTTCACCCAGATAGAAACCCTGGTCAGATGCATAAATTACGATTGTATTCTTATCTAATCCATTTTCTTTCAGATAATTAAGTATCTCCCCAACACTCTTGTCAACAGCTGCAATACATGCAAGATAATCCTGCATATATCTCTGGTACTTAAACCTGGTAAGATCAGCACCGGAAAGATCTGCTTCGTAGAATTGTCTGATAATAGGATCATATACATTATTCCAAGCATTCATCTGGTCATCCGTCATACGATTTAGTCCTACATTTTTTTCTTTTGCCGATACGGGATAAAGCTTCAGGTCTTCAACAAGCCTCATGGTTTTGGAGATTGTCATATCCTGAGTTTTCTCAGCTGTACCACGGCCAGAATAGTCATCGAAAAGTGTTGAAGGCTCGGGAAAAGTAACATCTTTATAAAGTGACAATTCATTTGGACCAGGCTGCCACTCGCGGTGTGGCGCTTTATGATGCATCATAAGCATAAATGGTTTATCAGTCTTTGATGCTTCAGATAACCACTGTAAGCACTTATTAGTTATTATCTCTGTAACATAACCCTCCTCCCTATACTTTCCTTTCACATTAATGAAGTCAGGATTATAATAGTTACCCTGTCCTGGAAGTATGTCCCAATAGTCAAATCCGGTTGGATTTGAACCAAGATGCCATTTCCCTATAATTGCAGTGCTGTAACCCGCTTTTTGCAATAGTTTTGGGAATGTCTGCTGGCTTCCATCAAATGGAGCCTGCCCCTCATTTTTCATAAAACCGTTGATATGACTATATTTTCCAGTTAACAGAACTGCCCTGCATGGGCCTGATATTGAGTTAGTGACGAGGCACCGGTTGAATCTCATTCCGTTTGTTGCAATCCTGTCAATGTTAGGTGTCGGTGCGAGGTATTTAAGGGGGCCACCATATGCACTTATTGCCTGGTATGCATGATCATCACTCATTATATATATGATATTTGGCCTTTGTTTAGAGACTGTCTGTGAATGTGTTGTAGGATTAATTATTGCTCCGAATCCTAGAATTGCGGCCACTCTTATTTCTAAATGCATGTTTTTTGTTTTTGGATTATATCGTATTAACTGAGATTATATCATTAGCGAGTATTGTTCATTCATGATGTATTTCTCTTCTTTCAGGTGAGTATTTATTCAAGAAAAAAGCCATCATCTCAAACCACTAATATGTGATTTTGTCAGATAGGGAGGAAAAATGTGTTTTCACACTATTTTATTTCAAAGAGACCTTTCAGTTCATCACTATCCTGATAACCATAGCGCACAGCTTTGACACGGATTCTGTGTATACCATTTTTCAGGTGCAAAGGACCATTATATAAAAGCCAATGTGGTTTTTCGATTTCCTGAAACGTATAAACTATAGAAGCACCATGAGTTGGACAATAAAAACTCAAAGTCATTGGTGAAGAATAGGTGCCCCCCACCCTAAGGTTTTTTGATGCAGGGTTCCCCGGGGAATTGATTATAAAATATGGGATATCTGTTACAGGTTGTTTTCCTCCCGGCCACATCTGCTCTATCATTTCAGGCTCATTCAAATGTCCCATGTCGCCTGTTTCCAGTGTCCACTTTTTATGACGGTTCCTGAGATCGTTAATAACAGATTTGAGTTTAGGGTCATTTATAAGATTTTTCACCTGGTAAGGGTCTGCTTTAACATCGTAAATCTCTTCTGGTTCACGTGAATAAGCCATCCAGCTTTTTTGAGGACCGATTAGTTTATTTTCAGCATCCAGTCGAAGCATTTCTTTATAAATAGGCATATTGCTAAGGTATGGGATCCATATTGAGAAAGGTTCAGTTGGATAATAATTACATATATATAGATAATTTGCAGTACGAACTGACCTCATCATGTCATATGATTCATCGACTCTGTCTCGTGCAGCAAACACAGCATCTCTGGGTTCTCCCTGCTGGTCTCCAAGAAAAGGAATTCCCTGCATATGTACAGGTACCCTTATACCTGCCAGCGATAATACAGTTGGCCCAAAATCTATTGAACTTATCATACGTTCGTCAACAGTCCCTGATTTTGACTTATCTGGATACCTGATAATCAAAGGTATATTTAGTCCTGAATCGTAAAGCCATCTTTTTGCTCTTGGGAGTCCATCTCCATGGTCACCCCAGAAAAAAATAATTGTATTATCCAGTTCCCCATCTTTTTCCAGATCTTTCAGAAGTACACCTACTACGGAGTCAAGCCGGGTAATATTGTCATACATTTTTGCAATATTGAGTCTGATGGTTTGATTATCGGGATAATAAGGTGGTACGACAACTTTTTTAGGATCAGTTCTGACATTACTGATATCCCAATTCTGACTTTCATGTGTCCCAATATAATTAAAAACAGCAAAGAAAGGCTGGTTTTTATCGGATCTGTTTCTGTAATGGGCACTTTTACTGCATTCATCCCAGATGCTTGCTGGAACGGGATCTTTGGCAAACTGGTAATCTGTTTTATTATTATTGGTACAGTAATACCCTCCGGCACGCAGGTATTCTGTGAATGCTTTAGCATAATGAGGAGGGACGGCTGTAAATAAAACCGGATTTTCAGCTGACCTCCTGTATGAGGTTGTACGCATATGCATACATCCTATTGAGGTCTGATACATTCCTGTTATCATTCCTGCTCTTACTGGGGCACTGATAGCTGCAGTAGTAAAAACATTTGTAAAACGAATACCCTGTGAGGCCAATCTGTCAATATTTGGTGTTTTGGCAACTTTATCACCATAACAGCCTAAGTGTGGACTCATATCTTCTGTGGAGATCCATAGAATATTTGGCCGTTTGGTAGATTGCTGAGCTGTTAAATTTACAGCCAGCAGTGATGCAACTCCAATTCCGAATGCAGATTTTACATATATTTTCATCATTGCTGAATTTTAAAATGGTTACTTTAATGAACCTGCTTTTCGTCTGTTGGCTCCAGGTGTTTTTGTCAGGTCATCCCCCAAATCCTGTCTTGCTTTTTCTGCAAGTTCCTTAAGATCACTCACAATTTCCGGATTAAGATCTGCTACATTATACCGTTCACCCGGATCTCTCCTCAGATCATACAACTCAGGTGAGGCGATTGTTAAATTCAGAGTTTTTCCTGGCCATCCGTCATTTCCTGGCATAACATTAACATAAGATCTTCCGGTATGAGGTAATACTAATTTCCAGAACTCTTTTTGTACTGCTTCTAGACTATTCTGTTGATAATAATAATAAAATTCATACCGCGGAGTGGCTGTTTTATCACCTGACATCAATGGAAAAATGTTTATACCGTCTATCTTATTCTCAGGTAAAACTGAACCTGTAATTGCTGCTAATGTCGGCAATATGTCTATTGAAGAGGCAAGTTTGTTACAAATCTCCCCCTCAGGAATGATTCCCGGCCACCTCATAATACAAGGTACACGCTGACCACCTTCCCAGCTTGTCCCTTTTCCTTCACGAAGTCCGCCAGTTGTTCCTGCATGATTTCCAAAGTTAAGCCAAGGACCATTATCGCTTGTAAATATGACAAGAGTATTTTTATCAATTTTGTTCCTTACCAGAGCCTCCAGTATCTCACCTATCGACCAATCAACCTCCATCATCACATCTCCATAAAATCCCTGTTTGCTCTTCCCTTTGAATTTAGCTGAGACTCCGAGAGGGACATGTACCATTGAATGAGGAAGATAAAGGAAAAAAGGTTCTTTATGATTCTGATCAATAAACCTGACAGCACGTTCCGTATAAATTGTTGTAAGCTTATTCTGATCTTCCAGAGTTCTTATCTCTTCCACTTTTTCATTTCCTTCAATCAACGGTAAGACCGGGTAGCGCATTTTGCTACTTGCAGTATCTTTCAGATGAATTGGCACTCCATCGAAATCAACAGGCCACATATCGTTCGAATAAGGGATTCCGAAATACTCATCGAATCCATGTTGCAGTGGCAGAAATTCTTTATGATGTCCCAGATGCCATTTCCCAATAATACAGGTTTTATAGCCTTTGGTCTTCAACATTTCAGCAATAGTGGTTTCTCCTGAACTGATTCCGATCCTGGCTGATGGAGAAAGAGCTCCTGTGATGCCGATACGATTAGGATAACAACCTGTAAGAAGGCCAGCCCGTGATGCACTGCTAACTGCCTGTGGACAATAATACCAGGTAAATTGCATCCCTTGTTCAGCCATCCGGTTGAGATTAGGAGTCTCATACTGGTTGGCTCCTGTCCTTCCAATATCGCCATATCCCATGTCGTCCATAAGTATTAGAATAATATTAGGAGCTGCTGGTTTAAGACCAGAATTTTTCTGTGCCGCAGTATGAAAAGTAGCGAGAGATACCATTCCAAGACTTAGTGCAGATTTGATATTAAACATTGTTAATGCATTAATTTGGTTTAAAGTAACAATTTATATTATTTTCTGATGGAAACGATACTTTGGAAATAAATCAAAATCACTTTAATCAGTATAGATATTATATTAGTTCGCGTGAATTATCAGTTTCTTTGATTTTGTTAAGGAGTTCTGTTAATTCTTTCACAATCAGTGGATTTTGAGCAGCAACATTATTTCTTTCGCCAATATCAGATTTCATATTATATAATTGTGGTTGAGAATCATTACCAGTTTCTGTATTGGTATTAATCATCAGTTTAACACCAGGACCCGGCTCAATGAATTTCCAGTCACCCTTGATTATGGTTAATCTGGATGCATGTTCAATAATATATGTCCGACCGGAGTTTGTTTTTCCAAGCAAAGTATTGAGAGAGTTAAAACTGTCAGGTGCATCATTCTTAATCAATGTCTGACCAGTTAATGAGGCAAATGAAGCAATCAAATCTATCTGGCTGAACAGAGCATCAGTTGTCCCTGGTTTTATCATTCCCGGCCACTTTATTAAAAAAGGTATTCTTGTGCCACCATCAAAAAGACTGTACTTACCGCCTCTCAGTGGCCCGGCAGGTTTATGATTACCAAGTAATTCAACAGCATTATCTTTGTAGCCATCATCTACAACGGGGCCATTATCGCTTGTAACAATGATTATTGTTTTCTTTTCAAGGTTCAGACTAACAATAGTCTTTAGGATCTCACCAACTGACCAGTCGAATTCAAGAATAGCATCTCCTCTCGCTCCCATTTCGCTTTTTCCTATAAATCTCTGGTTAGGTACTCTGGGTACATGAATGTCATGAGTAGCAAAATAGAGAAAAAAGGGATTATTTACATTTTTCTCAATGAATTTAACAGCTTTACCGGTAATAATATCGGCAATATCCTCATCAATCCAGAGCGCAGATTTTCCTCCGCTCATATACCCAATCCGGCTTATTCCGTTTACAATAGTCATATCGTGACCATGACTTGGGTGCATTTTGAGAAGTTCCGGATGATCTTTTCCTGTTGGTTCTGTAAGTATGGGTTCTTTGAAGCTTACTTTAATAGGATCACTTGAATCAAGACCAACAACCCTCCTGTTTTCAACAAACACACATGGGACCCTGTCTCCGGTTGCAGGTATAAGAAAGTTATAATCAAAGCCAATATCTAACGGTCCTGATTTTATTTCCCCATTCCAGTCAGCACCACTCTCTGGCCCAAGTCCCAGATGCCATTTACCAACGACTCCTGTTGTATAACCTGCTGCCTTTAAAACTGAGGCAATTGTAGTTCGTCCTGGCTTTATTATTGCAACAGCATCACCTGTTGCAACACCAGTACCTTTTTTACGCCAGGCATATTCTCCTGTAAGCATAGAGTATCGCGAAGGTGTGCTTGTTGCAGAAGTGCAATGTGCATTCGTAAACCTAAGACCCTGTTTTGCCAGTTTGTCTATATTTGGAGTTCTTATTTTTGTGGCTCCGTTGCAGCTTATATCTCCATACCCCAAATCGTCAGCATAGATAATAACAATATTAGGTTTACCGACTGTTTGCTCACCGCATATGTTTGAAGTTAAAAGGGACATCAGGCTAAAGGCTCCCGGTATTAATCTGGTGTTTCCCACGAGTTGATTCATAAAGAGAGTAATTGGATTGGTTCAATATTTTTATCTACTTCCTGGTTTATAGTGTTTTAATGTCTGCAATTTTTTCACTCAGCCGTGAAGGTATAAAATATATCAAGCTATTTTGTATCTGATTCAAATAGGAATGGAAACACTTCTGAAGGATTATGTGCCTGTTTCATAAGCTCTTCCATCTTTCGAATGATTTCAGGATAAGATGATGCCAGATTGTTAGTTTCACCAATGTCAGCTGAAAGATTATATAACTCTGTTTCTCCCTGAGGTGATTTATCAATGTTTAATTTTAAAGCTTTCCAGTTTCCCATCCTTATTGCAATTTTTCCTCCCTGTTCATGGAATTCCCAATAAAGATACTCATGTTGTTTTTGTTTTTTTCCTGTTAGAGCGGGGAGGAATGATATGCCATCGATACCATCCGGTGTTTCCACTCCAGATATATCTGCGAGAGTTGGTAAAAAATCCCAGAATGCTGAAATATGGTTACTTTCTGTCCCTGCACGAATTTTCCCGGGCCATTTTACAATCATGGGTGTTCTTATTCCACCTTCATACATATCGCGTTTATATCCCCTGAGTTCACCATTGCTATTGAAAAAATCCGGATCAGCTCCAGCTTCCAGGTGAGGTCCATTATCTGATGCAAAGATGATTATTGTATTTTTCTCAATTCCCATGTCTGTAACTTTTGACATAAGTTCACCAACATAATCATCAAGTTCAGTTACCATTGCAGCAAAAGCTGCATGTGCTTCAGGTTGTGAGCCGTAGGGCCCTTTTCGGAAAGATGGTCCGCTATCTGTACCTTTATAGGATTTTTCAGGATTGAGTTTTCCTCTGAATTTGTTCATATATTCCTCTTTTGCAAAGAGTTCAGCATGCGGTATTGTAGTTGGATAGAAAAGGAAAAATGATTTATTCCGATTCATCTCAAGAAAATTGAGTGCTGCATCATGAATCAGATCAGGGCTATAGGCACCTCTTTTGCAACTATCATTTTCATGAAGAATTATTTTATTGTGATTATGCCAAAGGTGATCGGGATAGTAGTTATGAGCAAGGCTCTGGCAGTTATACCCAAAAAACTCATCAAATCCCTGGGAATTTGGATCTCCTTCAGTTTCAATATATCCAAGTCCCCATTTCCCAAATGCTCCGGTTGCATAACCTCTCGTCTTCAGCATTTCTGCAATTGTAAAAGAAACAGCTGGAAGAGGCCAGTTCCCTTCAGGTTCCCATCCTTTATTTCCCCTTATCGGGGAATGCCCCGAATGAAGGCCGGTCATTAAACTCGATCGGGAGGGAGCCGAAACTGTACACCCCGAATAGTGTTGAGTGAAAAGCATGCCCTCACGGGCTAACCTGTCAATATTGGGCGTTGAAAATCTCTTTTGTCCGTAACAGCTAAGATCACCATAACCCAGATCATCGGCCAGGATAAATACTATATTTGGCAGAGGTTCTTTATTATTGTCAGACCCGCAGGATATAAGAGCATACGATGCACATAATGCAACCTTGAATTTATTATTCATTTATTAAATTTAAAAAAGAATAAATAAAGATATTATTTATTCAGAATATCTAATACAAATATATAAATTCAAAATTGCAAGATGGAGTATCTCAGAACTGCATTTCATTGAAAATTTGCTACATCAACATCAAAGATCACAAATGGTTTATATAATAGCACATGAGAAGCTTATTAACAATTTTTAGTCTTTAGTATTTTATTTTCGAAATGAAATATCAGTCTTTAACATTAGTGTTGCGTTATAAGTCGAACAAATTCAATTGATTATAGATATCTTTGAT
>CAZXFB010000038.1:0-40669 GCA_964639725.1 uncultured Rikenellaceae bacterium
AGATATCTATAATCAATTGAATTTGTTCGACTTATAACGCAACACTAATGATATATCATAAATGATCACAGTATCAAATCTTAGTATTCAATTTGGGAAACGTATTTTATTTCAGGATGTAAATCTGATTTTTGCTCCAGGTAACTGTTATGGAATTATTGGAGCCAATGGTGCAGGAAAATCGACATTTCTTAAAATGCTTTACGGAGAAGTTGAGAACAGGACTGGATCTGTTTCATTCGGACAGGGAGAGAGGTTGTCTGTTCTTAAACAGGACCATTTTGAATTTGATGAATTCTGTGTTCTGGATACTGTTATGATGGGGCATACCCTATTATGGAGTATAATGAAGGAGAAGGAGGTGCTATATTCAAAAACTGACTTTTCAGAGAAAGATGGGATCAGAGCTTCTGAGCTGGAAGAAAAATTCAACGAGATGGATGGCTGGAATGCAGAAAGTAATGCTGCCAGCTTGCTAAGTGGTCTGGGGATCAAAGAAGTACAACATTATAAACTTCTTAAGGAACTTACCGGGAAAGAAAAAGTTAAAGTGCTTTTAGCTCAGGCGCTTTTTGGTAAACCCGATAATCTTCTACTGGATGAACCTACAAATGACCTTGACCTTGAAACAGTGAACTGGCTTGAGAACTATCTTTCTGAATTTGAAAATACTGTATTGGTAGTATCCCACGACCGCCATTTCCTGGATTCAATATGTACCCATATTATCGATATTGATTTTAGCAGGGTACAACAGTTCTCGGGCAACTATAGTTTTTGGTATGAATCCAGTCAATTGGCTCTCAGGCAACAGCTTACTCAAAATAAAAAGGCAGAAGAGAAGAAAAAGGAGCTTCAGGAATTCATAGCCAGGTTCAGAGCTAATGTGAAAAAGTCAAAACAGACAACAAGCCGGAAAAAGATGATTGAGAAGCTGAATATAGAAGAGATAAAACCATCTACCCGTAAATATCCCGGGATAATCTTCACTCCTGGTCGTGAGCCAGGTAATAACATCCTTTCAGTAAAGGGACTAAGTAAGATTGTTGAAGGGAAAACTCTGTTCAGAGATCTTAACTTTACAGTAAACAAGAATGATAAAATTGTCTTTCTTTCAAGAGACACAAGATCAATGACAACTCTTTTTGAGATTCTGAAGGGTCATGATAAACCTGATCATGGTTCATTCGAATGGGGACAAACTATTGTCAAAGCATACCTCCCCCTTGATAATGAAAAGTTCTTTGAAAAAGATATCAGCCTGATTGATTGGCTTGCACAATATTCAGAAGATACAAGTGAACTATATCTGCGTGGTTTTCTAGGGAAAATGTTATTTTCAGGAGAGGAGATATATAAAAAAGTTACTGTTCTTTCAGGAGGAGAGAGGGTACGTTGTATGATAGCCCGAATGATGATACGCAATGCTAATGTTATGCTATTGGACACACCTACTAACCATCTTGATCTGGAGTCAATTCAGGCATTTAATAATACACTTATCAGATTTAAGGGAAATATCCTGATGTCATCCCATGATCATGAGTTTATTCAGACAGTATGTAACAGGGTCATTGAAATTGCACCTAAGGGTATGATTGACAAGCAGATGGAATATGATGATTATATATCAGATGAAAAACTGATGGAAAAGCGAAATAGCTTATATTAAGCCTGAACAATTACAATAATCCTTACTTTCATACATTAAATCAGGTTTTATAATCTGAAGAGTTCATTTATCAGAAAAATAAATTACCTTTTTATTTTCCGGAAAGAACTATCTTGGTTTTCACTTTAGATATGTTTCCTGTTCAGTAATAAATTCCTTACAATTTGGTGGACAATATTTTAGTTTTTTACCTTGAACGAACCTCCCTTCTCATGAAGGAAACATATGATATGACGAAACAAATAATTGTGGCAGCAATGAGGCCTGTAACCTGTGGCCAGACTAGCAGGAGGCTCTGCCCGAGTGGAAGTGGACCAGGAATAGTACCATAAACCTGTTCCATAGTTAACGGCCCAAGGCTTCGTACGGAAGGCATAAGTATAGTTGTTGTTGCCTCGCTGAAGAGCTGATTAGGTAATAATCGTAGCATGTTGATTTTTATAGTCTCAAAGTAAACTATCTGGTTTTCGCTTGCCATTCCTGATGGTTCAATACCTTTGATTATCAAACCAACAATCATTGTATAGAAAACAGTAAAAAATAGCCATACGGCAATACCTGAAAGTGCAGAGGTAGCAGGCTGACGGAACTGAACTGAAAAAAGTATTGACAGATTCAGCCAGAAAGCCACATAAAGTATACTCAGTAAAATAAAGAAAATGATACGCAAAAACTCTTCCGCTGTTGGCGGAATTCCAATAATTATAAGTCCTGATCCCATGACCAGAAAACCAAGTGCAAAAAACATAACACTTATTACTGTCAGAGCAGCAATAAATTTTGCATTAAGCAAATAGTCCCGATGAATAGGTTGTGAAAGGATGCGACTCAGCGTTCCCTTATTCTGTTCAGAATTTACAGCGTCAAATCCAAGGCTGATACCGAGCAATGGTCCGAGAAAGCTTATAAATACGAAGAATGAAGGGAGAGTCCCGTCAGATATGGTAAACAATTTAAGAAATAAGAATGATCCCTCCGGATCGTTTGGCTTCACTGCATTTCCCATATTCGTGATAGCAGTATACATTGAACCAAGACAGGTTAATGCAATTATTATGATCAAAATAATGAAACGCCAGCTTCTTACATGATCGGAAATTTCCTTATTTATGATCACTCTCAGAGGATGAAGTACCTGATCCTCTTCTTTTAACCATTTCATTTTTCTGATATTCAATTTAAAGCGATTCATTTCTTTCATTCTGGATTAAAAAGGTAGTGTTTCTGTTATACATTTATTAATTATGTTCCCCTTTTTCAAAATAGCGGTAGTATATATCATCAAGGCCATATTCTTTTTTATTCAGATATCTGAGTTTAGCTCCGGATTCAACAATTACTTTTGCAATTTCGTGGGTTGTATCCCGTGAACAATCGATCTGGAAAACCTCATCCTTGATTTGAATAGCATTTACGCCATCAATTTTTCGTAAAAGAATAGTTAATGAGTCGTTTGTATGTATTGAAGCAGTATCACCCTGAAGATTGTCAGAAGAAATGCCAATTCCCGCTTCAATAATATAGGGACTGTTTGAATATAATTTCTCTGATAAGGTTTGAATGTCACCTTCTGCAAGTAGTTTGCCACTTACAAATAATCCAACCCGGTCACAAACCTGCTGGACCTGATGGAGATCGTGTGATGAAAAGAGAACAGTAAGTCCTTCTTCTTTACTTAATTCTACAATTAGATCAAGGAATTCACGCACTCCTTTAGGATCAATTCCCAGTGTTGGTTCATCGAGGATAATAACTTCAGGATTTTTGATAAGAACATCAGCAAGACCCAGGCGTTGCAACATTCCACGGGAATACTTTCCGGTCTTTTTTTCTGCCGCTTCTGATAATCCGATTCGAGTGAGTAACTGCCCTACTTTTTTTACTGCTTCAGTATCAGGGAGTCCGTTTAATCTGGCTGTAAACATAAGGTTCTCAAATCCACTGCGATTATCGTAGAAGCCTACATCTTCAGGCAAATATCCAACTATTTTTTTAACTCCGATCGGATTGTTTGTTGGATCAATACCACATACTTTCACCGAACCGGAAGTAGGTTCTGTTAATCCCAGCATCATAAGTATCGTAGTTGACTTACCAGCACCATTGGGGCCTAGCAGTCCAAATATCTCACCCTTTCGAATTGTCAGGTTGAGTTGATCAACTGCTGTAAATGATCCGTACTTTTTAGTCAGATCAACCAGTTCGATAATACTTCCGGCCACGGCTTACCTCCTTCCATATTTACGGAACAAATAATACACGCTTCCAAGTGCGGCAATAATTATAAATACACCCACCCATCCCCATAGCATAGGAGTTTCTACTGAGATTCTGAATGAAATTTTGGATGATACTTCAGGTGTTCTGGCATCGATATTAGTCACATAATCTCCGGCAATGGCTTTTTTATCTGCTTTAATTGTTGCGAAAACCTGGGCATTGCTTCCTGGCTGCAGTTTATCCACCTTTTTAGGATCGAAAGTTACATCCCAGTTAGCAGGGGCTGAAAAGTCAAGTTTAACATCTGAAAGCTCTGAGGAACCGGTATTAACTACACGTAATTCCACCCTTTTATTATCCCCTGCCGTTATTGTTGTGCTCAACAGACCTGTAGGTGTTGTAAGCTCCATACTATATGACCCGGTTACCACTACTTCAAGATCCAGATTGGCAGATGTTGTGCTTGTAGAAGCATTTATAGGGACCTTATAGTGACCGGCTTCAATTCGTTCCGGGGGTTTTATCTCTATTGTTATAGCCTGGGTACTGTTTGCTTCAATATTGACAGAGGTTACTTGCTGATAATTCGATTTGATGGAGACATTCCAGCCGCGTGGAGCATTTGCCATCAGTGCATATAATTGTTTATCTGCGGTTCGGTTTTTTAGGTTTGCATTAAATGTAAAGGTAGAATTAGCCTGACCCTGCATATTGGGCTGATCTGAAGTGAATTCCGTTTTGAAGGTCCCCTGCTCCGAAACTATAACTACCAGAGGCAGCTCATCTAAATCACCTGCAACAACTTTAAAACGGTAGCTTCCTTTATTAACTTTCATTGGGACCTCTACTTTGAGAGAGAGATTTTTCCTCTCACCAGGAAGGATTGAAATCTGTCCTATGTTATAGGCTCCTGATTTTAAATCGTAATTCCATCCTTTCGGTACACCTGCCAGTGATATATCCGCATTTATGAGTTCTTTGCTATTATTAATCACATCAATGGGATAATCAATGGATTCTCCGGGTGGGACCGAAATTTTCGTAAATGGTGTGTACAAGATTAAACTATCAGCTGCCGGATTAGCAAGACAACTGATTGATGATATCCCCAGGAATAAGGATAAACACAGGCTTAGAAGTTTAGTTCGTGCTGACATATAAAAATCCTCCATAAGTTTTGATGACTTTTAGTATAGATTAAAAAATTAAAGTTTATAATAGAACAATTGCATTTTCATTATTTAAACAGGTATTCTATTTTCATGCAAACATAAAATCTGCACAATAATTGAAATTTTAAGGTTTTGTTAAAATATCAGAAAAAAACTTAACAAATTTTAAGACCTGCTTTACCGGCACTGATGTTTTTCAGGGTAGGAAGTGTCACCTTTGGGTTGAACATAGAAGATTTTGTACCGGAATATTTAATTTGGTATCTGAAAATGATTGATTAATCTTTTCAAACAAAAAAAATCATAAAAATTCAATTTTATGAACTTCCGGCAATCTTATTTCTGGATTAGGGATAGAACATTTTTAATAGTTAATACTTTACTTTTTTGCCAGTATAATTTGCTGCAGGTATTCAGCCTTACTCTGTCACAATAACATTCGGACAGACCGGAATTAAAAAACATTTTAAACATTGTTATGGTTATAAGTGTTATATTAATAATTAGGATGGTTTTAAGGTTCTTTAGTTAAAAAAAAAGAAACTATTCAGAAATAAGTTTTAATGAAGAAATCTGTGTTTCTCTTAATAAATAAAAATTTAAATGATTCTTTGATTGTTAAATCCTGGTACCGGAAAATTTCACTGATTTTTTTATTCCTTTTAATAGTTGTCAGAGCACCTGCTCCTATTTTCCAAGTAGCCATTATACCTGAATCAGATCCGTTTAACCCTTATGAACGGTTAATTAATGCTATAGTTCAGGTTGAGAGTTCCGGAGATACACTCGCATTTAACCCCGTTGAAAAAGCAGTAGGAGCACTCCAGATAAGACCAATAAGGATATTGGATTATAACCAGAGAACCGGCAAAAAGTATAAGATCGAAGATTGCTATAATTTTTATATTTCAAAAGAAATATTTCTTTATTATGCTGAGGGGACCAGATATTTCGACTATGAGTTAATTGCCAGAAACTGGAACGGTTCTGGAAAAACCACTCTTGATTACTGGAAGAGAGTCAAAACTCGACTCTGATATTCATTATTGAATTTATAATTACACCTAAACATATATACCATATGTTTTTCTAATATTTTCATGTGTAAGCATGTCATTTATTATTGTGATACATCAAATAAAATCATTTAGAAAATTACTTATTAATCTTATGTTTAATAATGAACGTTCAAGTCCGGATCTCATTTATTACAAGCAGGATTATTTGTAACATAATCTATCATAATTATGGTGTTAGAAATTCGTTTAAAGCGGAAAAATATTTGTTTTCGTCGCATAGATCTGTGGGGTATTAGAAAGGGTAAAATCACTTTGTGTGAAATTTGCAACTCATATCCTTAATTGTGTAACACTTTTAGAAATAGAAGGCCTCACCTTTGTATTGTGAAAATATCTTCACAATTAATACAATTTGAAATGAAGACAATTAAAGTATTTGCCACCCTCGCCGTCTTTGTGCTTGGATCGGTATTATTAATCTCCGGTTGCAAAAAGGATGATCCCATACCTGATAATTCAACGATTGTAATACCAATTCAGACAACCGTAGTTCCGGCAGTTGCTATGGGCGGTTCAGCTGAATTTGCAATCCTTGCCGGTTCGGCTATAACAAATACAGGAGCCACCTCAATAACAGGTGACCTGGGATTAAGTCCCGGAACTTCAATTGGAGGTTTTCCTCCCGGAGTTTTTACCGGAACAAAACGGATAAATGATAGTGCATGAGGCACTTCAGAAAAGCAGGATCCTTAAAATACCTGCAATTGATCAGGATAGCCTGATCTCACATCTGGTCCATGATGTTTTTGGTGGAGAAATTCTGAAGACACATGGGAAAAAAGGCTGGCACTTCTATAATCGCGTTAATGGTTTGAGAATAGATTTTACCAGGTCAAAAATCGGTAAATTTACTAATGAAAAAAGATTCGAAGATATTCCGGCAACTCCTGATGAAACATCTGCTTATTTTGAGAATGAGCAGTATTCTGCCTTTTTTATGAATTTTGTAAGATCTTTCGAAGATATTGTTGGCTTACGGAATTATCAGACTGATTATTCAACCTGACAAAATCCAGATTATTAGGTATTTTAAACAATTATTTGTAAATTAACTCTTTTATTACCAGCACCCTCTCATTTTGATACTTCCTTTCCCACCAGGAAAATGCGAGGACAGAATTTCTATCCTAAATGAGGTATCTTAATCTCTTATTTTTGGATTCAAAATTTCAACTTCAAATCTCAGTATCCTGATTAGGAAACGTATATTGTTCCAGGATCTCAGTCTGGTATCTGCTCCATGTCGCTGTTATGAGATTTTTGGAGCCAGTAACACAGAAAAACCTATTTTTCTCAAAAATCTGTATGCAGAGCGGAGGTATGTACAGGTTCAGTTTCTTTTTGACAAGGATCCTATTTAGTTATGCTAACAGGATTTGAAATACTGATACCTGTTTGGGAGTGACTTAACAGAATAACCTATCATTCGGCTTCGCTCATTCTGTGTTTAGTTTTCCTTTCACTTCTGAAAGTGAGTTTTCGTCGGCCATGAAAAACAAAGCCCGTCACTTTCGTGACAGGCTTTTCTTTTGTCGGGGTGGCAGGATTAATTTCTTTGATCCTGTGTGGAGATGAATTCAAAAGAAAAAGCCTGTCGCTCGCTTAGCTCACTCACAGTCTTTGTTTTTTCTTATGCTTATATAAACAAGTTTTTAACGCAACGAAAAAACAAAGCCCGTCACTTTCGTGACAGGCTTTTCTTTTGTCGGGGTGGCAGGATTCGAACCTGCGACCCTCTGGTCCCAAACCAGATGCGCTAACCGGGCTGCGCTACACCCCGCTTTAAATACCTTTACGCTGAAGAAGGTGCTTTAAAGAGTCGCAAAAGTATTATTAGTTTTCCAAATTTCATAAAATAAAACATATTATTTGATCTTATTTCTAATAATAAATTAAAAGTGTTGGTAATGAGGATATTGTATTCCTGAATGTTAGCAATACAATACAAAATGTATGTCACATAAATTCATATATCCTCCAGAGGTCGGGAAGGAGGGTAGTCAGGAAACTAATTGCCCTGCTCCATTACTGATAACGGGTTTATAAAACAGAGGAACCAATCCTGTTCTGTTCTGATAAATTAAAGAAAGCTCTGAGATGAATTTATCAATATATTCCTTTCTTACAATACTTACTGTGCATCCGCCAAAACCTGCACCCGTCATTCTTGTTCCGATAACTCCCTGAAGTTTTCTGCCCTCATATACAAGAGTGTCAAGTTCTGTTCCCGTAACTTCATAATCATTTTTTAACGAATCGTGTGACAGGTTCATTAGTTCACCAAAACGTATTATATCATTACCTTTAAGTACATTAACTGCTTCAACTACTCTTCCATTCTCACTAATTACATGTTTTGCCCTTCTTTGTACAACCGGATCTTTAATATATTTCTTTAAAAGAGTAATTTCGGTTACATCCAGTTCACTTAGATTCCTGATTGGTTTATACTTCTGCAATAACCTGACAGCTTCATCACATTCACTTCTTCTCTCATTGTATTTTGAATCGGTTAGGCCTCTGCTTTTATTTGTATTGGTAATAATAAGTGAACAATCCTTCAGAATAACAGGCACATGTTCATAAACAAGAGTATCACAATTGAGAAATATTGCATGGTCTTTTTTACCAAAACCGACTGCAAACTGATCCATTATTCCACAATTCATTCCGACAAAACTGTTTTCTGCTTTCTGACTCATCTTAACAAGCTCAAGAGTGCTTAAACCTGTACCAAATAACTCATTTAAAGCAACTGCAGTAACCATCTCAATAGATGCGGATGAGGATAGTCCTGCTGCATTTGGAACATCTCCAAAATAGAGTAGTTCGAGTCCTGTCAGATTAATATTTTTCCTGATAAACTCATTCATCACTCCCAGGGGATAGTTGACCCATCTTGGACTGGTATTTATGAATAATCCGTTAAGCCTTTCCTCTGTATCTTTACTGAAATTGAGTGTTGATAACCTTATTACCTTATCAGTGATTTTACGGATAGCAAGATAAGTACCGAAGTTTAGTGCACAAGGAAATACAAAACCGCCATTATAATCAGTATGTTCCCCAATAAGATTTACCCTGCCGGGTGAGAAAAAAAGAACAGGCTTATCATTCCTGTTCCCGTATTTTTCATAGAATTTGCCGGTAAAGTCTTTTATATTCACTTTAAACTTTTAATTTCTTTTCAATTTCGGTTATCTGGTTTTTAAAATGCTTGTCAGTGTCAATCAGGTTGTTTACAGTCTTGCAGGCGTGTAGAACAGTTGCATGATCCTTACCTCCGATATGGGAACCTATACTGGCAAGTGAGGCTTTTGTAAGGGTTTTTGAAAAGTACATTGATACCTGCCTCGCCTGAACTATCTCTCTTTTTCTTGTCTTTCCCTGAATAAAATCAATAGGTATCTTATAATATTCACATACAATCTTTTGAATATAATCAATAGTTATTTCACGTCTTGATGTGCTGATAAGTTTTTCAACCATCTGGCGGGCAAGATCAAGTGTTATCTCTTTTCGGTTCAGTGTCGACTGTGCATATAATGAAATAAGAACAGTTTCAAGCTCCCTGATATTGTTTGATATGTTTATGGCAAGATATTCAAAGATATCTTCAGGAAGTTCAATCCCGTCATTATATGCTTTCTTCTTAAGGATTGCAAGTCTCGTTTCATAGTCTGGTCTTTGAAGATCGGCCTGAAGACCCCATTTAAACCTTGAAAGGAGTCTTTGTTCCATACCCTGCAACTCAACAGGTGGCCGGTCACATGTCAGGATTAATTGCTTTCCTGACTGGTGAAGATGATTAAAAATATGAAAGAAAGTATCCTGTGTCTTTTCTTTTCCTGCAAACTCATGTACATCATCAAGGATAAGAACATCTATCATCTGGTAGAAATGGAGAAAATCATTCTTGTTATTATTTCTTACAGACTCAACAAATTGAGTTTGAAATTTATTGGCATTCACATAAAGAACTGTCTTGTCAGGGTGTTTCTCTTTGACAAGTATCCCTATGGCCTGTGCAAGATGGGTTTTACCAAGACCAGAATCTCCATAAATCATTAATGGATTAAAAGCTGTTCCTCCGGGATTGTTACCAACGGCAATACCAGCTGACCGGGCCAGCCTGTTGCATTCACCCTCAATATAGTTATTGAAGTTATAATCAGGATTCAGCTTTGGATCGAAATGTACTTTTTTAATTCCAGGTATTACAAAAGGATTTTTTATTGAAGGTTGTGTTACATCAAAAGGAACCTGAACGGGTCTGTTATTAAGATCAGTTTTATTTTTGGAGGGATATCTTACAGTATATGGTTTACCATTGGAGTAATTGGCATTTTCCATCACCACGTTATATTCAAGCTTGGCATCAGTACCAATCTCTCTCCGCAGGGTTTTCCTGAGAATGTCAATATATTGCTCCTCCAGGTATTCATAGAAAAACGGACTGGGTACCTGAATAGTCAGAATGTTGTTTTCAAGTTTTAAAGGTACGATCGGCTCAAACCAGGTTTTATAACTGATGGATGGAATAATATCCCGGATTATTTGCAGACAGTTATTCCAAACGTCAAGATGTGTTTTGTTCATTTAAATAAATTATTTTGTAATTCTAAAGGTAATATTCCCGCGGAATCAGGTAGCTATATTTGTAAAAAAAAATCTTAAAAAAAAAATTATTTTTACTTGACTTTCTCAATAAAATTATATGTTTTTAATCATCAATAACTTAGAGATGAAAAAAAATTATTTTGATTAAAATGTTGAATATTAGATGTTTGTGTTTATTGGTTCTGGTTTGTTGGTGTTTTACAATTCATTAGAGGAACTTACTCAAAATTAAACATAGAGTGATAAAAATGAATACTTTTTTGCCATTGATTGAGTTTTTATTTTTAAGTTCAAGAGAATCTGTTTTTTAGAAAAATTTATTTAGAAGATTCTAATTTCTTTCCAAAAATTGAAAAGTGAACATATCTCCTGGGATTTGCCTTCATATCTTCCAAAAGTTCATTTAAACTGGCAAGACTGCTACTGAGATTTGTGTAAAGTGAATCATTTGTAAGTAATTTTCCTGCACTTCCTTTGCCTTCGTTAAGATTTCCCATCAGGAGTGAGGTTTTTTCAAGACTTGACTTAAGGTTCATAACCGAGCTATAAATATCTGCTGCAGCAAGAGTATCGGTGATTTCTTCAAGGCTGTTGAATGTATTTCCCATTTTTGCCGAATTGTCTGAAAGCATCTTTGTAAACCTTGATATATTTTCAAGAGTGGAAGCTAGCTCTTTCTCTTTTGAACCAATAATATTATCGAGGCTCCTGGTGGTGCTGTTTAGATTGGCAAGGCTACCGTTAAGATTCTTCTTAAATTCAGGATTCATAATTTCATTTACTGAATTAATGACTGAATCAACAACTTCAATCAGGTTTGAAATTTTATCCTTCAATGGCAGAAGTTCTGTTTCAAATTTTGACACGAGGGTCTCAGCAAGTCTTCCCGGGATAGTATCACCTTCAGAATATGTTCCCGGACCGTTTCCGTATACAAACTGTACTTTCATTCCGGCGATAAGAGATAATGGAGCAATTTCTGCAACAGTGTTTCGAGGAAGCTTGAAATCTTTACTTACCGAAAATACCACAAGAAGTTTTCCGCTTTCAGAATCCAGAAAATCTACTGACTGAACAATACCAACTTTGTACCCGTTTATTTCAACCGGGCTCGATTCCGCCAGACCTCCGATCTTATCATATACAGCATAATAGTTTACCGTATTCCTGAAAAAATCCTTTCCTTTTAAAAAGTTATACAAAAATATGAAGGCAACTATAGTTAGTAATGTAACAGCCCCGACCTTAACTTCATATGAAATCTTTTTCATTATCTATTTTTTTTTGTGATCCAATGCTTCCTGTAAAGGTAATATTTTGTTATCTTTTATAGCAATGACAAAGGCATCAGGAAATAGAGATTCTAACTTTTTTCTGTATTCGATAGCTGCGGAATAATCAGCAAAGCTGCCTGAAGCATATTTGAACCGGTCCTGGGAAACGATTTCTACCACATCTTTTATGCCTTTGAAATTCTCAGGCTTCAGCTCGGTTTTCCCTGTGGAATTTGCAATCTGAACCATGAACCTGATATCTTCGTTAGTTGATACTGAAGAATTGTTTGGTATAACAGGATCAGGTCTGTTATTCTTCGAAGCTGATAAAGCTCTTTCGCTCTTACTGTTGATTTCGTTGATATAATCTCTGCATGCTCTGTAAATTGCTGAAGCCAGATAATCCTGTCCCTGTTTTGAATTGAGATATTTTTCTTCATTCGGGTTTGAGATAAATCCTGTCTCAACAAGTACACTTGGCATCTTTGTTGTAAATAAAACCCAGAATCCTGCCTGCTTAACACCACGATCTATCCTCTCTGCATTTTCCCTGAACTGGGTTTGAATTTTGGAGGCAAGATCAGTACTTTGTTCCAGGAATATATTCTGCATCAAAGTGAACATTATATATGATTCCGGTGATTTGGGATCAAATCCTTCATATTTAACTGTGTAATCATCTTCAAGAAGTATAACCTCATTCTCTTTCATGGCAACTTCCAGATTAGCCTGGTCTTTTGCCAAACCCATCAGAAATGTTTCTGCTCCCCTGATATTTTTTGCCGGGGCCCAGTTAGCATGTATTGAAATAAACAGATTTGCATTATTCTTATTGGCTATCCTGGGTCTCTCCTCCAGGCTTACATATGAATCTTTGTTCCTGGTATAAATTACCTTAACATTACTAATATTCTTTTGGATGTATTCTCCTGCTTTTAAGGCAATTGCAAGTGTGATATTTTTTTCTGAGCTGAATGAGCCAGATGCTCCCGGGTCCCTTCCTCCATGCCCGGGATCAATAACTATAATCCAGTTACCATCATTTTTTGGTCCCGGAGTTGCTGAATAGAGGTTTAAAAAAAGAAGAAAAGGGGAAAAAAGAAAAATCACTTTTGATATATATATAATAAAGGTATGGAGTTTCCAGTTTTTAATATCTACACTCATGATTAGTTCATGTTTTTTTAATAGTTTTGCCGCTGACATCCCGACGTCACACAAAAACTTTACAAAAATAGTATTTAAGTTGTATTATTTTAATGAAAAGCGGTTACTTGTAGTGTTCCTCGTGATGGTCCATTCAATTTTATTGTTCCCCCAGGAGAGCAAAACTCTTTCGGACACCCTGAATTTTAAACAGGATTCGCTTGTTGTTGATACACTACTCCAGTATTCAAGAGGCAAATCACTCAATGCTATTGATAAACAGGTCACATATAATGCTACCGGTTATATTGTAAATGACCTTATAAACAAAAAAGCGTACCTCGTAAAATCAGCTGTTGTCAACTATGGAAATATTGAAATAAAAGCTGACTCGATCATTATCAGTATGAGCTCTAATCTGGTATATGCTGTTGGTACACGGGATTCAACGGGCAAGATGATTGGAAAACCAGTCTTTAAGGAGGGATCACAGGAGTTTGAAGCCGATACGCTGACTTACAATTTCAAAACAAAGAATGGTGTTGTGAAAAACATTATCACGAAGCAGGATGAAGGGCTGCTTCATAGCCGGATAACCAAATTGCTCGAAGACGGAACATCAAATATTGCTAAAAGTACCTATTCTACATGTGATGCCGATACACCCCATTTCTATATCAGGTTGCCAAAAGCAAAAGTTTACCCGGGAAAGAAGATCATTTCTGGTCCTGGTAACCTGGTAATTGAGGGAATACCTCTGCCTCTGTTTATTCCTTTTGGTTATTTTCCTATTCAGAAAAAGCTGGCTGCTTCAGGTATTCTTATACCCAAGATCGGACAGGAAAATCAACGTGGTTATTCTCTTACTGATGGTGGATACTATTTTGCCGTTAGTGATTATTTTGATCTGGCTGTCCGGGGAAACCTTTATGCTAACGGAACATGGATGGCTACTGCGCAAACTAATTATAACAGACTTTATAAGTATAGTGGTAACTTTGTATTTAGTTATGCAAACAATATCTCAGGCCACAAAGGATTACCTGATTACAGCAAAAGCTCCAATTACAGATTAGGCTGGGCATATAATCAAAATGCCAAGGCATCTCCGGGTTCAAGGTTCTCCGCAAACGTAAATATGAGTTCAAGTGAATTTGACCGAACAAACAGCTATCTTGTTTCTGAACATGTTACAACTCAGCGCCAATCAAGTGTGAGTTATTCTAAATCATGGGATGGAACTCCTTATAATCTTTCGGCAAGCATGAACCATAGCCAGAATGTTAAAAATAAAACTGTAAGCCTTAATCTTCCTAAATTAAACTTCAACATGGGAAGAATTTACCCGTTAAAGAGTAAGAAAAGTACCGGTTCAAAAAAATGGTACCAGGATATTCAGTTTCAATATTCTGCGTCACTTGATAATCAGATTAATACATACGACAGTTTGTTATTTACCAAAGAAGTATGGAAGAATATGAGAAGCGGTTTTAAGCACGATGCTCCTTTAAGTTTTCAGATCAGACCTTTCCGTAATTTCTCAATATCACCTCAGGTAAGTTATTCCGGGGTTTTATATACACAGAAAATTGAAAAAAAATGGGTTCCTGATTATTTTAATGAAGCTCAAAATAAAGTAGTTCCGTCAGTGGTTAATGATACAACAAGGGGCTTTTTTTATGGTCAGGCAGTCAAGCCATCTATCAGCGCCAGCTTTAATCCTCAGATTTTCGGAACATTTCTTTTCACAAAGCCTGATGCCAGGGTACAGGCTATCCGGCATGTAATAAAGCCGTCAGTAGGTTTTAGCTACGTACCTTCATTTAATGGTCTCAGTTCTGATATGTACAGGGATGTTCAGATTGATACATCTGACAGAAGATCAGAATACTCAATTTTTGAAGGAGGAATATTTGGTACACCTTCCTTGTCAAACAGAAGTGGCAGCTTCTCTTTCAGTCTTATTAACCTGCTGGAGGCAAAGGTGTTTGATAAGAATGATACAACAGGTAAACCAAAAAAGGTTAAACTGATTGATAACTTTGGAATTACAACTTCATATAACATATTTGCCGATTCAATGCGATGGTCACCAGTGGCAATGGTCATGAGAACTACTCTTTTTAATAATTTTAATATATCGGCAAATACCAATTTCTCACTTTATGGTACAGATAGCTATGGAAGATCCATCGGAACTTATAATTATGTACAGAATAAGAAAATAATGAGGCTTACTAATTTTTCTGCAAGCCTTGATTTCAACCTTAGTGAACTGCTTAAGAGCCAGGATAAAAATAAAACTGCAACTACTCAAAACAATCAGAATCAGCCTGCCCAGGGGTTGTATGAGAGTTCAGGAGCAGTTACTCAACCCGGAACGGCTCAGACACCCGTACTTACAGATAACTATGGCTACGCAACTTTCGATGTTCCATGGTCGCTTAATGTGAGTTACAGCCTGAACTATATGAAATCTATTGTTAAGACTCCCGTGACCCAGTCTCTCTCACTCAATGGAAATCTTTCACTTACAAAAAAGATGAACATAACTTACACGAGTGGTTATGATTTCACAATGAAACAGATAACAATGACACAGATTGGAATTACACGTGATCTCCATTGCTGGGATATGAGTTTCAACTGGATACCAAATGGTTCAATGAAAATGTGGAACTTTACTTTGCGTGTTAAAGCAGCTGTTCTTTCTGATCTTAAATATGAAAGAAGAAAAGATTATCACGATACTTATTAACAGACATAAAAACAATTACTATGAAAAATGTTATTTCAACTTCAAAGGCTCCGGCAGCTATAGGCCCCTACAGCCAGGCAATTGAGGTTAACGGGACCTTGTATATTTCGGGTCAGATTCCTCTTGTTCCTGAGACTGGTAAAATTATTGAGGGTGATATTACGGTTCAGACTGAACAGGTGCTGAAAAACATTGGTGCAATATTAAAGGAGGCTGGTTATCTGTACAGTGATATTGTAAAAACTACATGCCTGCTAAATGATATTGCTGATTTTAAAGCTATGAATGAAGTGTATGGCAGATATTTCACCGAGAACAAACCTGCAAGAGCTGCTTTTGCTGTAAAAGCACTTCCTCTTGGAGCATTGGTTGAAATAGAGTCAATCGCTGTAAAATAAAATAGGGACAAGCTTCTGCCTGTCCCTCACTCTATTTTAGTTTAAGAAAACTATTCAGCTATTATTTCAAACTCAACTTCAACTTTTACATCCCTGTGAAGTTTGATGATGGCTTTATATTTTCCGACTTCTTTAACCTGATCATCTGGTAAAGTGATATTCCTGCGGTCTATATCAAACCCTTTTTCCTTAAGCGATTCAGCTATCTGGATTGTATTAACTGATCCGAATATCTTTCCGGATGTGCTTGTTTTTGCCCCAACAACAATTTTTACATCAGTTAACCTTGTTGCTATTTCCTGGGCTGCTACTTTTATTTTCTCTTCTTTGTGTGCCCTCTGCCTGAGATTCTCAGAATGCATTTTTCGAGCAGAAGATGAGGCAGCTACAGCAAATCCACGTGGTATCAGAAAATTTCTGCCATAACCATCTTTAACTTTAATGATATCGTCCTTCTGCCCAAGCTTGTTGACGTCCTGTATTAATATAATTTCCATAATAGTCCTCCTTATTTTAATAGATCAGTAACGTAAGGAAGAAGAGCAATATGACGGGCTCTTTTAACGGCTTTTGCCACTTTCCTTTGATATTTTAATGATGTACCAGTGATTCTGCGGGGCAGAATTTTTGCCTGATCATTCAGGAACTTCTTAAGAAATTCGGGATCTTTATAATCAATATACCGTATCCTGTTCTTCTTAAACCTGCAGTATTTCTTTTTTTTGACCTCAACTGTCGGGGGAGTCAAATATCTGATTTCTGATTCGTTCTGTGCCATATCTTATTCTTCTTTCGATTTACCTGATTCTCTTTGTCTTCTCTTTTTTTCTGCATATTCGACGGCAAATTTTTCCATCCTGAATGTTAAAAACCTGATGATCCTCTCATCTCTCCTATATTGGAGTTCAAGTTTTTCAATAAGTTCACCTGCCCCTTTAAACTCAAGCAGATAGTAGAAGCCGGTTGACTTCTTCTGAATAGGATAGGCCAGTTTTTTCAGACCCCAGTTCTCTTCATGAATGATCTCACCGCTATTGTCAGTGATGATCTTCTTGAATTTCTGTACCGCTTCCTTCATCTGGTTCTCAGATAAAACGGGAGTTGCAATGAAAACGGTTTCGTAATGATTCAACATAGTAATTAATTGTTTATTAGTGTAATGATTTTGGCTCGCAAAAGTACAACTATTTTATATTAATCAAAAATTTATTGAAGGAAAATTGTGTTAAAGCTTCCTGATTGGATCTTTGTCTGCATTTTACCAACCTTATTTTTTTTGTTAACTTCATCAGGAAGGCTTTTTAACTATATTTGTATCTCAACATTATTACAGTAAAAGAGAGTCAGGTTTTATGGAAAACTTTATAGTCTCGGCAAGAAAGTACCGTCCTGCAACTTTTGATATGGTTGTAGGTCAGGATTCAATTACTAATACGCTCAAGAGTGCAATTAAAAATAATCATCTCGCACATGCATATCTTTTCTGTGGTCCCAGGGGAGTTGGAAAAACAACATGTGCCAGAATTTTTGCAAAAACAATTAACTGCAGCAATCTTGGTAACAATTTTGAAGCCTGTGATAAATGTGAATCCTGCCTTTCGTTTAATACTTTAAGATCATTTAATATACATGAACTTGATGCTGCTTCAAATAATAAAGTTGAAGATATAAGGAGCCTAAATGATCAGGTAAGAATCCCGCCGCAGATTGGCATCTATAGCATATATATAATTGATGAGGTACATATGCTGTCGGCTTCGGCTTTCAATGCCTTCCTTAAAACTCTTGAAGAACCACCCTCACATGCGATATTCATTCTTGCCACTACTGAGAAACATAAAATAATACCTACAATTCTCTCAAGGTGCCAGATTTTTGATTTCAACAGGATAAAAATCGAAGATATTGTTAACAGATTAAAATTTGTTGCAGGCAATGAATCTATTTCAGCAGAAGAAGAAGCTCTGCACGTAATAGCTCAAAAAGCTGACGGTGCCCTCAGGGATGCCTTATCCATCTTTGACCAGATAGTGAGCCTGAGTGGGAAAACAATAATTTACAAGGATGTTATTGAAAACCTGAACGTTCTTGACTATGAATATTACTTCAAAACTGTTGATGGTGCTCTGCAAAATGATGTGTCATCAGTACTGCTGACATTTAATGAGATTTTGGAAAAGGGATTTGATGGACATAATTTTGTGGCAGGACTTAACAGTCATTTACGTGATCTGCTTGTCAGTAAAGATGAAACCACACTCCGGCTTCTTGAAACAACTCCTGCTGTCAGAAAACGATATTTACTGCAGACAGGAAATTGTAGTGTGGATTTTTTATTCAAAGCTTTGGAAATAGGATCAGTTTGTGACCTTTCCTACAAAGGAAGCAAAAATCCCAGGCTACACGTTGAATTGTCTCTTATCAGGTTGTGTCGCATGAACACTGATTTAACTGATAATCCGGAAAAAAAAAAGCCTGATACACAACAGGTGAAGAAAAATGAATACGACCTGCCTCTGCCTTCCAAATCCCAGATATTAAGAGAGGAATCTGAATCTGTTCCATCACAGTCACAAGGTTCGGAAAAACAGACCCAGAAGCATGTCCCGGTGATAGATAAACCACCAAAGACATTTTCAATAAAAGATGTTATTGCAGATGAGAAATACCTGCCTGAGAAACTACCTCTGGTAACTGTTTCATCTGACACAAATGTTCCTCCGTTAATTAAAGAAGCATTCTCTGCCGAATCATTCATGGCAACATGGAAGGATTTTACTGAAACATTAAAAGGAGAAGGTACACGGATAATCAGTATGTTTAAATCAATCCAACCCGAGGTGGAGAATGGAAGTATTATTAAGGTACATTTGAGTAATGCTGCTCAAAAAGACCTCTTTGTGCAGAATTATAAGCAAAAACTTATTGTTTTTCTTGAAACAAGGTTCAATATGGATGAAGTGGATATTGAAACAATTGTTGATATGTCGGAAGCTAATGATCTCTTATATTCAGATGAACAGAAGTATAATTATCTTTCAGCAAAATATCCTGTTATTAAAGATATTAAAAAGGCTTTCAATCTCGATATAGAATAAGGTCCAAATTGAAGTTCTGTTACTTTAATTACTGATTTGAGTGAAAAAGAACTCTGAAACATCTTCCAATTACAGATACCTCAAATTTCTTGAGCAGGATAAACAATTGTTGGACAATATGGTAAGTCATTGTAAATCAATGATAAGCGTAATAAATAGAGATTACAAATACGAAAAAGTTAATACTACATTTTGCAATAACCATCTTAAGGAAAATGATTCTATTGTTGGGAAATCACTTTCAGATGTATGGGGTTATGATACTTTCAGGAACAAGATCAAACCTTTTATTGACCAATGTTTTTCAGGCCAGACAGTGAAGTATGAGGCCTCCTTTAATATGCATCAGCCTGGTGAAAAATATTTTGAAGTAGTTTTCCGTCCAATATCTTTGGATTCGGATGACATAACTCATCTTATTGCAGAGACAATAGACATTACTGAACAGAGGCTTTCTGAGAAAACAGCAACTAAGATAAAGGAGGAATTTACAGTATTTGAAACTTATCTTCCCATTGGATTTCTGCGTTGCGACAGGGACGGGAGAATTATAAATGCGAATAAAGCCTTTCTTAAAATTATGGAGTGTTCTGATGAGGAATCAATTATTGGTAAAGATTTACGAAGTTTTTACTCAGAGAAAGATATTTTTGATTTGCATATTGATCAGTTGCTTTCAGGCAGAACCAGAAATTTTGGAAGGATTGACCTCAAAACATTAAAAGAAAACGAAATAGCCTGCAGGATCAGTGGTTTTATGGCTCTTGATGATTTGGGTTACCCAAAACTGATTGATTTTGCTCTAGAGGATCTCTCAAGGGAACTTTTACTTGAAAATCGGCTTCTTCAGGCTCAGAAACTCGAAACAATCGGAGCATTAGCCGGAGGTATTGCACACGATTTTAATAATCTGCTTGCAACAATTTCCGGTTATTCGGAGCTCTTACAGGATGATCTTCCCAAATCATCGGAATCTTTTGGAATGGTTAGTAAAATTCTATCGGCAGTTTCTAAAGCCAGATCCCTTACAAACCAGATTCTTACATTTAGCAGACAGGTGGAACAGGAAAAAGTGGTTGTGAATGTTTCTGATGTATTAATTGAGACAATCGGGTTCGTAAAATCGCTCATTCCTTCAAATATTTCAATAAATTCTTTACCTCATATAGAAAATGCAACAGTTTTTGCTGATCCGACTCAGCTGTTCAGGGTCTTTCTGAACCTGATGACAAATGCTATTCAGGCTATGGAAGAGTCCGGAGGGACCTTGTCTGTAGCTCTGGATTTAGTTGAAGGTAAGCATATCGAACATCTCCTTAATAAAGCTATTGTTGCAGACGAATATGTTAATGTGACCGTTAAAGATACCGGAAAAGGTATGGGCTCATCCCTTGTAAACCGCATTTTTGAACCTTACTTTACAACACGTGAAGTAGGCAAAGGAACGGGACTTGGTTTATCTGTTGTACATGGAATAATTTCTGAAATGGAGGGAGAAATTCTTGTATCCAGCCAGGAGAATTTAGGTTCACAATTTTTTGTTTATCTGCCTGTATCAAAAGAAGATAAAGGGATTTCAGATGATCAGGATGAAAGAAAAAAAATCCTTTTTCTTACCGGCAACAAATATGAATCGCGTATTTTATCACTGGCCCTTGAAAGCAGCGGGTATGGATTAATGTATGCTTCAGACAGGATACATTTAAAAAAAATATTGTCTGATATAAATCAAAAACCTGACCTGATAATATATATGAACGATTCAGAGCAGGTAAATACTGAAGAACTGATAGGACTCTTCTTAAAACTGAAAATTAATGTACCCTGTATATTAATTACTGACACAGAACAGAAAATATTAGAAGAAAAGTTAGTAAATTCGGGCATTTTTAAACAGTATCTTCTAAAACCTGTTTCGCTGAAAGAATTGAAAAGTGCTGTTAAGTTCTCGATAAAATACTAGTTGCTTTATTTTATAAAGTTTATAAATAAAATGCCAGGTATCTTAATTGTTGAAGATGAAAAGGAACTGAAAGAAATTCTTAAAATTTCTTTACTCAAACGACGTTTTACTGTACTCGAGGCATCTGACGGCAAAGAAGCAATTGCCCGTTTCAAACCGGCAGTAACAGATCTTGTTGTTACTGACCTGATAATGCCTGAGGAAGATGGATTAAAGGTGATTATTAAATTACGCGAAATTAAACCTTCAATTAAAATCATAGCTATTTCAGGAGGCGGCAAAGCCGGACCCGGGAATTATCTTAACCTGGCAAAAGCCCTTGGCGCGGATGCCGTTTATTCCAAGCCTTTTTCGATTAATGAATTGGTATCTAAGATAGAGGAATTGTTAAATCATGAACAATTAACCTGATTTACACGTTTAGTTTTAAATATTAAAAATTTATACTATGTTAAAGAAAAAGATTGAAGATATTTGCAACAGACAAGTTGAACGCGAAGGTTACTCTTCCAACCTGTATCTTGCAATGGCCTCCTGGGCTGAAACCAACGGCTTTAGTGGTGTTTCACAATGGCTTTATACACAGGCAGATGAAGAGAGGATTCATATGCTGAAAATTGTGAAGTATATAAATGAAAGAGGTAGTAAAGCCATTATACCATCTTTTAAAATTCCTCCCGCAGACTTTAAAAGTGTTGAAGAAATGTTCAAAGAGGTTTTGAAACATGAAGAGTTTATAACAGCAAGTATTAATGAGATAGTTTCACTCTCATTTGAAGAAAAAGATTTCAATACTCATAATTTTCTACAGTGGTTCGTGATGGAACAGGTTCAGGAAGAGGCTTCAGCCAGAACAATAATTGACAAACTCAGACTTGTAGGGAAGAATAACATGTACCAGTTCGATAAAGATATTATGAGTCTTAGAACTCCGGAAACAGCTACTCAAACCAATGCATGAAAAGATCCGTTTTTATTATTCTGGTCCTACAGTATATTATCATTCAATGGTTTCCCTTAAAGGCTCAGAAATATTTTCCGAACTCTGCCATCACAGGGGTTTGTTATGCAGGTAATAAGACAAGCAACATTAGCATTCCTCCACCGAAAATTTTCTTTGAAAAGAGAGGGTCAAAAGGTATTGCTTCGGTGACTATCATCCCATCCGGTTTTTCTGAAACAGCAGTTAAGGCCCTGGATTATGCTGCTTCAATCCTTGAGACTATTTTACCTCCTGATACTAAACTGACTGTTAAAGCAAACTGGGAAAGACTTTCGACTAATTCAATTCTTGGGCAATCTTCGGCTGCAGGTTATGCTGCAGGTTCATATATTAATGCCCTTAATCCATTTGCTTTCTATCCTGTTGCCCTAGCGGAAAAGATTGCAGGAAAGAGCTTCAATGATGACGAGGAAGGGGATATAACTTTGACTATCAATAGTTCTATTGTCTGGCATTTCGGAACTGACGCTAAACCTCCGGCCCAAAGGTATGACCTTGTTACTGTTGTGCTGCATGAGATTTGTCATGGGCTTGGATTTTTCGACAGTATGTATTCCGAAGGAGGAGTAGGAGGGTATGGAGCAGATTCTATACCGATTATTTATGATACATTTATTGAAAATTTTTCAGGAAAAAAGCTTACTGATGCATCAGTATTTCAAAATCCATCATCAACATTGCTGGCTGAGTATACTGGTGGACAGATTTATTTTAACGGGCCTCTGGTAAAGAAATTTACATCCGGCTCAAGAGTAAGGCTTTACGCTCCTCAGACTTTTGATCCGGGATCATCTATTTCTCATCTTGAAGAAGATAAGGATATAACACTTCCGGAAAACTCATTAATGACGCCTTTTATTGACAGGGGTGAGGCTATCCATAACCCGGGAAAACTTACAATGTCAATACTGGGAGATCTGGGATGGGTGAACACCCGTATAGTCCGAGAGGAACTCAAAGACACTGAAGAGCACCTCACAGAACTTAAAATATCAGTAACTATTGTCTCAGATACTACTTATAACAGGGATAAGGTAGGATTGGTCTACTCATTTAATAATTTTATTTCAAGTAATACAATTTACCTGAATTCCTTAACCCATGATGATAATTACAGTACCACAATCTCTATTCCTTCATATGAAACTGAACTGAAATACTACTTTTTTGCGGAGGACAATTTTCTCAGGTTTTATAAATCACCTTCACTAGCAGAAAAAGATCCCTACAGAATTTATATCGGAATAGATACTTCAAAACCAGAAATATCTCATACACCGGTCAATTATTATCTTGAAAAAGTTGATTCAATACATTTTGATGCTTTAGTAACAGACAATATCGGGATTGATACCGTTTATATCGAATACAAAGTGAATGACCGAAACCCGGAATATATAGGATTAACTTCAGGGAAACCTGATCTATTTACTGCAGTATTTAGTGCCAAAAATTTAGGACTTAATGGAGGTGACTTAATTCATTACAGGATAATTGCAGTGGATAAGTCTTCAAGGCATAATACTTCAATATTACCAAAAACAGGGTATTATTCAATAAAAGTTGAAGAGATAGGAACTACGGTTGATAATTACTCAACTGATTTTTCAAACGCAGCTAATGATTTTTTCAACTTTGGGTTTGAGATCAAAAAACCTCCTTCGTTCAGTAGTTACGGACTTCATTCAAAACATCCTTACAAGAGTCCTGAAGATAATGATTCAAGTTATAACTTCACTGCTATGCTGAGGCATCCTGTCAGGTTTGATGAATCAGGGATGATGATCAGCTTTAATGAGCTTGTACTTGTTGAACCGGGCGAAGATGGATCATTGTTTGGTTCTGATGGTTTTTTTGATTATGTTATAACTGAAGCTTCAAAGAACTTCGGAAAAACATGGTTCAAATTAATTGATGGCTATGATTCAAGGTATGTGCCAGATTGGGAAAATGCCTATAATGAAACTATAAATTCTGAAGGAAATTCACTTTTTATCGGAGTAGAATCGATGATGAGAAAGCGTACAATTTTGAAGCTTAAATCTGATACTCTCAAGCATGGTGATACGTTACTTATACGATTCAGATTATTTTCCGATCCTTTTGCCAATGGATGGGGTTGGGTAATTGAAGATCTGAAAATTAATCAGATGGTAAACGACGTAAAGGAAATCAATACTAATAAAGTGAAGGTTTTTCCAAATCCTGG
The DNA here is from genome assembly GCA_964639725.1 of uncultured Rikenellaceae bacterium. Lineage (GTDB taxonomy): Bacteria > Bacteroidota > Bacteroidia > Bacteroidales > VadinHA17 > LD21. Next base: position 24,613 of record CAZXFB010000038.1, read on the forward strand.
TAATGGTTTGATTTCAATAACCACCGGGGAAATCTCCGGGAACAGACCGATTCGTTTCAGCATCTTTAATTCTTCAGGTATTTGTGTCTTAAGTGATTTTCTTTCAGAACCGGCAGAATCGAATATTGATATTTCAAATCTTTCGTCAGGATTATATATTATTCAGCTTTATCTGAGTGATGGAATACGAACAATAAAGTACAGTCTGATCAGATAGAGCAATACATTGAATATGCTGATTTGTTTCACCTTTGGATAAACTCCGGATAGGAATTCTATATCGGAAAAAAATAAACTAATTTTGCGTGATATTTTAAAATTTTGTAAAACTGTTTCTAATGAGTATCATAAATAATATTTTGGGTCTTTTCCTGGGGAATAAGTATGAAAGGGATATAAAAGAGATTAGCCCTTTTGTTGAAAAGATCCATATCGAATTTGATAAGCTTAAGTATCTGTCTAATGATGGTTTGAGGGAAAAAACGGATGAACTCAGAAAGGAGATTCTTGGGAGTATAGAGAGTGATGAAAATGAAATTAAGTTACTTAAGGACAAAGCTGAAGCAGAAGAAGATGTCTATAAAAAGGAGGAGATATATAACAGCATCGATAAAATTGAAAAACTGATCAATGAAAAACTTGAAACGACTCTGGATCAGTGTGTTCCTGTGGCATTTGCAATCGTAAAGGAAACTGCTAAAAGGTTTAAGGAGAATAGTGTTCTGGAAGTTACGGCAAGGCAGTATGACAGAGACCTGGCGGCAACAAAGGAGAGTATAACTATTAAAGGAGAAAAAGCATTGTGGAGCAATCGGTGGATAGCAGGGGGTAATGAGATTTCGTGGGATATGGTTCATTATGATGTACAGCTGATAGGAGGAGTAGCTCTTCATAAGGGAAAAATTTCAGAAATGGGTACTGGTGAAGGTAAGACCGTTGTTGCTACCCTTCCTGTATTTCTGAATGCACTGGCAGGCAGGGGAGTGCATATTGTAACTGTCAACGACTATCTCTCAAAACGTGACTCCGAATGGATGGGACCTATATATGAATTTCATGGACTAACAGTTGATTGTATTGACAAACACCAGCCAAATTCAGCTGACCGAAGAAAAGCATATTACGCTGATATTACTTTCGGAACAAATAATGAATTTGGTTTTGACTACCTGAGGGATAATATGGCTATTAATCCTGAAGACCTTGTTCAGCGCAGGCATCATTATGCAATTGTTGACGAGGTTGACTCAGTTCTGATTGACGATGCACGTACTCCTCTCATTATCTCAGGACCGACAGCTAAAAGTGATACTCAGCAGTTTGATGAGCTAAAACCTAAAGTTGAAAAACTTGTAAGTGCACAAAAAAGGCTGGTTACACAGATCCTTGCCGATGCAAAGAAACTTATTTCCGATAACAAGAATGAAGATGGAGGCTTATTGCTTTTAAGAGCATACAAGGGGCTTCCAAAGAATAATGCATTGATAAAATTTCTAAGTGAGGAAGGTAATAAATCACTTTTATTAAAGACCGAGAACTTTTACATGCAGAACAACAATAAAGAGATGCCTAAAGTCACGGATGAACTGTTTTTCGTCATAGACGAAAAGGCAAACTCAATTGAACTTACAGAAAAAGGACTTGATCTGATCTCAACATCAGTTGAAGATGCAAGTTTTTTCATACTGCCTGATGTAGGCTCAAAAATTGCTGATCTGGAAAAGTCAGGTTTGAATGAAAACGAAAAACTAAAAACGAAGGATGAACTGCTCCAGGATTATTCAGTGAAATCTGAGCGGGTTCATACAATGACTCAGTTGCTTAAGGCATGGACTCTTTTTGACAGGGATACTGAATACGTGGTGATGGACAATAAGGTCAAGATTGTTGATGAACAAACAGGTCGTATACTTGAAGGGAGGAGATATTCCGATGGTTTGCATCAGGCTATTGAGTCAAAAGAAAATGTGAAGGTGGAAGCTGCTACTCAAACATATGCCACAATAACTCTGCAGAACTATTTCAGAATGTATCATAAGCTCGCCGGTATGACCGGAACTGCTGAAACTGAAGCAGGGGAGCTCTGGAATATTTATAAGCTTGATGTTGTAGTAATCCCTACTAATAAGCCTGTAATAAGGAATGACAGAGAAGATCTCGTTTATAAAACCAAAAGGGAAAAATATAACGCAGTTATTGATGAAATAGCAGAAATGAACCGTCAGGGCCGCCCGATACTTGTTGGTACAACATCTGTTGAGATCTCTGAATTACTAAGCAGAATGCTTAAGATGAAGGGACTAAAGCATAATGTTCTTAATGCCAAGCTTCATCAGAGAGAAGCTGAAATAGTCGCTGAAGCAGGGAAAACAGGTACCATAACTATTGCAACCAATATGGCAGGACGTGGTACTGATATAAAACTTACAGAGGAGGTTAGAAGGGCAGGTGGATTGGCTATTATTGGTACCGAACGACATGAGTCACGCAGGGTAGACCGACAGCTCCGGGGACGTTCAGGCAGACAGGGAGATCCGGGATCATCTCAGTTTTTTGTTTCACTTGAAGATGAACTTATGAGGCTCTTCGGGTCTGAACGGATAGCAGGAATTATGGATAAACTGGGTCTTAAGGACGGTGAAATGATACAGCACTCCATGATTACCAAATCAATTGAGCGGGCACAGAAAAAAGTTGAGGAAAATAACTTCGGTATAAGAAAGAGGCTTCTCGAATATGACGATGTCATGAATTCGCAGAGAGAGGTAATTTATAAGAAACGACGTCATGCACTTCTGGGTGAAAGGCTTAGTGTTGATATTGCGAATATGATGTATGATGTAACTGAGAACCTCGTTGAAATCTATCATAAGGAAGAGGATTTCGAGGGCTTTGATTTTGATCTTATTCGTTCATTTTCAATGGATTCTCCTGTCAGAGACCAGTCATTTATCAAAAGTACATCGGGTGAAGTCACCGAAACTGTATACACAAAAGTACTTGATACATATAAACGAAAAGTAGAAACAATTTCACAACAGGCCTATCCGGTTTTAAAGGATGTTTATGACCGGATGTCACATGTATATGAAAATGTAGTAGTTCCCATCTCAGATGGTACAAGGGTATTCCAGGTTGTGACAAACCTTAAAGCAACAGCTGAGTCGGAAGGGAAGGAACTTGCAAAAGCATATGAGAAAACAGTTGTTCTCGCAACAATAGATGATGCCTGGAAAGAACATCTTCGGGAAATGGATGAGCTGAAACAATCAGTTCAGAATGCAACTTATGAACAGAAGGATCCTTTGCTTATCTATAAGTTTGAATCATTCGAATTGTTTAAAACGATGCTTACTAAAGTGAACAGAGACGTTGTGAGTACACTGATGAAAGGTCATATTCCAACGCAGGATCCGGAGCAGGTTAAGGAGGCACAACGCCGTCGCCAGGTAGATATGAGCAATCTGAGAACTTCAAAAAGCGACTTTTCTCAATATAACAGTTCCGGTGGTGGAGGAACAGAAAGAAATCAAAAAACCGAACCTGTCAGAGTTGATAAAAAAGTTGGTCGAAATGACCCATGTCCATGCGGTAGTGGAAAAAAATACAAGCAGTGTCATGGATTACAGCAGGCATCACCACAGGGAGCACAGCCACATGCCTGATTATTTCCTGTTAATCTCCTCAATTGCTTTTTGAATCCTGGTTTGAACTGGCCTGGATACAGGAACCAGTGGCAACCTGAGGTTATTTTGACAAAGATTCATAATATTAAGCATTGCCTTTACTCCTGATGGATTTCCTTCTACAAAAAGAAGATCAATCATCTCAAGAAATCTAAGTTGAATCTCACGTGCCAGTTTAAAATTGCTCTTCAGCGATTGGTTGACCATTTCACTGCATTGTTCCGGAAAGGCGTTGGCAAGAACCGATATGACACCTGCTCCGCCAACTGAAATAATCGGAAGAGTCAATAAATCATCACCTGAGATCAAACTGAAATTTTCTGATTTTCCTTTTATTATTCTCATTATCTGATTCATATCACCAGATGCTTCTTTTATTCCTACAATATTTTCACATTCCTGGGCAAGCTGAAGGCATGTGTCGGATGAAATATTACTACATGTCCTGCCTGGTACATTATACAATATAATTGGCAAAGGACTGGAGGTTGCGATTGCTTTGAAATGTTGGAATAAACCTCTTTGGTTAGGTTTGTTATAATATGGAGCCACAGACAAGATTCCATCCACACCTTTAAGATTAGATTGTTTTACAGAATTAATAATCTCCTGAGTATTGTTCCCGCCAATACCAATTACAAGAGGTACCCTCTTGTCAATAAATTCTAGAACATAGGAGGTTAATGCCTTTTTCTCATCCTTTGTCAGAGTAACAGATTCCCCGGTAGTACCCATCAAAACAATGTAATTTACTCCCCCATTAATGACATGATTTATTACACGTCCCATGGCGGCAAAATCAATACTTGAGTCATTTTTGAATGGCGTGACAACTGCAACACCTGTTCCTCTGAATTTTTTCATAATAAAATTTTGTTTAACAATCTTGGTTTTTGGTTAAGAATTTATCATCTCAAGATAATGAATAACCTCGTTCAGATAATTATCTGTATTTACAGGTTTCTTTATCTCCATCATTAGTTCAAAAGGGGAATTCAAATCTTCATGTTCAAATATGCCAACTTTAAATCCTGCAACTGATAATTTCAGAATATAATAAAGTGGAAATACTTTTTTGAAATTAATGTCGATAAGTATATCAAATTTTTTATTAATAAAATTATTTGCGTCAGTAGTATTTGGGATATAAAAAAGGTTAATCTCATTTTTCCTTATGCATGTCAGATATCTGACAGCAGTATATTTGTCAGGAAGCTCTTTCCCATTGAAAAAACCAATCACCCTTACATCAATATTACGATCCTGCATTTTTTGATGAAACCTTGATAAACAGGCGAATTCATCAGGGTTTGATGAATCCCATACAATGCCAACAGACTTGATCTTGCTGATATTTGAATAATATACAATTCTCTTTATCCTTGAGCACTTTCTTCTAAGGATATTATTGCCAATTTTTAACCGTGTACTCTTAAACAGTTCCATGATACAAACCTAACAGTTTTTGTATTAAAATGGATAGTGGAGATTATTTTTCTTCATTAATTATTTTAAGAAATTCTGTTTCACTAATCAGTGGAACTCCAAGTTCTTCTGCACTTGCTTTTTTTGAAGGCCCCATGTTTTCTCCTGTAAGAATAAATGAAGTGTTCTTCGAGATGGAAGAAGAATTCTTCCCTCCGCATTTTTCTATTATCTCTTTATACTCCTCGCGTGTATGGTTAATAAAAACGCCTGAAATAACAATAGATTTCCCATCAAGAACCTTTTCTGTTTCTTCTGATTTTGCCTCAGCTATAAATCTTATCCCATAGAATTTTAATATGTTAATCATATCAATATTCTCCTTGTCTTCAAAATAGGAAATGATGCTTGCAGCAATCTTGGGCCCTATTTCATTAACACTTGTAAGTAGTTCATAATCAGCGCTAATAAGTTGATCTATTGTGGTGAATCTTTTTGATAGAATCTTGGCAATTGTCTCTCCAACATGCCGTATGCCCAATGCAAATAGTGCCCTGTGATATGGAGTCTTTTTTGAATTATCTATACTTCTTATAATATTGGAGGCTGATTTCTCCCCCAGTCGTTCCAATGGAACCAGTTGTTCTATTCTCAGACTATATAGATCAGCAAAAGTTTTTATCAGTTTTCTGCTGAAAAGTAAATCGACCGTTTCCTCTCCAAGACCGTCGATATTCATGGCTTTTCTGCTAATGAAATGTTCAATTCGGCCTTTTATTTGAGGAGTACAATGCAAATAGTTGGGACAAAAATGATTAGCTTCCCCTTCATTTCTTAATAGCGGAGTATTGCACTCCGGACAGTTAGAAACAAATTGAATACTCTTGCTGTCTTCATTTCTGAATGAATGATCAACACCAATTATCTTTGGAATTATTTCTCCACCTTTTTCGACATAGACCATGTCATTTAAGTGCAGATCAAGAATTGCTATCTGATCCTCATTGTGTAGTGAAGCACGTTTAACTGTTGTCCCAGCAAGTAAAATTGGTTCAAGGTTTGCCACGGGAGTGATTGCCCCGGTTCTACCAACCTGAAAATCGACTGAGAGTAGTTTTGTTAGAGCCTGTTCAGCTTTGTATTTATAAGCTATAGCCCATCGGGGCGATTTTGCAGTAAAACCAAGCTCTCTCTGAAGGGGAATAGAGTTTATCTTAATTACAACTCCATCAATGTCATATGGTAATTTTGTACGTTCATTCTCCCAATATTCTATGAACTCCAATACTTCATTTATATCTTTGCATTTCCTTATGCTATCCGGTACTCTGAATCCCCATTCTGAAGCTTCCTTCAAATTTTCAAAATGACTTTCATGTGGCAGATTTTCTGAAAGAAGAAAATAGAACATACATTCCAATGATCTTGATGCCACAATTCTTGAATCAAGTTGTTTAAGTGTCCCCGCCGCAGCATTCCTGGGGTTGGCAAAGGGGCTAATCCCATCTGTGATTCTTTCAGTGTTCAATTTATCAAATACTGCTCTTGGCATTAGAATTTCACCCCTCATGACAAACTCTTCCGGTACTGTTATGCTATTGACTGTCAAAGGGATGCTTCTAATAGTTTTTATATTCAGGGTAACATCATCTCCTTGCGTTCCATCACCCCTTGTAAGGGCTCTTTCCAGTTTTCCATTTCTGTAAGTTATACTTACGGAGGCGCCATCAAATTTCAGTTCACATACATAATCAAATGTTCCGGATGTTATCTTCCGTATCCTGTTGTCAAACTCCCTAAGTTCTGTTTCATTATATGTGTTACTGAGTGATAACATGGGGTATCTGTGTTCAAACTGGACGAATTCCTTTGTTATGTCGCTGCCAACCTTTTGAGTTGGAGAGTGTTCGTCGTTGAATTCAGGGAATTTCTTTTCAAGAGTCTTAAGTTCATTTAACAGAATATCATATTCAAAATCTGAAATTAAAGGTTGATTCAGGACATAATACCTGTGATTGTGTTCAGTAAGGTCTCTTCTGAGATTTTCTATACGTCTTTTCGCGTCAGATTGTTTCATTTATTTTGAGATAGTGTTTGTTGATTCTACATTAATTTTTAGTTATTATGTCCAGATACCATCTATCGTTTTTCCGCATTTATCACATTTCCCATTCTTTATAATATTTGATACAATCCGGTAGCCCTGTCGGATTACAACAGTAGAATCGCATGATGTACATTTGGTATTTGCTATTTCACTGCCAGGAACATTTCCAATATAAACATATTTGATACCTTCTTCAGATGCAATCATAGCAGCATTCCGGAGGATTTCAACAGGAGTTGATGGCAGTTGTTCCAGCTTATGAATAGGGTAAAACCTGCTGAAATGAAGCGGGGTTTTTTCAAATCCATTTTCTTTCAGCCATTTGCACATCATCCTGATATCATTAACGTTATCTGTCCATGAAGGTACAATCAGGTTCGTTACCTCAAGCCAAATTCCCAAATCATTAAATATTTTAAGTGAATCGAGCACAGGTTGAAGTTTACCTCCGGTTAATTTCAGATATGTACTTTCATTGAACGATTTCAGATCAATATTTACACCATCTATTACACTGCAAAGCTTTTTCAGAGGTTCTCTGTTTATATAACCATTTGATTTGAGGATATTCTTTAATCCTGCTCTTCTGGCAAGAGTTGCTGTTTCAAATACGTATTCATAAAATGTTATTGGTTCAGAGTATGTATAGGCAATTGATTTGCAGTCATTTAAAAGTGCCTGTTCAACTACTTTTTCAGGCATGAGGTCATAATTTCGTGTTTTGTCAGGGCTTGTTTGTGATATTGTCCAGTTCTGGCAGTTTAGGCACACCAGGTTGCATCCGGCTGTAGCTATTGAGAAGGCTTTCGATCCGGGAAGAAAATGATAAAGAGGCTTTTTCTCAATAGGATCAACATTAGCTGAACATGGATTGCCAAAAGCCATTGTATAAAGCTGAGATTTATGGACTTTCCTGTTATTGCATTTGCTTATTTCACCTTCTTTAAGAACACATTCATTAGGACATATTCTGCACATTATGCCGCGGGGCGTCTCTTCCTGGAACATTGCCACCTTTTTATAGATACCCTGTTCAGATTTTACACCTTCATCAAATTCAAATGAGTGAGGCAGGCTTATCATGCCTGCAGAAATGGTAAGGCATTTTTTCAGGAACTCACGTTTGCTGTAATCACATTTCTTATTGTCCATCAGAGGGCTCTCTTAAATCTAATAATATATTAAAACTAGGATTTGTTTTTAACTGTTCCAAGCATAAATCCTGTAAAAATAAGCAGCGACAACATATAGATCGAAACTTTTATACCGAATAAAGGAACGATAAATCCCGAAATAAATATAAAGCCCAGTGCTGATCCTGCAAGATCGGCACTGTATGTTTCTGAAAGAAGTGTTTCACCTTCTTTACCTAGGGTAAGCCGGCGAAAAATGTGACCTGTCATAAAAGCAGGGAGAAATGCTAAGATTATTATCAGAATGACTTCAGGTATTTCATGGTTGATTAAATTGATATAGTTGAAAAGGGAGCCTGTCAGTACATAAAAAATCATGAGAAGTATAGCTATAAACCTCAGGGTAAATCTGTTCAGGAATTTAAGATTCATTCCCGATCCTGCAGCCAATCCACCCATCAAACCTGCAATTATAAGTCCTGATAATTGATACATTGAGCCAAATGTTATCTGTAGTATTAAAAGTACAATTATTTCAAATCCGGCAAGAGAAGCTGCACTGAAATACATGAACATGCTCCTCCTTTTTATGAATAATGAAGGTAGTGCGAAGAGGAGTATGATAAATACTATAGCAGGTATCTTCTCATCAAGGTTCCTGCTAAAGCTGTAGGATTGAAAATGGAAGCAGGCAATCGGGAATGCTGAACTGTTTCGTTTGATTTCAGGATTCATTAAGGATAGAACTTCATCAGATTTTTTATTGATAAGATCATCATTCAGGAAGTCTGAGTTAACATAAATGGTCTTAATTTTTCTAATGTCAGTCAATTGGCTGAATGAAAGTGATAAGTCTGCGTCTGAAGCAATAAAAAATAACTTGTTTCCATTTACAGGTTTTACATTTTTGAAGTATGGTGTCATACTGTTAAAAACTGATGAATACAGATTAACTGACTCTTCATTAAAATAGTTATTTCCGGGTCCGGGTGAGCACATAAAAATACCTTTCGGTTTAAGCTTGCTTTTCACAATTTTATAGAACTCTGTGGTATAATACCGGTTCAGAAGGAGTGTAGATGGAGGAGGTAGTAAAACAATCACAACATCAAACTTATCAGATGTTTTTTTCATGAATCTCAATGCATCGTCATGCACAATAGTGAGTTTACTGGTGTCCTTATCCGGAATTAATATCTTTTCTTCAAAAGCAAGAACGGGATCCCTTTCAACATAGATGACTCTTTTAACCGGATATTTCATTATTTCAGAAAAGTGAGAACTCAAAGAACCTGAGAGCAAAAGTACATTTTCGGGATTTGCAATCTGAAGCATAGCATAATGTATATTCTCCTCTCTCTCAGTTACATCATCATTATAGGAGAGGAGTCGCTGGTTATAATAAAGGCTCTTTTCACCACCATATTCACCTGTGGTTATATTTCCATATGGTGAATCTTTTGAGCCTGTAACCCTGATTCCCGGAAGCAACTGCTGCCTGAAAAAAATATCTGGATTAAAAATTATTATGCATGTAATTAAGGATGTGACTAAAATCCTGATTAGTAAATTTTTAATTCTGCTTTTAACATAAAATGTGAGCAATACAAAAGCAATATATAATATATTTATTGTCAGAAGTATTTGATATGTGTTCTGCAATCCTGAAGTCATAATTGATATAAATATTCCTGCAACCACACCACCGGTTGTTTCAATTGAAAAAGATTTTCCTGGGATAAAACTGTTGATTTCCCTGGCACATTTTATCAATTTGACAAAAGCGAAACCTGAAGTAATACAAAAAGGTAGAAGTACCAGCAGAGTAAAAATTATTCCGGTTAATAAGGAAGGTGTTTCACCTGGCCCTAGAAACATTCGTGATAATAGTATAAGAAGAAATATGGAGATAAAAGGAGCAAAGGAGAAAATGAGACTTATTCTTTTAATATCATTCATTGCTGATCTGCCTGCCAAAGATGCGCCAATTGCTGATCCGATAAGCCACGAGCCTAGAAATATTCCAGCTATTAATTCATATCCCCCTGAGATATTCATTATTTCTCTGATCAGCAGAAGCTGGATGGAGGAACTGCAAAAGCCTGTCAAAAAAAGACTAAGACTAATATCTTTTGGATTAAGTAATTGGATATCACAGGTGGAAGGAATTGTATCCTGACGCTTATATATTCTGGTGAAGTAAGAGAAGTGCCAGAGAAAATGAAAAATACCTGCAAATGTCATCCCAACTCCAAACTCTACATGCCACTTAATAATAGTTTTGATAAAAGGTATGTTCCATTTATAGTTTATCTGGAGTGCCATAAAAACTCCGGCTAAAGCAGTTAAAATGAATGTAACCGCAAGAATGATATTCCAGAATCTTCTGTGAAATTGTAATGAAAAGAATCCATTACGATAAAAGAAATAACTTATTATGTATATAATGATTGCTGTGGACCCGGTACCTGCAACATGATACATAGCTTCTATCTGTTTTCTTCAAGTATGATCCCATCGTAGATGAAAATATCAGCATCCTTCCATCCATCCCAACCAATTCCGGCTTTATCACGCGCTGTATAACCCAGGAATTGCTCAACTGTCCATCCATATTCAATTGCAACCTGTGGTAACATCGTCCCTGCTCTTGAATCCTTTTTTATATAGATGCCATGTTTTCCAAGTTTTATCTCACTTATGTTATTGATTTTTCTTAATGGTCCAAGCACCGTTATTTCTATACTGGTCTTGTTGAACTCTTCTTTTGTCAGAGGATTAAAACGAGGGTCCTCGAAGGCTGAAGATATTGCTGATGCCCTTACTGCCTCATATAACGGATCGGATGAAACAAACCTGCCGATGCAACCTCTCAATACACCGCTTATTTTAAGTGTTACAAAAGCACCCATCTTTTCTTTAAATATTCCGGGAAGTGAAGATTCATCTATTGCTATCCTTTTCTTTTCATATAACATTCCCCTGATACTATTTCTGGCTATTTTTATCAGCATATCAGATTCCTCACGGGTGAATGATACTTCATCAGATTTTTTATTAGTGGAGGAGAGATTCTTTTTTTCAAATAATGAGATAGCGTGATAACCAACTACTTCATCTTTTCCACCATAACTGGAATCTCCTGAGTTGCAATAATCGATATGTCTGAATTCAAGTTGATCATCTCCCCATGCAAGGTATAGAAGAGTAAGACCTGAAGTCCATCCGCACATACTTGTTGCTAAACCTGGTATCTGTTTATTGGTGTTTTCCTTTAAATTATTCAGGAATATTGTTGGATTTCCAGATATTATTCCTGACGAAGTCAGTTTATCTGCTTCATTTGCATCTTTATATGACGGATAATGTGAAAAGTCACTGCTAATAACAAAAAGGTTTTCACTGGTAAACCATGGTTTTAGGGCATCTGATATTTTTTTAATAGTAGAATTGTTGTTTGTGCCTATAATTATTGGTACGATCATCGGGTTGTTTGCAAAATAATATTGAATAAATGGCAATTGCACTTCGATACTATGTTCCTGAAGATGTGCCGTTACGGGGAAATCAAATATCTTATTTTCGTTTCGGAGTTTATTGGCAATCTCCTTATTTACAATAACTTTACCTATTGGGGTAATAAAATCTCCCCTATGATATACAGAAGCACCTTCGAATGCCATCACATGACTGGAACCTATTATAAAAATATTTTTATATGAGTTTGTGTTTTGTATTGTTGAAAATGCAGCAGCAGCAATCTTTCCGGAAAAAACATATCCTGCATGAGGGGAGATTATTGCTCTTACAAAATGTTGATCATTGGGTTTAGTGCAGTTAGCAAAAAGTTGCGCAACATCTCTTTGTAGTGTCACTTTGTCAGCAGGGTAAAATCTTCCTGCAGCAACCGGTTCTCTGTCAATGAACTTGTTCTGGGAATATGTTTCCATGGTAATTGAAATTGAAAGCAAAACGAATAAAAATGTTCGCATTGTAACATCAATAATTTGGCGTATTAAAGTTATGCCAAAAAATTGAAGAAATAATTGTTTACCTGGAAATGTTGGAGGAAGAATCAGATAAGCACCATTGATTCTTTAATAATCTCGCCATCCTCATCAGTACCATAGATTTTAATAGCGACACTCATTGAAGTTGTACCTATCATATGTATTATCGGATGAAGTTCATCTTTAAGATCCTCCTCCTCCATATTATCATAATCTTCAATACCAAAATAGAGGTGAATCATTAAAGTGCAATCATCGTTTTTGATACTACACAGTGCAGCAACAATTTTTGAGATCCAGATGGCAGATGCTGTATTAAAGTACTCAAGATTAATTCTGAGGTTGGTTGTAGCCCTTGGATTTTTTATATATTCTGTAACCCACTTCAGAACATTTTCATAAAGTATGGCAGCATTTTCAGGAATTGACTTTCCTGATAAAATAAGTTCCCCTGAAAATTGATCGAAATCAATGTGTGGTGTCTTTGGGGTAGGATCGATATATAATTTTTTGAATTCCATTAATTAAATATATCAAAATAATAATTTCAAATTTAATGGAACTTTTTAATAGTTGTATTTCTTTTCATCAAAAAGAAATGATTGATTGTCAAATAAAATGAGTAATTAGTATAAACTTCAGGTCATAATATAAACAATATCATTTGCAGATTGGTCTTATTATATGTCGAAAAAGAGTTCTTTAATAGATGAAAGCCGGAATTATGCATTCTGATTCATTATAATTTTCTGTTTGCGATATCTGAAAAGCTTCTATTTTGATGGAATAGAAAAATTAATTTAATTATAAACTCAGTAGGTAAAAAGATAGAATTCTTAAATAGAAGCATTGATGTATGAATTCTGGCAGTTTGTCAAATTATTGACATTTCTTGTTACAAAAATGCTAAATTTGGAGTCTATTTTTAAACGTTCATATTTAAGGATTATAGTTAAGGCTTTTATCTTGAAATATTTACAAAATGGTTTAAAACCAGAAGCTTAGATAAAATGTCTTACTCTAAAATGAACCGGGAATAGGTATGTAACGTTTTATATAGTTGGTCTGCTCAATGTGACTGACGTGACGTAAGTTTGTACGATAGTAAGATTTTCTATTTTAATTTGTTTTAAACTTTAGACCCCGGAGATATTACTAAGGAGTCATTGGAATAAATTGAGTACTTGATATAAAATGATCAGAAATAATACATTACACAATTCTTGTAATATGAAGAGCAGGTTTCTTCTGATAATGGTACTATTACTGGTAAGTCTTAACGTTACCTCGCAAACAGAAGAGATCTACTTAGGAAATCTCATAAAGGCAGGCAATGCCGATGATGAGTCTTATGGTCCTTTCAATATTGGATTTAACTTCACTTTCTTTGGCAATACATATAATCAATTCTATGTTAGTTCAAATGGTCTTGTATCCTTTGGTGCTGGATCTTTAATAAGTGATGAAGTTACAATTCCGGTAGCGGACGAGCCGAATAATTTCATTGCAGCACTCTGGGATGATTTGATAATAAGCAATTCAGGCAAAATATTATATAGTACATTTGGTTTGGCTCCTAACAGAAAGTTGGTAATTCAATGTACCAATATGGGTTTTTATCCTAATCCCATTTTTATGGGAACATTCCTTGTGATACTGAATGAGACTTCCAATAAGATCCAGGTACAATACAGGATTGTAGTTGATGCTACTTCAACAAGGGCTCATGGTTCAAGTGCAACAATAGGTATCGAAAATTCAGACGGAACAATAGGGAAACTTTATAAATATCATGACCCTTCAGCAATTGCAACAAGAAAGGCTATCTCTTTTACTCCATCCGGTTCTGACTATAGTTTGAATTCAGACGAAACCTACGAGGGAATATTATTAACAACAAACCTTACACTTCCGGAGCCCGGAATCCCTTTACTTAAAAGTCCCCCGCAGGATGCAGTTATCGGTTCAGATTATACTTTTGAATGGGAAGAGTCAGATTATGCAGAATCCTATACTTTACTAATATCCACTTTCTCCGACCTTGGAGGTGCGGTAAGTTATCCTGCAGGATCCAATCTGTCATATACTGTAACAGGATTAACTGTCCCTGAGACCTATTACTGGGGTGTATTTGCCACAAATGCCACAGGCACCACATGGTGCGAAATAAAGAAATTCACAACAAGTTCAGCACCTCCTCTTGAACCAGTTCCTCAAACGGTATGGACAGAAAAAGATAAGGATAAAACTATTAAACTTAACTATACAGGTGGCGGAGCAGATCCAAAAATTGCAAAGATCACTTCATTGCCTTCACAGGGGCAGCTATTCCGGTATAATGCAGGAACCAGGGGAACTTTAATTTTGCCCGGAGACCTGCCTGCTACAATAACTGATGCCGGAATGAATGTAATTTATGCAGCAACAGGAAGTGCGGGAAACGGAGTAGGTAATTTCAATTTCATAATACAGGAAGGAGCAAACATTTCTCCGGCAGGAACAGTTACTGTAAATGTGAGTCCTCCCGGAGTCCCCAATGTACTTTACCTGGCAAAAAGCACAAACAGCGTGGAGATCCAGTTCGACAGGACGATGGCCGACCCTTCAGTGGACATTTTAAAGAAGGACCAGTTCACTGTTAAAGTTAACGGAGCAGTTGCCATAATTAATACAGCTACTCTTAAACAGGGTGATCCATATACAATACTTCTGACATTAGGTTCATCACTGGCAGGAGATGAGACGATTCTGATTTCCTATTTCCCTGGAAATATTGTCTCTACTTCAGGAGGATTACTCCTTCCTTTTACAGATGAGCCTGTAATCTTAACTTCACAAACGATTGATTTTGCTCAGGATCTTGCCAGGAAGTACAGCGATTCACCATTTGCTATCATTGCATCTGCATCCAGTGGGCTGGGATTAACCTATTCAAGTTCAAATCTGCCTGTAGCAACAATTATCGGGAATATTGCAACATTTCATTCTCTTGGGTCAACTGAAATAACTGCACGCCAGGCTGGAAATGCTACTTATGCTCCTGTAAAATACAGTAAAACATTGACTGTTGCCATTGGTGATCAGGTAATTACGTTCAATGCCCTTCCTGTAAAGACATTTGGAGATGCAGATTTTAATCCGGGAGCAACATCAAGCTCAGGACTTCCTGTTTCATATACAAGCAGTAACACTTCAGTAGCTACTATTGTTGGTGGCTGGATTCATATTCTTGCTGCAGGTTCTTCAGTTATAACTGCTTCGCGGGACGCTGATTCATATTATAATGCTGCACTTTCCGTCAATCAGATGCTGACAGTTAATGATCCTTCTTCAAAAACACTGAACCTGACTTCTGTTCTATTACAGGGACTTTATGATGCTGGAGGTAAAATGAGGCGATCATATAATGATCTTGGACCAATTTTTGCAGATCCTCTTCTGAGCGATACGATAACTGTAGAGTTGCACAATACATTGTACAGTTCAATTGCTTACAAATCAACTAATGTGAAGTTAAGCACTTCAGGAGCAGCAATAGTCTCTGTGCCTGCTGCTTTTAGCGGGTCCTATTATATAACCGTCAAACACAGGAACCATATCGAAACAACTTCTGCTGCACCTGTTTCATTCGGGGGAAACACTATTAATTATGCTTTCGATTTGCCCTCAAGGGTATTTGGTGAAAATTTAATCCTT
>CAZXFB010000039.1:0-39519 GCA_964639725.1 uncultured Rikenellaceae bacterium
AGTTAAGCCTGCCAGCGCCGATGGTACTGCGAAAGTGGGAGAGTAGGTCGTCGCCTACTTTAATCAGAGGCCCCTTGAGAAATCAAGGGGCTTTCTTATTTTACACAAGATCCCCAAACATGGGAATGGTGAAAACAGAAACGTTGTGCAATTATGATATTTCAACAGTTGTGAATAAACATTACAAACGAATGGTTAATTACCAGTTATTTTGTTCTGGAAAACCCTTTAATCTGTTTTTCCCTGGCAATAGCTGAATCTTTTGAATCAACCTATTCAAAATAAATCAGTTTATCAATATTAAATTTCTGTGCAAATCCCTTTATTTTATTCTGTTTATGTTCATAACACCTTCTCTCTATAAGTCATTAGTAACTCCAGCATAAAGAACAGTATAATGTGAATTTGTTAAGATATAAACATAATATACATGTATTCTCATTGATTATAAGATTATTGACGAATCAATTATGAACTCAGAATTGCTTATAATTTTATATTCTGAACCTGACAGTTTGATTTGAGTTTATATTACAATGGTGTCTAATGATGCGATCTTTTTCAATGTCATTTCCCCGCTGAAATAAGGAGATTCCTAATCCGCCAGGCGGCAGATTAGGAATGACAATTTGTTATTTTGTATGGATTAAAGAGGTGGAGATTCTCTGAAATATCAAAGAGGGCAAAAACAGAGTTTGCGAATCGACATCTCTTTCACCCCTCTGCCACACTTTCGCTGTGTCATCCCGTTGCGCCTGCAAAGAATCCCCTGAAACAATATTGTCAATTATTATCCATTCCTGATACTCATTATATTTAATTATACATTTATGATGGCATCTGTGGAATAAATCCAAAAAAAAAGGTGCCTGAAAGCACCTTTGAATAAATCTTAAGTATATCTGTTAATAAAACTTATACCTTTTATCGATAATATTTGCATCCTTCCTGAGTGCCTCGTAGGCTTCGTAATTACCTCTCATCTGGAAAGTTGATGAAAGTCTTTCCTGAAGTAATTTCAAATCCTCATTTGCAGAAGTTGTAACAGTGTTCACGAATATCATATAGACCCCATTAAGCCCTTTTACCGGACCTGTAACAGTTCCTTGTTTTGCAACAGAGGCTGCAGCTACAAGCGCAGGTTCTGTCCCGGCACCAGGGATCGAATATGATCTGAAATTTACCTGAGCTGCTTCCTGAATGGTAAGTCCCATAGTTCTTGATATATCATCGAGTGTTTTTCCTTCACCATTCGCCTTTGAAAATTCTGATGAAATGATCTCAGCTTTTTTATCCTTGAGGAGATTGAATCTGATATCATTCTCAACAACTTTTAACGGGGCAATTCCTTCCTCCTGTGCTTTTGTACAATATGCAATAACATATTTGTTTCCAATCTCAAAAACTGCCTGCTGGCTATTATCGAGAATAATTTTTCCTGTTTCTGCCTGGAATAAGGCAATAATAATTGACCTTGGATTATCCAGCCCAGGTAATGTTTTCTGCTGTGGAGTGATATCGTTAGCTACTTTTTTATCGAGGTTTTGAGTAGCAACTGATTTAAGAAACTTATCATAAGTGTCATTGGTGCCTGCAAACTGACTGGCTTCACTGTAATACTTCTGATTTGTTGCAGATCCTGCAATTATCTTCCTGTCAATAATCCCAATGTTGTATTTTTTTGACATCTTCGACTGGTCAATGATTTCAATAATATGGATGCCAAAAGTAGTTTCAGCAGTAACAATCGATCCCTTCTTTCCTGTGAAACAGGCATTACTGAAAGGAACAACCATTCTTCCTTCAGGAAACCATCCGAGGTCTCCTCCGATTTGTGCAGATCCTTTATCATCAGAATTTGTCATTGCTATCTCTTCAAATGTTGCCCCCGATTTAATCAGTCTGATCAGACTGTCGGCTTTATTCTTTGTTGCCTCCAAACTGCCTGTTGAAGCAGTTGATAATAGAATATGACGAGCATGAACTGAATCAGGTCTGTCAGCAAAATCGAGTAACCTGGCTAATTTGTATGATCCGTCTTCATTGTATGGTCCGTAAATTATTTTTTTATCCTCTTTACTGACAAAATCCTTCAGGTTATCCGGAACATCTTTCAGTGATGTAAAGAACCCAATGTGACGAGTATCAGCTGAAAGATTGATAAACTCAACAGGATTGGGGGCAGTCTCAAACTCCACCTTTGTTTTATTGATCCATTGTTCAGCCTGTTTAATGTCATCTTCAGATGGAACAACATCAAATGTTATATACTCGATATCTCTCAATGAGTTTCTCTTGAAGTTCATCTTGTTCTCAGCATAATATTTTTCCAGGTCATTTTCTGAGATTGTAACTGAAGAATCAGAAATTGCTGCGTAATTTTTGAAAATGTAACTAAAATCTACTGTATTGGAAGCCAGGTTTTTATCAAATTCAGCCTGTTTTGAAGTTACATATAATCCTTTTGATACAAGATTATTGTATTTTCTGTTCATCCTGTCATTTACAATCTCGTTTTCAAAAAATAACCAGTATTTTTTTGCTGTCTCATCCAGTTCAGTTTGTTTCAGGAAGTTAACCAGAAAAGATTTGTTTAGAGTTCCAGTCTTCTGATCAGTAAAAAGTTGCATTACTATCGGATGTGGATTGTCACCCAGCACCAGTTCGTCAACTTCTTCAGTACTAGTCCCTATTCCAAGCTTTTTATATTGTGTATCAAGTATCTTCTCTCTTACCAGTTGCTGCCATGTCTGTTCTCTCATCTGCTCTGAAGTTGCTTCGTCGATGTTAGTAGTGCCTGATAGCTTATATATCTCAAGAAGGTTCTGAACCTTCTCTTCATACTCCTGATATGAAACGCTCTCTCCTCCAATCTCGCCTATTTCATAATATTTTTTTGCTTTCAATCTTTGCCCTCTGCCGTTTCCGAAAAAATCACTGACTACAAATAATAAAAGAGAAAGACCTATAACTCCTGCAACCAATACACCGGCTTTTTCCCGTAAAAATTGAAGTGTTGACATGTAATATGTTCTTTAGAAATTAATTAATAGAAATATACCATTTTTAATACAGGCGACAAATATAACAAATTTCCATTAAATAACAGGGCAGTCAATATTTTGTTGGTACTAATGTAATTATCAGAACCAGACCATTTTACTCTTTTATTGTGTTTAGAGGGTCATCGTCTGTCTGTTTTTTAAGCATACTGAAAAGGATAACAGACATTTTTGCTGACCGACTCTATGTTCTATGAGACAAGCAGTGCAAAAGAGTAGGAATATAGCCGTCCCGGAGGTGAATCTTCATTTGTGATATAACCACGTCTCTTACTACCGGTAAACAGTATGAATAATTAGGGACTCTTCTTTATATTTTCCAGAAGGAAGCAATTGGTAATGTGACCTGTACTGGACTATGCCATATTATTTAATAATGCAACCTTTTCAAAAGATAAATGTAATGCCACAGCAGCTCGTCGCATCTGACTTATCCGGTTAAGGCATCATTCAGCACAGGTTCAGACGCAGCTTACCCTGCTATTATGACCTTGGTTGCCAATCTGTATGGATATCCAAATAGATTCCGGAATATAGAAATTTTGGATTTTTATTACAGATTAGCATATAATTATCTGGTTATGCTATTGAAGTTATACATATAGAATTGTCATTTTTGCAAAATGTAGGGTTTGTTTGGGAAAATAGTAATAATTATTAATATAAGTGTAATAATAAGGGGGGTGTGAATGAAAAAAATAGAAAAATATAAAATAATATGTCAAAAAATATGGGGGTATATAAAAAAAGATTATTTTTGAGAAAAATTTTTAATATGGCAGAACTTAGATTTAGTGCTTTAAAAGAGGTATTCAACAGAGAACCTATCGAAGTAGAAACACCCTCAAAAATTGTTTCCGATTATTTCGGGATAAATGTTTTTGACCTTGCGAAGATGGAGCATTATCTTTCAAAAGAGGCTTATAAGAAAGTAAAGCGTGCTATTGATGAAGGTAAATCATTGGACCGGCCTACAGCTGAACAGGTAGCAACAGGTCTTAAAGCCTGGGCTATTACAAGAGGCGCTACACATTACACTCACTGGTTCCATCCACTTACTGATGGGACAGCTGAAAAGCATGATGGATTTATTGAATTTGGTGACAAAGGAGAAATTGTGGAGAATTTTTCCGGGGCACTTCTTGTTCAATCTGAACCCGATGCTTCCAGTTTCCCAAGCGGAGGTATACGAAATACATTCGAGGCCAGAGGATACACTGCCTGGGATGTTTCCTCCCCTGTTTTTATTGTCGGCACAACTCTTTGTATACCAACAATTTTTGTTTCATACACAGGAGAAGCTCTTGACTATAAAGCACCACTTCTAAAGACTCTCTCGGAACTTGATGATGCTGCTGTTGCAGTCTGCCAGTATTTTGATAAGGATGTTACAAAAGTTATATCAACACTTGGTATTGAACAGGAATATTTCCTGATAGATGAAGCTCTCTATTACGCAAGACCTGACATAGTTCTGGCTGAAAGAACTCTTATGGGGCATCAGTCGTCTAAAGATCAGCAGCTATCTGATCACTATTTCGGATCGATACCAGAAAGGGTTATGTGTTTCATAAAAGACTTTGAATGTGAAGCTTATAAACTTGGCATACCAGTAAAAACACGTCATAATGAAGTAGCACCGAATCAGTTTGAATGTGCTCCTATCTTTGAAGAAGTAAATCTGGCAGTTGATCATAACCAGCTTCTGATGGATATTATGAGAAGGGTAGCACGCAAACATAAGTTCAGGGTTCTGTTTCATGAAAAACCATTTGCCGGAATAAATGGTTCGGGTAAACATAATAACTGGTCAATGGCTACCAATACAGGGGTAAACCTTCTGTCACCGGGAAAGAATCCCAAGACCAATCTTCAGTTCCTTACTTTCCTTGTAAATGTTGTTAAAGCAGTAAACGATAGCAATGAACTCATCAGAGCATCGGTGATGAATGAATCAAATTCTTACAGGCTTGGTGGTCATGAAGCTCCTCCAGCAATAATCTCAGTATTTCTTGGTACTTACCTGAGTAATATGCTCGAAAGTATTGCTCGTAAGGTTACAGATAAAAAAATGACTCCTGCTCAGAAGACAGAACTTAAGCTCGGTATTGGTAAAATTCCGGAAATACTTCTTGATAACACTGACAGGAACCGTACCTCTCCCTTTGCATTTACTGGTAACCGGTTTGAGTTCAGAGCAGTCGGATCATCAGCTAACTGCAGTCAGGCAATGATAGCAGTTAATGCCGCTGTATCCTTTCAGCTGAAAAGTTTCAAAGTTGAAGTTGATCAGGTAATTAAAAAGGGCAGGAATAAAGATGAAGCTATCTTTCAGATACTGAAAAAATACATACTCGAATCAGAGCGGGTGCTCTTTGAAGGTGATGGTTATAGTAAGGAATGGCATAAAGAAGCTGTGAAAAGAGGGCTCTCAAATATTGAAAGTGTTCCTGAATCAATAGGTCGCTATCTTACCAAGAATTCCAAGGATGTACTTATTGGTACAGGTATTTTTTCAGAAAAGGAACTTGAAAGTCGTGTTGAAGTGGAATATGAAAAATTTACAAAAAAAGTTCAGATCGAAGCGAGAGTACTTGGAGATCTTGCTATTAATCATATCGTTCCCACTGCAATTAAATACATGTCTTCTCTGGTAGAAAATGTTAAAGGTTTAAAAGAAATATTTGATGAAAAGGAATTTGAAAGACTTGCCGGCGCCCGCAAGGAGTTGATAATTACAATTTCAGATCATATTTCAATGATAAAGAAACTTGTAAATGACATGGTTGAAGAACGCAAAAAAGCAAATGTGATTGAGGATTCATACAAGAAAGCTATAGCTTATGAAAGCATGGTGAAACCATACCTCGATGAGATAAGAAATCATATTGACAAGCTTGAACTTATTGTGGATAATGAAATGTGGCCTCTTCCAAAATATCGCGAATTGCTCTTTACGAGATAATAATGCTGATAAAATTTATTATGATTATAAAAGGGATTGCAATCAAGCAATCCCTTTTCGCATAATAATATTAATCCTGTATCGTTTATTTATGTTACCAGAATTACTTAAATTAATTACTTTTATGAACGAATTGATTGTGGAATTATGAAGAGATTGTTATTGTTTATACTGGTAATAATTATTGCAGCTCAGGTGGAATCTCCTGCACAGAAACGAAAAGCCGAGAGAGCCTACTCTTCTTTCAGTGCAGGTGAATACTTTGATGCCATTGACCAGTTCAAAGATACTTACTCCAAAACTAAGAAATCAGATAAGGCTACAAGAACAGACCTTGTATTTATGATCGCTGAATGTTACAGACTCACCAACGACCCGAAGAACGCTGAAACATGGTACAAACTTGCAGTTAAATCATCAACTGCTAAACCTGAGTCGCAGTATCTGCTGGCCGAATCACTTAAGAAAAACGGAAAATATCAGCTGGCAATTGATGAATTCAGAAAATACAAACTGATAGCTCCTTCCGACAGCAGACCAGATCAGGAGATACGAGCCTGTGAACTGGCTCTTGAATGGTTGAGATCTCCAGAACCATACAAAATTAATGATTTAAAAGATGTTAACTCTAAAGAGTCTGATTTCAGTCCTTCCTATGCCCGTGACGATTTTGGAGTGATATATTTTACTTCCTCCCGCGATGACGCATCAGGTAATAAAACACATGGAGCAACAGGACAAAGCTACAGTGATATTTTCGAAAGCCGTATGGATAAGAAATCAAAATGGAGTACTCCTGTCCCTGTTGAAGTTATTAATAGTGAATTCGAAGATGGAACTCCATACCTGACTTCAGATTATAAAGAATTGTACTTTACAAGATGCGAAGCCGGGAAACGTGAAAGAAAAGGGTGTATAATAATGTACTCCAAAAGGACTGGAGATAGCTGGAGCGAACCTAAAAACATTGGAATACTTTCCGACTCCCTTGTTGCAGCTCATCCTGCAATTACAAAAGATGGTTTAACCCTCTATTTTGTTTCTGATATGGCCGGAGGATCAGGAGGAAAAGATATCTGGATTGCAACCCGTGCAAAAGCAGGAGATACATGGTCAAAACCGCGTAATGCTGGCCCTGATATTAATACCCCGGGGGACGAGCTTTTCCCCTTTGTAAAAGATGATGGTATCCTCTACTTTTCTTCCGACGGACTTATTGGAATGGGAGGCCTTGATATTTTTAATGCCAAACCCCAGCCTGATGGCAGCTATATCGTACAAAATATGAAATCACCGGTTAATAGTTTTGCTGATGATTTTGGTATTGCTTTTGAGAGCGGCAATGAACGCGGGATATTCAGTTCAACACGAAAAGGAAAAGGTAATGATGAGCTGTACTCCTTTGAACTTCCACCCCTTAAATTCAGTGTAACAGGACTTGTGAAAGATGAAAAGACAGGTGCCGCAATTCCCAGTTCCCTTGTTGAACTAATTGCAAGCGATGGAAATAGTCTGCAGGCAGAAACTGGTGCAGGAGGAGATTTTAAATTTGTTCTTAAACCAGAAGTTGATTATATAATGGTTGCCTCAAAAAGAGGATACTTAAAAGGAAAGGACAAAGAAACCACGAAAGGACAGGAGAAAAGCCGCGACTTTATGGTCACTATTCTCCTCACTGCTATCGACAAACCTATTGAACTGCCTAATATCTTTTATGATTTCGGAAAATGGGACCTGAGACCTGAATCAATGGTGTCGCTCGACAAACTTGTGGAAACCCTTAATGATAATCCAAATGTAACTATTGAATTAATGTCACATACCGACTCGCGCGATACTGAGGAATATAATCAGGATCTCTCACAGAAAAGAGCTCAGTCGGTGGTTCAATATCTGATCGATAAGGGTATAGAGTCTGAACGCCTCTTACCTAAAGGTTATGGTGAGTCAACCCCGAAAATAGTTGATGCTGCAATTACTGCCCAATCTACTTTCCTGAAACTGGGTTCACAACTTTCTGAACAGTATATTAATACCCTGGCAAATGAAGAACAGAAAGAGCTCGCACACCAGATAAACAGAAGAACAGAATTCAGGGTGTTAAGGACAGATTATGAGGCACCGAAAAAATAATTAAATCTATTTATTAAATCTTCTCCAGATCTCTTAGGACAAAGGGAAGTGATGTGTCTTAAAAAATAGAAGAATATCACTAATTGACTTATTTAATAAGCAGGGAGGGTGTCAAAAAACCAATGACCTATTTATTATAGAGACTCCAAATGAAAACTGCATGGAGGATGGGTTAAGATATTATTTATAGAAGGTAAGTTAATTGGATTATGAAATTGATTTAATTTTATTGGCCTTAAAAGTTAAATAAATGAAAACCAGACTCTTTATTAGTTCAATACTGTTTGCAATATCTTTATCTGTGATGTCATCAGATCCTTCCGTAAAGAAGATCAGGATCCTCGTTATTACAGGTGGCCATAGTTATAATGCAGAACAGTTTAACCAGATGCTTGCCAGCCTCGGTGATAATATTTCATTTAAGATTGCCGAATTACCTGGAGCATATGATATGTTTCTTCCGGAAAACAGATCCGGTTATGATGTACTGGTCTTTTACCACATGTGGCAGAAAATTAATGATGAGCAGGCTAAGGTCTTTGCACAATGTATCATGGAAGGAAAACCTGTGGTTGCGTTACATCACAGTATCTGCGCTTATGATGACTGGCCTGAATATTTTAATATTATTGGAGGAAAATATTTTCATAAACCTGCCACCGTCAATGGTATAGAGTATTCAGCCTGTTCATATATTCATGATGTGCGCTATTTAGTTAAAGTTACCGGCAAAAATGATCCAGTGACAAAAGGAATCAATAATTTTGAGATTTTCGATGAAACATATAAAGGTTATTATATTGAACCGGGTGTCAAGCCTTTATTGGTAACTGATGAACCGACAAGCAATCCGGTTATAGGATGGTCAAAAGTATATGGCAAAGCAAAAATTGTTACTCTGCAGATAGGTCACGACACTCCGACATATGAAAATTTAAACTTCAGAAGATTGCTGAGACAATCTATTGAATGGGTTAATAAAGAATGACTCGATTCACATCAAATAAAGAGTAATGTCAGCGCTTTTTCCCATCGATGGAAACATGAAAAGATTTAAAAATAAAAAGAAGCAGTAAACCTTGTCAGTCTGATAATATTAACGTTCTATTTATAATTGTCAGAAATTCCCTTTGTCTTAGCTTTCTATTCAAAACAGGGAATCTCCCTGCTTTAACATTTTTAAATGACTACAGCCTTTTACTGCGCAAATTGGATTTATTAGCAGTAAGTCCCGGGTTTTATTCTATGGAAGACTTAAGACCCTTTTAACTCAGTCAGTGATATAGATATAATACTGAGCATTATCTGCAGATATATGGAGTCTGATTTAATGCTAGCCCGCAGAGTACTGATAGAGTCATCTGAAAGATGTGATTTTTTCCTATTCCCTGACCTTTTTCATGCAGGTAACATCAAGCCCGGTTTATAATCAACAACTTTGTTCCTTTATCTTTTTTTCTATCTTTGATTCATGATTTTCCGTTATGTCCACAGAATCTAAATACGATAAAAGAGGTGTCTCTTCTTCAAAAGAGGAGATTCATGCAGCAATCAGAAAATTTGATAAAGGGCTTTATCCCAAAGCTTTCTGTAAGATAGTCCCTGATATACTTGGAGGAGATCCTGATTATTGCAATATTATGCATGCTGACGGAGCAGGAACAAAATCCTCCCTGGCATACATTTACTGGAAAGAGACTGGTGATATGTCGGTATGGAAAGGAATAGCTCAGGATGCTATTGTAATGAACCTCGATGATCTGTTGTGTGTGGGTGTTCATGATAAAATACTTCTCTCTTCAACAATAGGAAGAAACAAACTTCTGATCCCTGGTGAAGTTATTTCTGCAATTATAAGCGGAACCGAAGAGGTGCTCTCCGAAATCAGGAACCTTGGGATCGGGATCACTTCCACCGGAGGTGAAACAGCAGATATTGGCGACCTGGTCAGAACAATTATTGTTGATTCCACTGTTGTTGCCCGAATGAAAAGGTCAGATGTAATTTCTAACCATAATATTGTACCCGGGGATGTTATAATAGGACTCTCTTCTTATGGTCAGACAACATACGAAAAGGATTACAACAGTGGTATGGGCAGCAATGGTCTTACATCAGCCCGTCATGATGTTTTTGCTCCTTATCTGGCTCCTAAATATCCTGAAAGTTTCGATCCGGCACTTTCTTATGATCTTTTCTATACAGGGAAACTAAAACTTACAGATAAACCTGGTGGTTTGAATATTGATGCAGGGAAACTTGTTCTTTCCCCGACCCGGACTTACGCCCCGGTTATTAAGAAGGTACTTGAAAAGCTCAGGACAGAAATTCACGGAATGGTTCATTGCTCCGGAGGTGGGCAAACAAAAATTATGCATTTCGTTGATAATATGCATATTGTAAAAGATAATTTATTCCCGTTACCCCCATTATTCAGGATAATTCATGAACAATCCGGAACATCATGGAAGGAGATGTACAAGGTATTCAATATGGGACATCGCTTTGAGATATATACAGGGAAAGAGAATGCCTCTGAAATAATCAATATTGCGGCAGGATTCAACCTTGAGGCAAGAATAATAGGCCACTGTGAATTATCAGACAGGAAGGAGCTCTCAATTACCTCTGAATTCGGAACATTTAATTATTAATTGATTAAATTTCTTTCCCGGTCTCCGGTATAGAATCTCTTTTTAAGAGCGGCTCATTTACTAAAAATGTCAGGAATAAAATTATAATATCTTGCCTCACATAGATCTGCTTTAATCTTTTTTTTAATACTTATTAATGAGCTGTATATTTGTAAATCTATTTCAATTACAAGCACTCACCGCTATTACCTGTTATCGCCTGACAATGTTTTCCCGGTGATCATTTATGCTATTTCAACATTTCAATTATTCTGCCTTTCAACATTTTATTACTATCTTTGCCCCCTGAAATTTTTACTATATGGCAAATAACATGATTCTTGAGAGGCTTGAAGGTGTAAAAACTAGGTTCATCGAGGTAGGTGACCTTCTTACACAACCTGATGTCCTTTCTGACATGGAAAGGTACATTAAACTTAATAAGGAATACAAAGATCTTCAGCCAATTATTGAGGCATATGAAAGATATAAGCTTACCCTTTTAAATATCGCCAGCACAAGAGAGCTATTGTCAACAGAGAGGGATGAAGAGATGAGGGAGATGGCCAAAGCAGAGTTTGAAGAACTTAACAACCGTATTCCTGAAATGGAGGAAGAGATTCAGTTGTTAATCATACCTGTTGATCCTGAAGATGATAAGAATGCTGTTATGGAAATAAGGGCTGGAACTGGAGGTGATGAAGCAAGTATCTTCGCAGGAGATCTGTTCAGGATGTATACCAAGTTCTTTGAACAGAAAGGATGGAAATCAGAGGTGAACAATGTATCTGAGGGTACTGCAGGAGGCTATAAAGAAATTGTTTTAAGTGTATCAGGTACAGGTGTTTATGGTATTATGAAATATGAATCAGGTGTACATCGGGTGCAGCGGGTTCCACAAACAGAGACACAAGGGCGAATCCATACATCAGCCGCTTCGGTTGTTGTTCTGCCGGAAGCTGATGAATTTGACGTTGTTATAAAGAATGAGGATATCCGGAAGGACACATATTGTTCATCGGGACCTGGCGGACAGTCTGTCAATACAACCTATTCAGCAATCCGTCTGACACATGTTCCTACAGGTATTGTTGTTACATGCCAGGACGAAAAATCACAACTTAAAAACTATGATAAGGCTCTTAAGGAGTTAAGAACACGCCTTTATAATCTTGAATACCAGAAATATCTTGATGAAGTTTCTCACCGTAGGAAAACAATGGTATCAACCGGTGACAGGTCGGCAAAGATACGGACTTATAACTATCCGCAGGGAAGGATGACTGATCACAGGATCAACTTTACAGTTTATAACCTTCCTTCAATACTTGACGGGAATATACAGGAAGTTCTTGACAAGCTGCAGATGGCTGAAAATGCCGAGCGTCTTAAAGAAAGCAATGATGAAAAAAACTGATAATGGACTATTTACAGCTATATTATAATATTATCAGGAAGAGATCATTCCTCTGTGTTGGACTTGATTCAGAGATTGAAAAAATCCCTTCCGGCCTTTTAACTGAGCAAGATCCGGTTTTTGAATTTAACAGAAGGATAATTGATGCAACCTGTAAATATGCCGTTGCATATAAACCAAATATCGCATTTTATGAATGTTATGGATCAAAAGGCTGGTTGTCACTTGAATCAACTGTAAAATATATTAAAAGCAGGTATCCTGATATTTTTGTGATAGCTGATGCCAAAAGGGGAGATATTGGTAATACTTCAAAAATGTATGCCAGGGCTTTTCTAGAAAACATGCCTTTTGACGCAATAACCGTAGCCCCTTATATGGGAGAAGATTCCATAACGCCATTTCTTTCATATAAAGATAAATGGGTCGTTCTTCTTGCTCTTACATCAAATAAGGGAGCTGATGATTTCCAATATCATAATGAAGATGGGATAAGACTTTTTGAAAGAGTTTTGTCCATTTCACAAAAATGGGGTACAAACAATAACCTGATGTATGTTGTTGGTGCAACCAGGGCCGAAATGCTCAAAGATATCCGTAAAATTGTTCCCGATCATTTCCTTCTTGTACCAGGTGTGGGTGCACAGGGAGGCAGCCTTGCAGAAGTTGCAAGATATGGATTAAACAATAAATGCGGACTGCTTGTTAACTCTTCACGCGGAATAATATTTGCCGATAATACTGATAACTTTGACAAGGTGGCCGGTGAAAAGGCACGGGAGATAAAGGACGAAATGGAGGGTTATCTCAAAGAAAGAAACCTGATCTGAAAGAATTCCAGTCGGGCTGTTTTAACATCTTTCTTCAGTATTGTTTCTATTATTAAGCTCTTGTAGTTTCGTTTTTAGAGTCTCTCCCGCTCACATCCTTTCTTTATGTGGTATTATGTGTCTTTTCTCGTTAACCATTTGTATCATAAAGGTTTTTTTCTTATATTTATATCCTTGCTGCTTATAAAAATAATTGTATTGAGGTGAAGGAAGAATTTCTCCATTATCTGTGGAAATATAATCTTTATGATCCTGAGTCTCTTATTGATAATAATGGTAATGAGATTAGTGTTATTCATCCCGGTGAATACAATCGGGATGCAGGCCCCGATTTTTTTAATTCAAGGATAATTATAGGTGGCATAGAATGGGCAGGTAATATTGAGATACATACCAGTTCATCTCACTTTGATAATCACGGACATAATAGTGATCCGGCTTTCAATAACGTTATACTTCATATTGTTGCTGATAAGGATAAAAAGGTTTTCAATAGCAGGGGAGAGGAAATATTAACTGTTGAGATTACTTTTAATGAAGCTCTTTATGAGAAGTATACAAACCTTCTCAATAATCCGTTCGCTATTGCCTGTCAGAACGAAATAATCCGGATTGACAGTTTCTTCATACGCCACTGGCTTCATGCGCTTCTTATTGAAAGACTCCAGGATAAATCAGAATCAATATTGAAGATTTTTTATGAAACAGGTAACGATTGGGAGGAGACATTTTACAGATTAATCTCCCGTTATTTCGGATTCCGTGTGAACAGTGAACCATTCGAAATGCTAGCAACGGCACTCCCTTTCAGGATAATCCGCAAGCATGCAGACAATCGTTTTCAGATTGAGGCTCTGTTATTCGGAACTGCCGGAATGCTGGAAGAGGGCCTTTTCAGGGAAGCACTTAAGGATGAATATTATCAGAAATTGATAAGGGAATATAAAGTATTATCTTCAAAGTATTCTCTTCAGCCCATGCATGGATGGATATGGAAATTCAGCCGTTTGAGACCAGTAAACTTCCCCACCATCAGGATTTCTCAACTTGCAGAAATTCTTTCAGTTGCAGGAGGTCTTTTTTCAAAAACGATGGAGGCAGATGATATTTTCAACCTGAAAAGGCTTTTTGAAGTTTCAGCTTCTGAATACTGGAATGATCATTATGTTTTCGGGAAAAAGGCAAAAATGATATCAAAAATAGCCGGGTCTCAGGCAACGGATATTTTGCTGATCAATGCAGTATTACCAGCTATGTTTGTATATGGGAAAAACAGAGGTAATGTTGAGTATTGTGAGCGGGCAGTTGACTTTCTGGAAAATGTTCATCCGGAAGAAAACGCTATTACAGAAGAATGGAGATCATCAGGTGTTAATGCGGAATCAGCATTCTACTCCCAGGCTCTTATCCAGTTAAGGAACAACTATTGCAAGAAAAGAAGATGTCTTGAATGCCGGATTGGTGTTAAACTGATAGGCATGGGAAGAGAATTTAAGAACCCGGAAGATCTTATTTTGGAACCTTGATATTAAAGAGAATAGCAGGTGTGAGAGGGAAGTGACTAGACTGTAAGCCAATATTTTGACAAATTGTTAATAATGTTTGATAAACAGTTGAATAATTCCATATTTTAACGCAACGATTAGAACTAAATTTACGTCTTTATGTTATACGTGTACAATAATTTCAATCAGTTTTTGTTTTAAAAAGAAGGGTCGAAAGGTTTTGTAAAGATTGGATTAAAAAGGGTGCTTATGATCAATAAATACATTGATTTGAATCACCTTGAGATGAAATATTTTTTGTTTAATATAAAAAAAAAGTCAATTGTTTGATAATTTACATAAAAAAGCATTATTTTTGCGTTCCAAAATTGGAGACTTAATCTATATTTGGATTAACAATATTTTAATTAGAGATATGTATTTAACAACAGAAAAGAAACAGGAGTTTTTCAAAACCTTTGGAACATCCGAGATTGATACAGGAACAGCTGAAGGTCAGATAGCCTTATTTTCATACAGGATTAATCATCTGACGGAGCATCTTAAAAAGAATAAGAAAGATTTCAGTACTCAGCAGGCTCTGATTAAGCTTGTTGGTAAGAGGAGAAGGCTTCTGGATTATTTGAAGATTAAAGATATAGGGCGGTATCGCGAAATCATAAAAGCGTTGAAATTACGTAAATAATAAAGTTAAAAGGCAATTAAGGATTGCCTTTTTTCATACTATTTTGTATTTTGTAATTTCAATATTCATAAATATTATATAATGTTTAGTATAAAAGAGAAAATTATTGATCTCGGAGACGGGAGAACAATTACCCTTGAGACAGGAAGGATGGCACGTCAGGCTGATGGTTCTGTGCTGTTAAAGATGGGCAGGACAATGTTGTTGGCCACTGTTGTTTCGGCAAAAGAGGCGAAAGAGGATACTGACTTCATGCCACTTTCGGTTGAATATAAAGAAAAATATGCTTCATCGGGCCGATTCCCTGGTGGATTTCTAAAGAGAGAAGCAAGACCTTCTGATTATGAGATTCTTGTTTCAAGACTTGTGGACAGGGCACTGAGACCTCTCTTCCCTGATGATTTTCATGCCGAAACTTTTGTTACTGTAAGTTTGATTTCGGCCGATATGGACATCATTCCTGATTCACTTGCTGGTCTTGCTGCATCTGCTGCCTTAGCAGTTTCTGATATTCCTTTTAACGGTCCAATGTCAGAAGTGAGAGTTGCCAGAATCAACAAAAAATTTGTTGTAAATCCCACTGCAACTCAACTTAAAGAGGCTGACATAGATCTGATGGTAGGTGCCACTTATGATAATATCCTCATGGTGGAAGGTGAAATGAAAGAGGTTTCTGAAGCTGAGATGCTTGAAGCTCTCAAGATAGCTCATGATACAATTAAGATACATTGCAAAGCACAAATGGAATTCGCAGAGGAGGTTGGCTCTAAAGTTAAACGCGAATATTGCCATGAAGTGAATGATGAGGATCTCAGAAAAAAAGTATGGGATGATACATATGATAAGTGTTTTCAGGCTGCTAAGTCATCAACTTCTGATAAACATAAGAGATCCGAAGCAAACGAAGCAATCCTTGCTGAATTCCTTGCTCAGTATTCTGAAGCAGAAAGTGTAAATATTACACTTATCAAAAAATATTACCATGATGTACTTAAGGAGGCATCAAGGAGGCTTGTCCTCGATGAACAGATCCGTCTTGATGGCAGAAAAACAAATGAAATACGCCAGATAGTCTGTGAAATTGATCCTCTTCCTGCAACACATGGATCAGCCTTATTCACAAGAGGAGAAACACAATCCCTAACCACAGTTACACTCGGAACAAAACTTGATCAGAAGATCATAGATGATGTTCTTAATAAAGGAACTGAGAAGTTCACTCTTCATTATAATTTTCCTCCATTTTCCACAGGTGAGGCAAAACCAGCCCGTGGAATCAGCAGAAGAGAGATTGGTCATGGCAATCTTGCCCACAGGGCATTAAAAAATATGATGCCATCTGATGAAGAGAACCCTTATGCAATTCGTGTTGTATCAGATATTCTTGAATCAAACGGATCATCCTCAATGGCTACTGTCTGTGCAGGTACACTTGCTCTTATGGATGCAGGCATCAAACTTCGCAAACCTGTTTCGGGGATAGCAATGGGTCTGATATCAGACTCTAAGACAAAAAAGTATGCAATACTTTCAGATATCCTTGGTGATGAGGATCATCTCGGAGATATGGACTTTAAAGTGACTGGTACCCGTGATGGTATTACAGCAACACAAATGGATATCAAAGTTGAGGGTCTCTCTTTTGAAATTCTGGAGAAAGCCCTTGAACAGGCAAAAGCCGGCAGATTACATATTCTGAATATAATGACAGGGATAATTGCTGAACCCCGTCCCGAACTAAAACCACATGCACCAAGAATTGAGCAGCTTACTATACCAAAAGAAATGATAGGTGCCCTGATCGGTCCCGGTGGCAAGATAATCCAGGAGATTCAAAGGGTTACCGGTGCTACAATAATTGTGGAAGAGATTGATGGTCATGGAGATGTCAATATCTTTGGTGAGAATAAGGAAATTATTACTGCAGCCCTCGATTGGGTTAAAAAAATTGTAACAATACCTGAAGTAGGACAGGTATATAAAGGGAAAGTTAAAACTATTGTACAGTTCGGAGCATTCGTTGAGATACTTCCAAATAAAGATGGCCTTCTCCATATATCAGAAATAGAGTGGGGTAAAGTCAAAGAAGTAGGAGATGTCCTGAAGGAGGGTCAGGAGGTCGAAGTTAAGATTATTGAAATTGATTCCAGAAGCGGTAAGATCAAACTCTCCAGGAAGGAACTTCTTCCCAGGCCACCCAGACAGGAAAATCAGGAAAAAAAGCCTGATCAGAATCCGAATAATTAAATTAAGAGGCTGTCTCAAAAGGAAAATAAACCACCCCGTCATGACCCTTCGGGCATGACACCCCTCCTTGAAAAGGAGGGGAAAGTATTGATGTATAGCACATTAACTTTCTCCTCCTTTTGAAGGAGGAGTACCCCTGACGTCAGTCAGGGGGGAGGTGGTTGACTTTTGAGACACCCTCTTTTTTTATTGTTAATTCCTATTCTATTTCTATTTTTGAGTAATTGATAATTGCAAATGAGAGTTGCTTACAATTATATAGTTATAGAGGGCAATATAGGGGCAGGAAAAACTACCCTTGCCAGTAGAATAGCGGATCAGTTTAATGCTAATCTTATTCTCGAAAGTTTTGCTGACAATCCCTTTCTTCCAAAATATTATAACGATCCTGATAAATATTCTTTTCCCCTTGAGCTATCATTCCTGGCAAGCCGTTACAAACAGCTTAAGGAAGAGCTAGTTCCTCAGGATCTTTTTAAAACATTTACGATAGCAGATTATTATTTCATGAAATCGCTTGTATTTGCATCATCAACCTTAAAAGAAGATGAATACAACCTGTACAGGCAGATATTCTATATAATTTATGGGTCGCTTCCCAAACCTGATATTTATGTTTATTTACATCTGAACACCGACAGATTGATGGAAAATATCCGGAAGAGAGGACGTGATTATGAGAAATCAATCACCAGGGAATATCTTCAGAAAATACAGGATAGCTATTTTTCATTCTTTAAGCAGAACCCTGAAAACAGATATTTGGTACTTGATATAAGCGAAATTGATTTTGTAAATGATGAGAAAAATTATTCAGAAATTATTGACAATATTTTCTA
The DNA here is from genome assembly GCA_964639725.1 of uncultured Rikenellaceae bacterium. Taxonomy (GTDB): domain Bacteria; phylum Bacteroidota; class Bacteroidia; order Bacteroidales; family VadinHA17; genus LD21. The sequence goes on from CAZXFB010000039.1 coordinate 18,317, forward strand.
CAAAGAACATCCTGTCGGATTGAGTAGTGTAATTCTTCAATAATTTTCTGATATGAATCGAAAAAGATGACTATTTTTTCTTAGATTTGCACATAATTTAAAAAGTTTGTATATTGTTGAATTAATCAGAAAAATCATATATCAAACAAATAACACTTTTAACTATGAAAAAATTCAGAAGCTATTTTATCCTTATCCTGGCCGCAACAGTTATGACAAGTTGCAGTGGTCTTAATAAGATGAAGAAAAACTCCAACTTAATTAAGTATGATGTAACCCCAAAGGTTCTTGCAACAGATGCAGGCCTGGTTAATGTAACAATCAAAGGAACTTTCCCCCCAAATTATTTCGATAAAAAGACTATTGTTACAGCTACACCTGTTCTTACTTATACCGGTGGTGAATCTGCTTTTGAAAAAGTTCAGGTTATTCAGGGAGAGAGTGTTCAGGCTAATAATAAGGTTATTTCATATAATGGTGGTGATTTTACATACACCGCATTTGTACCTTATAAAGATGCAATGAAAATGTCAGAGCTTGTGTTGAGAGTTAAAGCAACAAGAGGTACTAAAAGTCTTGATTTTGACCCTGTTAAATTAGCTGACGGCGTTATTGCTACATCTACTCTGGTTGAAAAAGAAGGCAAACCGGTAATGATGAAAGACAGATTTGTAAGGATTCTGCCAGAGAACCAGGTAGCAGATATTAATTACCTGATCAATAAATCTGATATCAGAAGCACTGAACTGAAAGCTGAGGATATTGCTCTCCTGAAGAATTATATTAAGAGTGTAAGCACTGATGCAAACCGCCAGTTAAAAGGCGCTGTTATAAGTTCCTATGCATCTCCTGATGGTAAATTTGATCTGAATGAGAAACTTTCAGGAAACAGAGGCACATCAGCAGATAAATTCCTGAAAAAAGAATTTGTAAAAATTGAAGCTTCCAAAACTCCTGGTTTCTTTGATTCAAAAACTACTGCTGAAGATTGGGACGGTTTTAAAACTGAAGTTGAAAAATCAACTATGCAGGATAAAGATCTTATCCTTCGTGTTCTTTCAATGTATGCTGATCCTGAAGTTCGTGAGAAAGAGATTAAAAACATGGCTTCTGCATTTGAATCTCTCAAAACTGATATTCTGCCACGTTTGAGAAGGTCAAAACTTATGGTTAATGTAGATAAGATCGGACGTACCGATGAGCAGATCCTTGCTCAGGCAAAATCAGATCCTACAGTACTTAGCCTTGAGGAGATGTTGTATTCAGCTACTCTGACAAAAGATATGAACGAGCAGCTTAAGTTTTACCAGGCTGCAGCCCAGGCATATCCAAAATGTATTCGTGCTGCTAACAATATAGGTTATACCTATATGGCATTAGGAAAAACTGATGATGCTATTGCAGCATTCGAAAAGGCAAAAGCAATCGAAAATAACGATATGATTAAGAATAACTTAGGTTTTGCCTCACTGGTTAAGGGTGATCTGGTAAAAGCAGAAGAGTACTTCAATTCAATGACTGCTGCTTCATCTGAATCAAAATGGGGACTTGGAGTTATTGCAATAACCAAAGGTAAATATGATGTTGCAGTTAACTATTTTGGAACAGAACCATGCTTCAATCTGGCACTTGCACTGGTACTTAAAGGTGATGTTAACAAAGCAAAGGTTACTCTTGACAGCATGAAGGAATTATGCAAATGTGGAAAACCTTCATACCTGAAAGCAGTTGTTGGAGCTCGTCTTGATGACAGAAACTATATGCTTAACGGTCTTCGTGAAGCTATCGGTTTCAAATCGGATTGGAAAGCTTATGCAAAAACTGATCTTGAATTTGCTAAGTTCTTCAATGATGATACTTTCAAATCAACAGTTCAGTAATAACAAAATATAAAATCTGGAGGCTGCCTCATCGAGGCAGCCTTTTTTGTTCCCCTGTTATTAGGCTTCTTATACACTCCAATGTGAAAGTTTAATCTTAATACCTATTTGCCATTCAATAAATTGAGAAGAATTTAAATGATGAACAGTGAATAGGTGATACTGAATATTTAACCGCTATGTAACACTAAGTCACCCAGTGGAAATAAGGTTGGACATACATAGAGTAAATGCCTCATTAACAATATATCGATGGGTTATTATTTATGAGGTAAATGCTGGGAATTTATAACTGTCATACTCTGTGCAGATATCTCCATTTACATTTTGGTTTATTAACATCATGAAAAATGATGTTAATTATGTCTTGACTTGACATATGGGGTTGGTTAAAAGATAAGGGAAAAAGGCCTTATCGCATCTGTTTTGTATGGGAAATTTTTTTATTCATCTCCCATAATACAATACCGGCACTTACAGCAATATTGAAAGAATGTTTGGTGCCAAACTGGGGAATTTCCACACACATGTCACAATTGTTAAGAACCTCCTGGTCAACGCCGTTCACCTCATGACCAAACACAATGGCATATTTTGCACTATCATCAACTATCATATTCTGCAGTTCGATTGATCCTTCGGCCTGTTCAATTCCTATCAGTTTATATCCTGCCTCCTTAAGCTCAAAAATTGCTTCCATAGTGGTATTAAAATAGCGCCATTCCACCGATTCAGTGGCTCCAAGAGCGGTTTTCTGAATATCACGGTGAGGCGGCTTTGAGGTTATACCACAGAGACATATTTTTTCTACAAGAAATGCATCTGCTGTTCTGAAAACAGATCCAACATTAGCCTGGCTCCTTACATTATCAAGGACAATGATAATCGGTGATTTCAATGATTTCTGAAACTGTTCAATACTCTTTCTTCCCAGTTCCCTATTGAGAAGCTTACGCATCCTTTTTTTAACGAAAATAGGTAAAAATTATTGTAATAATTGTAATATTGTGATACTTGAATTGATTGATAAGTAGTTTTTAAAACTGATCGGCTTTAAAATGAATATACATGAATTTCAGGGCAAGTCGTTGCTCAAGGCTTACAATGTTGAAATACAGGAAGGATTTGTTGCTGAGACTCCTGAGCAGGCATTGATTGTTGCAAGGCAGTTAAAGGAAAAATTCGGTACCGGTATCTTCGTTGTTAAAGCGCAGATTCATGCAGGTGGAAGAGGAAAAGGCGGAGGTGTTAAACTTGCCAGGTCTGTAGATGAAGCTGTAAAAATTGCCGGACAAATGATTGGAATGAATTTGGTAACCCCTCAGACAGGTCCCGAAGGAAAGCATGTTAAAAGGGTACTGATTGCTCAGGATGTTTATTATAAAGGAGAATCGGAGCACAAGGAGTTTTATCTGAGTATCCTGCTTAACAGAACATGCGGAAGATATATTTTTATGTACTCACCCGCAGGAGGAATGTCGATTGAAGAAGTTGCTGAAAAAAATCCGGATCTTATTTTCACCGAGGAGATAATACCTGGAATAGGATTGCAGTCATTTCAAACCAGGAATATCGCATTCAACCTGGGATTATCAGGAACTGCATTTAAAAAGATGCAGGATTTCTTATTCGGAATGTATGAGACTTTTATAAGCGTCGATGCCCAGTTGCTTGAAATCAATCCTGTGCTCAAGACAAGTGATAATAAAATAGTAGCTGTAGATTGCAAGATGGTGCTTGATGATAATGCTCTCTTCAGGCATCCTGAACTTATTAAAATGAGAGATCTTGATGAAGAGGATCCGGTTGAAGTTGAAGCAGGTGAACATGGTTTGAATTTTGTAAAACTTGACGGAAATGTCGGTTGTATGGTAAACGGAGCAGGACTTGCGATGGCAACTATGGATATCATTAAACTTTCAGGAGGAGCACCAGCCAACTTTCTTGATGTAGGAGGTGGCGCAAATGCAAAGAGTGTTGAAGCAGGTTTCAGGATTATTCTCAAAGATCCTGCTGTAAAGGCTATTCTTATAAATATTTTTGGTGGAATCGTCAGATGTGACAGAGTAGCCAACGGGGTTGTTGAAGCTTATAAGACAATTGGGAAAATTGATGTACCTGTTATTGTCAGGCTGCAGGGGACAAATGCAATTGAAGCTAAAGAGATAATAGACAAATCGGGGCTTTCCGTTTTATCTGCTATATCCCTTAATGAAGCTGCAATGAAGGTAACAGAAGTGCTTTCAGTACATCAATAAAAAAGGGAGACTTTGAAATTCCTTGAGTTATTTCAGCAATAACTCTGAGGAATCTGCCGGGCAAATATTCTTTACTGAATTCACTGGAGAGACTTATTTTTTATGTGACTCGTCGCAATAGGGTTTATTCTCTGATTTTCCACATCTGCATAGGTAAACCTCTCCCGGTGAATCTTCCCTGTTTTTTTTCAGGTCTTTGATTACAAAATTACCTGTTATTTTTAACGGTCCAAAATCGATTACCTCAATTATTCCCTGAAGCTTCTTCTCTTCCTTGTTTTCCATATTACGAATATTAGCCGTTAAATCCTATTTTTCTGTGTTTGCCGTCACAAAATGGCATGTGATCGCTTGCTCCGCAACGGCAAATAGATATCATACTATCATTAATTACTTTTCTATTTCCATTGTAGATATAAGAAAAATCCCCTTTAATGACAATAGGGCCGTCAACCATAATTTTTACCGAGACAGGATTTTCTTCACTTTCATGCCTGACCTCTTCCATTAGTTCCGGTCTTCTGAATTTAATATGGTTTGTCTGATCTTTTCCGACAGTATGGTTTTTGTCCTCATCATTCCACTTCCATGTAAGTGCTTCTGTCGGGCATAAGTTAACTGTTTCAATTATCTTGTCTGATGCGGCTCCATTTATATCTACCCATGGTCTTCTGGATGGATCAAAAACTTCAATAAGTTCCCTGTAGCAGTATGATGCATGAACACAAGCTGATGGCTTCCAATAGACGGTAATCTCCTCGTTTTTGTACTTTCTTCCTCCTGAAAACTTCTTTGATTCATTTTCCATATCTTCCTGCTATTGGTTTATTAATATTGGAGATGAGCAGGTTATTTGGTTTTATAATTATTTAAATTCCCTGCCAGATATTTAAGATATAAAGTCAAAATAAATGGCTGCAATTTAATATTTTTAAATAGATTCTTTTAATAAGTAGGCACGTGAATTTATATCTTTGTGCGTTGATGGATAAAAGGGTTAGAATAATCTTGCTTTATTCTGTTTTTATGCAAAAAGGTAGACTATTTTTTGAAGATATTATTCCCAGGTCTGGTTACTATTGTCGGGGTATATTGTTCATTTTTCTCCTTATTACGGTTTCATCATGCAGACCTGATAAATATATTTCTGAGCCCTTATTGACCACAGAATCCATATCAGGAACTAATGCATTCTTTTTTAGACTTTTATTGATATCTATTATATTATCATCAGTTGTTATATTTTTTATAGCAATAAAACAAAGAAGATTAAACAGACAGCTTATCGTCAGAGAAAAAGAAATAAGTGATTTAAACATTGACCTTCAAAAAGCAAACAAGGAACTATTATCCCAAAGAGATCTTATATCAAAAGAGTATTCTGAATCGGATAAATTTTACCAGATGCTTATACAATCAGCTGATGATGGAATTTCTTTTTTCGATCGCAACTGGACCCTTAAATATGCAAATCAGGCTTTTTATACTCTGATTGGGATGAACAGCCTCGAATACAGTACAACTAAATATGAGGATATTGTTCATCCTGAAGATATTAATTATCAAGCTGAAAGGATAAAGAAACTGAATGAGACAGGATTTTTTGAAACCGAATTGAGGCTCAGGCATGCAAACGGACAATACTTAAATCTTTCCTCAAGGTCAGTAACTGTGAAAAATGACAGTGGTGAGATTCTCGGATCATTGACCATTTCAAGGGATATCACAAAACTGAAGCAGGTTCATGAAGATTTTAAGAAAGCTACTGTTGAAGCAGAAACAAGTAACAGGTTAAAAACCAGTTTTCTGGCAAATATTTCACATGAAATAAGAACACCTTTAAATAGTGTTGTCGGCTTTTCAAATCTTCTGCTGGCTGATGATATTTCAAGGAAGGTAAAAGAAGAATATATAGAGCACATTAATTATAATAGTGAAAAATTACTCCAGATTATTGGCGATATTATTGATCTTTCCCGTCTCGAAAGTTCACAAATCGAAATAACTTATGAGGAAACGTCTCTTAATTCAATCATAAGTGAATTAATTGAAGAAGCAAGACAAGTTATAATTCGCAATGAAAAGTCAATAATTCTTAATGTTCGAAACCAGTTCGAAGATAATGGAGATTTGATTTTTACTGACCGGATATGGCTTAAACGTGTACTTAACCACCTCCTTGACAATGCTGTTAAATTCACTCTTGATGGCTCAATAGAATTCTCATACTTCAAAGAGAATGAGAACCTGGTTTTTAAAATAAAGGATACTGGTATTGGAATTAATAAAGAGAACCTGGACCATATCTTTAAAGAGTTCCGGCAGGAGATCGACGGACATCATCGTCCATTTGAAGGGCTTGGCATTGGTCTGACACTTGCAAAAGAAGTGGTTGAAAGAATGGGCGGAAAGATCTATGTTCAATCTGAAAAAGGGATTGGATCAGAGTTTAGCTTCTCTATTCCCTACAGACCTGCAGGAAGTATCAGGAGTAGACTTAAGTCGGTAGGCTCAGATATCTTTTCAGGCCCGATAAACTGGAGTTCGCGGAAATGTCTTCTTGTTGATGATAATAAGGATGTTCTGCTTTATCTGACGAGGATACTTAATGATACAGGAATTACAATATTAACTGCCCGGTCGGGATATGAAGCAATTGAGACAATCAGGAGCCACTCTGATATTGATGTTGTTCTTCTCGATATGCAAATGCCCGAAATGAATGGCATAGAAGCAACAAAAGAGATCAGAATGATCAGCAGGAATCTTCCGATCATAGCTCAGACAGCCTTTATTTTTGAAGATGATAAAGACATAATAATTGAAGCAGGTTGTGATGCCTGCCTCTTCAAACCAATCAGAAGAGAACATCTTCTGACTGTAATGGCCGGATTCATAAAAGCCAATTAAATAACAGCCATCTGATTCCTTTTTTTATTCAAGGGAGAATATAAGTTCCTTCATTCCTTATTTCTTCTTATTTTGCATCCTGATAGAAAAGATGATAGAAAAAAAATTTGCAGATATTATTTTGCCTCTGGCTGTAAAGGAAAGATTCACCTATATTATTCCTGAGGAACTTATAGAAAAAATAGAACCAGGGGTAATGGTAACTGTTGAGTTTGGCAAAAGGCAGCTCTATTCAGGAATAGTTTGTAAAATTCATAGCCAGGTTCCTGATTATGCTACTATAAAAACCATCAAAGAAGTCAATGAAGCTATTCCTGTTGTAAGTGGCTCCCAGCTGGAACTATGGCTTTGGATATCACAATACTATATGTGCAGTGAAGGTGAAGTATTGAAAGCAGCGCTTCCTTCAGAACTCTATCTGGGACGTTTTAAACCAAGAAAGGAGCCATTCATTGTACTGAAACATAATTTTACTGAGGAGGCATTAAACATTGTACTTGATAAGCTTACAAAAGCACCCAGACAGTATGATGTACTTTCAGCATATCTGAGATTAACCGGGTATACTTCCGGCGCAGAAATCAAACCCCTTAGAAAAGCATCACTTTTAGCAGATACCCGGTCATCTTCAGGAATTGTCGAATCTTTATGCAATAAGGAGATACTATCTGTGGTATACAAAGATGTAACCAGGTTAATAACATCAGGGAGCCTGCCCGAACCTGTTAAGAAACTTTCAGAAATTCAGGTGGTTGCACACGAATCAATAAAGAACCAATTAGAGAAAAAAGATATTGTTTTGCTACATGGAGTTACTTCCAGTGGAAAAACAGAGATCTATATACACCTTATCGAGGAACAATTAAAAAAAGGGAAACAGGTTCTCTATATGCTTCCGGAAATAGCGCTTACAACACAAATAATTCTCAGGCTTAAGAAGCATTTTGGTGAAGTAACAGGAGTTTATCATTCACGATTCAGTGACCCTGAAAAAGTTGAAATCTGGAAAAAAGTTGCAGAATCTGATCCTAATTCAGGATACAGGCTAATTCTAGGTGTAAGATCTTCATTATTCCTTCCTTTCAGAGATCTGGGACTTATAATTATTGATGAGGAGCATGATGGTTCGTATAAGCAGCATGATCCGGCACCCAGGTATCATGCACGCGATACGGCCATAATGCTTGCAGCAATCTGTAAGGCAAAGACAGTACTTGGATCAGCTTCCCCTTCAATTGAAAGTTACAACAATACTATCATCGGAAAGTATGGTCTCACTGAGTTAAGTGAAAGACATGGGTTGATAAAATTGCCCTCAATAATACTGGCTAACACTCGTGAGGCATACAGAAAAAAACTTATGGTCTCACATTTTACCCCACAATTGCTATGGGCAATTGATGATGCGTTGATCAAAAAAGAGCAGGTTATCCTTTTTCAGAACAGAAGAGGGTTCTCTCCATATATTGAATGTTCTGATTGCGGATGGATACCGACATGTGTCCAATGTGCTGTTAACCTGACATATCATAAAGGTATTAACAGGCTGGTTTGTCATTATTGCGGATATTCAATCAGTATGCCGTCAAAATGTGGCAGTTGTCATTCAGGTGGAATGACAACCAGGGGATTTGGAACTGAAAAGATAGAGGATGAGATAAAAATTGTTTTTCCGGAAGCACGTGTGGGAAGAATGGATCAGGATACAACCAGGAACAAAAACTCGTTTAACAAAATAATACAGGCTTTTGAAGAGAGACGAATTGATATATTAATTGGCACCCAGATGATATCCAAAGGTCTTGATTTTGAGAATCTGACAGTTGTCGGAGTACTAAATGCCGACAACCTTCTAAACTATCCTGACTTCAGGGCTCATGAGAGAAGTTTTCAACTGATGGAACAGGTAAGCGGAAGAGCAGGCCGTAGGGAGAAACAGGGTAAAGTAGTTATACAGACATCTGATCCTGAACACAAAATAATTAGAATGGTTCTGCACCATGATTATCTGACTATGTTTAGAACGGAGGCGGCTGAAAGAATGACATTCAACTATCCTCCATTCTGCAGAATGATCAGAATAAGTCTCAAACATAAAGAGAGAGCATCACTTAATACTTTTGCAGATATTCTTGGTAGTGAGCTGAAAGCAATGTTTGGAAAAAGAGTTCTTGGTCCTGAAAATCCTGTTATCTCACAGGTTCAGTCATGGTATATAAAAAATATTCTTCTTAAAATTGAAAAAGAAAGGCCTCCTGTAAAAGCCAAACAACTAATCCAGTCAGCTATTGGAAAACTGGAAATTGAGAAGGGAGCATCCTCACTCAGGATAGCTATCGATGTTGATCCGTATTGAAACTGTTAATTAGCCTATGGTTAAAAGTAAAAAATGTTAATTTTGAGCAGATATACTGGTAAATATGAAAATTGAAGTTTCAAACGGGGAGATCATTGATAAACTGACTATTATTCAGATTAAGCTTGAGAGGATTAAAGATGAGGCAAAACTTAAGAACCTGAAGAAAGAACATCAGGAGCTTAGTAGGGCAGCAGCTTCAATTATAAACATAAATGATCCTTTATACAAGGCTCTTTATAAAGTTAACTGCGAGTTATGGGATATTGAAGACCATATCCGTGATCTTGAAAGAAATCAGGTTTTTGATGTTGATTTTATCTCCACTGCACGATCAGTCTATTTCAAAAATGATAAAAGATCTGAAATTAAAAGAGAAATAAACATCAGGACATCTTCCGGACTTATTGAGGAAAAATCATACGAAAAATACTGATATGCGTCTCCTGGTAATAAGGACTTCTGCAATGGGTGATGTTGCACTTGTTACTCCTGTTCTCACAGGAATGAGAGAACAACATCCCGGTGTTGAATTGCTTCTTGTGACACGTTCAGTGTACAAAACATTTTTTTCTTCAATAGAGGGGCTGCAGGTTTATTCTCCTGACTTAAATTCAAGGCATAAAGGTTTCCCGGGGATTATTAAACTGTACAGAGACTTAAAGAGAGATGGCGAAATAAATTATGTTATTGATATTCATGATGTTATAAGATCAAAGATTTTAAGATTCTTTTTTTGGATTACAGGAACCCCTGTTGCAGTTATCAGAAAAGGAAAAGATGAAAAAAGATCAGTCATAAGAGGTAGAAGAAAATCTGCACTAAAACATTCTACTGAAAGATATTGTGATGCTTTCAGGGAAGCCGGATTTCCAGTTACTCCTGTGAATCATCCTTCTATCATACCTTCAGAAGAGGCTGTTTTAAAAGCAGAGAAACTTATTGGTGGTAGAACTCAGATCAATATTGGTATTGCACCGTATGCAAAACATAAGCTGAAAGTGTGGCCGGAGGAATATATGATCTCCCTTATGAACAGGATATCAGAAAATTACAGAGTTAAATTCTGGCTTTTTGGAGGTATCGATGAGGCTGATAAGCTGATGAGACTTCAGGAGAGCTTCACCGGTTCCCAAAGCATAGCAGGCCTTATAAGTCTTGGTGAAGAGCTGGCTCTGATCAGTAAACTAGATTTAATGATCGCTATGGACTCTTCCAATATGCATCTGGCTGCTCTGGTTGGGACAAAAGTCTTATCAATATGGGGAGGGACCGATCCTCTTACGGGTTTTGGGGCATGGATGCAACCTGAACAACATTCTGTTAAAATACCTTTTGAAGAACTTGATTGCCGCCCATGCACAATATACGGAAAGGGAGATTGCAGACGTGGGGATTTGGCTTGCATGAACTGGCTGATGCCAGATATAGTTTTTAAACGAATTGAAAATCTTGAACTTTTAGGAAATAATTATAAAATTAATAATTAAGATATGAGCAGCATTCTCATAAGCCACAGGATGTTATTTAAAGTAACCTCAATTTTACTATTAGTATCGGTATTATTATTCAATTCAGGGTGTAATCAATCAAAGGATTATATTGATGATAGTCCGGTTGATCTTGTTAATCCGTTAATGGGAACAGATTCGGAGTTTAAGCTTTCAACCGGTAACACTTATCCTGCAATCGCCCGTCCATGGGGAATGAATTTCTGGACTCCCCAGACACGAAAAATGGGTGATGGCTGGTGTTATGCTTATGACGATTACAAAATATTTGGCATTAAGCAGACGCACCAGGCAAGCCCCTGGTTAAATGATTATGCAGCTTTCTCTTTTATGCCGCTGACAGGTAAGATAAGAATCAATGGAAGTGAAAGAGCTTCATGGTTTTCGCATAAGGCTGAGGTAGCAAAGCCATATTATTACAGTGTATATCTTGCTGATTATGATGTTACTGCAGAAGTTGCCCCGACAGAAAGAGCAGCTATTTTCAGATTTACATTCCCTCAGAGTGACTCATCATTTATTTTGCTCGATGGTTTTGATAACGGTTCGATGGTGAAAATAATACCTTCTGAACGCAAAGTAATAGGTTATTGTCGTAATAACAGGGGAGGAGTGCCTGCCAATTTTCATAATTATTTTGTTGCAGTTTTTGACAGGGATTTCACTTCATTCCATACATGGCATGGAGATACGTTGAATCTTAATAGTCTTGAGGAAGAGAGCTGGCATGTTGGAGCAATTCTTGGATTCAGAACCAAAAAAGGTGACAAAGTTAATGTACGTGTGGCCTCCTCATTTATCAGTATCGACCAGGCAATGCTAAATCTGACTCGGGAAACTGAAGGGAAAGATTTTGATGCAATTAAAAACGAGGGGAAGGATGTCTGGAATGCAGAACTGGGACGCATCAAAGTTGAAGGGGGAACACTTGACCAGGAGAGAACATTCTATTCCTGTCTGTACAGGATGTTATTATTTCCTCGGAAGTTTTATGAGCTGAATGAAAAAAATGAGATTTTGCATTATAGTCCTTTTAACGGGGAAGTCCTTCCCGGATATATGTTTACAGATAATGGATTCTGGGATACCTTCAGGGCCGTTTTTCCATTTTTTACTCTAATGTATCCCGATATGAACAGCCGGATAATGGAAGGACTTGCCAATACTTATAAAGAGAGCGGATGGCTTCCTGAATGGGCAAGTCCGGGTCATCGAAGATCAATGATCGGGTCCAATTCAGCATCATTGATTGCTGATTCATATACAAAAGGGATAAGGGGATATGATATCGGGACACTTTATGAAGCAATTATTAAGAATACAAAGGGTTCCGGACCTGTGCCTTCAGTGGGAAGGCTGGGAGCTCAATATTATAACGATCTTGGTTATATACCCTATAATGTAGGTATCAGCCAGAATAGTGCCCGTACACTCGAATACGCATATGCTGATTTTTGTATCTGGCAGCTTGCCAAAGCTCTGAAACGCCCACAGGAAGAAATTGATCTTTATGGTAAACGGGCAATGAATTACAAGAATGTTTTTGATGAGGGGAGGAAGCTTATGCGTGGCCGTAACAGCGATGGCACTTTCCAGTCTCCCTTTAATCCTTTAAAATGGGGAGATGCATTTACTGAAGGGAACAGCTGGCATTACACATGGAGTGTTTTCCAGGATATTGCAGGGCTCATTGATCTGATGGGTGGAAAGGAATATTTCTCTGCCAAACTTGATTCTGTCTTTGAAATGCCACCTGTTTTTGACTCATCATACTATGGAATGGTGATCCATGAAATAAGGGAAATGCAGATTATGAATATGGGAAACTATGCTCATGGGAACCAACCTATTCAGCACATGATCTATCTTTATAGCTATTCAGGGCAGCCATGGAAAACACAATTCAGAGTTCGTGAGGTTCTTGACAAACTATATAATTATACTCCTGACGGATATTGTGGTGATGAGGATAATGGTCAGACTTCAGCTTGGTATGTTCTTTCTGCTCTCGGAATTTATCCTGTGACTCCGGGAACCGGGCAATATGTATTTGGTTCGCCGTTATTTAGAAAAGCTACCCTGAGTTTTGAGAACGGGAAGAAACTTGTAATTGAAGCTCCTGCAAACAGCAGGGACAATATATATGTTCAGGATATAAGGCTTAACGGGACTAAGGTTAAGAAGAATTATATTACCCATAAAGATATCTTAAAGGGAGGGAAGCTTATTTTCGATATGGGTCAAAAACCGGAAAAGAAGCGTGGAACTCTTGAGGAGGCTTCTCCTTACTCGATGAGCAGAGAGAAGTAACCTGTATTTATCCTGTTAAATTATATGTTCTCCTGATTAGTGGGGATGTTATGCCTCATATTTTTTTGGAAGGAGATACCTCATATTTTAAATAAACTCACAGAAATGTCAGATTAACAAGGATCTGAATGTTTAAAAATATTTGAATTACTCCAAAAATCGGGTTGGATAATCTTCCGTTTTGCATTATGGATCTCTGACAAATTTGCAGAGAATCTGAATTTCTATTTTTGCTCAATTATTTACAATTGTATCGGATGGAAAAGAAAAAAGTACCTGTAATCTCCTTTGAACCTACAGCTTAACTCTATTACAGGGAGTAATGAAATTTATTTATATTAAATGATTGAGATTGACCTGTTAAACGATAATCCTGAGTACGTTTTGTGAGTTTTGGTAATTAAGATAATTACTGTAAATTTGATAGAATCTCATGATTTTAGTCGGACACTACTAATAGAATATGAATATTCAATGGACTTGAATGAACTTTTCCTAATGGGAAAATGGGTATGGCTTCAAAAAAAAATTAGTTTTTCATTTTGGAAAGTGATTGAATTAAGGAGAATTTTACATCTGTCTTTGACCATTCTGCTATTGTTTATAAGCCTTGGGACAATAATAGCACAGTCACCGGTTAAATTAAGATCTGTATTAAGTGCTGGTGGATTATCCAGGTCTTTTAGTTTAGATGGTCAGCAATATTTCATACAACAAAGTATAGGTCAGACCGGTGCAATTGGTTTGTCGCAGAATAATAAACATCAGCTGAGGCAGGGATTTATTCAGCCTGTCAGCAATTCGATCAATAGAATTACCGATGGAAATTTGCAGGTAACTGTTTCACCTAATCCATTCTCTTCGCATATAAATGTCACTTTTAATGAAGAGAAGCCGGATATTCTTTTTGTTACCATTTATGATCTGAGCGGGAAAATAGTCTATCTCAAAAAGTATGGAGCTGTGCGGGAACTAAATATATCTGCAGACTATCTGGCTCCTGCTGTTTATATAATCAGGGTAAATACAACGACCAACTCTTTTTACTCCACTTTGATAAAACACTGAGATTTAAGCTTCCAGTCTGTTAATAGTATGAAAGTAGTTAAAAATGTAATAGTAATTCCAGTAAACTTCAGGGTGTGTTACCACTCTATTGATAAAGCACAGCTATGATTAAACCTATATTTATAACTTAAAATTATGAAAAAGATTTTTTGTTGCCTGTTTTTTGCTTGTTATGTGATATCTGCAAGCAGTCAGCAGGTATATCTGATAACAGGTAAGGTTTTATCATCCTTTGATTATAAAGACTCCGAAGGCAATACACCTGGAGATATGAAAGGTACAAGTCAGAATAGTTTAGGCCTTGGTGTCAGAACATCCATCTTTAAATCTGCCTGGAATATTTCATTTGAAGCCGCAAATGATAAATTTGGTGCGACATGCAGTGATCAGTTATTAGGTAATTACTCTGAATGGGATGTCTCATACCTGGGTCTTAATCTCGGAATTGATTATGAATTCTTTAAACCTAATATGTTCAAAAACGAACGGGAAGGATTCTCATTTTATTTAAAAGGGATCTTTGCAACTGATCTGTTGTTAAATGGCAAGCAACGATTAAATAACCAGGTTTTTGACTTAGCCGGAGTAGAGGAATTTGACAAACCTGTATTGTTCCTGAAAGGAGGGTCAGGTGTCAGATATTATATTACTAGAAACTATGTTGCATTTGCACAATATATGTTTGGCAGGAGCATCCTTCCCGGCAATTACAACAAGCAGGAAAAGTTAAACTTCATTACTCATAGTGTCAGTTTAGGCTTCTCAGTGAGTTTGTTTAGCAGAGGAAATTGAATTACCATATCAGTACTACTTTATATAATCACCATTCATATGAAAAAAATTATTTTAATCGCTTTGTCTTTGTTTGTGGTATTAAAACTTTCTGGTCAGACTCAGGGGATAAACTATCAGGCGGTGATTGTCAGTAAAACACCGCAGGAGGTTCCTGGCAAGGATATTTCCGGAAATATTATTCCAAACCATCAGGTAATGGTCCGGTTTTCAATACTGGATGCTGCCGGGACAATTGATTATCAGGAGGAGCATGCAACTGCAACAGATATGTATGGTATGATCAACCTGGTAATTGGTAAGGGTATCAAGACCTCAATCAGTCCAAATGAATTTTCAGGAATCGATTGGAATGGAGACCAGAAATCCCTTAAAGTTGATCTTAGTCTGAGCGATACAGAAGTTTTTTATTCAGATTTCAGCTTTGAGGAGCTTACATTTGTCCCTTATGCATATCATAAAAACATTACAGCTACGGGATCTTTATCAGTTGATGGTATGACCAGCCTCAAGAGCAGGGTTGATGTTACTGATGGAAGTCCTACTTTTCTCTCAGGTGATCTGGTAGTTGATGAGGAGACCACTTTACACAATAATCTGACCGTTAATGCTCAAAGCAGCTTAAATGGGCAGGTGACAATAAATCCTGACTTCAGCGGAACCGGAGATAAATCAAGTTATGAATCCTATCCGCTCAGGGTTGAAGGAGGAAACCAGGGAATAGCAGTGAAAATAGATGGTTCAAGAAGCAGTAACAATTATTTTGTCACATTCTGGGATGCGGAAAATATTCAGGGACGTATTGAAGGTCAGACTACTACTGATCTTTTAACTGACCCTGAATATATTTTTGATAACGTACTTTTTGCCAATGAAATAATCCGTTCCACTGTTGATGTAGCAAAAGCTGTTGCAGGAGTAGCATCTGCATCATCATCATCCACTGTATGTGCTGGTTTAGGAGCCTGTGTAACAGCTCCGGTGCCCTCGCTTATTGCCGGAGCTGTAGCTGAGGTTGTAATGGAAACAGCTAACCTGGCGCTGGTGGCTGCAGAGCCTGTTGTTTATAATGTTTTTAAACATACTAATATCGGTGTAACCTATCAGTCAGGAGCAGGCGATTATGCAGAATGGCTTCCCAAATCATCTGCATATGAAAAATTTCTGCCTGGTGATATCATTGGAGTTAAAGGTGGCTATATTTCAAAATCTACGGATAATGCTGATCTACTTATGGTCATATCACATAATCCGATAGTACTGGGTAATATGCCTGATGAAACCAAAAAGTCAGGATATGAAAAGGTTGCTTTTATGGGTCAGGTTCCTGTAAAGGTGCTGGGAAGAGTACAACAAGGGGATTTCATAATACCAGGAGGTAATAATAATGGGGTTGGAATTGCAGTTTCTCCGGATAAAATAAAACCTGAACAATACAACAGGATTGTGGGAGTTGCATGGTCTTCTTCAGAATCGCAACACTATGGCTTTGTTAATATTGTAGTAGGTTTAAATGCCAATTATATTGCACAGTTAGGGATTAAACAGGAGGATAAAATCAGGGCTCAGGAGGAAGAAATCACAAGTCTTAAGGAACAGGTAAACCAAATGAATAGTGTTCTTGCACAAATAGTTCCAAATTATTCCTCAATGATGCAAAACAATCAACAAGCACTTAAATCCTCAGCTGCTAAATCTCAGGATAGTTCTTTTCCAAGGGAGGAGAGAACTGTAGTTTATCATGAGATTACACGGGAACAGATTATTGAAGGTATGAATCTGGCAGAAAAAACATTAAAGGAGAAAGGTGTGGATTTACAGAACCATCCCTTCTTTAAAAAAATGGAGTCTGAACCTGATTTTAAGGAGTGTTTTATAACCGATGCACTGGCTTCAGTTAAAAATGAAATGGATAAATATTACCAGGAAGATATTAAAACTGGAGCTACTGTTATAAGGGTGAAATGAGATTCAGTATAAAAAGTCAAATGATTGATTAACTATGGAAAATAAATATTTTTTTGGGGTCATATTTGCTTGGTTGCTTGTTGCATTTTTCGCCTGTGACAAGGAAGAAAAACCTGTCCTTCCTAGTGTTGACACTGCATCTGTTGATGAGATATACAACACTTCAGCAAGGGTTGGGGGAAGAGTTGCCAATAATGGAGGTGCAGAAATCACTGAACGTGGAGTTTTCTGGGGTACCTCTGCCGGTACTGAAAAGACTGGAACAAAATTGCAGGCAGGAAGC
This sequence comes from uncultured Rikenellaceae bacterium, assembly GCA_964639725.1. GTDB lineage: Bacteria > Bacteroidota > Bacteroidia > Bacteroidales > VadinHA17 > LD21. The sequence continues at coordinate 35,653 of CAZXFB010000039.1, forward strand.
GGTGATGGCACCTTTTTTGAAATCCTCACCGGTCTTACTTCAGGTGTGAAATACTATGTAAAAGCATATGCTGTTTGCAGTAGTGGTACATCCTATGGTGATGAAACATTTTTCACCACGCAGATAAACCTGCCTACTGTTATAACATCACCTGTAACGGAATTCTCTTCAACAACTGCCAGATTCGGAGGTGTTATAAGTGATAATGGAGGTTTTGAAATAACTCAGAGAGGCATCTACTGGGGAACCAGGCCTGATCCGCGGCTCACAGGTACAAAACTGTTAATTGGTAGCGGAGATGGTGCATTTTCTCAGACACTTACTGGACTGAGCAGGGCTAATGTATACTATATAATGGCTTTTGCTACAAACTTAAAAGGGACATCTTATGGTGTAGAAATAAGCTTTTCAACTGAACCGGAATTACCAAAAGTTATTACTGCATCCATACTTGAGATCACAACTAATTCAGCAAAAGCAGGAGGAATTGTTACCTCCAGTGGTGGTGCTGATATTACTGAGAGAGGTATCTATTGGGGTACATCAACAGACCCACTGGTTTCCGGGGTGAAACTTATTATTGGCAACGGTACTGGCAACTTTGGGTACAATCTTGTTAATCTGAATCCAGGTAAGAACTATTATATAACTGCATACGCTGTAAATGCTGTGGGGACTTCTTATGGTGAAGTGAAAAGTTTTCATACACTTGGTGATATTCCGGAAATCAAAACATTAGCCTATACTGACCTTACGGCAGCAAGCATTAAATTAAATGGTATCGTGGATGCTAATGATCTGAGTACCACCGTGATTTTTGAATACGGGCCAACAGAATCATATGGCAGTTCAATGGTGGCAGACAAAAGCCCTGTCACAAAATCGGATACAGTGAGTGCTATAATTACCGGTCTGGATTCCCGGAAGCTATACCATTACAGGATAAAAGCGGCAAATGATCTTGGTATTGTTTATAGCAGCGATTCGACATTTGTTACAGTAATTACCGGTATAACAGGTACTGTCAGGGATTCAGAGGGCAACACCTATCAGACAATTGGGATTGGTTACCAGGAATGGATGGCTGAAAATCTGAGATCCGTTGCATATAATAATGGAACCAAAATACCTTTGATTGATGCTGATACTTCATGGGCTAAGCTAACTTCTGCAGGGCGCTGCTGGTATGCGCATGACAGTATCTCAAATTATAATAACTACGGAGCTCTTTATAACTGGTATGCAGTTCAAACAGGACAACTTTGTCCAACCAACTGGCATGTGCCGACCAATTCAGATATTACCCAGCTGGTCAATTACCTTGGGGGTGCCGGAGTTGCAGGAGGTAAGCTTAAGGAGACAGGAGCTCTTCATTGGAACAATCCAAACAGCGAAGCAACTGACAAATTTAAATTTACTGCTCGTGCAGGTGGCAAACGATTTGCAGATGGAACCTTCGATTTTGTGAAAGTTGAAGGTAATTGGTGGACCTCAACTGAGTACAGTACTTTGAACTCTTCGTATCTTAATTTACTATTTAATTACGGCAATTCTTTTCAGGCATACTTAAACAAGAAAAGTGGAATGTCAGTACGTTGTGTTAAGGACTGACTTTAAGATATGTGCAGGAAGCAGGGAATGAGAGATAATCTTTAGTGCCTGTTGTATATTTAATTTCAATTATCAGCATGTCACTTCAGTTCCCTGCGTTTTTCAGGCAGATTGCTGAGAAATGAAATAATATATTAATTGTCCCGGGTTTGTGGTTTTGACTTGTCTCCGGGAAAAAATCCTACATTGCCATCTGTTCAAATAAACACAATAAAAGTATTTTTATGTCTGAATTAAGATCTTATCCTTCAACTATGAAGGCTGTATTTCTTGAGAATCCGGAGGGCCGGCTTGTTGTAAGAGAAGTAGATACCCCAGTCCCCGGTCCAAATGAAGTACTTATCAAGATAAAAGCTGCCCCGGTAAATCCGTCTGACCTTGCAAAACTTAGAACTGCACATATAAACAGAGATCTGACTACTTTTATTCCCGGTTTGGAAGGTAGCGGAACAGTAATAGCACACGGCAAGGGAATTCTGCCATTTCTCTTAATGGGAAGAAGAGTGGCCTGTTATTCTGAATATCCTACCAGTGGTACGTGGGCTGAATATATGGTTACCAAAGCAGGAAAATGTTTCCCTCTCAGCAATAAGGTTACATATGAGCAGGGTTCCATGCTGATGGTAAATCCGTTGACCGCACTGGCTTTTTTTGAAATTGTTAAACAGAACAGACACAAGGCGATAATAAATAATGCTGCAGCCAGTGCCCTGGGGAGAATAGTTGAACTTCTGGGTGAGAGACATAATATCCCTGTAATTAATATTGTCAAAAACAAGAAACAGATGGAAATGCTGAAAGATGCTGGTTCTCATTATGTTCTGGATAGTTCTGACCATTCATTCATTGCAGACCTGGAGACTTTATCCCACCATATAAATGCAAATATCTTATTCGATTCAGTATGTAGCAGGCAGCTGCCGAAGATGATCGGAGCGCTTCCATGGGGAAGCTCTGTAATAATTTATGGAAACTTAACCAGAGAAGAGCATATACTGGTTAATCCGCGGAACCTTATTGACAGTGATATTAAAATTTATGGATTTAATCTTGCCGAAAGGGCAAAAAAGAACGGGCTCTTAAAAAACATAATAAATCTGAGTGCAGTTGGTCGTATGATGAGCTGTGACCTTAAGATTAAAATTCAGGGAAGGTTTCCCTTGATCAGGGCTCAGGAAGCATTGGATACTTATCTTAAGGATATGTCGGCAGGGAAGGTTTTATTAGTTACTGGCGAGTAATATATCAATCTGGAACCTGCTACTGAATGTTGATCATTAGTGAACACTTCGGTCAGATTCCAAATCTGGCAGTGGTCTCTCTTTTTGCAGTATTGTCCCGAAGTCTTATGATTTGAGGATAAAGCAACAAAGATCAATGTATAGTAAAAGTCAGCTACTACTTGAATTCCAGCGAGCGCATTGGGTTCGTCTGGCTCGCAAGCTCGGTAAAGGCTGTCTTCAGCGAGGATCTTCAGTCCTTACAATTAAAATTCTATGTATAGCAAACCTAAGGTATTAACTTATTGAATCAAAGTCAGTAAATGATTCTCAGAAAGTAAAAATGGATGTAGCTTCAATTCTGTTCAACCGGTTACATGTAATTTATTTTTGCTTTCCGTGCATTCGTCTGAATAGATTCAATTCCATTTTTTGAAGATTCATTTGCTTTATACATCTGGCTTTTGCCAATAACTTTGCTATTAGCTGCTTTAAGTACAAAATAATGAAGACCATCTTTGGAATCTTTTTGCTCGAAGTTCTTCTTATTGGAAGAATTCTTTTTTACACTTGCAATGCCACTTTTACAGCCATCTTTAGTCTTATATCCCTGGCTTGAAAGGATAACCTGACCATTTGCAGCAGTTAAGTTAAAGTAGAACTTTTCATCTTTTCCTGTTGAAACCTGAAACTCCGGATGTGCCATTTTGTTAAGGATTAAATTGTTAATTATATATCATAATATTCAGAATAAAAGTAGGTATGATCATTTTGATTACTATTACACAAATATTGAAATGAGTTATATAATTCACATATTCCAAATTGAAAAATGATCTTTTTGTTCTCTGCCGACTATAGGAGACTCTTTTCACTTTCTTCTCTCACGTATGTTTTGAGTTAAGATTTTTTGCAGAATTTTCTTCATTTGATACTTCACTGTGTCGCATGGTTATTCTCCGAAAATGTTTTCAATTTTGTTTTAAATGAGTATCTGGAATGAATAATAACTGAAATGGAATTAATTCATACTATT
>CAZXFB010000040.1:0-18251 GCA_964639725.1 uncultured Rikenellaceae bacterium
TCAATTTCGGATAAAGCTTCATCAGTATCTGCCTCAACAAAGCCATTCCTTACAAGATATTCAATACCCCATCCTATGCCTGTCAATCCGTCTGCAAAATCAACAGGTGTTTGTGTACTTACTCCTTCATAGATCTCATCGATCAGTTCCCCGGCATAAGTAGAATACATCTCAATACCCTTCCTGCGGGCAAAATGATAAAGGAAAATTGCAATACCCATTTTACCGTTTAATAATCCAGGATTATCAGTAATACTGGCATTCAGCAGCAGTACATCAGCCAAACGGAGAAGGCGAAGGTCAACTCTGTCTTTTAAAAGTGTTTTCTGTTTAATCTCGGTCATATCCGATAAACTTTCACGATATCAAACAATGGTGAAAGCAAATTTCGACAACCCCCGGAACATAACAATATGCAAAAACCGGAATAAATCGTAAATAATCATCAAATACCTTAAATTTCCGGAATTCATTTTTGATACTTATGAATTTCATGCAATTTTGACTTCGTGGAGTTACGCTTAGATTTAAGCGTTCCGGAATTTGTTGTTTATTATAACCGACCCTCATAACAAAAAATATGCAAATCATTGAAAATAAATACCTGCCTGTTCAGCAGATCAGACACGCTGTAAGTATTCTAATTCCAGCATATAAGGCAGCCTGCTTTATTGAGGAATGTATTGACAGCATTGAAGGGCAAACCTATTTTAAAGATAATGATAACTTCGAAGTATTGATTGGAGTTGATGCATGTGAACCAACCCTGAAGAAGCTATCGGAAATACGGCATAAGTACCGCAATGTAAATATTATTATGCTGGATGAAAATTCCGGCACTTACATAACATTAAACACTCTGTTTGGATTAATCACAAGCGATAACATCATAATATTTGGAAGCGATGATATTATGCGCCTCGAACTGGTCAATGAAGTAATTGAAGCATCGCCGGGATCAGATGTGATTATGATGGGTTACAATGCTTATATAAGTGAAATAAAGGATGCAAGAAGGTTACTGGAGTATGCACATGGAGCCATTTTTTATAAAAAAAGAGTTATTGAGCTCGCTGGAGGATACAGGCCATGGAGGTGCGCTGCTGATACCGAATTATTGCAACGGATTACAAAAAAAATTAAGATCAACCGGATTGACAAAGTTTTATTTTACCGGCGGCTACACGACAATTCCCTGACTAAAAATGCAGAAACTGGAAGAAAAAGTAAATTACGTGAAGAGTATAACAGGCTAATAAGGGTTTATGAAGCTGACGAGGATATTCATATCGAAAGAGTTATTGGAAAATTTATAAAAATATGATACTCTGATTTTTTCTATTTTAAGTCCAGTTAATTGATTAGAGGCTCTCTTAAAAGCCTTTTGAACATTTTATTATGATACTTCGGTAAGTGGGAGGTGGTGGAGTTATGGAATCAAATCTTAAATTCCAAATTCAGGACTTTCTTTCATCTTAAATTATTTTTTTCTTATTATTGAGTAACCTTGGTATTCCCAATGTCTCATATATGATTTTCAGTGTTTTTGGAAAGATCAATCCGGATTCTAGAATAATGTTCGTTTTGTCAAGCCGGCTTAAAAAAGTGGTTACACAGATGCCATACTCATCAGCAACTTCCTGCCGGGTTTTTGCTTTTAAAATAAGTGTTTCCATTACAGATCATGTTTATAAAACTTACAATCATTAATACTTTTATTATCAGACCATTGGCAGCCTGTTCAAAATAGCCTTAACAAATTTACTAATTTTTTAAATACCCCCCTTTTTTTTTTATTTTATTTTTACAAAATAAAATAAGGAAAGTTTTCAACATCTTTTTAACATAAGCAGATGCAAGGCATGGGGCACAGAGCTCAGAGCAGAGAGAGAGCTCAGTTAACAGGGCGTCGGCAGGTTTTCGTCAGGAAGTGGATCTCTGCTGGTATTAAAAAGGACCTGTAAACCTTGAAAGACACGAACGACTTAAAAGACTTTTACGACCACTCAAATTTGTTTCGCATGGCAAAATCTGTACTGCCACGGAATGAAGGCAACAATTACAATTTAAGAGAGTTCAGTTTATTCCATGGAATAATTTCGATATTATTACTCCTCTGCTGACCAGATTCTCCGGCATAGATTACAGCTCCGCCCTGCTCACCACTTATCTTACTCCAGAAAAGCAATCCCTTAAAATATTCTTCGGTAATAGTCTTACCTGATTTAATCTCAACCGGATATAGCTTTCCCGCAGTTTCAATTACTATATCCAACTCATGACCAGTATTGTCTCTCCAGAAATAAAGATTATTGCTTTTTGCATGATTATAGCGAATCTTCATTAGTTCTCCCAAAACAAAATTCTCAAACAAACTGCCAAAAAGCGGATGATAATTAAGTTGCTGTACATTTTGAATACCAATAAGGGCACATGCCAAACCTGTATCATAAAAATATAATTTTGGCATTTTAACTATCCTTTTATTGAAGTTCCGGTGATGTGGATACAAACGGTACATTATAAAACTGTTTTCAAGGATTCCAATCCACGAACTGATAGTCTTATTGTCGACACCTGTTTCAATAGCCAAGCTATTGATGTTTAATAACTGGCCTGTCCTGCCGGCGCTTAACCTGAGAAATTTTTCAAATGTATTTAAATCAGTTATGTTTTTTATCTGCCTTACATCTCTCTCTATATATGTTCTGATATAGTTTGGATACCATTTGCAAGATTCGACAGGCTGATCATACAGAGGCGGATAGAAACCCTTTAACAGAATGTCATGTAAATTCAAAGTTTCCTTCTCAGGTAGTTCCGAAACAGAAAAAGGAAGAAGGTACAGATATGCAATACGTCCTGCCAGACTCTGGGAAATAGTTTCCTGAAGAAGAAAATTATTTGAACCGGTCAGAATAAATTTCCCTTTCTTCTCATCTTCATCGAGCACTTGCTGAAGATATGAAAAAATCTCCGGAACCCTTTGTGCTTCATCGATCACTGCTCCGGATTTATACTGAGATAAAAATCCTCGGGGATCCTCCATTGCAAATCTTCTGGTATCGGGATTTTCAAGACTTACATATGGTTTATCCCCAAACACATTTCGTGTCAGTGTAGTCTTCCCTGACTGACGTGGACCAACAACTGCAACAGCTTTAAATTGCTTTGCCAGAATAATAAGTTCAGCTTCTGCTTCACGTTTAATCATAATGCAAATTTACAAATATGGATTCAAATTCCAAATTTGTAAGAATACATTAAAGTTTTATCTGGCAGAGGGGAATATTTACAATACCATGAGTCCTGTACAGGTCATAGGGTGAGGGCAAGGGTCTCTGGGCTTGGGGTGAAGTGCATAGAGCTCATCTGGATATACTTTTTGATCTGTACGCAATGCCCTCTGCTCCCAACAAGAAGAGACTTCCTGCCCCTTTCTAACAGTTTAACATGGTTGCATATCACAATTATCTTTTTACTTTTTCAGTCTTACCATTATTGTCAGTCTCTTTCAGACTATCTGCAGGTTTTATAGGGGCATCCTTTTTCCCCGGGGTTTTTTGAACAGTTGTATTAAAATTATTTTTTGAGCTATGGAATTTAAGGTTATCATTACAATTATAAACCTTTATCTCCTCAAAATAGCAGATTGATAAAAGTGTTTGAGAGTTTCTGACCTATCCCTTGTTTTTCCCCGAATATTATCTTAAATTTGATATAGTAATTCAGGAATATGTCGTACAGCTGGTTGCTTGAATATAAGATCAAAATCAACCGTTCAGGACTCTGTTGAATCCAATTAACACCAGTTTATCTCTATTTTATTTCAATCTGACTATATCAGATTGAATATCTTTTTTAACAGATTTTGTTTTACTAAAAATTTTAAGGAATTAATGGAAAAGCTAATAATATCCGGGTTGGGTCTTAAAGTAACTGATGTTGTTAATGTAGCCCGCTACGGACAGAAGGTTGAGCTTAATGCTGACGCAAAAAAAAGGATACGTGAGTGTCGCTCCATGCTTGAGAAAAAGATTGATGCACATGAGATTATGTATGGAGTTAATACCGGTATAGGTGAGTTCTCCGAGCTGGTTTTAAACGATGACCAGATAAAGGATTTTCAGAGATACCTGGTTTACAACCATGCTGCCGGTATTGGAGAACCGGCGTCAATAGAGATTGTAAGAGGTGCCATGCTCGGGAGGATAAATGTTCATGCTCATGGTAATTCCGGAAACCGCATTGAAATAACAGAGACTCTTGTCGAGATGCTGAATAAAGGTGTCACTCCCTTTGTTTGTCAGAAAGGGTCTGTCGGAGCTTCAGGCGATCTGGCGCCAATGTCGCAGATTGCCCTCTTACTTCTTGGTGAAGGTGAAGCATATTATAAAGGAGAACTGCTTGAGGGCAGTGAAGCTATGAAGAGAGCCGGAATTCCTATCCCCGGTCTTAATGCCCGGGATGGTCTGGCGACAATCAACGGATCAAATGTACTGACAGCAATGAGCGCTATCTGGCTGGTGGATGCCAACAACTGGTTGAAGCAGGCAGAGATAGCAGCATCAATGTCACTTGAAGCTCTAAAAGCAAATATGAAGCCATATTCTCCTCTCCTTCATGAGGTCAGAGGATTTAAAGGTGCAGTAAGAAGCGCCAGGGCAATTAACAAATGCATTTCAGGTGGTGATCTTACAGAGGGAAGGATCAAATCAAAAGTTCAGGATGCCTATTCCATGAGATCAACACCACAGGTAATCGGATCTGCCCATGACATGCTGGCTTATGCCAGAAGCCAGGTCGAAATAGAACTGAATGGTGTAGGAGATAACCCGGTATTCTTTCCGGAAAAAAACATCCAACTATCAGGTGCTAATTTCCAGGGATCACCGGTATGTGTTCCTATGGATATGGCAGGAGCATGTATTACAATGGTCAGTATATTATCTGAAAGAAGAATGAACCGCCTGAATAATCCTGCTTTAAGTGTCGGACTTCCGGATTTTCTCACAAAAGGAGCCGGCATGTTCTCTGGAATGATGCTTAGTCAGTATACCGCCGATACACTGATCGTTGAACAAAGAATACTATCAATGCCGGCATCAATTCAGAGTATACCGGCTGCAGCTGACCAGGAGGATTTTGTTTCAATGGGTATGAATACTGCAATTAAGAATAACCAGATACTCGACTGTGCATACGGGATTCTTGGTATCGAATTTATGGCAGCTGCCCAGGCTCTCGATTTCAGAAAAAGTGAATACTCGTTCGGCAAAGGTGTACAGAAAGCAAAGGATATCATCAGAAAATATATTGATTTCCTGGATAGTGACCGTCCTTTATATCCCGACCATACAAGAATGAAGGAACTTGTAAAATCATGTGAAATACTTACTGAAGTTGAAAAAATTCTTGGAAGCCTTGAATTATGACAATTAAATTTTGTTACTTTTAATTAAAAAAGATGAAAAAGTCACTAATTTTAATCCCACTTATCGGGTTGATTCTACTATCCACCCAATCTTCTAACGGTCAGAGGAATAATTTTTCAGGCAGATGGACACTCAACAGAACAAAAAGTCTCATAGCCTCTGATCAGCTTTCAATGTCCGGTATCACCATTAAAGTAAAAGCAGACAGTCTCTTAATCACGAGAATTTATGAGAGAAGTGATGGACAGCAGTTCCCATTTGATGAAAGAGTTACTCTGGACAGTAAAGAATATAATTTTTATATATACGACATGCCGAGGAAAGCAAAAGCAGCCTGGTCAGACAAGGATAATACAATTATATTCGAATCAACCACCACATATACAGGAAATTCAGGAACTGCAGATATAATTATCAAAGAGATATGGAAACATGACAAATCAACAAATACTCTTATTATTGATTTTAAAAACATCTTTCCTGAGAAAGAAACAACAGGAACTTTTTTCTTTAACAGATCACCGGAGTAATAGAACAGGATGTTTATATAAATAAGATCGGGATACTGGTCAAATTGTTTCTGCCCAATATCCCGATAACAGATCCCTATGATGAGGAATTCTTAAACAATTATTTGAATTCCTTTGGTCTATAATTCCTGTACCATCAGTTTGCGCCATCTGACTTTGATCCCGCCACCATCGTGTATCTGAAGTGCAATGGAACCATCTGCCTTACCGATTTTCTCATCGGAAAAATCTACCATCAGTTGACCGTTAAGCCAGGTCTGAACCCTGTCTCCAACAACCCGGATGTGCATTTCATTCCATTTTCCCGGCTTAAGTATGTTCTCCTTTTCTTCAGGTATCTGCTTTAACCATCCCCGACCGTATGATTCATAAATTCCGCCAGAATCTTTTCCCTGAGGAGCCACCTCGCATTGCCATCCGGTAATTTTGGTTCCTTCAATGGTAGAACGAAAAAATATTCCGCTGTTGCCATTGTCTTCCTGCAAAAACTCAACTGTCAGGTCAAAGTTCTTATAGAACTTATTTGTGGCAAGATAGCCATACTTTTTATCAGGTCCGCTTTCGCAAACAAGGTTACCTTTTTCAACATACCATTTTTCGGTACCATAGATGGTCCATCCGGTAAGGTCCTTGCCATTGAAAAGAGATTGCTTCTTAGGTGCAGGAGAGAAACTGCCAAGCAGCAGTAATAATGTGATAGACAATAAAATATTTTTCATAATGTTTTGATTTATTGTTATTTACTTTTTTGAACGAAGTTTAACATGAGGATTTTTCCCATATTCAATATTTACAATATCTCCGTCGTTTAATATTGAAAGGCGTCCTGCCTCAACTACCAACTCATTGATATAGCTGTTTGCAGGAGTTGCAATAATCCCTTTTTCATCAACCTCCTTAATAATCTTTTGTCTCCTCTTCAGAGAATCAGCTGCAGACATGTCATTAACCTCATTTTCAATACTGTAAGCCATGGTTATAGAGGCAGCAACAGATTCATAACCATATCCGATTGGTTTATATCCTTTACCTTCCCAGGGTACTATACGGTAAAAATCGGGACTCACATAATTAAAATGTGAACCACCGCAACCAATCCCTTCGAGATAAGAGTGTTCAACTCCACGGAACTGATCATTATGTTTAATCATACCTGTCTTCCCGGTACCTTCGAAGAACATTTGCAAATTCTGTTCATTACTTCCTGCAGCCTGATCAGGATAACCTAATCCATCAATAACTGACAAAATTGCATTGTTTTCGAAACGGACTCTTCCATTGGCCCACATGTAACTTTCATTGCCATTGGGGAATTTCCCCTTTATGCCGGATACTGATACTTCAACAGGCTTCAGACCTGTAATAAAGTAAACCAGATCAACATAATGACAACCTATATATACGAATGGATCAGTTTTATCGCAGGTGAACCAGTTCTGGAAATTAGATGACCTGTAGTAGTATGGTTCAATAAGTTTAGCCTCTCCCATCACAAACTCGCCAAATTGTTTCAGTTCACAACCACGTTTAGCCATAAGAGATCTTCTGTCAAAACGTTTATGATACTCAACACCAACGAACAATCCTTTATCGTAGGCAATCTTTTCAATTTCAGCAGCCTGTTCGTACTTTAGCACCAAAGGCTTTACACTCAACACATGCTGATTATTCTTAAGAGCCTCCATAATAACCGGGTAATGAAGCTGATCGGGCATAGCAACAATTACCATCTGCCGGGGTTTCATACCAGCAATAACCTCTTTATAGAGTTCCGGAAATTTGTTTTTTTCAGGCTCAGATACAGAAGGATAAGCTTCAAAATCCTGTCCGGGGAATGCTTCTTTTATTTCCTGACTTTCTTTTAATGCTTTGAGGGGAATAGAATCGAGCGCACAGATCCTGATACTATTTACATAACCTGTTCGCTGGAGGTGATAAACTGAGGGTAATAACAAATCATATGTGATCATTCCCCCGCCAACAATAACTATATCGATTGCTTTCATGGAATTAAGAATATTTATTGATTACTTACCTAATATTTCATCACAGGCCTCTTCAAATACTTTAATACCTTCTCTCAGGGCTTCTTCAGATATCATCAATGGAGGTGCAATCTTTAAACACTCTCCTCCGATACCTACCGGGGCAAACATCAGTAATCCCTTATGGAAACACTTTTCGTTTATGCGCAGTGCCATGTCAGGATCAGGTTCTTTGGTACCCTTTTTCACTACCTGTATCCCTGCAACCAGTCCTTTTCCGCGGGAACAACCCAGAATATCAGGATATTTCTTCTGAATTCTTGAAATCTCAGGAGCCAGTATTTCGCCCAGTTTTCTGGCGTTCTCAACAAGATTTTCTTTCTGAATAATTTTAAGACTCTCAATAGCAGCAACAACTGGCAACGGACTTCCCGAATGTGTCGAAGTCATTGATCCGGGTGCATAAAGGCTCATAATATCACTTCTGCCAATTACAGCTGAGATAGGCAATGATGAAGATATACCTTTACCACAGGCTATTAGGTCAGGTTTAATTCCATAATGCTCGTAAGAGAACATTTTACCTGAGCGTCCGAAACCAGCCTGAACTTCATCAAAGATACTTACAATATCATGTTCGCGACAGAATGCAATAAGTTTTTGTGCATATTCCACAGGCATGAAATCGGGCCCGACACCCTGGAAAGATTCTGTCATTATACCTGCAATTTCATCTGGCGTAACACCATGATCCTTTATACTGCTGAGGAAGAGATCAAATGAGGTATTTACATTTTTATACCCATCCGGAAAAGGTACCTGGATGAATGTTTTTCCTTCATCAATAATCCATTTCTTAAGTCTCGGAGAACCGCCGGCAAGCTGAGCACCAAGTGTTCTTCCGTGAAATGCATAATTGAAAGATACAAAATATTTTCTATGAGGACCATGCTTTTCAACAGCATAGGTTTTTGCGAGTTTGATACAGTTTTCGGTAGCTTCACTTCCTGTGCTTAGAAGAAAGACAAGATAGTTAGAGGGATCCGGAGAAATCTTCTGAATCATCTTGGTAAGCTCTGCACGCTTTTCATGGACGAACACATATGTTGCAAGAAGTCCTCTGTCAATAATATCTTTAAGAGCCTTTGCAATCTCTTTTCGACCGTGACCTGCGTTAGTGATTAAAACACCAGATGACCAGTCGATCCATTTGTTACCCCACTTGTCATATATCTGGAAACCTTCAGCCTTATCCCAGATTATTGGTGGTTGACCCATCATAGAAACTGGTTCTGATTCAGATAAATCATCGAAAATCTTTAAAGATTCGGGTACAGGTAATTTAGTCTTGATAGTTCTGTACTTAGTGCTTACCTGGGGCACATCAACCGGTTTTAAATTATATTTTGCCATTTCGTATAAAAAATATTTGCAATAAATGTTAATCTTTTTAAAAGTTGCGCAATATACTAAAAAAACAGATACAGGGATAATAAATATTCTATAAAATTTATCCTTAGATCAAGATGATCTGGCGCTGTGGTAAACTATTTTTCTCTGAATATCTGATCCGTGCGGATTTGTTGATTTGAGAATTAGAAACCATGAAGGCTGGCTAAGTCCCTCCTTGCTCCTTGCCCCATGATTCTAACTTCGTCCAGAGAAACTGATAATTGAACTTGACGGAGATCCACATGGGGAATATCATAGAATCCATAAAGATGAAAAAAGGGATAATTATCTGCAGAGTTTAGGATTCATAGTATTGAGGTTTGAAAACAGATTTGTATTCCAGGATCCTGAATATTTAAAAGGTGAGATCACTAAAATTTTAAATAAGAAAAGAATTAGCGATATGATAGAATAATCAACCACCTCCCCCCTGACTAAGGTCAGGGGTACTCCTCTTTCAAAAGGAGGAGAAAGGTAATGTACTATACATCAATACTTTCCCCTCCTTTTCAAGGATGGGAAAGTCTTTTTATCGGACTTTATCCTGATATTAAAATATATATGCCTTTTTTATCTTACCGCATTAAAGCTTTTTCAGACTCCTTAGGGTGCCGCTATGCCTTTAGGGGTGATAGAAACAGAGCAAAGCTGTGTGAGCCTGGAGCATCTAAAATTAATTACTTCGATTATGGTTGAGGGCAAACAATTGATATTCAAGCTCTAAACCATTGAGATATGTGATTCCCGATAGTTTCGAAATTTATTAACTTATTGTCCTATCCTGCAGAGGTATTTATCGGTTCTCAAAATGATGGAATTCCTCAATATTGCAGGAGTAGCCCAAACCTGATCCTCAATCTGATTCATAGCAGCTATTTCGAGTTTCCTGCCTTCATTAATAATTATTGCTTCTCCTTTGATTGAAAACAAATAAATTTTGCCTGCAGCATAAATTGGGGAGGCATTAAAATTTGCCTTTAACCTTGATGTCCAAATCTCATTTCCTGTGGAAGCATCGAGACACATCAGAACATTTTTTGTATCAACTGTATAAATGAGACCATTTTTAATAACCGGAGTAAGTAACTGCATCCGTTCGGCCCGCTTTTTCCATACCAGATTCGTTTCTGTAATATCTCCTTTACCATCGGGATTGATAGCCATTATCTCTGAAAAATTTGTACCGTCAGTGTCCACCATAAACCCTGTATAATAGTAGAGAATACCCTTTTCATAAAATGGCATTGATACTGTAGATTCGGCTCCGCGAACAACTCTCCAGACTTCTCTTCCAGTCTCTGGTTCATAAGCGATGCATACGGCTGATCCGTTTGAAATTAACAGATCACGACCTTTTACATTAATTATCAGGGGTGTAACATAAGCCTTTTTCCCGATTGCAGGCAGTGGCTCATATGGTTTGGCAGGACGGTCGGATCTCCAGACAAGATTTCCGTTTGTTTTATTCAGTGCAACAATATATCTGACATCGACACCTTCAAAATGTAAAATAATCAGGTTCTTATAAATTACAGGTGATGAAGCCGGACCCTGTACATGGTTGCATTTGAAGTCATTACGCTTCCAGACAACTGATCCGCTGGCACTATTTATACATGCAGTACCCTGACTTCCATAATGAACATAAACAAAGTTTTTTTCAATACATGGAGTTGGTGTTGCATATGTATTTATTGAGTGTTTCTTTAAAACAGTATCAGGAGAGAAAACTTTAACATCGTGGATTATTTTACCGGTTTCAAAATCGGCACAAATAGCATATAGCTCACTTCCATCATCTTTTGCTGATGTAATCCATATCTGATTATCATAAACAACCGGTGATGACCAGCCGTTATCATGAATGGCAGTTTTCCATTTTATATTCAGATCATCACCCCATTTTAAGGGAGGTTTATCTGAAACTGATCTGCCATCAAGGTTACTCCCTCTGAAATGCGTCCAGTTGTTTTCCTGTGTGAACCCCGGACATAAACCGCTTACAAAAAGTACCAGTGATAAGGTAAAAAAAATCAGTGATTTTCTCATTATATCAAATTATTTAAGATGCTGTGTCTGATTCATTACTTAAAATAAATTGCTGAATATAATATAACAATATTTATTCCTGAAAGAAAAGTAATAAAAGTTAAATAAAGTATCATGACAATGATACCATATTCATTTCTTCTGATCTGTCTTTTCAAACCTGTACTTTGTTTCCATTTCCAAGAGAAAATATAACCATAAATTTTCTCCAGGAAGATAATTTAAAAACTATATTTAAGCACTGAAATAATTTATTCCCTAATCAAATGATCAATTATGAAAAATAATACACGCCGTGATTTCCTAAAGAAGTCACTTTTGTCAGGTGTTAGTCTGATAGCACTTCCTGAAATACTAAGATACACTTCATTTCCCGGAAAATCTCCAAATAAACTAATCCAGTTTGCACAGATAGGCTGCGGACGACAGGGGACTGTTGACTACTCGGGTACAATGAAACATACTGACCTGTGCCGGATTACAGCTGTATGTGATCTTGACTCAAAGCGTGCCGATATTGCAAAAAACAGTATAACCGAATTTTATAGGAAGAATGGAGAAAGTAACGTTGAGATAAGAACATATCATGATTTCAATGAACTCCTTGAACGACCTGATATTGATGCTGTAATAGTAAGTGTTCCTGACCATCAGCATGCATTTGTTGCCATTCAGGCAGTTCTTGCAGGTAAAGATGTATATGTCCAGAAACCTCTGACTTATTCAATTGCTGAAGCAATTGCACTTAGGAGTGCTGTCAGGGCAAGGAACCGAATCCTCCAGACAGGCAGCCAGCAGCGTTCAGAGAAACCCTGGAATACGTTCAGGGTTGGTAGTGAAGCTGTACGAAACGGGCGAATAGGGAAACTGCATACCGTGAAAATAGGGATCGGTATTGATAAAATAAAAGGGGTTAAACCATACCCACAGAAACCACCTGCAAACCTTGACTATGAAAGATGGCTTGGTCCTGCTCCTGAACAGCCTTACATGGAGTTCAGGGTGCATCCACAGGATAGCATTGATGGCCGGCCCGGCTGGATTACAACTGAAGATTTTGGACTTGGAATGATAACTAACTGGGGTGCACACCATATTGATATTGCACAGTGGGCTATGGGTCTGGAACTCGGAGGACCATTATCTGTTGATGCCAGAGCCGAATTCATGAAAGATGATGTATGGAATGTCCATACCACTTATCATGTTGAAATGATGTATCCAGGTAATATTCAGGTTATCCTTGATGACAAATATACTAACGGTATTCAGTTTGAAGGAACTGATGGAATGGTGTTCTGTTCACGTGGCAGCGAAAGGGTAACAAAGAGCGATCCAATAGCAACAGTTGATGATAAAAAAGGTCCACTCTATGCCAGCAAGGATAATATACTCTATCCAAGGGTCGGT
The DNA here is from genome assembly GCA_964639725.1 of uncultured Rikenellaceae bacterium. Taxonomy (GTDB): domain Bacteria; phylum Bacteroidota; class Bacteroidia; order Bacteroidales; family VadinHA17; genus LD21. The sequence goes on from CAZXFB010000040.1 coordinate 12,862, forward strand.
CCTGAAGGTAAAATATGGATGCCGAGTCCTGATCATTACCGGAACTGGCTCGAGAGTATTATAAGCCGAAAAGATCCTATCGCTCCGGTTGATCAGAGTGCAAGGAGCCTTGAGGCTTGCGCCTTAGCCTGGATTGGAATGAAATTGAACCGCAAGATAAACTGGGATCCTGAGAATGAAAGATTTGTTAACGACGCAGAAGCAAGCGCCTTGCTTTCCCGTAAGTCACGCAAACCCGGTTATGATATAGCAAAAATTATGAAAAAAGCAGGGCTGTGATAGACCTGAGCCCGCGAGTTTTCTAACCTATTTGTACTTCTCGTCCTTAGGTTTCAATGATAAAAAGCCTTCTGGCATTGGAGATTCAATTGTTATCATTTTCCCGGTAACAGGATGAGGAAATGATAACAGGTATGCATGGAGCCTTACACGGCGGATAAAGTCAGTGGAAGCCCCATATTTTCTGTCACCAATAATCGGACACCCAATGTCGGAAAGATGAACTCTGATCTGGTTTTTTCGACCTGTATCTGTTTTAATATCAAGCAGAGAATAATTCTTAAACTCTTTAATGATTTTGTAATGAGTAACAGCATATTTGCCACCGGCATTTTCGCCCGCTGAATGCACTTTCTGATGACTATCTTCAGTAAGCCAGCTTATTACAGTATTTTCACTCTTCGCCGGAATACCTTCTACCAGGGCATAATAATGTTTGTCAGTCTCTTTCCATCTGTCTTTTATTGTTTCCATATATGTCTGAGACTTGGCAAATAACAATACTCCCGACACTTCCTTGTCGAGCCTGTGAACAACATATGCCCTTACAGTGCCTTTACTATGCAATCTCAGAAATTCCGACACAACAGAATTGATGCTAATGCTTCCATCAATACTCGATGTTGAAGTGCCGGCTGGTTTATCAACAACAATTATCTGCTGATCCTCATACAAAACAGGAAATGGTAAGCCGGTTTTAACTTTTGTACCTTTCTGAGGATTAATTGCAACAATATCCCCCGGATTCAATAAATATGAATGCAGAGTGACCTGTTTATCATTTATCCGTATAGTTCCACTCTGGAGCAATTTTTTTATCCTGGTCCTTGGCGATTCAGGATAATGTTGTGAAAGAAATCCGATAAGTGTTATTGATTCTGTTACTTTTATCTCCACATAGTTTCTTTAAAAAAATATTTTCAGCAAGTGTTTATTTAAAGCAGGGATGTAAAGAAACATCCCTGCAAAGTTCGAATATTAAGAACAATGATCAGATCATTCTATTTCAGAAATAGTTCAAGAACTACTATCTCCTGATTCGGTTTAAGTATCGGCAGCTGAAGTGAGATATCATTTCTTGTGTCATCCCTGCCTGTTGAGAACCTGATTTCCGAAGCATCATGCAAAAACTGGACATATTTTACTTTATCTGCCATATTTGTGAGATTTAACCTTCCCATTGGATATGCAAGCAGATGTACGTACAACCTGTTTGAAACAGGATTAAAGGTAAGTAATGTATTTGGAGGTGCTGTGAAACCTGCCGGTGCTTCAGTACAACCATAAACGGAGCGATTGTTATATTTCATCCAATCACCCATTGATTTTAATCTATCCTGGGCTCTGTAATCAAAGAGACCTCTTGCTGTTGGTCCTACATTCAACAGAAGATTTCCTCCTTTACTTACCGATTCAACAAGCAACTCAATCAGCTGTGCCGGACTTTTCCATGATGTCTCATCCCTGAAATAGCCCCAGGAACCGGAAAATGTCTGGCAGGTCTCCCATGGAACTTTTTTACCATTTACCTCCGGCCATTTAGTTACCTTAACCTGTTCAGGTGTCGTAAAATCCCAGCCACCTTCAACCTCTTTAAGATCGAGCCTGTCGTCGACCATTATTCCTGGCTGAAGCGAGCGTGCAAGCTTTAAAAGGTTTTCTGAATCCCAGTCATCATGTCCCTTACCGTTCTTACCAGGAAATGAATAATCAAACCAGATTATACTTATCTGACCATAATTGGTAAGCAACTCCCTTACCTGATTTTTCATGTATTCACGGTATTTGTTCATATCACGTCCCTTATTTAACCTTGCATAAGCAGAATCAGAGTCCTGACTCTGCGGATGCACCCTGTCAATAACATAATCGGGATGATGCCAGTCAATGAGGGAATAATAAAAACCGACCTTTAATCCTTCAGCCCTGAAAGCTTCAACATATTCTTTAAGCAGGTCTTTCCCATAAGGTGTATTCGTTGCTTTGTAATCTGTGAACTTTGAATCGAAAAGGCAGAAACCTTCATGGTGTTTTGCTGTCAGAACGACATATTTCATACCGGCTTCTTTGGCCATTTTTGCCCAATCACGTGGATTATACAGATCGGGGTTAAAAAGTTCAAAATACTTCTGGTACTGTTCATTAGTCATTCTTTCATATTTCTTGACCCACTCGTGACGGGCAGGCTGGGCATAAAGGCCCCAATGGATGAACATACCAAAACGGGCATCAGTCCACCATTTCATCCTCTGGATTTTTTGGGCCTCACTCTCTTTTGGTAACTGGGCTATTGATAACTGAGATGTTAAAATCAAAGTAATCAACAGAATAGCTGAAAAAAAGGTTTTACTTTTCATTTGTCGGTTTAATTTAAGTAATCTGATAATTTATTGTTTATACTGTTATAACCTGCTGGTGACTATTTCAACCATATCATCCAGTTTGAGTGTCACCGGATTATTCTTATTTTCGGTAATGCTGCATATTAGTTCAATATCTTTTTCTTCAACCCCGTATTCTTTTAGTGCGGGCAGAAGAAGATCATTGGTTAAACTATAAAGATATTGAATAAATCCGTCGATGTAATAATCTTGTGTCATACTTTCCCTGTCAAGAAATAATTTTCCAAGAACAGCATATTTTCTCAAGGCAGCAGAATCATTCCCTTTTTTCCTGAGCTCCCTGATGTTAATCATGTTAGCCGATCCCATAAGTGTTCCACAAACTACTCCGTGAGGAATATTATACTTCCCCCCTATTGATGATGCAAAACCGTGTACAACCCCAAGACCAGCATTGGCCAGACATATACCTGATGTAAGGGCGGCGAATGACATTCCTGATCTGGCAGTAATATCTTCTCCATCAGATACACTTTGCCTGAGTGAGCTTTTGACAGCCTTTAGTCCCTCAAAAGCAAGAGCATCAGTATACTCATTTGATTTATCCGACAGGAAAGCTTCGGTCAGCTGTGTAAAACAGTCCATTCCGCTTGCAGCGGTTATGTTCTGAGGGCAATGCAGTGTAAGGGCCGGATCCACAATAGCAATTTCCGGAACAAAGTTATCATGACGAAGCGATTTTTTAAATCCATCAATCCCGGTTTGAGTAAGTACTGCATTTTTTGTTGCTTCGCTGCCTGTCCCGGAAGTTGTTGGTACAGCAATAAATGGGAGTTTACTCCCTGGGTGGACTCTTGTTCCGACACCTTCGAGGTACTCTTTAACAGATTCATTTCTGAACATCATGGCGGAAATTGCTTTTCCGGCATCAATGACACTACCACCACCTATAGCTAACACAACATCTGCCTGCTCTTCATTAAGCATGGTAACCAGTTGATCAACCATATCCGGAGATGGTTCGCTACCTACTTTAACATGTTTATAATATAAATGATTTGTATCAAATGAGTTAAGAAGCATTCCTGCCTCTGCAGATCTCATAAATGAATTTTCCCCTGTCAGAAATATGATCCTGGTACCATAAACTTTAATGATATCAGGAAGGTCAGAAATCTGTCCTGCCTTAAAACAGATCTTAGGGATACGGGCAAATTGAAAAGGCTTCACCATCTCGATTTATCTTCAGGAACAATGATATTATATTTTACACCATACCTTGGTTCGAACATAATATCTTTAACGTTATCGCGCCAGACCAGGTAATGGCTGGTATTTTTATGATCAGCTGCTGCTTTTTCTGATTCATATGCTTCATATATCATGAACCGGCATGGATCATCAGACTGCTGAATTAAATCAAAACGAAGGTTTCCGGGTTCTCTTACAGATTCAAGATGATTAGCAGTAGTTGCCTCAATGAAAGAGTTTACAGCTTCTGGTTTTACATGAACATATACGCAGGTTACTATCATGGTTCAGGTTTTCAGTAAAGTTATAAGATCCTGATTAAAGATCAAATTCTCATTTGCTCTTACCTGGAAACAACATGAAAACAACCCTGTTTTCTTTCATATGTTGCCCAGCATCTTTTTTCTTCACACAGCTGCCATATCACTTCGGCAAGGGCCTCTTTCAGGTACCACTTATCGCATTCTGTTACAAAAAGTTTTCTGAATGAGAATCTTGCATAAGAGACATCAAAAGCATTCCCGTTCAGATGGGGACTATTATCAGAAACATTGATGTTAGTCCTTCTGAATTTTTTCAATTCCTGGGTGGTTCTCGTCATTGATGTAACGATGAATTTTGATCCCTTCAATCCCTGCCCTTCGATTTTATTCTTAAATCTTCTGGCTATCTCATTCAGAAGAGATCTGCTTTCTTTAGTAAGGTAAGGATAACTATGTGTCATTCTGTCTATTATATAACGACGACCACTTCTGACCCTGAATAGCTTCCCGGCTCTGATCCGGTTATCAATATCCTCCCGGCTTTCACATTTCTCTATACCTTTTTGTTTAGACTGATTATAGTAATCGACAATCCTGTCATTAAGCCTTCTGCTGTAAATAACCTGTCGGTAATTTCTGCATCGGTAACTGAAAAAAGTAGCAATCATAGACCTGTTAGACCCAGGAATAAAAAGAAATCCTGCACTAAAAAGAACAAAAAGTGTAAGCCATACTTTTAACCGGTACTCTTTTCTCAGTCTTATTCTTGTTATGCGTATCAATTTTTTCCTGCTAAAGTAGAGTTTTCATGTAAAGAATCGGGGGAGACAAAATTGAGTTATTCACAGAAATGAAAATATAATCAACATTGTCTGATTTTGAATTAATGATTGCTTTAGCTATATTCTCCGGTCTTCCTCAATTTTGATAAAAGGTACGGAACCCATCAATTATTGAAAGTTTGTTTTTGAATTTGGGTATCCCAGGAGTATTTTAGAAAAACTGACTCGCACCCGGCTGTCAGATTTCTGTACCGCTCAGCACCTTTATCAGCATGAACTCACCCCTCCTTTCGATACATAGCTTAACTCTCTGCTCCTTAATCAACATGAACTCACCCCCCCTTTCGATACATAGCTTTAACTTTCTGCTCGTTAATCAACATGAACTCACCCCCCCTTTCGATACATAGCTTAACTCTCTGCTCGTTAATCAACATGAACTCACCCCCCCTTTCGATACATAGCTTAACTCT
>CAZXFB010000040.1:18351-39316 GCA_964639725.1 uncultured Rikenellaceae bacterium
TCACCCCCCCTTTCGATACATAGCTTAACTCTCTGCTCGTTAATCAACATGAACTAACCCCCCCTTTCGATACATAGCTTAACTCTCTGCTCGTTAATCAACATGAACTCACCCCCCGTCCCCCTCTCTGCTACGCAAAGAGGGGGTGACTACTAAAAAAGTTTTATCTTTGATTGTAGGATTCCATACAAATGAGAAAAAGTAATTATCTTGATATTAAGACTATTAAAAAGCATGCAAGAGAACTCCGTAGAGATTTGACTGACTCTGAAATAGAACTTTGGGAACAGCTTAGAAACAGGAAACTTTCAGGTTACAAATTTCTTCGTCAGCATCCGATTATATATAAAGCTGACTACAAAGGATTAAATTATTTTATAGCAGATTTTTACTGTAATGCAAAAAAAGTGGTTATAGAGCTTGACGGTTCAATCCATGACAAAACAGAAGAATATGATCGCTTTAGAGATGAAGAGATGAAATTGCTGGGATTAAAAGTCTTACGACTTAGAAATGATATATTATCAGATATGGATATCGCTCTCTTTGAAATAAAATCTTTTCTTGAGTCAATACCTTAAAATATAACGATTCACAATTACCCCCCTCTGTGCGGAGCAGAGAGGGGGTGAGTTCATGAGAAATAGAGAGCACAAAATGACAAGTTTAGAAGAAGCCTGAGATGGAAATAAAATCAACATTCACTGATTTTGATAATTCCGGACGTTAACGTATATGATAGCCTACAATGAACATATTACTTAAATTGGGCTATTTTTGATAGCTAATTGAAATCCATATAAAGATGTTACAGGAAAAAGCTATTGTCGGATTTATTGGAGCCGGAGGAATTGCCCGGAGTCATGCATTATCAATCAATTCGTTACGTTATTACTATGATGAGTATCCTGAAACGGATCTGGAGGCAGTCTCTTCTTCAACCGCAAAAAGTCGTGATGCATTTGCCAAAAGGTTTGGTTTCAAAAGATCTCTTTCAATTGATGAGTTTGTTGTGAATGATAAGATTGACACTGTATATGTTCTTGGTCCCAATAAAGTCCATTTTGAGCATCTTGCGGCTGTTGCCGAAATGCCTTCAATCAAACGCATCTACATTGAAAAACCTGTTTGCTCAACTTTAGAAGAAGAGATAAACATGGTCATCATTTCCAAAGAACATCCGGAAATAAAAATACAGGTTGGGTTCCAGTATCTCTTCATGCCCTCTGTAAGGGAAGCTCTGATCTTCTGGAATACGGGGATACTGGGGAAACCATTACATTTTGATCTGAAATATTATCATGGCGATTATCTTAATAAAGGATACAGAGACAAACGTACTTCCCGTCTTACTCCTGCTCCGGATGGAGGAGCAATGGCTGATCTTGGATCACATGCAATTAGTATGGCAATAGCTTTCCTTGGTAATAAACTAAAAATTATCAGTGCAATACAAGCCGGTGAATTTGAGGATGTTTCAGTTGGCTCTGATCTGTTCAGTCTTATTACACTTATTGACAGAAGTACAAAAGCAGCGGGTACAATTGCAGCAAGCCGGATAAGTTCGGGTTCAGGGGATATGTTTTCGATGGAATTATATGCTGAGAAAGGCACTATACGGTTATTTTCGCAGTCAGCTGACCATTTTGACTATTTCCTTGAAGAGACAGGTTCCTGGAAAAGAATAGTAACAGGTAGTAATTATACACCGGTTACCAGCTTTCCATCAGGACATGTACCACCGGGTTGGTTGCGGTCAATGATCCATGCACATTATGTATTCCTTACCGGGAATGATTTAAAAGCTTTTGTGCCGGATCTTAATCACGGTCTTAATGTTCAAAGAATCATACGGGAAACATCTGATCATCTAAAAAACTTCAGGGATCTGACTCAGAAATAATGAAATATAACATTACTGCCAGGACTCATCTATTGAAATAAAGTCTATTCTGGATAGTATTAATTTACGTCTTATCCGACAGAAATAATAATCAGAACAAAAAAATCTGAACAATCAGTGACAAAAGAAATTTGCTAAATTGCATAACCACAATGATTGGTAAAACGTGAGACATCTTCAATTATCAAATGACTGATTTTAAAAATAAATACTACAGAAAATTCTGCATGTATCAGGATTTAAATACTTTTAAACAACAAAATACTTATGGGAACATTATCGGGTAAAAATGTATTTATTACCGGCACATCACAGGGGATTGGTGCTGCTATTTCAAAGGCGCTTATTGAAGCAGGATGCAATATCTGCATGCATTATTTTCACTCGGATGAAATACCTGAACAATTGCAGAAGCTGGCGGAAGCCAGTAATCAGAAAGCTATTTGTCTGAGTGCGGATTTAACAGTTGAATCTGAAGTTATTAAGTGTGTGAATGAAGGTGCCGCTTTCCTAGGCTCTATCGACGTGCTGATAAATAACTCAGGAAGTCTAGTTCAACGAAAATATTTTCCGGAGATAGAGAGTAGCTATTTTCAGGAACTGTTTGATATCAATCTGAAAACCATGATGCTGGTTACCAGGGAAGCATTCCCGTTTCTTAATAAGTCAGGTGGATGCAGTATTGTTAACCTGGGTTCACTTGCAGGAAGGGCAGGAGGACATCCGGGTTCACTTGTATATTCAACTGCAAAAGGTGCAGTATTAACCTGGAGCAGATCACTTGCACGGGAACTTGGGCCACTCGGAATACGTGTTAATGCAGTGGCTCCCGGCTTTATTGAAGGAACAACTTTTCATGAAAAACACACTTCCAGAGAATCTGCTGCAAAAACAATAAATACTATTCCTCTTGGACGATCAGGTCGACCGGAGGATGTTGCCAGGGCCGTCGTATTTCTTGCTTCAGAATATGACGGTTTTATTACCGGTGAAACATTGGACATCAACGGAGGTGTTTACTGCACATAATCTGATAAAGATCACATATCGATGATAAAAGACCTCAATGATGTAACTATGCCAGGCCAGCCCAGCAAATTGAAAATGCGCTGGGTTATGATTACATTCGCATTCCTGGCGACAGTTCTGAATTATCTTCACAGATTATCCTTTAATTACCTTGCAGCAGACGGGCATTTAAGAGCAATAATCCCTGATGACACTTTTGGATATATTGCAACAGCATTTTTTATCGCTTACATGCTATCTAATGCAGTTTCAGGCTTCGTAATTGATAAATTAGGAACACGCCTGGGATATTCCCTCTGCATGGCCTTCTGGACAACAGCCGGAATTTTGCATGCTTTTGCCATGGCACCGGTCCATTTCGGGATATTTCGTTTTCTGTTAGGAATAGGTGAAGCTGGCAACTGGCCTGCGGCACTTAAGTTAACCGGTGAATGGTTTACTCCTGAAGAGAGGTCTACCGCAGCTGGGATATTTAACAGCGGTGCTGCTGCAGGTGCAATAATTGCACCTCCATTAATCGCTCTTCTGGGAACAACTTTTGGCTGGCAGGCAACATTTATTGTTATCGGTGTTCTTGGATATATCTGGTTAGCAGCATTCTGGTTTACCTATTACACCCCTGAACAGGCTAAGAAAGAGGCTAAAGGGCGTATTATACCTCCCTTAAGATTACTTAGATCAAGGTTTGTATTAACGTTTACTACAGCAAAATTTTTTATTGACCCCATATGGTATTTTATTACTTTCTGGATCGGAAGGTACCTTGCAGATGTATATGACTGGGACCTGGCACGGATTGGATGGTTCGCAATGTTCCCCTTTATTATAGCCGATATGGGTAATATTCTTGGAGGATATTTTACAACATTTATAATTAAAAGAGGAGTACCGATACCAAAAGCCAGAAAAACTGCTGTTGCCATATTTGGTGCCCTTATTGCCTTATCGCTTATTTGTGGTCCCTTTTTAATAACCGGTCCCATAACAGGACTAGCTGTTTTAGCAATTGCAGGATTCGGTTATGCAGCATTTTCAGCAAATGCAATCGCATTTACACCGGATGTTGTTCCGGGAAATGCAACTGCATCAGTTTATGGTATAGCAAGTGTAGGAGCAGGACTGGGAGGCGCTTTCTTTCAATCAGTTTCTGGAATTGCTTTGAAAAACCTCTCATCCAGTTTCAGTTACAAATTTGCTTATCAATGTGTATTTATAGGATATGGAATGATGGCACTTATAGGGTTGTCAATAATCCTTTTCAGGATCGGCCCCCTGGTACCGGACAAAGAATTGCATGAATATACTTCCGAACAACAATAATCATCCTGAAATACAGGTCAAAATAAGCATTTTAATAAAATCAAAGCTGGACAGATAAGACTTAAACGGGCTTATTATTACGATCAGACAAACAATGTTGCAATCAAGAGATAATTTATTAAACAATCATTTATCTTTAGTCAGAATAAACTTTACTTACCAATTGAGAACCGGATTTATAAAAGTCAAAATATTATACATTGAATAAAATGGAGGATATACTAATTAAGGAGGTGGTAACCAAAAATGAGAAGAGAAAATTTATTTACCTGCCTTCAGAAGTTCACAGAAATAATCCAAATTGGCTCCCTCCTATCTATTTGGATGAATGGGAGTTATTTAATGAAAAAAAGAATAAATCCTATCAGTACGCTGATACCATACTTTACCTTGCCTACCAGGATAAAAAGGTTGTTGGTCGCATTATGGGAATAATTAACAGAAGGTATAATACAATACACAACGAAAATCATGGTCGATTTTGCTTTTTGGAATGCTATGAAGATCAGGCAGTTGTTCATGCACTGATAAGCAAAGTGGAGAATTGGGCAAGAGATAAGGGTATGAGTAAGATTGTTGGCCCTTTAGCCTTTTCAGATAAGGATCCTCAGGGCTTCCAGATTGAGGGATTCGACTATCCTAAATTTATTATTTGCCCGACCAATGATGCTTATTTACCTGAGATGATTGCCAGGGAAGGTTATAAAAAGCATGTGGATCTTGTCAATTACCTTGCCAGAACACCATCTGATCTGCCAATTGTTTACAAACAAATTCTTTCACGTGTTTCTCAAAATAAAGAGTACAAAATAGTTGAATTTAAGTCCAGGAAAGAACTGAAACCATACCTGTTACCTATACTCGAGTTAATGAATCAGACGTTCATGGAGATCTATGGTTTTGTTCCATTGAACGATTCTGAAAAAAAGGAATTCGTTTCAAGGTATATGATGATTCTCGATCCAAAATTCATTAAAGTTGTAGAAAATAATGAAGGTCTCATTGGTTTTGCCGGCGGGATACGCGACATAAGTGAAGGTGTCAGAAAAGCCAGAGGCAAACTTTTTCCTTTTGGTATTCTAAAGATACTTATGGCATCGAAAAGATCCAGGAAGCTTCTTATGTTGCTTGGGGGAGTAAAAAAGTCTCACCGGGGAAAAGGGATTGACGTATTGATGGCCATAAAAATGCTGCAATCATGTATGGAACATAATATGGAATTTATAGATCTTCATCTTGTACTTGAAAACAATTACAAAATGAGGGGGGAGTGCGAAAGGATTGGAGGTGAGGTTATCAAAAAGTTCAGAATATACCAGAAAGACCTCTAAGAGGTTAAATAGCCGGCCGACTTCTATAAGTGAGGTCTTCACATCAATTAAGATTCCAGCTCTCTTTGGAACAAGCAGTTATCCAGATCACTTTTCTCTGAGAGTACACCATGTGCTCGTCCGAAGAGCAACAAAACCTGTAAATAAATCCTGAAGTTGCTGTTTACTGTTACTTTTGGTTTATTCGATGATTAGTTTTTTGGTAATCAAATACTTATCTATCATCATATTAATAATATAAATACCCTGAGGTTGTCCGGTCAGATCAATTTTACCTGAAAAATATTCTGCTGTTTTCTCAAATTTCAGGGTCAATATCTCTTTGCCATCCTGTGAGATAACCTTTATCATTATTTCTCCGAATACATTATTATCCATTTCTAAAGCAAACAGACCCCTTGAAGGATTAGGATAGATCATTAATCCGTTAAATGGATCAATATCGTCAATTCCTGTTGTACCGGTAGGTATAGTGACAATATCGCTCCTTGTATAGCATCCCTTATCATTGCCAACAATAACCTGGTAATCGCCCATCCTGCGGTTTGCAACATAGTAATATTTATCAGCTTCCTCAATCAGTTTATCGTTGCAATACCATTTATATTTAGATGCATTGGGATTACTGCATGCCAGATACCATACTGTTGGTCCCTGGACATGAATAAATGGCATTTCAGGTGCCTCCGGAAAATTAATTATAAAGATATCAGATTCAGATTTGCATCCACCCATAGCCGCTTCCAGCTTGTAATTTCCCTGTTCATATAACTCGATGTTTGAAAGAGTCTTGTTCAACAGGGGCAATCCGTCCTTATACCATTGATACTGGTATTGGGTAACCGACTGGGTTGCATTAAGCCTGATAATATTCTCCCCCGGACACTTGCCTGGCTCATAGTTAAAGGACTCAATAGCAGGTTTATATGGCGACGGATTTTCAACCACGGTAACAGGAGATGTCCTGACTTTACATCCTTCCGTGTTGGAGATTTCCAGCTGATAAGTACCGGACGTATCAGCAGTAAAACTATTTTTGTCAGCACCATAGATAAGTCCAAACTCATTTCTCCAATTGTAGTTGTATCCAGCTGCAGAAGGAATGCTGAGTGTTACACTACCACCCTGACAGAATGCTGCCGGACCACTGAGGCTTACAGCAGTAATTGAAGGAAGGCTTTTTACAACTACATTGATTGTATTCATTGAGGTAACATTACAGCCGGTACTGTTTAAGACAACTACATTATATAATCCTGAATTTTTAGCTCTGAGTTGATTGGAATTTGTTCCCACATCACCCCCATTCAGTTTCCAGTTGTATTTATATCCTGCTGTATAAGGAACGGATAGCAAAATTGAATCCCCCTCGCAAAGTAAATCAGGATTACCTGAATAAGATATTGTTGGGGATGATGGAGCTGCATTTACAGTTATCTGAAGGCTGGAAGTTGAAATGCAGCCTGCTACCGGATTTTCAACTTCTATTGAATATTCACCACCAGGTCCTTTTGTACTTAAAACAGATCCTGAAGCTCCTAAAATATTTACTCCATTTAACTTCCATCGGTAGTTATAATTATCATTATCAGTAACAACAAGTATTGAACTATCACCACTGCAGAAAACGTTGCTGTATCCTGGTGAGAGGTACAGGTTTGCATTCGGGTATTCGGCCACCGCTACAAACTGCGTGTCGGCGTCCCAGCATCCATTTCCTGCTATAATGGTAAGGATTGCTGTATCAGACCTGGGATAGGTTTTCTGGACACTATTCTGAACCGATGAAAAATCTCCATTCCCAAAGTCCCATACCCATGAACTGACTGTTATATTATTAACAATTGAGTGGTTCTCAAGAACGGATGGTGTGTCCTTACACACCGGGGAAACACTGAAAGATGCATAGGGTGATGGTTTAACAATAACCTGGCGGACTCTTTCGGCACTATCTCCTGACTGGGAAAATGCCCAAAGAGACACATTAAAAGTGCCAGCTGTTTTATATAAATGGGAAGGATGTCTCTGGTACGAAATATCTCCGTCTCCGAAATTCCATTTCCACTTTACAATGACATCACTAGTTACAGAAAGGTCAGTAAATATTGTGTTCGAGCCATAGCAAACAGTATTATAACTAAAATCAGGGCTGACATTTGTGATAAGAAAAGATTTCACCGGAGCCCATGGACCTGCTGAATATGTCTGGTTTATTGCCTGGACACTCCAGTAGTAAAGACCTGGTGTGAGATTTCTTATCAACCAGCTGGTATCGACAGGAACATTTCCAAATCCAGGTGGTGATTTTGGAGATTTTATTTCGCATCCTGTGGGAGTAATACCAATTCTGATATTATAGGAATATCCAACACCTTTTGCATCCTTAGCCCCCTCCCACGACAAAAGGCAATTAAGGCCTTTCAGATCAGAGTTCAGATTCGTGACTGTCTGAGGTTTTATATCCTGTGGATTCGTATTATTCCGGAAAATACCGCTACCGGTTATTGCATCCAGGTCTCCGTCATTATCATAGTCTCCGCAACTAAGTATCTTAATATATTCAACAATGTTATCCACATCAAGTTCTGTAAATGAACCGTCATGGTTGTTCTGATATAACTTATTCCTCACCCTTCCATTATTATCACCGCTGATTAACACATCCATAAATCCGTCATTATTATGATCACCCCAGAATAATGATGGTTCCCAATATCCGCGGATATTAGTATTTATATCAGTAAACATATCATTTCCTTCGTTCCTGTATATCCTTGACTGATTATTGTAATCATTATCTCTGCCAACAAGAAGAATATCCAGGTCATTGTCGTTATCATAATCGGCATAGGAAATAGCACTATAATTTAATCCAGCCAGATCAGCGTATATGTTTGTGAAATTATTGTTTCCATCGTTTCGGAATATCTGAGTCGACAATTGCAAGTAACTTCCAAATATCAATAATATATCAAGATCTCCGTCACTGTCATAATCAAGCCAGGAAAGATTCTCAATCCAGTTATCTGTAACCAGTTGCAGATCAATCCTGGTGAAGATATTGTTTCTGTCGTTTCTGTAAATAACTGATTTATCCTTACTATCTTCATTTATCTTGGCAAGGATATCAAGGTCCCCATCAGCATCATAATCTCCCGTAATAATTTCATATGAAGGAGATTGAAAGTGAATTCCGCTGTTGGTAAAGATATTATTCTGATCATTTCTGAAAATTGAGTCAGAAGTTATTATATCAAGATCACCATCATTGTCAAAATCTCCCCATGAAACTTTTTCATTAACTGTATATCCCTGAGAAACTTTGATTATATTTTCAGAAAAGTTGTCATTTCCTCCATTTCTGAAAATCGCCAATGTTGTTGATTGTTGTTCCAGAAAATCTAAATCTCCGTCATTGTCATAATCTCCCCATATCCCGTTTGTATTAGGCAATAACTCAGTGAACATTGGTAGAATCTCAAAGGACTGAACAGAAGAAAAACCTGACGTCATATAGCCATTGTCAACTGCCTGTACTGCCCAGTAATATGTTCCCACAGGCAATCCTTTAAGAATTTTAAAATTGTTTGTCATTGCATTGCCCATACCCGTGACTGATTTTCTGCTACCTGTATTGGAGTCAACCATTGGTGATAAAACATTCCAGACACCAGGACTGGTACCAACACATACGTTATATGTAATCGCATTGGCAGGCGTTGTCGCATCAGATGATAGGTTCCAGTTCATAATAACCTGATTACCCGATACTTTTGTTTGCAATCCATTCGGAATAACCGGACCTGAATTATGTATTACTCTATTATTTAACAAAATAGAGGAAGCGGAAACAATATCCAGGTCACCATCATTATCGATGTCTCCAAAGGTGCATGATTGAACATCGATTCCTATATCAAGGGGAGTAAATTTATTATTCCCATCGTTTCGAATAATACATTTTTCCATAGAGACCAGCAAATCCAGATCCCCATCATTATCATAGTCACCCCACTCAGCAGTGGTTGAATAAGAATTTGGACCGGGAAGAAGAAGCCCTATGTCTTTAAAAGTTTCATTACCTTGATTTTGATATATCCGGGTGCTATTATCATTATTATCTAAAAGTCTGCCTGTGATACATATATCCAGATCCCCGTCGCTATCATAATCTCCCCAACACATATCACCATAGCTGTATCCCACTAAACCTGCATTAATGTTTGTGAAAGTATTATCTCTGTTATTTTTTAATATTGATGTAAAAAGATTTGTACTGAGGTTAAAGCCACAAGTAAGTATATCAATGTACCCGTCTTTATTATAGTCAGCTAAAGCCACATTACCCCTTCTGGCATCTTCTATTACTATTTCAGAATTTGTAAATTTATCATTCCCGTCATTTCTGTATAAGATTCCGATTGGTTCTCCATCATCCGAATATTCATGATTACCATAAACAAACAGATCAAGATCTCCGTCATTATCATAATCGCCCCATGCTAAAGTTCCCATCCATGTTCCCTGCATTACGGCGTTTATATCAATAAATGCTCCATTGTCATTCCTGTAAATCTTTGTAAAAAAGAGTCCCTGGTATCCATTAAAGGCAATATCCAGATCTCCGTCGTTATCATAGTCACCCCAGGCAAATGCAGCATCTCCGGCCCTTGCCATACCTGCACTAATATCTGAAAATCCAAGTCCGGATGAGAGATCATTTCTGTAAACTGTTGTCATATTGTTGCCAGGAGCCAGAATATCAAGGTCTCCGTCCCTGTCATAATCTCCCAGGTAAGGCTTGCCTGATCCGCTATAGCTGTATCCCGATTCTGCAAAATAGTTTTCAAATGTCTCTTCAGGTGCAAATTCAGAAGATAAATATCCATGATCTATTGCCTGCACACTCCAGTAATATGAACCTTGTGGCAAGTCTTTTATAGTCCAGGAATAAATATGACCAACGTTGCCATTGCCAACAAGGTAATGATAACCTGATTTCACACTTGCAGATGCTGATTTAACATCTGAGGAGTCCGATTTGGTTCCGATTCTTATGTTGTAACTTAGTCCCTGGCTCCTTGTTTCCTTGTCTGTAGCATAAGTCCAGCTGAATGTAACATTTGTGCCATTCCTGGTTATATCAAGACCTTTGGGTGGCCCGGGAGCAGTGTTCGGAATATCACAAATATTCCTGTATATTTTTGTTAAACTGGTTGTACCTGTGTAACCTGACAAGAGAATATCCAGATCTTTGTCATTATCATAATCTGCCCACAAAAGTTTACTGTAATAAACTCCTGTAAAGGAATTGCTTTTTTGTTTTACGAAATTATTGTTCTTATCATTCCTGTATATCTCAGATATCGCAATTCCTGAGACAGTATAACCTGATAGCAGTATATCAAGATTTCCGTCATTGTTAAAATCTCCCCATTCTGCAGAACCCATGTTAACTGCTGTTAACTGTATTCCTGTTTGTTCAGTAAAAGATGTACCTCCATTATTCTTATAGATCTTTGATAATCTTTGTCCTGAAACTGAATTGTAACCTGTTAACAGGATGTCAGGATATTCATCATTATTGTAGTCTCCCCAGGATACAGAACTATAGTAAACCCCGGTTAATATAATACCTGTCTGTTCAGTAAAGGTGTTATCGCCATTGTTCCTGAATATCTTTGATACTGATCCTGAAGAAACATTATATCCTGTTAAAAGGATATCAAGGTCCCCGTCAATATCATAATCTGCCCATGAGCAATCACCTATATCAACCGGTGTTATGATTATTCCGGTCTGTTCGATGAAGCTGTTATTACCTGCGTTTTTATAGATTTTAGATATACGGGTATTACTCTGGTCGCGACCCGTCAACAGGAGATCCTGATCTCCGTCATTGTCATAATCACCCCAGCTGACAGAGCTGTAATATACTCCTGGAAAAATGATGCCAGTCTGCCATGTAAATGTATTATCCCCATTGTTTTTATATATCCTGGACAAGTTAGTATTGCTTATATCTCTCCCTGTGATCATGATATCCAGATCTCCGTCATTATCATAATCAATCCAGTCTGATGAACCATAATAGACTCCTGTTAATGAAATGCCGGTTTGCTCAGTAAAAGAATTGTTTCCATTATTCCTGAAAACTTTTGAAACCCTGGCTAAGCTTATGTCAAATCCGCTAATCAGTATATCCAGGTCTTCATCATTATCATAATCACCCCAGGCAAGTGAGCCATGTGATATGCCAGGAATAGAGACTGCAGTCTGTTCATCAAACCTGAACAGCTCAATTTTAACCTCGTTACTTGTAACAGATATCCCGTTTTTTACAGAAACACAGACTACGTACATTAAAGAATCACTAATGATCTTTGGAACATATGTGGTTGCTGTTTCTCCGGTAAGAACTCTGTTGTATGGTCCTCCCGGATATTTTGAATACATCCATTGGCGTGAATCTGGTATTCCTGCTTCAGACACGGTAATTACATTCCCGTTTTTCCCGGGAGCAAGATACTGATCATCAACAGGTGAAATGCTGTTACTTAAGCTTACAGTAAAGCTTCCCTCACTGGCAAAAGCAGAACCGGCTAAAGCAGCATCTATCGCCTGAACGCTCCAGTAATAAGTGCCTGCATTCAGGTTACTGATTGTATACTGGTTATTATGTATTTCACCGGTCTCTGTAATTTTTCGTAATCCTGAAGGGACTGATGCATTAGGAGATTTAATATTATTCCCTGAGGGAGATGTGGACACATACAAGTTATAAGACAATCCCGTCTGTGGTGTTTGTGTATCACTGGATATGTTCCATGAAAGATTTGCCTTATTGCCCGAAACTGACTGAACCAGTCCCCCAGGTGTAGTTGGCTTTGTATTAAAAGTTGATCCATTATTGCGATATAAGCGGGTTAAAGGGCTATGTGTAGCAGTATAGTACCCTGTCATCAAAATATCCAGATCCCCGTCGTTATCATAATCACCCCACTCTGCGGTACCGTTGCTCATTCCTGTTAACGTTATAGCAGTTTGTTCGGTGAATGAATTATTTCCATTGTTTTTAAATAATTTGGAGATTCCAGTGTTATTCTCAACTTGCCCGGTTAAAAGGAGATCCTGATCACCATCATTATCATAATCACCCCAGGCAAGTGAACCATATGAAACAGCAGTCAATGCAACAGTATTCTGTTTTGTAAATGTATTATTCCCGTTGTTTTTATAGAGCTCAGAAATTTTAACTCCTGAATCGGTATACCCTGTTATAAGAATATCCAGGTAACCGTCATTGTTATAATCACTCCAGGTTACTGAACCGCTATATGCACCTGTTAATGAAATTCCAGCTTGTTCAGAAAAGCTGTTATCACCGTTATTTCTGTAGACTTTAGAAATTAGACCCAAACCTGACGAACCGCTCAAAACAATATCCTGATCCCCATCCTTGTCGTAATCACCAAAGGCTGCGGAACCATCTGATACCTCAGCCAGACCAATTCCTGTTTGTTCAGTGAATGTATAATTCCCATTATTGCGGAATAATTTGACAACCCGGTTATTATACTCATTATAACCGATAAACAGAACATCCGGATCTCCGTCATTATTATAATCTCCCCACACTACAGAACTGTTACGTACATTTGCTAATATTATAGTCGATTGTTCTGTAAATGTATTATCCCCATTGTTTTTATATATTCTGGACAAAGGGACATTATCTGATCCACTCCCGGTTATCATTATATCGAGATCTCCATCATTATCATAATCAATCCAGTCTGATGTTCCGGAAGTCACTCCCTGCAGTGATATCTGTGTCTGGTGGTTGAAAACTCCACCCCCGGCATTCTGATATACCCTGGAGATCCTGTTATATGACAGGTCATTGCCAGTTATAAGTATATCAAGGTCTCCGTCATTATCATAATCGCCCCAAGCAGCTTCACCAGCATTTACATTTGGTAAAGTTGTTGTTATTTCCTGAAAAGTCTGCGAGTAACAATTCGCACAGACTAAAAAGAGTACCAGAGAAATTGATTGCAGCTTTTTATTCATCGTGAGAATAATGATGTGATTTCAAATGCAATATAATATAAAAGAGCTTTCATGTCAATGGCATATTGATTAATCAAGGTAATATTTACACAAGGAATTAATCCACCTTAACTCAGGTTGAAAGATCCCGGGTTAGAGATCATGCCTGGCCTGCCAGATTATGCTTAACATAAATAACTAATATACTAATATTTAACTTATATTTATTGTGATTAATTAATCAGAGACCCCAAATGTCAGGACTCCTGCTCCTTCAATCTGAAATAATCTACAATGGTCTTTTCCCAAATTTATAGGATAAACCAAATCCAACATCTATTGTACGTGCCTCTCCTGATCCTCCTTCCTTATATTGTTGTTTTGAAGAGAGATAACCTATGTTGACAGATGCAAACCATCGCTTTGAATAATTATAAATTATTGCACCGCTGATATTCAACCCTAAACCTTCACCATTTAAAATAAATTTGTCATCATCCGACATATAAGCATAGGCAACTCCAATACCGGGGGAAAAATCGAGGCGGAATTGCCTGTAAACAGGTAATGACAATACAGGGCTAACCAACAAAGCATCATAAGACCATGACATGGTCCGGTTAATTGTATTTACTGAAGAATAATCCTTGATGAAATTAACTGAATAAAAATTATTAATGATAGTAACTTTCATTCCGAGCATTTCCATTAAACGGTAACCCGCAGCAATACTGAAGTTGTATCCAGCCCTTACCATACCGAGATAATCACTGCCTGGAACCGCAGTAATAAACTCATCCATAGCAGATGAAAATCCAATAGTTGTACCAATGTACAGCCTGTGATCAAATATTTTCCCGGATGGAATTGTTTCGCGCACAAATGAATATTTCTGGAGATTACCCTTGTATTTATCAAAATTATTATAACTGCTTTTTACTGGGAAAATATCTTTTATACTTCCTGCCAGAATGCCGCAACCTGCGCCTACAGCCCCGAATACCAAACCAGCCACCACTGAAATAGGTATTGTCATAAAGTCCATGTCTCCTTCCGGAACTGTATTAATAATAATAACACCTCCTGCAAATCCGATAGCTGAACCAATAATACCTCCTGCACGGACGCTTTTGGTACGACGTATTTTCAGGTTATCAATTTCATTGAAATTACATACCTGCGGAGCTTGATATTTATTAGAACCTGAAAGGAATACTGAAGAATCACCAATTTCGTATAAAATACCTTTTTGTATACTGCTGTTATTGTTCAGTTTAATCCATGCGTCCCATTCCTTTGGTTTTTTATAGATTACTCCTTGTCCTATGGCTGAATAAAAATTAGCCAGGGCCAGAATGGTAAAAATTGTTCTTAAGATCATACTTATTAAATATTTGATTTAAAAGTAAATTCCTAATAACCAATACTTATTCGATTTACAATTTACATAAATGCAGAAAAACAAACAACAGTTCACTGAAAAATAATCTGACCTAAACTGGTATGTGGTAAAATTAAATGATAACCCGTTTGAACTTCCTTTAATCAATGGTAATTGGTAAGGTGCGGATAAAGTAAGTAGATGCGTTCTTTTATGTCCTGTCACCGATTCAATAAAAGGTGTTGCCAAGACAAAGATCCCATCTTTTATATTTTAAATTTCTCAGAAATTACAATTTCTTTTCTAATAAAAATTCAACAGCAAACCATCTTTTCTCAATTCAATGGTATCATAAATTCAGGCCTGCCAGATAGGTTTCAGCTTAACTATTTTTCCAAAAATATTGAACATAACTATCCTTGAACCTGCGCATCCTCTCAAAGTTAGTTCAGAATAATATTGTAATCATGTTAATAAGGTACAGTTGAAAAAAAGACCACTGAATTCCATTAATCCACTTATTTCAATTATGTTAATTCTATGAAAATGTAAAAAAGAACTCATCACTTCGATGACTCTGCATAATTCAGACTCTTAGCGAGCCCCGGAACGCCCTGGCAGCATAGTAAGAGGGTGCGCTGTTGTGATAGACGAAGACTTTATCATAACGGCGATCAGCAAACAGGGCACCACCGAGTTTTCTGATATCAGAAGGTGTTTTCACCCAGCTTGATGTTTTTGTATCGAAATTCCCAAATTTCTGCAACTCCCGATATTGTTCTTCCGTTAAAAGCTCAATTCCCATGGCTGCTGCCATATCTATGACGTTATTTTCTGGTTTGAATGTCTTCCTTGACTCCTGCCCTTCACGATCGTAACAAACGTTTCTGCGGCCAACAGGACTCTCCTCCGAACAATCATAAAAAATGTATTCACCAGTATTTTTATCCTTACCAACAACATCAGGTTCACCACCAGTTCTTTCCATCTCCTTGAGTGACCACATTTTTTCAGTATTAGCTGCCAGCTTTGTTTGTACTTCAGACCATTCGATAGATTTATGGCGGTTCATGTTTTTCTCAAAACGGGCTTTCAATTCTTTGAGTAGTTCTTCACGTTGTTCTTGAGATAACTCTTTTTTATTGCTGCTAATTTTATTCATAATTTTATATTATCTAAGTATAAAAGGTGTGTTATTTATATAAGTTCACAGATATATTTCAAAACCTCACAATTGGAGACTAAAAGTGCATCAGTCAATTTTTCTTTAGTCCCAGAAGGATTCATACTAATCTATTATAATACTTTCAAGTAAAGCGAAATGTTGCATTGGAAAATAGTCTGAATGTGATTAAACCCTAAATCTTATACCTTTTCATTTGTATAAACATTTGCAAGGTCAAAAAGTTTGTAAATTAGGATAGTGTGGCCTTAGTAATATAACTGAGAATAGTCAGGATAATTCAAAATTTAATGCGAGTAATTAATTCAGTACATGTTCTGATACCAGCATTTTTCTTTAGATTTTATCAGTACCCGCAGCAGCAGCAATTATTGACTGTTGCAGGTCATTTTTTATATTGGTAATGTCCGATTATTTTAAACTTGAATAAACAATCCTCAAGAACTTGTCCTGCACCAATATTATGAATTATTAACTGTCTTTGCCCGTCATAAGATTTACGATTTGAAACAATTCCAATATGAGTTACATTCCTGTATAAATTCCAGCAAACAATATCACCAGGCATGTAGTCTCTGGCATCAGTGGATATATTTTTAACGGTCCCAAATCTTGAAAAGAATGTCATCAGGTTTGGGACTCGTCTGTGGTCAATGTTTTTATCAGGTTGGGAAAGGCCCCAAATCTTAGGATATTTTTCAAAGTTGGCATTCATATCTACATGTACCTCTTTTTGCAGGTCAATACCTAGTTTACGATAGGCTCTGATCAAAACGTCTGTGCAGACTCCTTTGTCGGAAGGTAAGTCACCATCCGGATAATTTATCCTGAAATAACCGGGATCGTATTGAACATGGTGTTTTGTCAGAGTCAGTGCAGAGTCAGCAAGCCTATTGAAAAACCCAGCCTGTCCGGATGTTATGGAAAATATCCCGAAAAACAGAAAAAAAGGAAGAATTCTTATCGTCATAATATGTTTGAAAAAAAAAGAAGGTTGCTGAGTTACATAAAATTTACATATCCCTGCCCGAGGCTGATCCATAAGCCCTTCCTTTCGTCAGCTCTAAAACTTTTTATGCAACATCTTCTCTTCATTGATTCGCTTTATGTATCTATAATTTGCATCCCGCATAATATCAAAACAACATCTTATCAAAGAAATGCAAGTTATAAATTTCTTCTTTGCCTGATATCTGTTTCCATCAGTGCTTTAGGTTTAAGTTAATATAGCTCTGCAACATTCAGGTTAGAATTTGTCAAGATAGTTTCAATTGATTAATTTAGTCTCAGGAATTATTCTATTGTTAATCAAATTTACCAACCTATGAAACAAAATCAAGTATTAATTTCAAGCCACTTAGCAACTATTAGGACATCCCTTATTTTATTGTTTCTGCTATATTCCGCAACTCTGATGTCCCAGACTCAGATAAACTTTTCGGGTAAATGGACATACGATAAGACAAAGAGCACATCCGACACATATATTTCGGAGTACCCGGGTACTATTACCAGGGAAATCACACAAACTGTTTCAACACTTACCTATCATGATATCTATACTCAAGATGGATCTAATCCATTTAAGAAATCAGACACTGTTTTAAATCTGAATGGAAAAGAAGATATTGATAAGAGTGACCCTGATGTTACACTCACAAAATCTTTGAAATGGTTACCTGGGAATAAGAGTTTTATTATAACTTTTAAAACTAAATATAATGATAATGGAGTATCTAAGGAGATATTAATAATTGATACTTATACACTTTCTGATGATGGAAAAACATTAACAATTGCTGAATTCCATAAAGCAGAGTTAGGAGAAACAAAAACCACTGATGTTTACCATAAGAAATAATGACCAGCGATGTTAGTATTTAGGGCCAAATTCAAAACTGTTACAATACAACGAATTTGTCACAGTAATTGAAATTTATCAAGGTTACCACTCCTGGCGGATGAACAGGATTCGTCCCGGTAATGTTATTTTTTTAACACTACCTGAGCACTGACAGAAGAAGACTACTTATCATAAAATATTGCTCTATTGTACAGGATATATTTACCATCCGGTGACCAAACTGGCATCATACATGCCCCAGGAATATTGTTTAACACTTTATAATTTTCTCCGTAAATATCAATGACAGCAAGATCTGAATTTTCAGTTATGAATGCGATCATTGTCCCATCCGGGGACCATACTGGAGTGTTTATAGACTTTTGATGAAGAATTGTTATTTTATCAGAAGCATCATCATCGGTTAAGATAAGATCAGTGCCGTAGTCTGCACTTGAGGAGGTAAATATGATTTCTGATTTACCTGGTCTCCAAAAGGCATTGTAGCAATACCTTGGATATGAGGTAATCTTACTTTCATTTTTTGTTACCAGGTCAAAAACAAATATTTGTGCATATTTATTATCAGAATACTTGCTGTAAGCAAGTTTCTTTGAGTCAAATGACCAGTCATACCATTCAGCAGGCTTTTCAGTGGAAATTATCTCATAATTTCCGTACATATTCACAGTCACTATTCCGCTATCTGAACAGCATGCAATGAGATTATCATCCTTTGACCAAACAGGTTTCCATAATTTAAATCGAATATTATTTGTAATTAAACGCTCGTTAGTACCATCAGAATTCATTAAATAGAGGGCTCCACCATTATCTTTCGTAAAGGCAAAATCATTTCCATTATTTGATAGTGCTATGTCCCAATTTATAAGTGAAGATGTCGATGGAATTACAACATGGAAATCTGTTCCATCCAGATTAACTGCAAAAACTCCGGCATCATTTTTAAAAAGAATTTCTTTACAATCTTTGGTAAAAGCTAATGGATTCTCAAATTCTGTGGGACTATCAGTAATTTTTGTATTTGTGGCCTTATCAAAATCATAAATGTACAGATCATTCAAACCACTAAATGTGTCAATGTTCCCTTCCTTATTGCAGGAAAGGAAAGAAGCACATACTATTGAAGTGACAAATAGAACTAATCGTTTATTCACTGTTGGGTTGTTTATTTATTATATAACAAAAAATGAAACGAATCGGGAATGTATTAAATTAAAGTATGGAGCAATTGTTTATTTGTGTCCATATGTCTGGCATATAATATTTCATCTGTATATCCAATCCATATTTCTGTTGAATCGACCAGCTTATAAACATAGATATGTATTCCACTTCCGATGTCAGAAGATGGCTGACCAAATTTTTCCAGAATTAAATCATAAGTCATATCAGATTTAAGGTTATTCTCAAAATCACTATATGAGAGTCCATCAGCAAATAGATTATGATCTCGTGAACATGAAAGGAGAATCAGAATCACAGTAATAAGTCCTAAAATCAATGATTTTCTTTTCATAGTCTTCTTATAATTGAAATATTTTTTTCATTTAAGTGAAGGGATTTGTTTAAACCATCCATCAATCAAAGATGAACTCAAAAATCATTCCAAATTCATTGAAAAATGGATCCCCTGTCAGTATAAGAATATAGTTTTTAGAAAAACGAGGTTAAATGTTTCTATTGCTGCTAAAAAAACTTCCTTTACTATAAGAATAAATTTTAACTGTCAGGAAGTGGTTAAATTCGATTTATGTAAAAGATCAATGAATATTACCTGAATATTTACAATTTGGTTCTTTAATGCATCTATTTTTAATCCTTGAAAGTTATGAACTGGAAGTGCTGCTAAAAATCTATAGGATATCATTGTCGTTCTACCGGTTGGTTTTATTTTATCCAAGCCAGGTAAGTGTCATTTTTTTTATCTAGCAACTCAATATTAAAATTTATCTTCCCATCTAAAGCTTTAAAAACTTTTTTTTGTCTCATATAGTTCCCCGGAAAAATTTTCTCAATTTTTAAAATCTGAGTTTACTTTGCTCCAACAGGCAAAGTCAGTGTTAGCTTCTCTATATTTTCCTAATGTGATTCTTATCCAGGTAAATTTACAGGATAATTTTTTTCTAAAAATTCTGAATAAACCTGAGAAAAGTGAACTTATATAAAGGATAGGAATGCTTGTACATCCTGTCTAGTAGGGAATTTAACGCAAATTCAAAGCTCTTAAAGTCTGAAATCAATACCAATATTAAACTGAGTGGGATAATGATTAATATTATCCCTGATAATATCTTTCCCATTTAGTACAGTAGAAATAGATTTATTGTTCAGCCCCCTGTCTTCAACTCCCTGTAATACCAAAAGTCTCAAATTCAATCCCCTTGTTATTTTTAGATTTACACCGGCAACCAGACTAAGTATACTATTATAATATAAAATAGGCATTCTGTAATCCCTTTCTGTCCATATTTTATCGTTTGATCTCTGGGATAGCCAATCAGCACTAAGGTCAAATCTTAGTCCCAGAAACAGTAATTTTTTAAAAGGTAAAACGGTCTCTTCAAAATTGACTCCAATTGAGGTAGCTTCAAGGTTTTTGACCCCATCAAAGTTAAGCGAGTAATTTCTGAAAACAAGACCTGCTTTGGAATCCCACGAGCTTAACAATAGACTCCTGCCGATCACATAAATTTCCCCATTGATCCTGTCTTCTGAACGTCGGTTCCAGCTTATTCCAATGGACAAACTATCTTTTTCGATAGCAGATGAGGAGAGATAAAGGAAGGAAACCAAAAATAATGTAATACTCCTTTTCATAATCAAAAGATTTTTCAATTAATAAAGTAACGTGAGTTCGATATAAATTTAAAAAGATAATCCTCTTGATTGATCAATTACT
>CAZXFB010000041.1:0-38445 GCA_964639725.1 uncultured Rikenellaceae bacterium
AGGTTAACCCTTACTAGATTCATTGGTTTTAGCAAGTGACACCAATCCGCCTATAACTCCAAGATTCATTGAGTCTAAAGCAGAACTTGGAACTATAACCATTGATCCTTTTTCTTTCAATCCTTCATATAACATATTCATTCCGCGTAAATGAAGAGCGATCGGATTATTACAGTATTGCTCACTGGCTTTAGCAAATTTTTCGGCAATTTCCGTTTCTGCAGTACCAAGTATAACTCTTGCTTTCCTCTCCCTTTCAGCCTGGGCCTGTTTGCTCATAGCATCGGCAAGTGCCGGAGGAATTATAATATCCCTGATTCCAACTGTCTGGCAGGTAATTCCCCATGGATTTGTATTTGAGTCAAGAGTCTTTTGAAGGTCTTCAGCGATCTTCTCCCTATCCTGCAATAAATCGGCCAGTTCATGTTTTCCGATAATGTCCCTGAGATCGGTTTGTGCGATAAAAGAAATTGCTCTTATATACTCCTGCACTTCAAGCGCTGCTTTCTCAACATCCCATACTGTCCAATAAACTACAGCATCAACATTTACCGGAACAGTATCCTTTGTAAGTGTCTGTTCAGCCCGGAATTCAGTAACCCTTACCCGCTGATCGATGAAATTACTTACCTGATCCAAAATGGGGATGATAAAAAAGAGACCAGGCCCTTTAAGCCCGTTATATTTGCCCATTCTCAAAACAATTGCCTTCTCCCACTGATCGGCAATCTTTATTGAGCTCCCTAACAAAAGAGAGATTAAAACCAATGGTATCAGAATAGTAACTCCGATCACCTGAAGCAGATATAATCCTGCTGAAATTGCAAGAAGAACTAATAGCACTGTTATTGAAACAGGATTAGAAAAACCATAGGAGTCAGTTGTTTTCATCTTTAATTCTGTTTTTGTAATTCATTAATAATATCAATTTTCGAAAATCCATAGCTGAAAGCAATGGATGTAAATTCGTTGCAGATATTTTGCAGTTTCTTGTTCTTTTCTTTTTCGGGGATTTTAATATCTGCTCTCCCAATAAATGTACCTGTCCCCTGCTGGGTTTCAAGAATATTCTGAATCTCAAGCTCTTTATAAGCCTTTGAAACAGTATTCAGATTAACTTTTAGTTCAACGGCCAAAGCCCGTACAGTCGGCAATTGTTCCCCCATAGTAAGGTTTCCTGAAGCTATTCCAAATTTTATCTGGTCAATTATCTGCCGGTAAAAAGGAATGCCTGTTTTTGGATCTAACACAAATTGAATCATTGTTACATAACATTAGTGTATTATATATATAGTACAATATTATTAAAATATATTAAATCAAGCAAATTTATTTTCCCTCGTCAAAACAAAGAGGGTTTTCAACCAATCAGCTGCATATTATTTAATAGTGATTCCCAAAAAGTTATCAATCTTAATTATTTTCAGGTTAGCGTATCAGCAGCTTAAAGTCAAAACCTCAGGTGAAATCAAGGCTTCTGTTCGGGGAAAAGAATTGCTATATTAGCATTTTAAACATTGATATACTTTTTCCTAAATGTCTATTGAAGTTCAGGAAGTTACAAAACGTTACGGTGATCAGAAAGCGTTGGATAAAATCTCCTTCGGCATTAAGACAGGGGAGATAGTTGGCTTTCTGGGTCCTAATGGTGCAGGGAAGTCCACTATGATGAAAATCATTACAGGTTTTATTCCGGCTACTTCGGGAACAGTATTTGTAAATGGAATTGAAGTTGGAAGCGATAACCTTGAAATAAGAAAGAAGATAGGGTATCTTCCTGAGAATAATCCACTCTATCCCGACATGTATGTGAGGGAATACCTGGGTTTTGTCGCTTCATTTTATAAATCTGCATATTCTAAAAAACAGATTGACGAAATTATTAATCTGACTGGTCTGATTCCCGAACAGAAAAAAAAGATCGGATCTCTCTCCAAAGGTTACAGACAAAGGGTGGGACTAGCACAGGCTTTAATACATAATCCTGAGGTTCTGATTCTTGATGAAGCAACCACGGGCCTCGATCCTAACCAGATTGTTGAGATCAGGAACCTGATCAAAGAAGCCGGAAAAGAAAAAACAGTTATGCTTTCAACTCACATCATGCAGGAGGTTGAAGCAATATGTGACAGGGTTATCATAATTGATAAAGGTATTCTGGTTGCCGATGAGGATAAAATCAACATTTATTCAAAAATTAAATATAAGGGTCAGACTATTAAGGTTGAGTTTGATAAAAATCCTGAAAAATCTGATTTATTGCAGATAAGAAATGTCACCAATGTGAGGCAGTCATTAAATAACGTATGGACGCTTGAATCAGATGATGAAGAAGATATACGTCCTTCTGTATTTTCATTTGCTGTAAAAAATAATCTTACAGTATTGTCACTTCAAAAGATAGAGAGTAACCTTGAGGACGTTTTCAGAGAGCTTACCAACGTATAATTTTTTGTTTTCTGAATTATTTTTATTTGCTTTGTACCCTTATAACAGGGTGGAAAAATTTGTGCTGATTGCAACCACAGGAAAAAATGCTAAAACCGCTTAAAATTCTCTTTTTCAATCAACCATTTTTCCCGTTAGCTATTTATTAATAAACTAAATTAAAAACAATGGGATATTTATTTACTTCCGAATCAGTTTCTGAGGGTCACCCCGATAAAGTAGCCGATCAGATTTCAGATTCATTACTTGATGAATTTCTGCGTTGGGATCCGGAATCTAAAGTTGCCTGCGAAACATTTGTTACAACAGGTCTGGTAGTTTGTGGTGGTGAAGTCAGAACTGAAGGATGGGTGGATGTACAGGAGACAGCCCGCAATCTTATCCGCAGCATTGGCTATACTAAAGCAGAATATCGTTTTGATTGTGACTCGTGTGGTGTCATTTCAACAATTCATGAACAATCGAGTGATATACGACAGGGTGTGGTACGTGAAAAACCTGAAGAACAGGGTGCCGGCGACCAGGGAATGATGTTTGGTTATGCCTGTCGTGAGATGGACAACTATATGCCTCTGAGCAGTGAGCTGGCACATATCCTTCTTCGTGAACTGGCTGCAATAAGACACGAAGGAAAACAGATGAAGTACCTTCGTCCTGACAGTAAATCGCAGGTTACAATTGAATATGATGACAACAATAAGCCTCTTCGCATTGATACCATCGTAATAAGTACACAACACGATGAATTTGTAATGCCAAAAGACAAATCATATAAAGCTGAAAAGAGTGCTGAAAAAGCTATGCAGAACAAGATCAGTGATGATCTTCAGAAAATACTGATACCACGGGTCAAAAAAACTCTCCCTGCAAGAATTCAAAAACTCTTTAATAGTAATTATAAACTTCTTGTTAATCCAACCGGAAAATTTGTCATTGGCGGCCCTCATGGGGATACAGGTCTGACGGGACGTAAGATCATTGTTGACACTTATGGTGGACATGGAGCTCATGGTGGTGGAGCTTTTTCAGGAAAAGACTCATCAAAGGTCGACCGTTCAGCAGCCTATGCTGCCCGGCATATTGCCAAGAATCTGGTGGCAGCAGGTGTATGCGACCAGGCTCTAGTACAGGTTGCATATGCAATCGGTGTTGCGCAACCCGTTGGTTTATATGTTAATACATATGGAACAGCTAAGGTAAAGGATAATAAAGGTAATCTGATCCATGATGGAGAGATAGGGGAGAAAATCAATAAAATTTTCGATATGAGACCTTATGCCATAGTTCAACGTTTCGGACTTAAGAACCCTATTTTCCTGGCAACAGCATCATACGGTCATTTTGGACGTGATTTTTCGGTCAAAAACGTTGATGTTTATTACGAAGTTCCAGGGGCCAAGTCAAAAACCATCAATGGAAATGGCAAAAAGGTTTACCAGAAAAAAGTTGAGTTTTTTGCCTGGGAAAAACTTGATTATGTTGATAAAATCAAGAAAGCGTTTAAGTTATAATATAACCTTGAGGAAATAAAAAATCATAAGAGTCTTCATCTCATTTATGAACGTGTCTGCCTTGCTGACCCAGGTCAATTATCCTTGCGGTAAAAGAGAGTGAAGCAACCAGACTAAAAAACAAACCTGGTCATCGGGGAATGCCTATAGCAACTATCTCATTATGAATATTCTTGACAAAATAAAACTGAAAAACGTCTTGCTTTCTGATGGAGCATGGGGTACATTACTTCAGGAAAAAGGACTGAAACCCGGTGAATGTCCCGAATTATGGAATATCTCACACAGAAGTAATGTATATGACATTGCTGAATCATATATTATAGCGGGTTCTGATATAATTGAAACCAACAGTTTCGGGGGAAGTGTATTTAAACTTGCGCAATATGGGCTGGAAACAAGGGTCAGCGACATTAACCGTATAGCAGCTGAAATATCGAGGGAGGCTGCAGGCAATGACAGACATGTTGCCGGATCCGTTGGACCTACAGGTAAAATGCTGCTGATGGGTGATGTAACTGAAAATGAATTATATGATAGCTTCAGTCAGCAGGCTGTTGCTCTTGAAAAGGGTGGTGCTGATATCATAATTATTGAGACGATGTCGGCAATTGATGAAGCCTCTTTAGCGGTTAGAGCTGCACGTGAAAATACCAAGTGCATAGTAATTATAACTATGACCTTCTCGGGCAACGGAAATGGAGAATTCAGGACAATGATGGGAGTTTCACCTGAAGAAATGGTTATTTCAATGAAAGAGGCCGGAGCTCATATCATTGGATCTAACTGTGGCAACGGTATTGAAGAGATGATTGGTATTGTAAAGGCAATCAGGGTTACCGACAAAAATATACCTGTAATAATACAGGCAAATGCAGGAATACCGGAACTCATTGAAGGGAAGACTCTCTTTCGTGAATCTCCCCAAATGATGGCTTCTTTCATACCGGAGCTAATTAAAGCCGGAGTCAATATTATTGGAGGATGCTGTGGTACCACACCCGATCATATTAGGGAAATGGCTAAAATATTAGGTCGTTAGAATGATGCTTTAACAATTCTGGCAACATTATCAGAACGTCCGAGAGTGTAATAATGAATACCCGGGACCCCCATTTTAATTAATTCTTTCGATTGCATTACTGCCCATTCAATTCCTGCTTCCCTTGCTTCGTTGTCACTTTTACAGTTTTGCACCGCAGAAAACAGGTCATTTGGAAGATCAATATGAAAGGTTTGTGGTAGTAATTTAATATCATTTAAAGCTGAGATGGGTTTGATGCCAGGTATAATGGGAACAGTTATACCCATCTTTCTGCACTCATCCCTGAATCTGCAGAATTTATTATTATCAAAGAACATCTGGGTTACAACATAGCTGGCTCCTGCATCAACTTTTCTCTTAAGATTCTCCATATCAACCTGCCTGTTAGGTGCTTCAAAATGCTTCTCAGGGTAACCGGCCACTCCAATACAAAAATCAGTTGGATCAGCATTTTCAAGATTCTCCTCAAGATATTTCCCTTTGTTCATATCAGCAATCTGCTGAACAAGCTCAGATGTAAATGTATGACCATTTTTCTCAGGTATAAATGCCCTGCTGCCTTTCTGAGGATCCCCTCTGAGTGCAAGAACATCATCTATTCCCAGGAATCTCATTTCAATAAGCACATTTTCAGTCTCTTCTTTACTGAAACCGCCACATAGAATGTGTGGTACAACAGGAATATTATATTTATATTTTACTGCTGCAGCCAGAGCTATTGTACCAGGTCGAAGACGGACTATTTTTTTCTCAAGAAGACCATCGGGCCTCTCTCTGAAAACAGTTTCATTGCGATGGGAAGTAAAATTTATGTAAGCAGGCTCATACTCGATCAGTCTGTCAATAGCAGCATAGGTACGCTCGATGCTATGCCCTTTAAGCGGGGGAAGAAGTTCAAATGTAAACAGGGGTCCTTTTGCGCAATTAATTTTATCAATAACACTCATATACTAATATCATAAGTTAGAAGCAAGCCATCTGGCTGCTTCTTCAAGTTTCATATTTTTCCGTAAAGCATAATCCTTCAACTGGTCCGAGCCTATCTTACCTATATTAAAATAACTTGACCCTGGATGAGCAAAAATATAACCGCTAACTGATGCCGGCGGAACCATTGCATAATTCTCAGTGAGTTCTGCTCCGATCATTTTTTCCGCACCAAGAAGATCAAACAGTACCCTCTTTTCAGTATGCTCGGGACAGGCAGGATATCCGGGAGCAGGCCTTATCCCCTTATATTTCAGCTTTAATAATTCATCGATATTAAGATTCTCCCCCTCAGCATATCCCCAATATTCTTTTCTTATCTTTTCATGGAGCCATTCCGCAATTGCTTCAGCAATCCGATCGCTCAGAATCCTGATCATAATTGTTGCATAATCATCATCCTTATATTTGGCAAGTGCATCATTATCAAGAGCTGCTGTAACAACAAAGGCTCCGATATAATCAGTAAGACCTGAAGTTTCCGGAGCTATAAAATCGGCAAGGGAGAGATTAGGGACACCTTTGGCTTTTGGCTCCTGATTCCTTAAGAACCTGAGGACAGCTTTTAGTTCTTTTTTGCTTTTATCAGAAAATACCTTAACATCATCGCCTTCGGAAACAGCAGGGAAAAGACCAAACAGAGCCCTGCCCTCAAGAAGTTTTTCTTCTATAACCAATTTAAGATAATACTGAGCATCTTCAAACAATTTTTTTGCTTCTGCACCTTTAACAGGATCGCTGAATATTGCAGGGTATTTACCTGATATTTTCCAGGCAAAGAAGAAATATGTCCAGTCAATATACCCGGCAAGTTCATTCAGGTCAATATTATGAAGAACATGAATACCAGGTTTTAATGGTTCATAAAGTTCAGCCTGATGCCATTCTGTCACAAATCTGTTCTTTCTTGCATCGCTCAATGAAAGCAGGTTCTTTTCTGTCTGACGGGAACTATGATCATCTCTGAGTCTTTTGTATTTCTCTTTTATTGCTGATACATAACTGCTGTTATCCTTTTGAATCAAAGCTGAAAGAACTCCTGCTGCTTTTGAAGCATCCTTAACATGGATAACAGCATTCGAATAGGCAGGGGCAACTTTAACAGCCCCATGTATTTCTGATGTTGTGGCACCACCGATCAGCAATGGTATAGTCAGTTTCCTGCGTTCCATCTCTGAAGCAACATGAACCATCTCCTCAAGTGAAGGTGTAATCAATCCGCTCAACCCAATAAAATCGACATCTTCCTTAATTGCTGTGTCGATGATTTTTTCAGCCGGTACCATAACACCCAGATCAATTATCTCATAGTTATTGCACGAAAGCACAACCCCCACGATATTCTTCCCTATATCATGTACATCCCCTTTTACAGTTGCCAGCAGTATTTTACCGGCCTTTTTCTGCTCCTCTCCTTCACTCTCTTTTTCAATATAGGGAGCAAGTTTTGAAACAGCTTTCTTCATAACTCTGGCACTCTTGACAACCTGGGGAAGGAACATCTTACCTGACCCGAACAGGTCTCCAACTTCGTTCATCCCTGCCATCAACGGTCCTTCAATCAGTTCAATAGATCGAAGGAACATGGAACGGGCTTCCTCAACATCCTGCTCAATAAATTCATCGAGTCCCCTTATAAGAGAATATTTGATGCGATCAATAACCGGAAGCTGACGCCAAACATCTTCCTTCTCCATTTTCTTGCCTTCATTCCTTACTCCTTCTGCAAATTTTACAAGTCGTTCAGTGGAATCCTTTCTGCGGTTTAATATTGCATCTTCTGTTAGCTGAAGAAGATCAGGTTCTATTTCGGTGTAAACCTGCAACATACCTGGGTTCACAATACCCATATCAAGTCCTGCTTTTATTGCATGGAAAAGGAAAACCGAATGCATTGCCTCTCTAATTTTATCTGTACCACGGAATGAAAATGATAAATTGCTAATCCCCCCGCTGACTTTTGTAAATGGAAGGTTCTGCTTAATCCATTCTGTTGCTCTCAGAAAGTTCACAGCATAATTGTTATGCTCCTCAATACCTGTTGCTATTGCCAGAACATTAGGATCAAAAATTATATCTTCCGGGGGGAACCCCAGTTTATCGATCAGGAGTCGATAGGATCTTTCAGCAACACTGATCCTCTTTTCGTAAGTATCTGCCTGACCGCTCTCATCAAAAAGCATCACAACAGCAGCTGCACCATATTTCCGAATTTTTTTTGCATTAGAAAGAAATGTCTCCTCTCCTTCCTTAAGACTTATTGAATTTACAACTGATTTTCCCTGTATACATTTCAAAGCAGATTCAATTGTATTCCATCGTGAAGAATCTATCATAAGCGGAAGCTTTGATATATCCGGTTCTGCCATTATCAGGTTTACAAACTTTACCATAGCATTTTCCGAATCGAGCATAGCTTCATCCATACAAATGTCAATAACCTGTGCCCCTCCCTCGACCTGATTCCTGGCTATTGCCAATGCCTCATCATATCTTTCCTCTCTGATAAGCCTGGCGAACTTTATTGATCCCGATACATTTGTGCGTTCACCAATATTAACAAAATTGGTTTCGGGTGTTATTGTAAGAGCTTCAAGTCCACTAAGCCGGGTAAATTTCTTTATTTCAGGTATTATCCTGGGCCTGTATTTTTTTGAGATTTCAGCTATTTTCCTGATATGAAGAGGAGTAGTGCCGCAACAACCTCCGATAATATTCACCCAGCCTTCTTTCATAAAGTCCTCTGCTATTGTAGCCATATATTCAGCAGACTGATCATATTCACCAAACTGGTTTGGAAGACCTGCATTCGGATGAACAGATACATAGAATCGTGATTTCAGTGATAACTCCTCAACGAACGGCCTTAATTGTTCTGCACCGAGAGCACAATTCAGGCCAATACTAAGCAAAGGGAAATGTGAAACCGATACCATAAACGCTTCGAGTGTCTGGCCGGTTAATGTTCTGCCACTGGCATCTGTTATTGTTCCCGAAACCATAACCGGAAGCCTCATGCCTCTTTCTTCAAAAACTGTATCTATTGCAAAGAGAGCAGCTTTGCAATTAAGTACATCAAATATGGTTTCAATCAGCAGGATATGAACACCTCCGTCAATCAGGCCTCGTGTCTGCTCTGAATATGCTTCTACAAGTTCATCAAAAGTAACAGCTCTTGCTCCAGGATCGTTGACATCGGACGACATTGATGCGGTGCGGTTTGTAGGACCCAGGGTCCCTGCAATAAAGTGTTCTTCAGAATTTCCGGAATCTTCAAATTCCTTAATTGCATCAGCAACAAGTCGTGCTGACTGAAGATTCATTTCATAAACAAATGGCTCCATCCCATAATCCGACATGGAAATCCTGTTTGAATTAAAAGTGTTGGTTGTGATAATATCTGCACCTGCCTCGAGGTAAGCCCTGTGAATTTCTTTAATTAATCCGGGATTAGTCAGAGATAACAGGTCATTATTACCTTTTTGAAGACGGGGATGATCAATAAACTTCTCTCCACGGTAATCCTTCTCCTTTAACATGTGTTTCTGGATCATTGTACCCATAGCACCATCAAGGATGAGGATCTTTTGCCGGATAATTTTTTCAGGAGAGTTTTTCATCAGATAATCCCTTTTCTACCTGTGTTTACAATAAAAATATCCATCTTACGAAGTTGTTCCCTGATTGAAAAAAGCTTTTCAAGGTTAACAACCCCGATAGCATACTTATATAATCTGCCACAAAAGTATTCCGACACTTCCTCAAATCCAAACAATTCCTTATCCTGTTCATCTTTATACCTTAAGTAAACTTCGAGCTTAAAATTACGGGTATAATTTGAGACAGTACCCTGACGGTACTTCTTATATTCATATTTATAGCCATAGGAGTTGGCAGATATATCTGAAAGGACAGCAGAACCTGTAGCATGACCTCCGGCTCCCTTACCTGAGAAAAATTGTTTATCAGCAAAAGCGGCTTCAGTAATCACTCCATTATATTCATTATCCACATTATAGAGATATTTATCAGATGAAATGAACCTGGGAAGAACAAAACTTGTTATTGTATTTTCATTGGTTTTACCTACATAAGGCACCAGCTTTATCTTTAATCCCTTTTCTTTTGCATACTGAATATCAAACTTTGATATAGTATTGATCCCATAATGAAAAACCTCATCGGGATTGAGAAAAATGCCGTAAGCATGGCCTGTTATTATACAAAGTTTGTACTTGGCATCCCATCCTTCAACATCAAGAGTAGGATCCGATTCTGCAAAACCTTTCTCTTTTGCTTCATTCAGCGCAACAGAATAATCAATCCCGCTATTATGCATTAAGGTAAGTATATAGTTTGTGGTCCCATTCAGAATTCCCCGCAAGGAATAGAGTAACTCATTATCATAATATTCCTCGAGGTTTCTTATAATTGGAATGCTTGCCCCAGCCGAAGCTTCGTAAAGTAGTGACACTTTGTACTTCTCCTGAAGATCAACCAGTTCTTTGAAATGTTTTGCCACCATCATCTTGTTTGCTGTAACAACATTCTTCCCGCTCTTCATGGCTGTTGTTACAATATTGAATGCCTCATCAGCATCATCAATAAGCTCTACAATCAGGTTAATTGAAGGATCGTTCAGGATATCATTCTTGTCGTAAGTGAAATTAGACATTGGTATCCTGCGTGATTTGGAACGGTCTTTAACGCATATCCTTACTATATCGGCTTTAAACCCCTTGCTGCTGTTTAATACATCATGAAGTCCCTGGCCCACGCATCCATAACCGAAAAGTCCTATTCTTAATTTTTCCTGTGTCATATCCATTAAGTTTACTTATGCTTTTCTATTATAATACCTTCTTAAAGGCCTGTTCAAAATCATAAATAATATCATCAATATGCTCAATTCCCACAGATACCCTGAATTGGCCGGGGAGAACTCCTGCGGCCAGCTGCTCTTCAGCCGAGAGTTGTGAATGTGTGGTTTCTGAAGGTTGGATTATAAGGGTTTTTGCATCCCCCACATTTGCAAGATGACTAACCATTTCAAGGTATTCAACCAGCCTGGCTGCTTTCAATTTTTCAGCCTTCAGTACAAAACTAAGAACACCACCAGCCCCTTTTGGAAGGTATTTTTTAGCCAGAGCATTGTAAGGACTGCTCTCAAGACCAGGATAGTTTACTTTTTCAACCCCGGGATGTGACTCAAGCCATTGTGCTAGTGCCAGAGTATTTGCTATATGACGTTCCATCCTTAATGATAAAGTTTCCAATCCCTGGATAAGCAGGAATGAGTTGAATGGGCTTATTGCCGGACCAATGTCTCTTAAACCCTCCACCCGTGCTTTTACAATAAATGGGATATTCCCGTTTCCTGAAGTAGCAGAGAATATCTCTCCGAAAACAAGACCATGATACCCTTCTGATGGTTCAGTAAAAACAGGAAAATTACCATTTGTCCAGTCAAAATTGGCACCATCAACAATCACTCCGCCTATACTTGTGCCATGACCACCAATCCATTTTGTTGCTGATTCAACTACAATATTCGCCCCATACTCAATTGGACGGCAAAGATACCCGCATGCAGCAAATGTATTATCAACCACGAGAGGAACTCCATGCTTGCGAGCAAGGGAAGAAAACGATTCAAAATCAGGAATATTGAATCCGGGATTTCCTATTGTCTCAACATAAATAGCTTTTGTTTTTTTGTCAATAAGCTTTTCAAATGAGGCAGGATCAAGATCTTTTGCAAGCCGTGCTTCAATACCAAAGTTGGCAAAAGTGACCTTAAACTGATTATGAGTACCACCGTATAGGAAAGGGGAACTTACAAAATTTTCTCCCTGTCTTAGAATGGTAGTGAGTGCAATAAACTGAGCTGCATGACCAGAGGAGACTGCCAATGCAGCTGCACCACCTTCCAGAGCAGCAACCCGCTTCTCAAAAACATCAGAAGTCGGATTCATAATGCGTGTATAAATATTACCACCTTCTGTTAAGCTAAACAGATCAGCAGCATGTTTTGAATTTTTAAAGACATATGATGATGTCTGGTAAAGAGGTACTGCTCTTGATAATGTTTCACTATCGGGCTTTTGCCCGGCATGAACCTGAAGAGTTTCAAAATTTACTTTTCTATTTTTCATTGTTATAATTTTTATTACTTTACAAATTAACACAGATTCAGATATAATGTTTTAGTCCTAAATCTGATCCGGTATTTAACTGAATAAATATTTGATTCCAAATCAAAAACCTTGCCTGCACATGCACATAGGCATTAGTGGCATAATAAAGTTGTTGTGTGTCAGATGAATTGAAGTCATTTTTATTGTGTTCATTTTTATCATCTCCCGGCTTTCCCGGGATTAGGTTTTGGCACCGTTATCCGTAAACTAATGGATTGGTTGCCAGGGTTTCGCAGAGCCTAATCTCTCCGCCCTTCTTAATAAAAACCAAACACCCTCTATCGGAAGGAATATTTGATTTGTGGGGTCAAATATATGAATGATTTTGAAAAATGCAAAATTATTTCCCTGTAAAACCCTGTTATATTAAACCCACAAACTCCCAGGATTGGCTTATAGCCTTGATTACATCCAAATGGTTGGTTGTGAAATAATGGACCGGACCTCTTTCATTGAAAGGCCAAACGTAAAAAATAAATATTTACCTTACTTTTGTCTTTTCAAACATTATTATAATGCTAAATAACTTATACATTTTCAACAGCCTTTCAAGAAAAAAGGAACAATTCAAACCACTTCATTCACCACTGGTTGGCCTTTATGTCTGCGGACCTACTGTTTACAGCGATCCACATCTTGGCCATGCCCGGCCAGCTGTAACTTTTGACCTGCTGTTCAGGTATCTCACACATCTTGGATATAAGGTGCGCTATGTTCGCAATATTACTGATGTCGGTCATCTTGAAAACGATGCTGATGAGGGTGAGGATAAGATCCAGAAAAAAGCACGACTTGAACATCTTGAACCAATGGAAGTGGTACAAAAGTATTTAAATTCCTTCCTTAAAAATATGGATCAGCTTAATACTCTTCATCCATCTATTGAGCCAAGAGCTTCAGGACATATTATTGAACAACAGTTACTTATAAGTACACTTTTGGAAAAGGGCTATGCTTATGAAATCAATGGTTCAATATATTTTGATGTCCTGAAATATAATGAGAAATATAATTATGGCAAGTTGTCGGGACGTAAACTGGAAGATCTGCAGAGTAATACCAGATCACTGGAAGGACAGGATGAGAAGAAAAATCCATTTGATTTTGCCCTTTGGAAAAAAGCCAATCCTGAGCATCTAATGAGGTGGCCATCTCCATGGAGTGACGGTTTTCCCGGCTGGCATCTCGAATGTTCTGCAATGAGTATAAAATACCTGGGTGAAGTATTTGATATCCATGGAGGTGGCATGGATCTGCAGTTCCCTCACCACGAGTGCGAAATAGCACAATCTACAGCCGCACTTGGAAAAGAGTCGGTCAGGTATTGGATGCATAATAATATGATCACAATAAACGGACAGAAGATGGCCCGATCACTTGGGAACTTCATTACTCTCGACCAGCTATTCAGCGGAACTCATCCATTACTTGACCAACCATATAGTCCAATGACTATCAGGTTCTTTATTCTTCAGGCTCATTACCGCAGTACTGTCGATTTTTCTAATGAAGCACTCATTGCCGCAGAAAAAGGACTTCAGAAACTGATGAAATCAATTGATATCCTAAACAAACTCAAACCATCAGAAATATCTACTATTGATGTTGACAAACTGAAGAATAAATGCTATGAGGCACTGGATGATGATCTGAATAGTCCTATCCTGATCGCTTATCTTTTTGAAGGAGTTAAGTATATTAATTCTGTTGTTAACGGGAGTGAAAAGATTGATAATCATGGACTGGAATCTTTAAAAGATCTTTTTAACACTTTTATGTTTGAGATTCTTGGATTGAAGGATGAAAATACCGGAGCTGTTAACGAGAACCTTGAAGGGGAGTTATTAAAGATAATTATCGACCTGAGACAAACTGCTAAAATCAATAAGGACTTTCACACATCCGATAAGATCCGTAATGAACTTAAAAATGCTGGAATAATATTAAAGGACCTGAAAGATGGCGCAGAATGGGAAAAAGAGTAATATAAGAAAAGAGGTTCTAATCTTTTTTGATTTTAATAATTAAAGGATATTTTTAAGGAATACCCTCAAAAGAAGGGACCCTGAATTATTTTTCCTTTTATGACAAATTATGATTTCCAATACTCAAATAACGCCCTATAAACCCCACGAGGTCTTAATCGGTTCTATTCCTCTGGGAGGAAATTATCCTATCCGTATTCAGTCGATGACCAATACAAATACACTTGACACAAAAGCTTCAGTTGCTCAGTGTATAAGGATAATTGAAGCAGGAGCTGATTATATAAGGCTCACAGCACAGGGTATACGTGAAGCAGAGAACCTGGCAGTTATAAAAAGAGAACTTCGAAAGGCGGGTTTCGAAACTCCACTTATAGCTGATATTCATTTTAATCCGGCAGCGGCTGAAACTGCCGCCAGATTAGTTGAAAAGGTGAGGATCAATCCGGGGAACTATGCCGACAAAAGAGCCTCTTTCATCGTTTCTGAACTATCCAATAAAGAGTATAATGAAGAGCTGGAGAGAATCTATGAAAGATTGCTTCCCTTGATTAATATATGTCGTGAAAATAAGAGCGTCATACGAATCGGTATAAATCATGGCTCACTCTCTGACCGTATAATGACGCGTTATGGAAACACAACAACAGGAATGGTTCATTCAGCTCTTGAATTTATAAGAATATTCCGTTCTGAGAATTTCAACGATCTTGTTCTCTCAATGAAGTCTTCTGATACATCAGTAATGATCGAAGCTAACAGGCTTCTGATAAACAATATCCGGAAAGAAGGCATCTCCTATCCAATACATCTTGGCGTAACAGAAGCAGGAGAAGGAGATGATGGAAGGGTGAGATCGGCAACCGGTATAGGAGCTCTTCTTTCTGAAGGTATTGGCGATACTATAAGGGTTTCACTATCTGAAGATCCTGAAAAAGAGATACCTGTTGCTCGAAAAATTGTGGATTTTTACCCGAGGGGATCTTCAACTGAAAATCCTGAAAAAACTATTGCTTTTAGAACACCTGGTGAGAAACCTCATATTTTCAACAATATAAGAGGCCCTCTGGTAATTGCAAACCTGACATCTTCAGATGTAACAGAAAAGAATTATTACGCTCAAGCCGGACTTCACATTGATGCTTTAACAGGTGATCCTCATATAACAGATGGATCTGCTGACCTGATTATAGCTCCAAAGATCCCTGATAATTTACCGGTTGGAGTTATAATCTCAGTTCCTTTTAAAGAATGGTTAAGCAATAAAAGGAAAGATAATTGTTACCCTCTTTTTTCTCCAGAAACGTTATCAGCATCTGTAATTAAATCTGACATTTTTAACCTCATTCTCACCGGATCTCATTTTATTATTGAGAAGATTAGAGAGATCAATCCTCATACATCCCTTGTAATTTTCAGGTTCAATACAACTACCGAAAAATTTGCTGCTGATCATTTTCTTAATACTATTCACAATAACCAGCTGCAATTAAATATTATACTAAATCCCGTATTCAATGAAGATAATCTGGAAGATCTTCAGATTAAAGCTGCCGCTTTACTTGGACGGTATATAACAGACAGAAATATTGCAGGGATATCAGTAACTAACAAAAAGGAGTTGAGTCAGTATGAAATCAATAAATTATGTTTCTCGATTCTGCAAAGCACCGGAACCCGTATAACGCGGACAATATATCTTTCATGTCCCACATGTGGCCGGACCCGGTTTAACCTGCAGGAGGCAGTAAGAAAAGTCAAAGCCGCAACCGGGCATCTTAAAGGGCTAAAGATTGCTGTAATGGGATGTATTGTAAACGGGCCTGGTGAGATGGCTGGCTCTGATTACGGCTATGTTGGATCTGCTGCCGGCAAAGTACATATCTACAGGGGAACTATCCCTGTTCTGAAAAACATTCCGGAGGAAGATGCAGTATCAGAGATGCTAAAGCTTATTAATGAGGATCAGCTTAAACTAATCTGAAATCTAGCTGCTTTTTCTGGAGGTCTGCTTTAACAACCTCTATTGTTACACGGTCACCGAGAGTATAAATTTTACCTGTTGAACGTCCTTTTAAGCAATAGTTCTCCTCATCGTATTCATAATAATCATCATCGAGTTCCCGTATATGTATCATCCCCTCGCATTGATTTTCAACGATCTCAACATATATTCCCCACTCTGTTACTCCTGAAATTACACCTTCGAACTCTTTGCCTGTCTTATCGCTCATATATTCAACCTGCTTATATTTGACCGAAGCCCTTTCTGCCTCAGCGGAGAGCCGTTCCATTTTGGAAGAGTGATCGCACATCTTCTGATACTTCTCCTTCTGACCTGGATTCTCCCCGGCAAGATAAGATGTAAGTAGCCTGTGTACCATCATATCAGGATAACGGCGTATTGGAGAAGTAAAGTGAGTATAATGTTTAAAGGACAATCCGTAATGGCCAATATTATCAGTTGAATAGACAGCTTTTGCCATTGACCGCAATGCAAGTGTCTCAATGATATTCTGTTCCTTCCTGCCAGCAACTGAGGTTAAAAGATTATTCATTGCTTTTGGAAGAGAGGTCTTCTCATCCTCCTGTAATGAATATCCAAATCTTGTTATAAAGTGACTGAAGTTGCTGATTTTTTCCGGATCAGGTTTATCATGGATCCTGTATACAAATGTCTTTCCTTTTAGCTTTTTGCCTACATACTCTGCAACGCGTTTATTGGCAAGAAGCATGAATTCCTCAATAAGCTGGTTTGCAGTACCCATATCGCGGAATTTTATTCCAACAGGTTTGCCGTTTTCATCAAGGTCAAATCTTATTTCAATCTTTTCAAATTTAAATGCACCAACTTCAAATCTTTTGGTCCTTAGTTGCTGGGCAAGTTTATGAAGAATAAGAACCTGCTCTTTCATGTCTCCTTCACCTGTATCGATCACCATCTGTGCCTCATTATATGAAAACCTTTTATCAGAATTGATGATCGTTCTTCCAAACCACTCATTAATTACTTCTGATTTATCATTCAATTCGAAAACTGCAGAATAGGTTAGTTTATCTTCGGCCGGAATAAGGGAGCAGATATGATTTGATAGTCTCTCAGGGAGCATTGGCACCACTTTGTCGACCAGGTAAACTGATGTTGCTCTTTGCTTTGCCTCCTCCTCAACCAGAGAACCAATGGTAACATAATGTGTTACATCAGCTATATGAACACCTATTTCCCAGTTTCCATTGTCAAGTTGCTTAAGTGATAAAGCATCATCAAAGTCACGGGCGTCTGCCGGGTCGATTGTAAAAGTAGGAATCTTACGGAAATCGCGTCTCGTTTTAATATCTTCAATGGTTATCTCCCCGGGGATTTTGTCAGCATCATTTTCAACCTCTTCAGTGAAATGATATGGCAGTTCAAACTCGGCAAGTATTGCATGCATCTCTGTTTCGTGCAGCCCTGGGTAACCCAGTACATTGATTATTTCGGCAACAGGATTCTTTGACTTGGAATCCCAGTCTATCACCCTGGCAACTGCCTTCTGTCCCTGCTTTGCTCCGTTAAGCTTTGCTGTAGGGATGAAAAGATCAAACGGCATGTTTTTATTATCGGGGATCAGAAAAGCAAAATTAGGCATTATCTCAACAGTGCCCACAAAGGTTGTTCTCCATCTTTCAATGATCTCAACTACTTCACCTTCCGGACGTGATCCCTTCTTTTTTGCAAAAAGCCAAACTTTCACTTTATCCCCATGAAGTGCTGTCTTAAGGTTTTTGGCTGAGACAAATACATCATCTTCAATATCATCGGTAGATATGAACCCATAGCCCATTCTGGTCATATCAACAATTCCTGTAATGTACCCTCTTATCACCTTTGCTTTGTATTTTCCACGATATATCTCCTGAACAGTACCCTGCCGGCAAAGTTCCTTTAAAA
Source organism: uncultured Rikenellaceae bacterium (assembly GCA_964639725.1). Taxonomy (GTDB): domain Bacteria; phylum Bacteroidota; class Bacteroidia; order Bacteroidales; family VadinHA17; genus LD21. The sequence continues at coordinate 18,105 of CAZXFB010000041.1, forward strand.
TATCCGATACTGACTGCAGTGTCGGAGAATCAGTTATATTGAGTTGTTTGGCTATTTGCCTGTAATTAAATCCCTGTTCAGGACTTTTAGACAAAGTTGTAAGTACCTGTTCTTTTAGTAAAACTTCCGATATCACAGACTTGTCCTTTCCCCTACTCTTCCTGCTCATAATTTTGGTTTTTGCGAAGTTAAGAAAAGGAACCATAAAATTTTATACTTTTGATAGTTAAATGGAACTCAATGAGCAGACTAAAATCGATCCCTTCCCATTCACCTTCAATAGTAACCAGAAAAACAGGTAATGAATATGTCCTCGTTCCAGTTACAAATAATATTGCTGATATGGAGAGTGTTTTTACTCTCAATGAGACAGGTGCCTTTATCTGGGAGCAGATTGACGGTAAAAACTCTATGGAAGATTTAATTGAAGCTCTCATTAAAGAATATGATGTTAATAAAATAACAGCAGAAGAAGATGTTATGCTTTTCATCAAAAACATGAACAAGTATCTTATTATCAATAATAAATATTAGTTTCCTGTGTAAAAATCCCAAAATGAGGAGCTATAATTTAAACATTGCCGGATACATTTTAAGGTTTGATGCAATGGATGATGGACCAGAGCTGATCCCTTCCGAACGCTTTAAAAGAAACATTTGCAAGGGAAATGTGTCTGATGTTATAATAAAAGTATACTCTGGAAAATATAACATTCCTTCAGGAGCAGAAATGGTTTTTACGGCTCCCTTGGTCGAGGAGGTTAATGGAGCGCGAATTAAACAAAAAGATGAGTTCTGGAATGTTTATAAATATCACAATGATCTTTATTTAACTTCCATTTTCCCTCTTACTGCAGAAACAAAAAGGGCAACTTTGAAGTTTTCAATTTCTTCAGGTGCATGGGAACTATGGTATGAAGGAGCCGGTAAAGAGACAGACCCTCTTGATTACCCTCTCGACGGGCTTATACTTTATTATCTAACTGTCATAAACGGCGATATAATGATACATGCCTCGGGAATAAATAATGCCGGGCATGGTTATATTTTCAGTGGCATTTCAGGAAAGGGAAAAACCACCCTGGCAAAACTTTGGGATAAATCCGGAGCCAGGATTATTCACGATGACAGACTCATAGTACGCAAAACCGGCAGCGGGTACAGAATGTTTAATACACCTGTTTATAATAATGATGAACCGCATGATTCTCCACTAAATAAAATCTTCATCATTGAACATGGCATTTCAAACAGGTCGGTTCCATTAAAAGGAGCAACAGCTGTCAGCCTGTTGATGGCAAACTGCATACAGCATAACTGGAGTGCTGATATTATTGCACGACTTCTTGGATCTGTATCAATTATGTGTGCAACTATTCCTGTAACCATATTATACTTCAAACCCGACAGAAGTATAATTGATCATATTCTTGAAAATGAATGACAATCACGATAATATTGCCATTATTAAGGAGGCCGGATTTACACTTCTTGCTGAAGGCAAGTCAATAAAGGTAAAGGCTGAAGGTTACAGCATGTTCCCTTCTATCAGGAATGGATCAATAATCTATATAGAACCCATAACTTCTGGTTCACCTCCTTATCCGGGAGAGATTGTCGCATGGAAAAGGGAATCCGGGTTTGTTGTCCACCGTCTCGTCCGCATCTTAAAAAATAAAAATCAGACTCTTTTTATTACACGTGGAGACTCCTGTTCAAGAGAGGATCAGCCAATACCTTCCGAATATATTGCCGGCAGGGTTGTTCGTATTGAAAATAAAGAAGGAAAGGGTTTAAGTTACAAGAATTACAAGGATTACAAACCAAACTATTATTTTAACAGATTGATACTTTTTTTTTTACTCATGTTTAAATAAGTCTGTCAATAATTATAGCTTACAGGAAAAATTAAGTATGCAAATAAAGGTATGAAGGAGAAATACATCCTTTTCAGAAAATCATTACAGCTTGTCTGGAAGAGTGCTCCTGGCTGGACATCTGCTACAGTCTTTATCTCAATAATGAGAAGCACTTTCCCTTTAGCCCTGTTATGGCTTATTAAGGTAGTTATAGATAGTGTCACATCTGCAGCCTCCCAGTCACCAGGAACTGTAATAGTTAATGTGCTATGGCCTGTTACAGCTCTGGCAATTGTATGGTTTCTGGATGAAGCCTCGGCTGACGTGGATACATTTGTACGGAAAAAACAATCTCTGAAGCTTGAGTTATATATGTATCAGCTTCTACATGCCAAAGCTGTAAAACTTGACCTTATAAACTTTGAACTGCCAGAGTATTTTGATTGTCTGTCACGTGCTTCACGAGAGGCTCCCTGGCGACCCAACAATATTCTGAACAATCTTATTGCAATGTTCAGAGCATTTCTCTCCTTAATTCTCATTACAGGACTTATCTTAACTCTTCACTGGACAATTGCATTACTGCTCCTGTTAGTAAATATTCCGGGTATATGGTTACGTCTCCATTATGCAGACATCCTTTACAATTTCCAGAGAAAACAAACGCCTGAAGCGCGGAAATCAACATATTACCACTGGCTTCTTACAGGAGAGAGACCTTCAAGGGAATTGAGGTTATTTGGACTTGGTAAATATTTTACCAGCCTCTTTGAAAAATCATTAAAAAGACAAAAAGAAGAGGAAATCAATATAATCAGAAAAAGGACTTCTATAGAACTTATTTCAACCTTAAGTAAAGCAACAGCTATATTTATTACTCTATTTATAATTTCAGGCAAAACCATAAAAGGGAATCTGTCGATCGGACAAATGGCGATGTTCCTTATGGCATTAAGGCAAGGAATGTCTTATATAAAGGAACTACTTAGTTCTCTTGCCGGTCTGTATGAAGATAGCCTGTTTATAGGAGATACATTTGAATTTCTTAACCTTGAAGAAAAAATTAGAGCTGTTGAACCGGTAGTGATACCTTCTCCGGTAATGAAAAACATAGTAGTCAAAAATCTTACCTTTACATATCCTGGCAACACTACAGGTACAATAACAGATGTTTCATTTGAAATTAAAAAGGGTGAAGTTATTGCTCTTGTTGGTCCTAACGGTTCCGGTAAAAGTACACTTGTAAAACTTCTGTGCCGCCTGTATGATCCTGACTCAGGTTGTGTTAAATATGACGGTTCCGATATCAGGAATATGGATCCTGAAAAGTATAGAAAACTATTTTCTGTAGTCTTTCAGGATTTTATGCTTTATAATCTGAAAGCAGGGGAGAATATCAGGATGGGTGATATTGAAGAGTCAGATGCTGATGACAAAATCAGATCTGCTGCCATGAAAATAGGTATTCACAGTACTATTAATAGTCTCCCAAAAGGGTATGATACCATGTTAGGCAATCTCTTCGATGAGAGCCGTGAACTCAGCTGGGGAGAATGGCAGAAGATAGCAATAGCACGTGCCCTCTTCAGGGATGCCCCTGTTCTTATCCTCGATGAGCCCTCAAGTTCTCTTGATGCAGATACAGAATATGATATCTTCAGCCAGTTCAGGAAAATTGTTAAAGATCGTACTTCAATTCTCATCAGCCACCGTTTTACTAACGTTTCCCTTGCCGATAGAATTATTGTACTTGACAAGGGAGCTATTGTTGAAACAGGTACACACGAAGAACTGATGGTAAGAAAAGGTATTTACTTCTCCATGTTCACAAAACAGAGCAGCAGGTTTGGAAAATGAACTCTATATACAACATACTGGATGAAGAGACTCTTTTACCTGAGTTATGCAGACTTGAGTTCAGCGATGAGCAGATTAAAAAAATAAGGGCTCTTATTCCAAAAGTTACCAACTGGAATTATTTCAGTTCCCTGGCTAATGCTCATGGTGTAGCAGCCCTGGTTTATCATAATCTTGAAAAACTCAGACTACTTACTTTTGTTCCAGAAGAAAATGCAGTATTCCTGAAGGGTACCCTGATGAAGAGTCTTAGTCGTAATGCTTTTAATAATGAAACAATAATTGAAGTACTTAAACTACTAAACAGAGAGAATATACGGACAGTTCTGCTGAAAGGAATGGCACTTGAATTATCAGATTATGGTAACGAAGGTTTAAGGCAGATGTCGGATATTGATATACTTATCGGGAAAGCGAAGTGTCTGAATGCTAGAAGGATCCTGCTGAGTAATGGTTTTATTTCACTGCCTGTAAAATCGGTTTTCCACAAGTTGATCATTGCAAACCTTGGAAAGCATCTTCCAACTCTCATTAAAAACGGAACTTCGGTTGAGATTCATCATGAGCTTTTTGGTGATTCTGGTAGTAGTCTTACCATGTCGTTGTTAGATACAAGTTATGAGATTGATCTGGAAGGAGAAAAGGTTTATATTCCGCAGCCACAGATCTTCTTTCTTTACCTTATCAGACATCTCTGTTACCATGAGATGAATAATGAATCGCAATTGAGACTTTATACTGATCTTATTGTACTGCTTGAGAAACACCGGGATAAGATCATCAGACCTGATCTTATTGAATACGCATCACAGGCTGATATATGTGTTATACTTGCAAACAAGTTAAGTATACTTAATGAGTTCTGGGGTATTCAATTTCCCATATGGTTATGTGACTTTATTGACAATTGGTATGATCCTGTCGCTCTGGAAAAATTTTTATTCTTCCTTAAAAGTCCAAAAGGTAATCCTCCCAATGTAAAAAAGGGATATTACCGTTTAATGCTAGCTGAAATTCCAGGATTCCATCGTAAGTTTCTTTTTGTTTTAGGTGATATCTTTCCTTCCATCAGTTTTATGAAAGAGCGTTATAAATGCAGGAGTACACTGATAGTCTTATTGTATTATCCGCACCGACTGGGAAAATTGCTTTTAATGTTCAGAAGATAGTAATGAATGTCATCCTGAATTAAAACAGAGCCAGAAAAGAGGAAGCTATTACAATTATCCTTTGACTCACAATTATTTTACGCCCTTTCAGGCTTAAATATTTATGATTGTTCCAACCCCAGGATGACGTCAGTGGTTATTTATATTAAGGCTCCTTCGCTACTCTCTTTTCATAGAATCCATTTTATTAATCTTTCATTTGAAAGTCAAACCCCTGGCACTTTTCAAACTGGAATTAAATATCCTCCCCGCTAGCAACCGAACTTGCGAGCCCGGCGAAGCCAATGCGCTAACTGGGATTCAAAATATAAAACCTGCTTCTAAATCAATCTAAAATTATAACCTGCTTATTTTTTTAACATTAAGCATATTCAGATAGTTGAAAATAGTACACAAATATTGCAATTTAAGGTAACAAATGGAGGGGTATTCATATTAAACAAAAAATGTGTATTCGTGAGCTTGTGTGCTGAGGATAATTTTATTATGTAATTAGCTGCAATACAAACATATGAAAGACACGTTACCTAAGATATATCTGACTGTCATAACTAAATATTATGATTCCATAGAGAATCTGTCTAATGCGTTTATAAAAATTAAAACAAATATTTATACTGAAACCTGATATTTTTCAGATGCTAAAATCGCTGCATCTCCTGAGGTTGAACCTGTCAATTTTAACAGGTGGTCCTTTGGACCTTAAACAATATCCCCGGATAGGTGCTAAATCCGGGGATTTTTTTGAAATATTCCGGACATAAACATGCAGAAAAGTCCAATTCCTGAAATTCCTTCACTAATTCCCAGGTTTCTGGTGTTCGGGGTTAAGGCAGGAGATTGTAAGTTGAATAAAGTATTATTATACTTATTAATAATATACTGATAAACAGATTTTAGTTTACTGTGGTTTGGATAACCAGCTGGTATCTTTTGAATAGCCTTATGGAGAATAATTACAACTCCCGGCCATCCAAACCTTAAATTCATCTGATCCGGGTCAATTTCTGTTTTAAGGGTGTTAAAATCGGTACTGAATAAAAGAATTTTTATCTGTTTCTCAAGACGTGGATCCGGAATTTGATTAAAAATCTGTTGAAGGATAGTAGCCATATAGATCCGGTTGATTTGCATGGCTGGAAGATAAGCCTCAAAATTTGGTAACAATTGTTTGATAATACACACAATCTTTTCGTTGTAAATATTAAGGGTGAAGGCTTCACTTAATCCTGATAACATAACAGGAAACTTCCACATCATGTCGAAGTAAATATCTTTGACAATTAAAGGAAATTGTGTTGTGACTTGTTCATCAATTTTATTAATCGTAAGAATAAGTAATTCGCGATTGATTCGGTGAACCATTGAAAGAGATGCTGTTTTATTCTTCAAACGATATATTAAGTAGAAAAGATAGCCTGTCAGTCCATTGGTTAATTCAAATGAAGCAAGCAATTCTTCGTTCAGCAATCTGAATACTTTATTATCAATCACTTCCAGAATTTCATCAGCATCACCTTCGGCAAAATTATTCTGAACAAGATATTCTATTCCCCAGCCAATGCCTGCAAGTCCGTTTTCAAAATCTGTAGGGAAGAGTGTGCTTAGATTTGCAAATGCATTATCAAGTAGATCAGAGGCAAATTGTTCATAATCAGCATTGTTTGTTTTTCTGGCAAGGTGGTTAAAGAAAATGCTTATTCCAGTTCCACCATGCATCAAACCATGATTTGATCCTTCCAGTTTGCTATCCAGAATGAATTGTGCTATCTTTACAGAAGTCTGGTCCATTGTCAGGGATAAATTATACTCCGTTTTATTTATTAACAGTGTGAATCTTTTGGAAATCTTTTTTTCTTTTTTCTCCAAGGATCTCTTTCCGTTTAACCTTCTGCTGGTCGCCATTTTGAAAATTACTGTTTAATCCTCTGACATGAGTAAGGTGAAAGAGTGGCCCGGGAACTCTCTTGATTCTATAACCCATGTTCTCCCAGCGGTAAAAGCGCTCTCCATCCTCCAGACCCCAACCATAAAAGTTCTCATTTTCCAGTCCTGATTCCAAATAGGAAATCCTGTTAACCAGAAAAGCCCCACCTAAAGGATTTGGTGGGTACATTTCTTTCATCTTCTTAACATTCTGTTCCAGTACTTCAATTTTATTTTCCTCCAGGTACAATCTTCGCAATATGGCAGAGGTATCATAAGCATACTTTTCGTAAGGGTACACAAAATCAGCACTTCCGTTCCTCAGAAGTTGAATTGCCATACTGATCTGGCGAACAGAAATTATGACATCTGCATCCCATACTGCTACAAAAGGGGTTTCAACAGTTCGCACCATCTGATTAATAAACTTTGTTCGAAAGAGTATGGGATCGTGGTCTTCCTGATAAGAGTACTTTATGTTATTCTCAAGGAGCTTTTTCAACAGACCGTTGTTAAACGAGGAATATTCTGATACCAGGATATTTGTTTCAAAATTAGTGGAAATGAATTTAGTTGATGCCAGAATATTTTCTAACCTGTCAATGTTATCCAGCCTGACTAAAAAAACAAAGGTAACATCTGCTATTCTTTGTTTGTATTCTTTCATGTTGATCATATCATTGCCTTCTTTGCTTTCAATAAGTTGGAAATCTCTGGACTGAGCATCCATTTTCTCTCTGATTATTTTTGTTTCTGAATAGTTACTTTTCAGTAATCTAAACATATTCGTATAATTCTCTGCCTGGGTTTTCCATGTCCAGCCATTCAATATAGAATTTCTGGCATTCACAGACATTTCTTTAATACTGGATTTTTTTAGTTCTTCAATTGCTTCAACCAGAGAATTTTCATTCCGCTCCAACAAGAAACCGTTTTCTCCATCCACAATTATTTCCGGCATGTTCCCTACTTTAGTGGTTATAACAGGCAATCCGCAGGATAGGGCTTCCAGTGCAGGATTAGGAGTACCTTCATATTCTGAGTAACATATATAAAAATCCGATTTACAGTATACTTTTTCGCGTAATTCGACTTGGGACATTATCAATCCATCCTTATTATCTGACCGGTCATATGTAATAAGCGGGATCCTTACTTTATTACAAACCTGTCTTATAATATCCAGACCTTTCCCGGCAAAATGTTTTGAATTTCCTACCCAGCATGCTGTTAAACTATTTCCTTTATTTATTCCGGGAGTGAACAATCTTTCATCAACACCATTAGGACAATAGAATATTTTATAATAATCCTTTGTAGAATTGTACATCTCCTGGCTATTCACCAAACCTGCCAGGGGTTTAAATAACAATAGTGCATTCAAGAATTGCTCCATTATTTTAGGGCAGCTGCAACCAATTATAAGTTTATCAGGGGGTACCTTAAGAATGATCTTTAATAGAAATGAATCAAAAACCAGAATAAAATCATATAGCTGATGGTCAAAGTCAGCATTTGTTGGCAATGAGTCAATAATAATATCGTCTGGTTGATTTTTAGCAATGTTGTTTATTCTGTGCCACCAGGCCCAGCCTTTAAGATCATAAAACATTAAAACTTTTAGAGGAGGATTATTTTTTACTTGCATATTAATCTAATAACCTCAAATTTTAAATTTTAGTGCTGAAATTTATTCTATACTAATTATGTTCAATTGTTGGTCAATGCATAAGATATTGATTGATCAGAAAATTAGTCGGCACGCTTTATTTCATAAACGGAAACCTTACTGATGCTTTTTTTGAGTGTTATCCCATATTGATCTTCCATGTATTGATTTAATTCTTCAAATTCAAGCTTTGGAATCTTAATTGTATATTTATTCTGATACGTAGAATAATAGAAAACGTCTTTACTAAAATTCAGGCTAATTGTTTTGGCAAATATTTTTAAATCTGCATTATGCAAATTAATTTCATTATCAGAGAGGGCAGGAATACCCTTTGCCGGTAAATTTTCTTTATTGTTCTGATTGTGAAAATTTAATTTGACAGAATCAATAATTTGCATTTGGTAGATTTCTCTGTCAACTAATTTGCGATCAATTTTTAAATCATATTTCCTTAAAAGTTCGTCAATTATAATGTTTTCTGAGCTTCTGGTTTTTCCCGAGGCCTCTCTGCCAATTTTCGTAAAATTGATAGTCAGAATCTTATTTGCTATTTCTGAATCCTCAAACTCAATGTTACTACTATCTACTCTTAATAGCTTTGGGAAAATATCACAGATTTTAAGCCGTTCAAATTCTATGGTGTCATTGGTAATTCTCCAATTACTAAAAACATCTGCATAACTTTGTTCGACAATCTCAATTGAATACTTTTTGGAAACCGGAATCAACACTACTATCAACATTGGGAGTATAAAAATGAAGTTGTGAATAGAATGAAAAAGGCAGCTCCAAATAAACCCTATTTTGAGACGAATGTATCCACAGAACAATCCAAGTATTGATTGTGGTAAAATCAGAATCGGGAGTAGCAAAAATGAAATCGACTTAAGTTGTAAATTGGTTAAATGCAATAGGCCAAAAGCTAAAACAGAGAAATAAAAAACATAAAAATAATTACGATCCCAAATGGCTAGTAGGAAATAATCAAAACTCTTTTTTTTGAAAAAATAGTATCCTGCCAGAATTACTCCGAGAATAATAACTGCAATTTTGTAATGAAATTGCTTAAAGAAAAATTGTAAAAGCAGAGTAAATCCGGTAACTAAGATGATAACATTAAAATGCATGTACTTTGCTTTATACCGCAAGGATAACCTAAAAAAAACCTCTTCGATTATCGGTACAATAACTGCGATAACTATAATAATAAACCAAACTGGAGTGTAGTGTAATCCCATCTGAAGTTTGATTTTATTAAATGAGTTTAAACCATGATTATTCAGACCTGCAATCAAGACACCGAGACAAATGGTAATCAGTAATTCTAAAAATATTAACGGAATAAATATTTGAAGTTTTTCAATTATTGATACTCTGCCTTGTAAGTCTTTTAAGGGATTCCTTAAAAAACTCCAGAACTCACCATATACATATTTATAATTTTCAGACATTGACTTTCGCAGATATTTGTTATATCAAATCAGCAACTTTGCTAATGAGATAATCTGTTAATAGATTTTATTGTTTGCCAGCAGGTAATGAAGCATCAGGAATGTCAGGATCATTAAGTTTTCTCGCTATTCCATAATGATTTAAATATTTAATTATAAGAATGATCACAAGAGCACTGATCAACATCATCGAAACATATTTAAGGAGCTGTAGCCTTGTAATATCAATGAATTCATTTTTAATAAAAAAGTTCGAGATATTACCAAATGAATGCAGCAAAATTGTAACTTCAATTGCTTTTGTTTTATAATATATAGTACCTAATAGAAGACCCCATATCAACAAAATTCCAATTTCGTTAATCCGAAAGTGCCCAACAGAAAAAAATATTGAAGATAAACTAATTGAAAAAATAGGTGAGTACTTTCTTAAAAGTAGCCCTAAAATTTGTTTCCTAAAAAATATCTCTTCAAATATTGGAGCAATAAGAACGGCACCAATAAATTTTATCAAAATATTCCAATCGAATTCTGTTAAGTGGAAAACTACCAATTTGAGCTTGCCGTTAAATAGATTACTTAAGTACTCTATTGGATTACTTAAAGGTCTAGAAATTATTAGTATAGATACAGATAGTAGTGCTAAAAGGAAAATTATCCCAATATCAGGTATTGTTACTTGCCTTTTCAATTGCACATTACTTTTCTTACTTACATATAATATGACAGGAAGCCAAGCAATTGGTGCAATAGCAGATATAAATGAAATGTATAACAATGGCAATTGAAATCCAAACAATTGAGGCATTGTTAATGTTATGAATAAAAATAAAGCACTTGAGATTAATAAAAAAAATAATAGTATCAAACTTTGCTTAACACTAGGATAGGATTGCTGGCTCATTAGTTGTGCATTAATAGGGAAGACCCCAAATTGTAAATATTTAAAATCAAAAAAAGAATTGATCTTGTTAACTTCTCAATATGAGGGTCTTCCATATGATTAGTTATTGATTGGAAGGGACCCAAGGAGTCCATTGTCCGTCAATATTGAGCCTGTATATAGTGTAGCTTTCATTAATATGACCTCCACTTCCTAATATGTGAGGTAATGTGTTAGATAAAAATTCTGAAAATGTATCTAATAAAGACCTGTTTTCAGTACTATAAATTGGATTTGGCACAATTCCATATTCTGCATTTTGTTCGCAACGAGGGCAATATGCATCTTTAAACGCTGCAACTTCAGCCTCCCCAACAAAACAGTACTGATTCCCGTCCGGCCCGATTATAAATTCGCCTCCTCCTTTCATTGATTTTTGCTCGTCAACACAAATTTTTTCAAAATTGTGTAGCTCTAATTTTTTTAATCTTTTCATAATTCAAGAATTAAATTTAACAAAAAAAATTATTTTTTACTGACGATATATTTCAGATTACCGAACAGTCGCTCAATAAGCTTCCTCTTCTTAATAAGTATATCTGCAATTCCCTTTATCTCATATTTAAAATCAAGAGCCGCTCCATAGTTAGTTGTGAGGTTTTCAGGTAGATCAACCGTAACGAGATATGTATTTAAATTGTTCTTTTTAGTGTATTCATCAACCTGGTTCGTAAGGGCCGAAATTGATCTCACAAGTCCGTTAACAGAGCCATACTCTATATATGGATAATTATCAAGTTTAATTATAACTTCCTGTCCCACTGCGACCTTGCCGGCACCCTGGGATGGAAGTAATATTTGTCCTAGTAATGGATTATCAGTCGGGATAACTGAAAAAACAGGTGTTCCGGCAGAAATAAAATCATTCTCCCTCCAGAAATTAAGATATTCCAGCCTCCCGGAAAAAGGTACTGTAAAAGTATAAGCCAGCTTCCATTTTTTAATATCCCCCGCTAATTCATTAAATGTTGAAATCAGTTCCATTTTTAGTTTTTGTTCTGTCTCCTGTTGCTCCAGGTGCAGAAATTCAAGTTTTTGTCGGGTATCATCAATCTGAATTTTAAGTGAAGTAATCTCCCTGTTCATTGCCTGGGTGCTTTCAATAACTCCGTAATAGTTCACTGATGAGCGGTCCATATCAAGTTCAGAGATTGTTGAGGAATTGAAAAGTGTACTATCCCTGTGCAGACTCTTCCCGGCGATCTTGAGAGTCTGGACTTTTGTAGCCATCTGCTGCCTGTTATCCTCCAAAAGCCTGATCTGTGATTTCAGCAGAGTGGCCATACTGCTTTTTCTTTTCTCAAATGGCTTTAGAGAATGGTATTGAACAACTTTTCCCAGGGAATTTAAAAATGAAAAATAACTTATACTTAAATCCCCTAATACACGTGAAGTTGTTGTGAAATAATTTTCAGGATTTAAATAGATTGAATCAGGATTGATATTATCTAAATAATTCTCTACTTCAATCACATCTTCAAGTTTTGCCGGATTCTCTATATAAGCAATTACTCCTTTTTCTTTTAAGGACTCGGAGTCTCTTTTTAATAACCGCAATTTACCTGATGTATTGGCCACAAGTCGGACAGGAGCCTGGCTGGCAGTTATGGAAACCATACCCGAAACCTTTTCAGGATATTCAATAAGCCATCCGAAAAATAAAAACAAAGCAGCCATGCTTACAACTATTAATGCTACAAACCTGCCTGTTTTAATGGGCATACGATCAATTATATCCCGTATTTCTTCTGTACTGCTGTTCTTTATGTCGTTTTCTGCATTCCCCATTTTAACTAACTCTTTCGGCCATCTGTGTTTCCGATGATTTGATTCCTGTTTCGGTCCAGATACCCATTTGTTTATTTATAAGGTCATAATAGTATTTTTGCTTTTTCATTAGTTCATTGTGAGTGCCTGTCTCGGTTATAATTCCGTCTTTCAGGACAACTATCTGGTCAGCGTTCATTACAGTGCTTAACCTGTGAGCAATTACCACAACTGTTCTTCTTTCAAAAGCCTGGCTTAATGCTTTAACGATCTTATGTTCATTTATAGCGTCAAGCGCATTGGTTGCTTCATCAAGAAAAAGAAAAGAAGGTGCTTTATACAAGGCTCTTGCTATCAGTAACCGTTGCTTTTGTCCGCCGCTGAGACCCCTTCCAACCTCCCCTACCCTGGTTTTATAGCCCTGCGGCATTTGTTCGATTTCGTTACTGATATGTGCTATCTTAACAGCCTCTTTCAACTTATTGTAATCAATATTCTCGTCATCCAGGATAATATTACTCAGTATTGTATCATTGAATATTTTACCATCCTGCAGTACAGCACCACACTCATTGCGCCACTCCCTGATACTTAAATTTGAAATGTTCATGTTCCCGATGAGGATATCACCATAAGAGGGCTGATATAATCTCAGCAGGAGTTTCAGGAGAGTGGATTTCCCGCTTCCGCTTTCACCAACAATAGCTGTTGTTTTTCCTTCAGTAATTTTCAGATTGATCTGTTTTAACACAAAAGGGGAGTTTGGAGTATACTGAAATGAGACATTTCTTAAAATAAGATTTTTATTGTCAGTGATATTTAGTCTGTTTGTTGCAATTATGTCTTCTTCATCTTTTAACTGGTGAATTTCATTTATCCTTAAGAAACTGATTTTTGCATATTGTGCTGAAATTATAAATCCGATAAATTGGGTTAACGGACCATTTAACATCCCAATAATAAACTGGGTTGATATCATTACCCCGAAAGTTATATCCCCGACTATCACAGCTTTGGCACACCAGAAAGTTATCGCCAGGTTTTTCATACTTTGAATAAACTGAGCACCAAGGTTTTGTGCATTTGTGATATTCAGGACTTTGAGGTTAACCTTGTACAGTTTAACCTGAATATTTTCCCATTTCCACCGTTTCTGTTTTTCATAATTATTAATCTTAATATCCTGAATAGCTCCAACTGTCTCCACCCAGTAACTTTGATTCTGTGAAATCAGGTTAAAGTATTCCCAGTCAAGTTTTTTTCTGATCTTCAGGAATGCAATAACCCAGCCGATATACAGGATGCTCCCGGCCAGAAACAAGTAGAAAATTGCAGAATTGAAAATTAAGAGTACAATACAAAAAGTGACAAAAGTTAATGAAGAGAATACCAGGTTAATGGAACTGTTCATGATGAAACTCCTGATTCGTTCATGATCCTGGGCACGTTGAAGAATGTCACCAATCATTTTATTTTCAAAGAAAGTAACCGGCAACTGCATTAACTTAATCAGGTAGTCTGATATAAGTGAAATATTGACCCTGGCAGTTATATGAAGAAGAAGCCAGTCTCTTACTGCGCTTGAGACAGCAACTGTTAATATTATAACAATATTTGCAATCAGAACAAGATTTATAAAATTCAGATCACGGGTCTGTATACCAACATCTATAACCGCTTTGGAAATAAAAGGTAACAGACCCTGAAGAACTGTTGCAATTATCATTACCACAAAAATGGTAGTGAAGTTTTTCCGGTAAGGTTTAAAATATCCTATTATGTTTTCAAAACTCTTTTTTCTCTCTGATTTTTCTTCCAGATCGCGTTGCATAAAATCGGCCATTGGTTCGATGGCCAGAATTGCTCCGGCATCTTCTCCGGCTTTGTACCAACCTTTTTCAAAATCAGAATGTGAATAATTTATTAATCCTTTTGCTGGATCGGAAACATATATTTTAGATTTTGTTGTTTTATAAACTACAATAAAATGGCTGCTTTTCCAATGTATGATGCATGGCAAGGGGACTTTTGAGTGAAGATCTTTAATATTTGTTTTTACAGCCAGTGTATGTAACCCAATTTTTTCAGCACCATAACTTAAATCAAGAAATGATACGCCTTCCCTGGTTATTCCGCATAAATCACGCAAATGCTGAAGGGAATAATATTTACCAAAATGCCTGGCAATAATCTTCAGACATGCTGGACCACAATCCATGGAATCCAACTGGTACTCAAAGGGAAAGTTCCTGAATAGCACCTCAACAGATCAATTAATTATATATTATGTTCTTTACTTATTTCTTTAAGCATCACCATAGTTTCTTATGCAATTCCTCCGAATAATCCATAGCTGGAAGAACTGATTAATACATCAATTGAAAAAAAGTTCTCCATCGAATTCTTCTGTTTAACAAAAGAAATTAACCCTCTCTCATTCCATTTAATACTATTGTTCCTCGTTTGCTGATAAAGATCACATTCGGATTCTGCTGCCTTGACAGACCATTCGCCTGGAAATAGATCATTAATCGTGTCCGAGATAAAAGAGTCAATCTCATTCAGAATTTCATCCGTATCTCCCGCAAGGAATCTATTTCTTAAAAGGTCCTCAATTCCCCAACAGATACCGGTTAATCGGTTTTCAATATACAGAGGAGTTTCAGGATTTATTTCTTCTGTAAGTTCATCCGCATAATCTTCGAAAACCTTGAAATTCATATACCGTGAATAATGGCAACAAAAGTTAGGTATCCCCATTTTTCCATTTATGAGCCCAGGAGTATCGACAAAACTTCCATTAACTAACAAGATGTTTGCATAACTATGCAACCTGTTAGTAAGTAAATCATTCCACGATTTCTCTAAAGTTTTATCCTGAATCATAATTTTAGCACGAGGAAATTATATCCTCTGATTGTTTAAGCGAGATGATGCAATATAAAAAGATTCGCTCCGGTTTTTCCGGAGTGATTCGAAAATTATCTTTATAATAAATAATTTATTACTTATCAGCAGGAAAACCTACTGTCCCGGGACTTAAGATTTACTTCCTGAAAAACTCTTGGTTTTCTAATTCTGACTTTGAAAGATTTGTCTCTGCTTAACGGAAATGTTTCGAATCAATCTTGTCAGCTGAATCTTCTTCGAACGAACATTTAAATTTAATGTCCTTTGTATAGTAATAGCTTTGTAAAGTTCTTGAATACATGATAGAAACACCAAATTCGTCCTTCATTATATTTAAAACTTCATACAGCTGACTCTCTGAAACTCCAAGCTTTTTAGCGAGTTCAGAAGGTCTTCCTGTAGCTCTTAATCGTATCAACTGATCGATCCGTTCTATTCTCCTTATCAGATCAACAAAACTCATACTTAATATTATGGTTTTGATTAGAAGCTATCAATTCATACTTTTTCTGAAGATCTTGAGAAAGATTACTCATTTCTGTATCAAACCTTATAAAAAAACCTTCAGGAAATCCTATGGCTTCCACAGGGACCAACGAATCTATCCATCGCAATCTTTCGATGTACCAGATGAGCGTCATGATATCACAATTTAGAAACGCAGCTGATCAAATATAGAAAATAATTCTATATATAACTCTGATTTAGTGCATTATTTTAAAATAACACAGGAAAAAGATACTCAGCAGTATCTTAATTAATACCTGTTTCTGCTTGCAGTGTTTGGAGTGTTGCATGTGGCAAGTGATACTAGCAAATTAACATTTCTAATTATTCATTATTCCTATGTCTCGCTGCAGGCAGCTGTCGCAAACCGAAAAAAAAAGCCCGCTTTTTACACGGGCTCATGACATTAAAGGGTAAGTATTTCTAATGAAGAAGTGTCACATCTCCTACTTTCTTGAATGGCATTCCATTAGCGTACTTACCTTCTACGTACCAAACATATACTCCCTGGGGACATAGTTTACCTTTATAATAACCATTCCATGGGATATTGATGTTATGGCTTTCGAAGATCAGTACTCCGAGTCTGTTGAATATCTGCAACTTATAATTAGTAACCTTTTCACGAATAGGCGGGTAGAAGAACTGGTCGACCTCAGTACCACCTGTCGGCAGGTCTGAGCGGTCGATAGCTCCCTCCTTGTTAGGAGTGAAGACAGTCGAGAACCTTACTTCTCCTGCCGGTTCCACAGTAACACCCGGTGCTAGAATAAATTTATCGCTGCAACCGTTGGATGAGAATGCCCATAGTGTTATGTCGTATATACCCTCTGTCATATATCTGTGGAATGGCTCTTTCAGTTTAGAAGTATCACCATCACCAAACTCCCACAGATAGCTGTCACCACCTTCTGTCAGGTTAAAGCACCTTACCTTTTCATCATTTACAAATACGAAGTTTGGAGATACTTCAAAGTATGCTCTGGGTGATGCATAGGCTCTTACGACCTGCGACTTAACAGATGTTCCTCCGGGTCCGGTCACAGTAAGTTCAACACGGTATACGCCAGGATCAAAGTAAGTGTATGTCGGATTTTTAGCTGTTGAAAAACTGCCGTCGCCAAAGTCCCATCTGAATGTAGTACCCGGGGTTTCAGTATTCAGAGATGTATTATTGATAGATATAGCCAATGGCTCACAACCCGAAGGTATTGAATCAAAGTTTGCAACCGGTGCTTTTGGCAAGATACTTACAGTGTGTTTAATACTGTCAGAACAGTTTGCATTGCTTGCAATAAGAGTCACTATAAAATCACCTAATGCAGTATAAGTGTGAACAGGATTCTGCACTGTTGAGGTTGTTCCTTCGCCAAACAGCCATTTCCAGATCCATGTGCCGTCATTAGTGGTATTGGTAAAAGTTACAGGATTACCACCTGCGTTGTAGACCTGATTCGGGGGAACGGCAGTAAACTGCGGTAACGGGACTGGCATAACTGTAATAGTAAGTGTCTTCGTATCTGTGCAGTTATAGAATGATGTTGTTGTCAGCTTAACTGTAAGAACAACCGGGGCTGTGGTGAAATTGGTATAGAGATGTGTTGCCACATTGGTTGAATATCCGCTTGCACCATCGCCATACTCCCAGAAATATTTGCTTGCCCCTGGCAATGTAGTAAATGTTGCAGGGTTCCCGCTGCAGAGGATATTTGTGCTGGTTGTAAAAGTAGCATTTATTGACGGGTAAACTGTTATCATTGATGTGAACGTATCAACACAGCCTCCCGGTGAACGTACTTTCAGCTTAACATTATAATATCCTATTGAAGAAGGATTGGTGTTTGCAAATACATGAACAGGATTAGCATTTAATGAGTCGATCGGAGAACCGTCGTTGAAGTCCCACCAGAATTTTGTGATTCCTGTCATATCCTTGATAAAGGAGACAGAAAGCGGTGTGCATCCACCATTTATATCCTGGGTAAATCTGGCTGAAGGACTATCAACATTAATAGTGATATTATCCTCGGCAAAACAGCCTTTATTATCGGTCACCCTGTAATTGAGAGAATATGTTCCGGATATCTGTGAAGTAAAGGTTGGTGACTGAATAGCATAATTATTCAGTGGGCCAACATCTCCTGTCCAGCGATGTTGTGACCAGATACCTGAGCCACCTGTTGGATTGCCATTTAATACTACAGCATCTCCTCCGCATGCGTTAACAGGATCAATTGAAGTAAAGTCAACTATAGGATTAGCATTGACTGTTAGAGTTGCAGCATTGGTATACCTGGTTGTACACTCACCTATGAGCGCCAGCCGATACTGGTTATTGTTAAGATATACCGGTGCATCCTGAATTGACAGCTGCTGTGTTCCTGAACCCAGATAACTGGCTGTATCCGAAAGGTTACTCCAGCTAACTCCGCTATTTGTCGACACCTGCCATATGAGAGACATATAACCTGAACCATTCCCGAGGAGATAGGTTGTTCCTTTTTCGCAGATAACCTTCGGATCAGGATTCTTAGTTGGAATTGGCGGGTTAATTACTCTAAGGATAGCAAAGTTGGAGAATACCGGCACTCCGCATGTTCCGGTTGCCTTAGCCCTGAATACCCAGTTATTGGACGAGAACTGAGCATTTGAAATTACAAGAGTGTCATTGGTTGTGCCGCTGAAGTTGGCATCAGTAACCGGAACAAAACCGGATCCTTTATTGACATACCATTGCCATGTCAGGTTTGTACCAACAGCGTCAGCCACCATAATGGCATTATTTCCAAGACATACAGTTGTATCGGATGGATGGAAAGTCATCTCGGGAGCTACATTTACAGTTAGCAGTGCCTCACCTGATGTTAAAGAGAGAGAACAACCTGAAACTATTACACGAAACTTATAGTTGTTCATACTTCGTACAGTACTCCAAATTTGAAGCTTATTTGATGATTCTCCCTCGTATACACCACCTGTTGGTACTGTAATATATGTACCGGTATTTTCATCTACTTCCCATTTATAGACAAGGTTTGCTCCTGAAGCGGTTACATTGAATGCCACTGGTCCGAATTCACAAATTGTCTTACTAATGGGATTCTGGGATATTGCAGGTAGTGAATTTACAATTACAGTACGATTTGCACTTGTTGTTCCGCAAAGTCCGGTTGCTGTTGCAGTTATTGTCGCTGTTCCACTGAACGCAGCATCCCAGTTTATTACACCGGTTGCAGGATTAATTACACCTGCACCTGTTGGAGATACTGTGTATGCTATTGATATGCTGTTCAATGCTGTAGCCGTATAGGTCTCATCCGGTGCATCCTGACAAACTTCAAGCGGGCCGGCTGTGAAACTTGTAGCACCGGTTGATGGTCTGACATTTACAACTCTGTTTGCAATTGTTGTCCCACAAAGTCCGGTTGAAGTAGCAGTAATTGTTGCAATCCCACTAAATATTGGACTCCAGTTCATTAATCCTGATGTTGGATTTATGGACCCTGCAGTTCCTGGTAATACTGAGTATATTATTGAAGTACTATTCACTGCTGTTGCTGTATATATCTCATCAGTTGCATCCTGACATAAAGTTATTGCACCTGAAGTAAATATAGTTGGCCCTGTGGATGGATTTACTGTTACAACATGTGCTGCGATAGCAGGTCCGTTACACCCGGCTGCACTCGCTGTAATCGTTGTAGTACCGCTCCAACCTGCAGAATACGTCAATTCACCATTTGAAGAATTTATAGTATTTCCACCTGTTATGCTGCCTGCATCAAGAGTATATGATATTCCGGTGCTATTTAATCCTGTGGTTGTATAGGTCACTGTGCCTGCTCCCTGACAACGAGTTGAACTTGCAGGTGAAAATGCATTAATAGTTACAGATGGAGTTATTGTAACAGTATGTGTAGTGGAGACTGGCCCATTACACCCGGTTGCACTGGCTGTAATAGTGGTTAGACCGCTCCATCCTGCAGCATAAGTTACTGTCCCTGTTAATGAATTTATCGTATTGAACCCGGCTAAACTCGCCGCATCAAGTGAATAAGTTATACCTGTTGAGTTTGTTGCTGTAGTGGTATAGGTCTCTATTCCTGCTCCCTGACAACGATTGGATGATACAGGTGTAAATGTATTGATAGCCACAGTCGGTGTGATATTGACTGTCCTGGTAACCTGTGCTGATGGTCCGTTACAGCCATTGGCTGTTACACGAATATCAACATTCCCTGAGAACCCATTAGCCCACGTCATTACTCCTGTTGCCGGAT
>CAZXFB010000042.1:0-34474 GCA_964639725.1 uncultured Rikenellaceae bacterium
CTTTTTCACAAGATGAAAAAAAAGTTGAGAAATCAGTTTACAATTTAGATGGAGTCTTTAGCGGCGCCGGAGGCAAATACTATCTGAGGCAGTTAGGCAACGAAATACTCTGGTATGGTGAAGAGGATGCTGTTTCACCTTCATGGTCAAACGTTGCACATGGTGTTATTAAGGGTAATACTATTACGGTCAAATGGGCTGATGTTCCTAAAGGTGAGATTATGCAAAGCGGTAGTCTTGTAATCAGAATTAATTCAAACGATGAACTGGTATTAATTAAGCAGACCGGGGAGTTTTTCGCAACAGATTCATGGACAAGAATACAACCAATAGCAGGAGTATTTTGGCTCACATTAACCAGTTAAAGTTTAATTTGGAGTATCACATAGCAGATGCGGACTCAATTGAATCAATAGATTATGATAGACTCGAGGATATCCATTTTGACATTCTACTAACTGATAAATAATACCCGGGAGGCTATACTAATTCAAAGAACTTATTGGATGAATTATTTCATCTAAAATAAAAATCTGAGCAAGATTAAATCCGATATGACTCATTTTCCAGGGAGAGCACCTTAACAAAATAGAGTCAGAAAAACGGGTTCATGAAAATGGAAAATTATCTGCCGGTGAAATGCATTTGTTTGATAATTACCTGCTTTCAATTATGATGAGTAGCAATCTATGGAATATATCAATACTTTAATTATGCAACCAATTTCTTGAAAATGAATATTACAGCTTCAATTAATTGATATATAAGTTAATAACTACAGTTAAATAACTTTAAAAATGCAATTACCCTTAAGGAATTAAAGGAACTTACTGAAAAAGTTAAACTTTATGAAGTATGCCTGTAAATGTGCCCGTAAAGATAAAATCCTTTAAAGCGTGACTGCAATATTTGCCACATCCTGACAAGTTAAAAATGAACAAACTGTACGATTAGTGTTAAGGACAAGGATTAATGGCTAAATTTGATCCATAGTATCAATCAAGATTTTCACAACTCAATTATCCTGATATGGGCAACATTAAAGCTTATGAACTTGTAATTGTATTAATGGTTGCAATTGCTGTTATTGTTGCATATACATTAGCTATCAGAA
Source organism: uncultured Rikenellaceae bacterium (assembly GCA_964639725.1). Classification (GTDB taxonomy): domain Bacteria; phylum Bacteroidota; class Bacteroidia; order Bacteroidales; family VadinHA17; genus LD21. The sequence continues at coordinate 1,115 of CAZXFB010000042.1, forward strand.
AAATCATTAATTCGAAAATTACCCCAAATCAGAAAATTGCGTGGATTTTTGTGATAATCTTTTTCAATTTTGTAGGGTTAGTTGTTTTCCTGGTTTACCATGACATATATTTATCGCCTCCCTTCAGAGGTAACTTGTGATTTTTTAACATCTTTATAAAATAGAACACATCAGGATTTTATATACGGCATATATACCTGAGATTAAATATCATCCAGCATTACAGGTTTAAGCTTAGCACATAACCAGACAAAATAAAGTTTGTAGCCGAAACTCCTTTGTACTTCTATTGCAGTTGATTCCCTGACAATTTTCATAATAAGCTGGCTCTTATTTGTTATTTGGGTTATTCAAAGTTAAAATACAAAAATCTTAACTTTACAGAAAAAGTAAGACTAACCATGAAAAAAGTTGTGTAAAACTTATAACTCCATAAACATGAAACGAATTAAATTGGTTTTGGTAATCATCATGAGTAGTTATACATTACTTATTCCACAGACTTACAAGTTGATTCCTCAGGCACAAGAGATTAAAACAACTTTTGAGAACCTTCAGAGAAATCCAGAATCAAAAGATTTACAAAAAAAATATATCGCTATTTTTCCTGACAATTCTGTACTATTTAAAAAGATTTTTTCTTCACCAACATTTGACCAGTTATACATGGACAGCGGTTTGTATATCTCCAAATTAAGCGAATTATCAACCGATTATCAAGACATAATTGGCACAAAATTTATTAAGCTTTGTGTAGAATTTAAGAAATGGGATGCTGACGCAATAGGATATATTCAACATTCAACCATGGAATTTGCAAATATACATTATTACAGTTTTATTAAATTATGCGGACAACTCAATAAACAAGATTTAACTATTCTAATCACCTTCCTTGCTGACAAGGAAAATCACAAAGCTTATGGAATTTATCAAGAATTTATGGATAAATTAAAAATTAATAATGAGTCTGAATTGCATCTTCAGTTTATGAAAGCAAGAGAAGAAAGGATTAAAAAAAAAGATCATTGATTTTAAAAACACAATCACGTAAACAGTCGATACCGGGTAAATATTTGAGTTTAAGATGAACTGGTTACTATTCCTGGATAGTAAATAGCAACCAACTTTAAGCAATAGGTTGCATTCATAATTAAATATTTGTAGCCACAAAGTTCATTTGGTCAGCAATACCTGATACTTTTATGCCAGCATAGAAGTATTTTTAAATTTTAATAATTGAAAAATGATAAACAGAAGTTCCTTAATAATTTTTTTCTTTTTGATTTCCGGATTGGCTAATGCCCAGATAATTGCTATAAAAGCTGGTAGAGTTATTGATCCTTCAGCCGGTAAAGTATATAAAAATCAAATAATACTGGTAGAAAATGGCAGGATTAAAGAATATGGTTCAAATATCAATATTCCTGAAGAAGCAGAAATAATAGACCTTTCAAAATCAACTCTCATGCCTGGTCTTATTGATGCCCATACACATATTTGCGCCAATATCAGCAAATTTGCAGACAAGCTTGGCATTGATTTCCTTGACCTGGTACTTCTCAATCCGGATGGATATCGGGCTATTCAGGGAGCTGTAAATGCAAAACAGATGCTTGATGCCGGATTTACTACCATCAGAGATGCAGGAAATTCAGGAAAATTTGTTGATACAGATATTAAAAGAGCCATAAATGAAGGGTTAATTACTGGTCCGACTATCTTAGCCGCAGGTAGAATAATCGCACCCTTTGGAGGGCAGTTCAGAACTAAAGCCGATAAACAATATTTATTTAACAACGAGTATTTTTTTGCTGATACACATGATGAGCTAAAAAAGGCTATACGAGAAAATATTTTTTATGGAGTGGATGTAATCAAAATTGTTGTCGATTCAAAACAATATAAATATTCTGCTGAAGATATAAAGTTCATTGTAAATGAAGCTAAACTGGCAGGTCTTAAGGTGATGGCACATTGTCAGACTGCAGATGGATTATATTCTGCTGTATCAGGAGGAGTAGCTTCTGTAGAACATGGCTGGACAATTCCCGACAGCATAATAACTCTTATGAAACAAAAAGAAATTGTTCTGGTCAGTACAGATTTTCCTGTTAAAGTTCTTCAGGCATTTGGCAGCGATGAAGAAAATGCAAAAGCCTTCCATAATAAGCTGATCAAACGGCTTAAAAGAGTCTATGAGGGAGGTGTTAAGATAGCTTTTGGTAGTGATATTATGGTTGAAATGGAAAATGAAACAAGAGGAACAATGGCACTAAGCTATATTGATAGTTTTGTTGAGGCGGGAATTCCAGCAGCTGATATTTTAAAGATAATGACAACTAATGCAGCTCAACTTTTAGGAATTAATAAAGTAAGAGGTATTATTTCACAGGGAATGTATTGCGATTTGATCGCAACCGATGAGAATCCTCTTGAAAATATCATGACATTAAAAAAGGTCTCATTTGTTATGAAAAATGGGGTAGTTACTAAAAATATTATAAACAATCGCTAACTCGTTATATCAAATGACTTATATTGAAGTATATATGAAGCTTCCTCTCCTGCCCATACATTCATGTTGGTTGACATCGAAGCAGAGTGCAATCTGCCTCTTGTTATAGACTTAACCACTAGCTTAGTTCTCAACGAGTCGCATTTTTTAACTTCAAGTAATATGAAATACTATTTTTCTGCCCAGATCAAAATTGTCAATCAGGATGAATATCAGAAGTATCTTGATAAAATTGATGATATATTCTCCAGATATAATGGCGAATACCTCGCAATTGATGAATCACCTGAATTATTAGAGGGTGATTGGCATTATACGAAGTCCGTACTGATAAAATTCAACAGCAAACAGGATTTTGAGAATTGGTATTATTCTGAGGATTATCAATCGATTCTGAAGTATAGATTGAAAGCCTCAAAAAGTGACACTATCCTGATTGAAGGTATAGACTAAATTTTTTCTGATTAATGATCTCTGTTAATAATTTAACACCATGATTACAAGCGATTTAAAACCCAATCACCTGGCAGTCAGAAGAAAATACTGTATATTAACTCAATATTTTTTTGATCACGTTTATTGTAAACTGATAATTGAAAAAACTCATCTTTATTTTAGGTTTCACCGGACAGTTTTTAAATTCAAATACTAAACCGGATAATCTCCAGCCCGGGATTTTATAAAATCTACATAACTGTATAAACAAAATGGATAATAGACAAAATAAAGAGAGAAGATTCTGGGATAAGTTTGCAACCTGGTATGATTCTTTTATAAATAAAGTTTTCAAAAAAACATATAGTGCTATTATTGAAAACATAGAATCAGATTTGAACATAGGTCATAATCTCCTTGAGATTGGAACAGGAACAGGTATTATTCCATTTTCAATTTATACAAAAATTTCATCTATCGTGGCTACAGATATTTCATCTGAAATGATTCGCATTGCAAATCAAAAACTGAAAAAATCGGAAATAAAAAACATTGATTTTCAAATTCAGGATTCATATAACCTTACGCTTCCGGATAAATCGTTCGATATCGTTATTGCTGTCAATTTATTACATATTCTTTATGAACCGGAAAAACCATTAAATGAAGTCAAAAGAGTAATGAAGGATAATGGTATTTTTATCGCCCCAACAATTTGTTCAGGTGAAAATTTTAAAGATAAAATCATTGCATCTGTAATTGGATCATTGAGCGGATTTAAGGTTGTCAACAAATGGAGCATTAATGAGTTTAAAGAAATGCTGACAGATAATGGATTTATCATAACCAGGACTGTGATAATTCATGACAGGTTTCCACTGGCATATATCGTGATGAAAAAATAATATTGTTATTAATACTAATACAGATAGAGTCGTATACAAAATGAATCCAGTATTTTTTCAGGATCAGGATGAATTCAGAAAATGGCTTGAGACAAACCATAATAAAGTATCAGAAATCATTGTAGGTTATTATAAAGTAGGGACAGGTAAGCCGAGCCTGACATGGTCTCAATCTGTTGATCAGGCAATCTGCTATGGATGGATAGATGGAATTCGCAGATCTATCGATAAGGAAAGTTATTGTATCCGTTTCACACCTCGCAAACTTACAAGCATCTGGAGTAATGTCAACATCAGGAAAGTCGAAGAACTCAGAAAAAAAGGACTTATGAAAAAACCTGGTATAGAAAAGTTTGATAATCGCAAAGTGGAAAAAACAGGGATTTATAGCTTTGAGAATGAAATCACAGAACTTAATGAGAATTTTGAGATAATATTTAAAGCCAATATAAAAGCATGGGACTTTTTTGTAAAGCAGGCTCCTTCATATAAAAAACCAAGAATCCACTGGATTATGAGTGCCAAACAAGAGACAACAAAAATCTCCAGATTAAATAAATTGATTAAGGCAAGTGAAAATCAGAATAGGTTATTTTAATTCCATCGGGAACACTTACAAATATAATGGTAATAGGCATTTGTCTGCCGGGTTTTTTACATACCCTGCTCAACTATGACAACTTATTGCAGCCTCTTGAACTATGACATATATACCACTCAAATGTATGGTTTGTATAAATGTATAATATGCTAAATGCGGCTCTATTTATAACCTGACAAAGAAAAATATGTAACATAAGAATGCATAACATGAGCATAAGTTTTATTATTAATGAACAATTATATAAGCAAGTTATTGTTCCTGTTGCTAATGCAACCTCTTTTGTATGGATAGGTACGGCCGATATAAAAGACTTACATGTACAACATAAAGGAACCATTCAATCTTTTTTATCTGTACTTGATAGTTTAGTAAAAAGGAGAGTAGCCATACGCCTTCTGCATGCAAAAGAACCTGGTGCCAACTTTAGAAAAAGTTTTGACAAATACCCCTTACTATGGGAAAATATGGAGAGGCAGCTATGTCCAAGGATCCATTTCAAGCACATAATAATTGATGGAAAGTTTGCATATTCCGGTTCGGCAAATCTTACTGGTGCAGGATTAGGTATAAAAAGCGCAAATACCCGCAACTTTGAATCAGGCTTCGTTACTACCAATCCGGAAATAATTAAAGCTATTATGAATCAATATGATGAAGTGTGGATGGGGAAATTTTGTAAAAGTTGTAAACGAAAAGACTTTTGCGGTGATCCTATTTTATGATTAATACTTTAAGCTAGAAAATCAGCATTTATTTTGGACAAAAAGATCTGGTCCGTAACAATTTTAACATCTCAACTCCTGATATCATGACAATTTAATAATATGGGATAGTCCAGACCGCCATCTGCCAATAACAAAACAATACATTAAAGTAAAATTCATCAGGTAATTAAAATTGTGCTGTGATACTCATAAAGTTAAGCACACTACATTGAAATCCCAGGTATCTCTTAAGAATAAATATTTCACAAATACAAGAAAGACTGGTGTGGGTAATAAGTTTTCAGGTAATATGTGTCATCCCCTGATATTAATTAATTGTTACCCAGCTCTTTAGGCAGCTATTAAAACCTGACATTAACTTCTACATTAAGTTGGATTTTCTTATTAAAGATTTCATATTTTTACTTTATACTAATTCTCTAATCTGATATATATATTCAAAATGAAAATTCTAACTACTACTCTCTTGTTATTATCAGGTATTGCTTCTTTTGGACAGGTTAATACTACTCCTTACACTTCAGTCGGGGTCGCTAATCATTTAATTGGGAATGGTTTAAATTTTGAACTCGGCATCGAAAGTGAGTTTTTCAGACGGGCCGATCTTACTTTGAACTATCGGCACATGAATATTAATGGAGAGATAATTGTTTCTGCTGTGTCGGCTAATATCTCTTATGTGATTATAAACCGCAATAACCATAGATTAATGCTTGGACCCGGGTTGTCCTATGGAAAGTACACCAGGGATACAGGAACTCCTGGCTATGACAAAGAGCATACTTCCATATGGTTTGACTGGGGGAAGCTTCATTATGATTATACTGTTAAAAACAAATACAGGTTTGGAATTAAAGCTTCACTTTCAGGTGAGGACGGAGATGGATCAACCTATATAGGACTAATACTTGGAATTAAACTCTAAAAGAATCAGATAATAGTAGTAAAAACCTAACTTCTGTTTAGTATTGAATAAACTATAACTGATTAAGGAACAATATTCTTTCTTACTTATGAATACGGGGGATGCAATAAATATCCAAACACTGACTCGAACAATAGAGGCAAATTGCATTGTCTCAGCCTCCGTATACCGGCAGGCACCGGGACTCACCTGCACTGAGTCAGGAAACTTCAAAATATCTAATTACCGGAAAAATAAGTGTCATCTCATGTAAAACTTTGAGTTTATATATTATGAAAAAGTATCACTTTTTGAGGTTGAGCCTGATAGTCTCACTTCTAAGTTGTTTGTTCTTCAGCTTATCGATGTCTGAGTTATTTTCAGATTTCGATTTTATGAAATCGCTGAAATTACCTTCTGATGCTGACACTCCTATGATTCCCATTGCAGGAGGTATTGCTGCCTCCCTGGTGATGGCGATAGTTTATTTAATTCTGCATTGGGTTTTACTGAAAATCCTCAGGAAAAATAATGACAATTCAAAAATTGATTTTGATATCAGGATTCGCAGGAAGCATGAACTATGGAGGAATATCTCACTCATTTTTTTCTATCTCTCTTCAATATATTGGATAAAAAACTATATAGAAGTTATTGAGATTAAGTTCTACATTTGGAATACCTTTTTCGTGATTGCCGCATTGCTGACAACATTTATCTTTGCCACATGGTCTGTTAACCTGTTTAGAACTAATAAGTGAAGTTGATGAATACAAACACCTGATTGAATAAAACAGCAATATTACCAGCTAATTACTACAGCTACCAGCAAGCCGGATTTCCTCAGTATGTTAACATAAAATCAATATGTTTATAAGCGGCACTTAATGAAAAATTCATCGGTAAAATCTTGCCCTGTGTGAAGCTGCCTGGCATTGTCACTGATTAGGAAACAGGATACCATGAAAGAAGTCCGGAAACTTTTAACAACTATGAGTGATCAGATAAAAGAACATAGAAACCGTAAAATTGTAATTGTAATTATCATTACAGGTATTGCACTGATTCACCTATTAAGAGTTGGCCAATATCTTAAAGCTGGTCTATATAAATATTATTACAGCTATGCTTCCGATATAATGATCCCCTTTGGTTTCTATTTTTTGCTTTGCGCTGCAGAATCAAAGATTCAGTCTCTTAGGCGATGGTATAGCAAAGCCTTGTTTGTTTTTTGTATCGCCTCAATATCCGAAACCCTTCAGTTATATAAAATTTATGCTTTAGGTATAACTTTCGACATTCTGGATATTTTAATGTATGCCATTGGAGTGACTGCAGCAGTTTTAACAGACAGATTAGTATTAAAAAAATATATCCCATTTTGGGACAGTTCAGAATCTGCAAATTACTAATTGCCTGAACATTATTATCAGATCAAATATCAGAAAAATATTACCAAGGTTAATAAAGGCAACAAGGCAAATAAGTTTGTCACAGTTTTTGCATAAATGCTGACAAAAAGCTCAGGTCCTCCATAACATCCAATTCTCAAAATATTTTTAGATTTGCTAATAAATATATTCTAAATCGAGTCAGCTGCAAATCCGGAATCTAATCAGTAACATATCAGATATTTTATAATATGGGCGATATTAATCAATTGCATACTGAATATATTTCACGAATCAATAAAACCCTTGACTATATTGAAAAACATATCAAAAATCAATTCACACTTGAGGAATTGGCACTGATATCTCACTTCTCCAAATTCCATTTCAACCGTGTTTTTCACTCATTGATGGGAGAGAGTCCCTTTCAGTTTATTCTTCGCGTGCGATTGGAAAAAGCAGCTTCATTACTTAAATATAACAGCAATGAAAGTATAACAGAAATATCTTATCAATGTGGGTTCAGCGATTTATCTGTTTTTTCAAGAAACTTTAAAATACATTTTCATGTTTCCGCCACTCATTTCCGTAACCAGAAAAGCAATTTAAGTCAAACCGATAGCAACACTCAACAAGGCGATAATAGGCCTGCCCTTTATTTTTGTCCAGAATTAAAAACCATTAAATGGAGGACAAATATGAAAACAAACAAAAGTGTGGAAGTGAAAGAGTTTCCGAAAATGACAGTTGCTTACCTAAGGCACATTGGACCTTACAAGGGCGATGCAAAACTCTTCGAAAAGCTGTGGGGTAAAATCTGTTCATGGGCGGGTTCAAGAGGATTAATGAATCAACCCGATCTAAAATTTCTTATTATATACCACGATGACCCCAAGGTTACAATTGAGGAGAAACTGCGCATGAGTGTATGCATAACGGTCCCATCTGGAACAAAAGTTGACGGAGAAATTGGGAAAATGGACATTGAAAAGGCGAAATACGTGGTTGCCCGTTTTGAGATAGACGCCAATGGATTTATGGAAGCATGGGACTGGATTTATGGGCAATGGCTACCCTCCAGCGGATATCAACCCGACGATAAACCCTGTTTTGAACTTTATCCTGAAGAGCCTGAAAACGGCAGGTTTTTGGTGGATATTTGCGTGCCGATTAAGCCTCTTTAAATTCGAGAAATAACAAAGGATGGATAAACACCTTCGCCTGATCCGCCAATACTTACAAATCATGCAATCGGGCAGTTATATCCACTTTTAGTCTCAATAGATATTAATCAGCTAATCAATGGAAACAAAAAAGTATACACAGAGAGGAACATTCTCAATCATTGTTCTGACCCCATTTCTCATCATGAGCCTGGTATTAATTTTGATTACAGGATTTAAAGATCTCATGATTTTCAGCTTACTGCTATTTATTGCCCTAACATTTCTTATCTGCCTGTTAATCTTTTATAAGCTTACCATATATATTGATAACAATAGTATTAGCTTTAAACTTGGGATTGGGCTGATCTCAAGAAAATATTTACTTTCTGAGATTCTGAGTTGCAGGCCTGTAAAAAACAATCCCGTTTACGGAATTGGCATCAGACTGATTCCGCAGGGCTGGCTTTACAATGTTTCCGGACTGGATGCCGTTGAGCTGACTTTTAAAAATAAAAAATCAAAAGTCAGAATAGGTACTGATAAACCTGATGAAATTTCTCAACACATAAACAAGTTGATTACTAGTGATTATTCCGGGACCACCATTCCCCTTCATAGCAAAAAAGGATATCTGTTAGTTGGATTAATAACATGTGTAATTACTGCTTTCCCGATTTTTTTGATAACATATGGAAACAGGGAGCCTGAAATAATTGCAACAACATCGGGTATTAAAATCGAAGGAATGTATGGACAAATAGTCAACTATTCAGACATAAAACAACTTGACACAATCCTGGTATTACCCAGGATCAGAGCAAGAACAAATGGTTATGAATTCGGCAAAATACTGAAAGGCAATTTCAGATTTCAAAATCAGGAAAAGGCAAGATTATTTGTTAATGCAGGCAACCCTCCGTATATCAGAATAAGGGAAAACTCGCTGAATATTTATATAAATTTTAAGGAACCTGAAAAAACCAGAGAGCTATTTCAAATGTTGAAAAATAACTGGAAAACTAAATAAAATTTGCATAATACGCTGGTAAAAGGAATAAACTAATGTACTGGACATGCAGTCAAGCCTTTGCGTTAAGGGGATCAGTCAACTGGGACTGAATGGGACTAGAGACAGGTAACTCACCCTGGCGGTTGTTGTTTAGTTGGTGTTGTCATATTTTTGATTTCATTTAAAATCTTGTTCTATAATGAAAAATATTGACAAGGAACTCAATCATTATATATTCTTTCTCAGAAAAAATTGTATATTTAACATAAATGTTTTTAAACAACCATTTTAATATTATTAATTAAAATCTAAATTATGGAATCAGGTAAAATTGATCTTTTCATCTCGACAATGAATGAAAAATTTGCATCCACTAATATGATGGCAATCAGATCCCAATTAGAAAAATTAGATGATAGCAAATTTGCGTTGCTTCAATCGTTAAATTACAAAAACCCAACAACTATTCTGATTTTATCAATTTTTTTGGGATGCTTTGGTGTTGATAGATTTATCCTTGGTCAAACAGGTCTTGGAGTTCTTAAACTAATTACCTGCGGAGGATTTGGCATATGGGCTATTGTTGATTGGTTTATAATTACCGGAAAGGCAAAAGAAGTAAATTATCAGCTCTTTATGCAGAATGCGGTTTAATTATAAATTGAAATATCTTGTTATCATACTCTTTTTGATTTCGGGGTATTTCTTTCTTTACTTTTCGCAAATAATAAATAATCATACTTTCTGCATTTTTAAAAATATTACAGGAGTTCCATGTCCATCATGTGGTTCCACAAGGGCTACGGTACTATTGTTGCATGGAGAATTTCAAAAGTCAGTTTTGATTAATCCTTTTGGAATTATAACAAATATTTTGATTTTATTATCTATAGCATGGATGATTAGGGATATTATTAAAGAAAATGAAACGTTTTTACCTTTCCTGAAAAAAACCTGGGATTATAGAATTCAGATATTTATTTTTCTGATAATATTAGCAAACTGGATATGGAATATTGAGAAGCGAATTTGAAAAAGATTACGACCTAATAACATGGATTATGCTAATTTAAATAGAAATTAGCATTTCTAATTCTTTTACTCCTGCACAAAAGAATATCTAGTAATTGGCACATAAGCCGGACTCAATAATGCTCACTTTTCTCTGTCAGGGCCTTCAGTGAATACCTGTATTGCTCAATAAAGGTTGTACACATACATCAAGCGACAACAACACAATAAACAAAAAAATAAAGAAAGAAATTGAAAGGTGATATTGAATATTCCCTCAACATTTTTTATAGGTTTATTCCCCTTATTTGGTAATCCCATAAGAATAAAATAACTGGCACAATCGCTTACAAGGATAAAAAAGTTTATTTAAACTCCATCTGAAAGGGTCAGGTTTCCTTGGTTTGTGCTCCTGATATATAGGTAGAACCCGGTGCATTTGTCGGTTAGTATAACCTCAATATATAAAGGATTAGTAGTAATGCAGCAACCACAGGTATGATATTTACCTAATTAAGAACTATAATTGAACCTACTTGTTTACTGTTTAATTGCACATCAGGAATGAGATAGTTGGATATTAAATTAATCATCCAGAAAAAAGATTATATAATTAAGTTTAAAATGAAAAATACTAACAAAACGGAAGTAACTAAAGACTTTAAAGAAAGATCTATTCTGGTATCACGAATATTTATTGCTCCAATTGAAAAAGTCTGGAAGGCATTCACTTCAAGTGAAATTTTAGACCAATGGTGGGGACCTTCACCCTGGAGAGCTGAAACAAAAAAGATGAATTTCACAGTTGGAGGTTACTGGTTATATGCAATGGTAGGTCCGGAAAATCAAAAACATTGGGGTCGAATGAATTACATTGCTATAAACCATTTCAAAAAAATTGAAATTGAAGATGCTTTTTGTGATGAAAATGGAAATTTAAACGTCGAACTACCTGTATCAAAGGGAGAAATTGTATTTACTCAAACTGAGACCGGAACAAGAGTAGAGCTTAGAATGATTTATCCAACCGAATCTGATTTACAAAAGCTGATAGAAATGGGATTTGAAGAAGGTATTACAATCTGTCTTGATCAGTTAGAAAATTTCCTTATAGAATAATGCTCTTCCTCCAATACAGGTAATAAAATTGCGATGTCTCAGCTTTTGGCTGGGTAATTAATGCCACTCAGACAATCAGTGGTTGTTGAGGATGTGTTTAACCATCTGGACATGCGTCTTGAGAATAACCGCTTATCGCAGTTTTGCATTTCTTTGTACTATGACAAATTTATCTGTCGCAAATTGAGACAATTCCAGTTAAAACAACTTTATTAACTGTTTCTTTCCTATTCTGATCAACATGACAAAATATAAATTCACCGGAATCCTGGGAGAGTTGATCTTAAAAGCCGAATCCGGATATCCGGTTGACATTGATTATATTATGGACAATTTATCAATTGGATCGACTCTTCCAATGACTCGCTATGTTGACTTCGCCTTAAGTTTGGTTAATAACGAAAAAGGTATAATAAGAATTGAATATTATCTGTTTAACGGAACTCAGATTCAACGTAACTACTCTAGTTTATTCTTCAATAGAAGAGGAGAGTGGGAGATTGTAAAAAAGGCATTTCAACTTGGATTAATCGATGAAATTCAAGCATTTGCAAGGTAGATTGAATAAAATTAGGTCCAAAGAAAACTCTATTTATTAACCAGATAGGATTTTATTAAGCCGGACATACTTGTTCCTTTGAAATAATTTCATCTCTGCAGACTGGATTTTGAATATCATGACTGTTTACTGCCTCAGGGAGAGTTTTAAAATTACTACTCATGTTAACCTTCCGGTGCGACAACTAAGCTTCTCACTTCCAGCATATATTTGCTCAATCCTTTTCCAGTATTCAGGAGATGCCTGCCGGAACTGACAATAAAACTTGCTACTAAATGAAATATTGAATATTTTGTTGCAAAAAAGTACAAAGTATTAAATGGAAAGAATGAAAATATTTATTGCAGGTTCCGGAAAGTTGGCAAATGCAATTTTATCCTCTGATTTATCAATTCAAAATTGTGAAATCCTGAAATGGGAGTCACAATACCGAAACTCTAATGATAAGGTAATAATAGTGCATGCAGGCTCCGGGCGACAACTGAAGGAGTGTTTTGAATTTTGTTTAAGGACAAAGTCCGTATTATTAGAGCTTGCAACTGGATTAGAAACAGAAAAAATGAGTCCTGAATTTCCACTTATTATTTGCCCAAACACTTCAATCTTAGTGTTAAAGATTCTAAATATTATAAAAGCAAATGGCTGCCATTTTAAAAACTATGAAATCTCCATCACAGAATCTCATCAATCAACCAAAAAAACCAAACCTGGAACAGCATACGCATTTGCCAGTTCATTACAATTTCCTTCCGAGAAAATCATATCAATAAGAGATCCTGAGATTCAACATAAAACAATTGGAATACCAAACGAGTATTTAGACAAACACGCATATCACAAAATTTTAATTAAAGATGGGAATGATTCAGTTTCTATTGAAACAAAAGTCCTGGGACATGATTCTTATGCAAATGGCGTTAAGCGAATAATTGAAGTTCTCTTAAAATACAAGTTGGAAAACAAAAAATATACGGTTTTGGACCTTATAGAAAATAACATGCTTTAGAATCACATAAACACTGATGACGAAATTATGCCTGCTTCAAACATTAGCGAATGCGCTATGAGGATTTTAGCGGATTACCAGGAGTTTCTCCCGGAAGTAAGCTCCTTATCGGTTGATAGATACATGGCGGGGCAATTACATTATAATGAATAATCTATAAGATCTGCCTGGACATAACAATGCTGGTGCATCAATGAATACTAATATTTAGCATATTACAAAGGATGAATATGGAACCAAAATGGCTTAAATGGTCAAGACAATTACAATCAATAGCCCAGGCCGGCCTTGCATACAGCAAAGATCAATATGACAAAGACAGGTTCATGCAAATTCGGGACATCAGTATCCAAATTTTAAATTCATATACTGACATTGATAACAAAATAATCATGCAATTATTTGCTAATGAAACAGGTTATCAGACACCTAAAATAGATGTGCGTGCAGCTATTTTTAATAAGAATACAGAGATACTACTGGTAAAAGAAAAAATTGATAATAAATGGGCAATGCCGGGTGGCTGGGCTGATATTGATCTGAGTATTTGTGAAAATATAATCAAGGAAGCAAAAGAAGAAGCTGGTGCAGAAGTGAAGCCAAAAAGAATAATTGCTATCCTTGACAGACAAAAACATATAGATGACTCTTTTCCATATAGTGTTTATAAAATATTTGTCGAATGTGATTTTATCCTAAGCAAATTTAGTGATAACATTGAAACAAGTGAACATAAATTTTATTCGCTAAATTCATTACCGGAGCTTTCTTCAGGTCGGAATACATTAAACCAAATCAAAATGTGTTTTGATGCAAGGAGAAAAAAATATCTTGAACCAATTTTTGACTAAAAACCCTGACAATAAACATTAAAATGTAGCCGCATAGGTTCATATCGCCTCATTCCAGGGAAGATTTACAACACCAATGCCTTCATAAACATCTGCTCTACCAGGAATGGCATGATTAGGCTTCAGCAACATACACCATATTGACCCCTGTTAATATATTGATTTGGTATACTTTTTGAGGTTTATTGATTGACAAAATAATACAATCGTTTCAACATTAAAAAATGAAAACTTTACTTTCAATTCTTCTCCTCATTGGAGTTTTAACTTCTTGCAAGAGAGAATCTGATATTGAACAATTTCCACAGAAATGGCAACTTGTAAAAATGTACGGACAAATTTTTAATTCAGAAGTTACTGGATCTGAAATGGAATGGCAGGAATTCTATCTGTTAAAGTCAGATGGGAGCTTTACCAAATCTCGACAAAGGAACGGGGTATTAAATGAGGCATCCGGAACTTTTTCCTTTAAGGATTACGCAGATGGAAAATACCTGGAACTGACCTATTCTTCAAATAATCCCATTATTGGAAGTTGTATTTCGGATCAGAAAGAGCTGCTTTGGGTAAAATCTGAAATTCTTATGCAGGGAACCTGGACAAATTGTGATGGACCAGGGTTGATATACGAACGAAATAAATAAAAAATAATAGAATAAATTATGACAATGTAAGTGATGTTTAACTTACACCTAACCATAATAATGTGGACATTGTGAAGGGAAGTCGGTTGTCACAAGTTCTGCAAATGTCACAGGTTATTTTCATTATAGCTATTTACCCTGCTAAACAGGTACTCAACTATTTTCAGCTACTTTATAAGTGAAATAATTAGCAAGAATGAATTTGTTCTCCCTATGAAAGGTATTTTTTTCGTACCTTTTCCTACCGCTATTTACAATAGCAACCAAAAATATTTAAAATATCTCCATGGCGAAAAAGAACAATATAACCGACAATAGGATAAAGAGTGGTCTCTCAACAATCATTGATGTACGTACCGGTATGGACGTAAACTCGCTGAAACAGGCTATTGCTGAACATTTATTTTACCAACAGGGCAGAAACATTGTGAATACATCTCTTAATGACTTGTACATGGCTGTTTCGTACACTGTGCGCGACAGACTCTTGCAGCGGGAACATAAGACCATGAATGCAGTTTTTGAAGATAAAGGTGTGCGGCTGGTTAGTTACCTTTCTGCTGAGTTTCTTCTTGGTCCTCAATTAGGTGTAAACCTGATTGACCTGGGCATTTTTGATGAGATGAAGCAGGCTGTTGAAGAGCTTGGGTTTAATTTTGACAAAATTATGGCACAGGAAGAGGAGCCCGGCCTTGGCAACGGAGGACTGGGGCGTTTAGCAGCCTGTTATATCGACTCACTGGCCTCACAACAAATACCTGCCATAGGTTATGGAATACGCTACGAGTTTGGCATCTTCGATCAGGAGATACGTGATGGATGGCAGGTTGAAAAAACCGACAAATGGTTGAGGAAAGGAAATCCCTGGGAGAGTGCCAGACCCGAGCTTGCAGTGAATGTCAATTTTGGTGGCCACTCCGAATCATATATTGACTCTGAGGGACGTAATTGCTTCCATTGGAAACCAGCCTATATGGTAACGGGAATCCCCTACGACTCTCCTGTTATGGGATACAACGTACCCTCATGCAATTTCCTTCGCCTGTGGAAATCTGAAGCCGAGGAATCATTCGACTTTTCATCATTCAACCAGGGCGACTATTATAAAGCGGTAGACTATAAGGTGAAGTCCGAAAATATCAGCAAGGTATTATATCCAAATGATGAAATGCTTGAAGGAAAAAAGTTGCGTCTCAAACAGCAATACTTTTTTGTTTCCTGCTCACTTCAGGATATGATGAATATGCATATAAGATTTGAAGGAAAACCACATGAGTTTCATAAAAGATGGGCTATTCAACTTAATGATACGCATCCTGCAGTGTCAATAGCTGAGCTCATGCGCATACTCGTGGATGATTATAAAGTCGAATGGGATACAGCATGGGTTACGACTTGCAAAACATTTAGCTATACGAATCATACACTGATGCCGGAAGCATTGGAAAAATGGTCTGTAGGCCTCTTCGCATACCTTATTCCGCGGGTGCTGGAGATTATATATGAAATTAATTACCGCTTTCTGAAAGAAGTAAGCAGGCAGTTCCCGGGCGATGAAGGCAAATTATCGCGAATGTCTATAATCGATGAGGCCGGGGGGAAATTTATCCGCATGGCCAACCTTGCTTGTGCGGGCAGCTGTGCAATTAACGGAGTGGCAGCCCTGCATACCGAACTTCTGAAGGAGCAGGTGTTACACGACTGGGTAGAAATGTTTCCGCATCGTTTCCATAGTGTCACCAACGGAGTAACACCACGTCGTTTTGTTGTATTAAGTAATCCGGGATTAAGCAGGCTTATTACTGATTCTATTGGTGATAAATGGCCGGGTAAGCTTGATGAATTGCGTAAACTGGAACCTTTTGCACATGATGCCGCATTCAGAGAACAATTCAGAAATGTTAAACTGGAAAATAAAAAACTCCTGGCGACACTAATTAAAGAAAGGACTGGCATTATCGTTAATCCTTCTTCAATGTTTGACATCCAGGTAAAGCGCATTCACGAGTACAAACGGCAACACCTTAATGTATTAAATATCATTACTCTATATTTGCGCATAAAGCAAAATCCAAACATTGATACTGTTCCCCGAACATTTATTTTTGGTGGCAAGGCAGCTCCCGGATATTACACAGCTAAACTCATGATCAAGTTCATCAACTCGGTGGGTGATGTGGTAAACTGCGACCCTGATGTGAAAGATCGGCTGAAGGTGGTCTTCTTTCCTGACTTTAACGTAACCAATGCACAGCATATCTACCCGGCTGCAGACCTTTCTGAACAGATATCAACAGCAGGTAAAGAAGCCAGTGGCACAGGCAACATGAAGTTTTCTATGAACGGGGCCCTCACTATAGGCACACTCGATGGGGCAAATGTTGAAATCAGGGAAGAGGTGGGTGACGAAAATTTCTTCCTGTTTGGCCTCACAGCTAAACAGGTTGAAGAAGCAAAGGGTAATGGGTACAATCCACACTTTATTTACGAACATAACAATGAGTTGCACGAAGTAATAAATCTTATTAATTCAGGCTTTTTCTCCAAAGGCGATAGCAACCTGTTCAGACCCATAACAGACAACCTTTTGTGGCATGATCCGTTTATGCTTTTGGCTGATTATCCATTGTACATTGCCTGTCAGGATCTGGTTTCTGATACCTGGAAAAACAGTTCTTCATGGAACAGGATGGCAATACTGAACGTGGCTAGGATGGGTAAATTCTCATCAGACCGGTCCATCCATGATTATTGTGAAAAAATATGGAAAGTAAAACCGTTCAGAATTAAGTGAGTATGGAGCCTCAGCTGACAAGGTTCCTGACTTTAATGTGTTGCTAAGATGACATTAGATACAAGATTGATAAAGAACTGGTATCTGTTCTTATTGAGAATATTGATTCTTCAACCTTTTACTGTAACCAAAACGACAATGAAGATAATACCGGAAACATTAAGAAATAAAAGAAGGGATTACATTTATGTCCGGTATTCAGGTGGCTATAAGATCTATTACCTGAAAAACCAGGAAACAAACATTCAACAAAAAAGTATTGAGAATTGTTAATTGAGAAACACAAAAGCTATGAATTTAAATTGGTTAATGGATTACAATCCTGTTTTGCTGGCACTCTTTGCAACATTATTTACCTGGTTTGTAACTGCATTGGGATCCTCTATGGTTTTTTTCTTCAAATCTATTAACAAAAAGATACTCAATTCAATGCTGGGATTTGCAGCAGGTGTAATGATTGCAGCAAGTTTCTGGTCGCTTCTGAAACCATCTATCGAAATGGCTGAAGAGAGCGGAACACTTCCCTGGTTGCCTGCATTAGTTGGATTTTTATCAGGTGGTGCCTTTCTGTTTTTAGTAGATAAAATTTTACCTCATCTACATATGGGATTATCTACAAAAAAAGCCGAAGGAATAAAAACTTCCTGGCAAAGAAGTGTGCTACTCGTTCTGGCTATAACACTTCATAATATTCCGGAGGGATTAGCTGTTGGTGTCGCTTTTGGGGCTCTGGCAAACAATCCCGATGCTGGTATGCTCACAGGCGCAATTGCTCTTACTATAGGCATTGGATTGCAGAATTTCCCGGAAGGGGCAGCGGTTTCAATTCCATTGAGACGGGAAGGATTCTCGAGGTTAAAAGCTTTTAATTATGGACAACTTTCAGGTATTGTTGAACCTATTGCCGGTGTACTTGGAGCTTATTTAGTTTTGACAATAACTCCTTTACTTCCTTATGCACTTTCGTTTGCTGCTGGTGCAATGATATTCGTGGTAGTTGAAGAATTAATACCTGAATCGCAGACTGGAAATGAAACAGATTTATCGACAATTGGAGCAATGTTGGGATTTGCGACTATGATGATGCTTGATGTTGCACTGGGATAAGCATATTAAATCATAGAAGGGAAAAGAATATACCAAAATGCAAAAATTGCCAGTTGCTGACATGCCATGTGCTCTTATATTCAGTAACCCTCCCAGGATATAATTAACCTGATTAGTAAATGTTATTCTATGAATCCTTATCCATGGTAACAAATAATGATTCTAAGAGATAAAACTAATCTACAGACTTTACTTATCAATGTAGATTAAGATTTTGGGATTTCTTATAAAAATGATCAGTTTAACATTTCCTTGTGAGCCGGTTGTGAAAAGAGCATATGTAAAATAAAAAAACCGCTGATGATCAGCGGTTTTACTTTAAATAATTGAAGTCGGTGGCGGATTATTTGCATGATCCGGTTTTGGGGAGTCTTTCAACCAATCCCCCTCCGCTTTGCGGAATCAGGTCTTTTTTGTCTTCTTTCTCAGGACGGCAAGCCGCCTTCGGCAGAAAACAAAAAATCCCTGGCGCTTCGTGCTTCAGGGATTGGTTGAGGTCGGTGGCGGATGGTAACCATTTACCCTTTCTTAATTAAAAACAGTTATTTATCACTTATTTATTTCATATACAGAGTAGTATATAACTTTTAATTGCAATAAATGAGTAAATGACCTGTCCCAAAGTGTAACAAATTACTTACATTTTTCGTATAATGAGTAATTATTTACTTATAACGATAAATGTATGATAGATTTACAAAACAAACCATTCGATGTAAAATTGCAGCCTGAAAGCAATTACTACAGACTGTATGTAACACATCAAAATTTCAAAGGAAGAATCAGAAAAAGATTAGGTGATAGACCTTTAGAAGATTTGGAAAATATTGCTTTCAACGTAAGATTTGAACTCAGCAAGCATTTTGTAAAAAATGAAATTAGGAAAGATGACGTAGAAGCATTTATAGATAACTATATATCTATGAGTGTGAAATGTAATGCATCTATCTTTGAATACAAAGAAGAATTTCTTGAAAGTCTAAGAAAAAGAGTAAATAAGAAAACCAAGAAGAGTCTAACCAAAAGTACTCTTTCTGGTTATAGAACTGCATTTAAGTATTTCGAAGAATTTTTAATAAAGGAGAAAGTAATACCGCATCCATCACAAATTACCGAATCAGTACTTAATAATTATTATGGTTTCATAACTGGGCAAAATAATTATAAAGTCAAACTCCATACAAAAATAAAAGGCTTCATCAAATATCTTGAAACAGTTAAACAATTGCCTGTTGACCCAAGCTATAAGTTATCAGCATTTACTGAGACATACGATAACCAATGCCCAGAAGATGATGATATTGCATTAACTGAAGAGGAAGTTCGTAAATTAATTAAATTACGTTATCAGCTTCAAAAAGGAGAGATTCATTTGGAAAGTTATGCGAAATCTGATAAAATCCCAGAAGAGTTACAAGAACGTCAGTTCAATATGAAGGTTGCAAACCTTACTAAGTGTCTGGATTGCTTTTTGTTCATGGTAAGTACAGGAATGTATCATGCTGATATAATGAAATCAAAAATTTATTTCTCTGTAGATGGAAACGCAATTCATGCACGATACAGAAGAGCAAAGAATGGAAGTCTTTGTAAAATTATTCCTATCCAAAATGATGACATTTTTATCGGAATGGAAATCAAAAATCAGTATAAAATAAAAGACAACTCAAACTTCCCATTGAATTTATCACTAACACACTTTGGTAAACATCTGAATAGAATCAGTGAGCTTGCTGAATTAGGTGTAAAACTAAATAACAAAATGGCACGCAAGACATTTGCATCAGTGTTATATTTTAACAGAAGGTTACCCATACATTTATTGCAAATTTTACTTGGACACCAAGATGTTAGAGATACCCAACATTATTTAAGAATTAGTGATGATGATGCAGCCAAGGAAGTTAGAGAATGTATTTCAATTTTTTCAAAAAATAAATTCACTATTCTGTAAAGAGTAACATTTGACCACATTAAAATTTTTATAAAATTTCTGAAATAATTCATATTCAAACAATTATAGCCTTATATGGATACCAAACCTAATTTTTGTAAAAATTTTTACCAGAATTTTTTTAAGTGTTAACATAAAGGAGCACTCATTATTTCCTTAGATTATAAAAAATTATAATTTATTATAATTTGAACTTCCCAAATCCATATTTTGTATATTAAGAGCAACTGACGTGCCACCACTCCACCCCTGTATATGGCTGATAATGAGGGCGTACGGGGGCAGGATACCTTTTCCAACCATTTCCTCGGACATTAGTATTTATCTTTGATAATACATAATGTTATGAAACTACAAACTTCAGAAGAAGAATTATTCGCTGGTCTCCAAGCAGAGGGAAGATATGAACATCTTAAGTTGTTTTTGTCCAGAAAGAATGAAGCACGAAAGCTACCAATGTACTTTTTGTGGGTCAGCAGGGATGCCGTAGGCAAGGTCATGCTGGAGGATATAGACTTCGATGGCACTCAGGTTCATTTATCCATTCAGGATTGCACTACAGGCTTTAAAAGGCTTATTCCTATTGATGTAAATGACACTGAATTCCAGTTTTTATTAATTAGCTGGGATGATATCAGAAGCATGGTACAGGCTGAGAATAAATCGATGCTAAACAACGATGGATTACTGGATTTTGAATAATTACTGACTGACAAATATACTTGGAAGGCTTGATTAATATTCAAATGAATTTGTATTTAGTTGCCACTTATCTTTCTCAATATCAGGTTTTAAACTATCTTTGCAACTCAATATCTGGCTTATGGAAAACAAAAAGGAAGAAAGGTTCGAGATAACAGAGTTATTCATGTACAAAGCAGGTCAGAACTGGCATCGAAGATTCATGGGCACAATCAAACGAATGGTTGGTGATGACGGAAATCCCATTGTAATTGGTAGTGTAGTGGTGAATGATTGTACTATTTATGCTCAAGCTGAAAATGAAGAATTATTAGGAGAAAAGCTTGATGAAATGGTTCTTCTGGTGCTGGATTTTGGTATGCATTCTACAGCAGGTAAGACCACTAAAATATTTGATACAAACTTTTTTCTGAATTAGCTTAGATTGTAATTTAATTCTCCGAATGGGAACATGTTTCACATATAAATGTAATAAGTGCAGCTACGAAGTCTTAACTTCTGGGCAACATGACTCTGGTATGTTTGCAGTTACAGACACTTATATATGTAAAACTTGCAATGAAATAGTTGACGTCACAATTGGTGAATTTCGGAAAACCTATACCAAAGAAGAGATAGTCTTGAAGAATATTAAGTCAGAGAATGATTTGGATTTTTATAAATGTCCCAACTGTGGTTCAGACATAAATCTGGAGAAATGGAATAAAAGGAAAAGACCATGCCCGAAGTGCGATGGGAGGATGGAGAAGGATTCAAATGGCGAAATGATACTTTGGGATTAATTTTAAATTGTCCGTATCATTGCTCCACTTTCTTTTCTTAATTCAGTTTTTCCTTTGTTTGTAGTAACAAGTATATCTTTTCCACTGAATTTCGCTGATGTAGCATCCCCATTCCCCATTGTTCTAATTAATGAACCACTTTCCTTCCGTAATTCAACTTTCCCTCTGACAGTGGTTATTAAAATCAATGAGCCATCAGAGTTGATGTCTGCTTGAACTGCATCACCGTTTCCGATTGTTCTGATAAGAGAACCACTGTCTTTGCGTAATTCTACTTTGCCATTATTGATTTTTAAGATGTTCATATTTATGTGCTTAATAACAGAACGCAGTCATAGAAGTTCTGATGGAGTATTTTCGTTGTTTAATTATTAACATGTTTTTTAATTAACTCAAACAAGACAGCCATATTAATTGGTTTAGAAATATAATCGTTACATCCTGCTTTTATTGCCTTTTCACTGTCACCTGCGAATGCATATGCAGTTTGTGCGATGATTATTACATCCTTGTTAAATTGGCGGATTTGACGAGTAGCTTCGATTCCATCCATTATGGGCATCCTGATATCCATCAGAACCAAATCAAGGTCTGGATTACTACGACAAGCCTCAATAGCCTGAACGCCTGTTATGGCATGTAAAACTTCTTTGCCGATTTTCTGGATGGTTCTTTTAAGCAGGGAATACGATACTTCATCATCTTCAACAATTAGAATTTTAAGGTTTTTCATCTGAACTTTTTTAATCTCTGATGAATCAACATTTTTTATTTCTGTATTTACTTCCTCTACAGAATGGTAAGGAATGGTAAAATAAAATGTTGAACCCCTGCCTTCTTCGCTTTCCACCCAAATTTTACCACCGAGCATTTCCACATAAGATTTAGCTATGGATAAACCCAAACCACTGCCTTCATACAGGCGAGTAAGGTCGTTACTTCCTTGTCTGAATCTTTCAAATATAGTTTGATGCATATTCTTCGGAATACCGACTCCAGTGTCTTTCACATAGAATTCAAGAAATGCACCTTTTTTCTCATATCCGAATTCAATTGAACCGTCATAGGTAAACTTAATGGCATTTTTTATAAGGTTCGTCAGGACTCCATAGACCTTTTCATTGTCAGTTCTGATGACTGTATCATCTGGGGGCAAACCATTTTTATATATAAACTGCAATCCTTTTTTTTCAACTTCTGGTTTGAAGAATTTATAAGTGAATTCTATCTTCTTGTTAATGTTTGTTTCATCTATTGCAAGGTTTATAAGTCCTGATTCAATTTTCGATACATCAACAATATTATTGATGGTGTTAAGCATACGTTCGCCACTAATCTGGATGGTTTGAATAAAATCCTTTTGGTCATCAGTTGATAAGTTTGGTTCTTTCAGAAGTTCTGTAAAACCAAGAATGCCATTCATAGGCGTTCGTATTTCATGGCTCATGTTGGCAAGGAATGCTGATTTCAGGCGGTCGCTTTCTTCGGCTTGCTCTTTGGCTTTAATTAGTTCAATATTAGACTCGCTTAAATCTTTATTTATTGATTCTATCTTATCAAATACCTTCTTCAGTTCAAATTCCGCATTTTTGATTTTTTCGATATCTGTACAAGTCCCGAACCACTTTATTATCTCTCCCCCAGCATTTATTTGCGGCACACCACGAATAAGCCACCAGCGATACGTGCCATCATGACGCCTTAAACGGCATTCAATTGAGTATTCAGCATTGTTATCTACAGCATTTTGCCATGCAACCCATGCTTGTTGTTTGTCTTCAGGGTGAAATGGTGTTATCCAACCCTCACCATAGCTTTCTTCCAGAGTAAGTCCTGTGTAATCCACCCATTGCTGATTAAAATATGTATTCCAGCCATCAGGACGGGTAGTCCAGACAATCTGCGGCATGGACTCCGCCAAAGAGCGGAACTCCTTCTCGCTTACCTTTACTGCCAATTCTGACTGCCTACGTTCCGTAATGTCCTGAAAAATTTCAAGCATTGCCTTCTTACCATCATACAGCATACCTGTATGACTAATCTCAAATATCCTATTGCCAAGGACTCCGTGTGACTCATAAGTTTCTGTCTTACCAATTCTGATGCCCTTAAACAAAGGACAATCGCTGCATTGTTTTTTATCATCCCTATACAATTCCCAGCATTTTTTCCCGATTGCATTTTCCCCAAAGATATTTTTGAATTGTTCGCTTTGGAATAATACTGTTCCTGTTTCATCAACGATATCCATTCCGAATGGAATAGTTTTTAGTAAGGTCTCGTTGAAGACATAAGCATGTTGAAGTTTTTCTTCAGATTTTATACGGTTGGTAATGTCACGGGAAACTGCCAACAAGTTAAATATATTGCCAGTAGAGTCTTTCGTCGGTGAAACAATTATCTCCCACCATTTTGGATTGTGTTTCTCTGTTGGGGAATACCCTGTAAAAAATCCAATCTCGCCTTTCTTTGCTTTTGATACTGCTTTAACTGCGCCTTCTCTATCTTTCCCTTTCCAAAAATCAATCCATGACTTTTTTAAATAAACACTAATATCATCAATCTCCAGTAATTTTTGACCACCTGCGCTCATTGATAATAGATTTCCTTCCAAGTCTAATACTTTAATACAATCATTACTACTGTCAATAATTCGTCTTGTAAATTCTTCGTTTTCAATCAGTTTAGATTCATTATTTTTGCGTTCGGTAATGTCTTGCCCAATTCCCATTGAAACACCATCTGCCAGCTTTATATTTGTCCATGATGTATCTATGACAGTACCATATTTTGTATTTGTCCTGCTATCCTTCCATCCGCTTTCCCCACTGTTCATAAAATCAAGAACTTCTTTCATATATTTTGGGTCGGGGTAACATTTCGCAAATATATTTTCGGTTTCCCATTCCTGAAAAGTCCATCCTAATACTCTGACAAGTTCATTATTGACCATTTTGATTTTTCCAGTATTATCAAAGTAGGTAATCATAACGGGAAGGTTGTCCATTACTCGTTGTAGCAATTCTTTTTGCCTGTTGGTTTCTTCCTGAGCCTTTTTAACTTCAGTGATGTCTTGTAAAATACAGTGCGTTTGCTTAAAATCTCCATTTGTACCATATCCAATCCTGCCTTCGAAAGCAATAAATAATTTATTGCCATTTTTATGAACCATTTCAAACTCACTGTGAATATGACCCTGCGCTTTGAAAATCGGGAATCGCTTACGAAAGCCATCCTGATAGGTAGGGGAAAGGAAGTCGCCAAACCACTTCCCAATTACTTCATCACGAGTATAACCAAGGGTATCTAACCATTGCTGATTTACGTCAATGAAATTGCCATCAATATCAAGCGACTGATAACCAAGTGGTGCTTTGTTAAACAATAATTGAAATCGTTCTTCACTTTCCTGTAAAGACTTTTCGGCTTGTTTGCGCTCTGTTATATCATAACTGACCAAAGCAATTCCGATAACTTTACGGTTGTCATCTAAAACTGGAGAATAATTCACTTGAATCCATCGCTTTCCAGAGGTAAGATTAAAAGTGTTTTCATAAGTACACGATTTACCCAGTTTTACCTCGTTAATATACTTTAAAGCGAACTTGTAGTTTTCTACTCCAATAACATCTTTTATATGACTGCCGATTATTTTCTCTTTTGGAATACCAAATGATTTCTCAAACAAATCATTTACGAATTCATATTGCAAAGTATCTGCATTGACATAAGCAACATATGAATTGATACTGTTTGCAAGATTCAGGAACCTGTCATTGCTTACATTTATAGCCTGCTCAGCAAGTTTGAGCTTGGTGATATCCACCATTGTTATCAGGCATTTTTTTTCATTTTCAGAAAGATTACCCGTAAGAAGGACATAAGTTGGTTCGCTTCTCCCTTCAACTAAAAGGGTCAACTCACATGATTGCTCGCCTATTTCAATAAAAATTCTACCGAGAAAGAGATTAAAGACTGGTTTTGTATCTCTTGAAACAAAATTACTGAACGAGCAGTTAATTAATCTCGACCTTTCTTTGCCAAGAGTAGTTGCCCCTCTGAAATTCAATCCAAGTATTTTACCTTCTTTGGAAAGTGTAAAATATCCCGATGGTGCAAAGTCGTATAATTCAGCATATCTGGCTGCATCGCCAACAGCATTTTCATTTGCCAGCGTGAGTTCTTCGTTCAGAATTTCCAGTTCTAACTGGTGCACCTGAAGTTCATGAATGAGTTTCTGAGAATCAGCTTCAGAACGTTTCGAAAATGTTTTTGACAACTTTTTTTCCAGTTGCTCTTCTGCCTTTTGGCGAAGGATTGCGGCTTCTGATTTGTCAACTTTTTTCATATATCCATCAATTGATTAAACTAATAGACTTTTCTTAAGTGATTGGCAAAGTAAATTTAAAATCACTACCTTTTCCAACTTCACTCTCAACCCAAATTTTACCACCGTGTTTTTCCACAAATTCTTTGCAAAGCAATAAGCCTAACCCTGTTCCTGTTTCACCTGCTGTACCTCGTGTTGTCAGGACTTCTGAAAAATCAAAGAGTTTTACTAAATCATCAGGTGATATACCAACTCCGTTGTCTGAAACCGATATTGTTACGAAATAATCCTTTTGTTCGGCTTTGATATTTATTTCTCCACTGTTGTTTGTAAATTTTATTCCATTCGAAACAAGGTTTCTCAATACCGTCATTAACATATTAGTATCAGCAAAAACATTTATATGGTCTGTTGCCGAATAATTGATTGTGATGTTTTTTTTATTTGCATTAGTCATAAGAACTTCAATAGCATCCTTACTAATCTCTGTAAAACTAAGATTTTTAGGTTCAAAAGGAATCTTGCCTTGTTGTGTTCTCGCCCATATCAATATGTCTTCCAGTAACTTATTTGTAGTTTGTGCCGAGTTATTAATACTCTTAGCAATTTCTTTGATTTCATCTAAATTGAGACTGTTAATTTCGTTAGTCAGTATTTCAGAAAATCCAAGAATATTATTAAAGGGATTCTTTAAATCGTGTCCAAGAATCGAAATAAATCGGTCTTTATCGTCATTTAGTCGAATTAATCTTTGTCCAATTTCTCTTAGGTCTTTTTCTGCCTTTTTACGTTCTGTGATGTCTTGGAAACTTACAACACTTGCCCAAATATTACCTTTTTCGTCTCTTATTGGTGAGCCAAATACTTCCAAGGCTGTTCTTGTGCCATCTGGTTTCAGAACATCCATGTCATCGACATTTTTCGATACTCCATTCATTGCTACTACCAGAGGCAAATCTTCATTAGGATATGGAATACTTGTGTCAGTCTTGTACAAATCATACATTTTTGTAATAGTTCTGGAGTTTGCTTCAGGTATTATGCCCCTACCAAGCAAGTTGAAGGATGCCTTATTTGCTAATAATGGTTTACCAGAAGGGACTTCCAGCATGTATACCCCAATATGCAGGTTGTCCAGCAGCGAGTTAAAGAGGTCATTTTGCCTGCGGAGTTCAGCTTCAATCTTTTTATGCTCGGTGATATCGACCAAGTTTACATAACATTGTTCCCAATTCTCACTAACGAGACCAATAAGTAAGACTCTCTTAGGTGCACTACCCTCATTTAACAAGGTCACTTCACATGACTGTTTGGTTTTGCTACTAAATAAATCACGGAGAAAGAGGTTGAAACTTTGTTTTGTATCGTCTGATACAAAAAAGCCAAACCTGCTGTTTATTAAACGATGGGATGTTTTGCCAAGCATAATTGCACCGCTAAGGTTCAAATAAATAATTTCACCCTTTTGAGTTAGCTTATAATAACATGCTGGAGTAAAGTTTAATAGTTCAGTATAGTTTTCCATTGTAATCTCTTCCCGTTCTTTTGCAAGAATGAGTTCTTCATTTTGAATTTCAAGTTCTATCTGATGTATCTGAAGTTCTTGAGCGAGTTTCCGCAGGTCGTTTCCTGAATAAAGCAAACTTACTTTTGATTGCCGCTCTTTCAGTTGCACTTCTGCCTTTTGACGAAGTATTTCAACCTCCGTCAAATTGTTTTGTGATTTCTTCATGGCTTATATAAATTATGTTCCCGAAGAATATTAATGGTCTTTTTTAATTCGGCTTTCAGGTTTTCCTTTTCCTTGTTTTGAATTATAAGTTCTTTGTTGGCAATGATTAATTCATCAGCACGTTTTTGTTTCTCTTTGTTTTGGAACTCAAGTTCTTTGTTGGCAATAACTAATTCTTCCAGACGTTTTTCTTTTTCATCGATATTTGCAGCGGCTAATTTGGCTTCCAGTTTTTTGGCAACAGTAATATCAATAAATGTTATCACCACCCCGTCAATTTTATCATCCAGTGTGCGGTAGGGCATTATACGAACCGTAAACCAACGCAGGTCGCCAGTTGAAATGTCATTTTCTTTAAAGACAAGGGTATGTAATACTTCTCTGGCATGGTCGGCTATTTTGGGATATTGCAAATCAGAAACCATTTCAGTAAAAGGTCTGCCAACATCAGTGGGTCGTAATTGAATTATTTTTGTTATCTGGTTGGTAAACCTTCGGATGTTCAACTCTTTGTCAAGGAATAAGGTAGCAATGTCCGTACTGTTGAGAAGGTTTTTCATGTCGTTATTTGCCTCAACAAATTCACTTACCTTGCTTTGTAGTTCCATATTTACCGTTTGAAGTTCTTCGTTCAGGCTTTGCATTTCTTCCTTGGATGTTGTAAGTTCTTCGTTTGTTGATTGCAGTTCTTCGTTTGTTGATTGCAGTTCCTCGTTTGTTGACTTCAACTCTTCCTGTGAAGTTTGCATTTCTTCCCGTGTGCTTTGCAACTCTTCGAGGGTGCGTTGTAATTCAATCTGAGATTCCTGCTCACGAGCATCTTTGATTTGTTTTCCAGTCTTAGATTTTCGGCTTATTTGTTTTGGAATGAGTGCCACGTCTGAAAATACTATCATGATAGTCCCTTTAAATGAATCGGGGTTTTCTGTAGCTTGAAAAGTGACATCTACAAACTGAGTACCTCCATTGTTTCCTATTTTTATGTTTCTTAAGATAATTGGTTCATAATTTTGTTTTGCTTTTCGGATAGCACCAGATAGTTCGTTACGCAAGCCTTCACGAGCCATTGCATAAATGTTCCAGTTTGATTTTCCTGCTGCTGGTTCTAAGTATTTGCCAGTTCTGCCTGTTATATATAAAATGTCGCCTTCCTGATTAATAAGTACGCTTGCAGGTGCAAATTTTTGGAGTAATAACTGGTCGGCAAAGGTCTGAATATTTATAGCATCCTTAACAGTTGCTATATCTTCCTTTAAACGTTTGGTTGAATGAGAAAAGGAACTTGGGAAATCCACCCTTTCAATATCTATTGGGGTTATACTGCGTTTGTAGAATTTTAATTTCGCATCAATTGTACTAAACATACTTTCCTGTGAGTTAACATTTTCAGCACTGCCAAGCAGCATTAATCCACCTGCATTAAGACTGTAATGAAACAAGTTCATCAGTTTTTTCTGCAATTCAGGCTCCATGTATATCAATAAATTACGACACAAGAGAAAATCTAATTTAGTGAAAGGAGGGTCTTTTATAACATCATGTGGTGCAAAAACTATCATTTCACGTATGGAAGTATTAACACGATAATTAGTATCGCTACCTGTGAAAAATTGACTCAATCGTTCTGATGATACATCTGCAATGATATTTGAACTGAAAACCCCTTTTCTGGCTATTTCAATGGCATCCTTATCTATATCGCTGGCAAATACCTGTAAAGTTAAATTTTTACTATGCTTCACCTTTTCGTATGCTTCTTTAAAAATAATTGCAAAAGAATAGGCTTCTTCGCCAGTCGAACAACCTGTAATCCACACTCTCATTACATGTCCGTTTGGCAAGTCATTTAACAAATCGGGAAGAACTTTTTCTTTTAGCATCGTCCACACTGCCGCATCACGAAAAAAATTAGTTACACCTATCAATAACTCTTTGAAAAGTATATCCAACTCTTTTGGGTTTTCCTGTAAAAAACGGACATAATTTGCAATTTTGTCTATCTGATGAATACCCATGCGCCTTTCAATACGTCTGAACAGAGTGTTTTTCTTATAATAAGAAAAATCATGTCCCGTTTGTGTACGAAGTAATATGACTATTTTTTCAAGATTTGTTTTACTTTTATCATCGACTACAGGCTTTTCCGTAGCAACAGTACTATATTTGAGAAGAGAAATAAGTTTTGCTGGTAATTCGTTTGCTGCAGCCATGATATCGACAGTAACTGAGGCAAGGGCACTATTTGGCATACCATTGAATTTTGCTGCCAGAGGGTCTTGTACCAGTACTATTCCGTTTTTTTCTTTTATAGCCTTCAATCCCAGACTGCCATCAGAACCCATACCCGAAAGAATAATGCCAATGCCTTTTTCCTGCTGGTCATCTGCAAGTGAACGGAAAAATATATCAATAGGAAGCCGTAATCCCCTCGTTTCTGTCGGTTCAAACAAATGCAGATAGCCGTTAAGTATAGACATACTTTTGTTAGGGGGAATCACATATACACTGTTTGGTTTCACTTTTAAGTGGTCACTTACCTGAAAAACCTTCATATCAGTAGTTCGTTGAAGCAGTTCAGGCATAATACCTACGTGATTTGGGTCAAGATGTTGAATGACCACGAATGACATACCCGTGTTGATGGGCATATTCATAAAAAATTGTTCCAATGCTTCCAGTCCGCCTGCCGATGCACCGATACCAACAATAGGAAAACTGAGTGAATTTGAAATATGATGTTTTGCAGGTTTTGAAACAGTTTTTTCTTTTTGTTCCTTTTTAGCGATTGGTTTTTTCATGCTTCCTATTCTTAGAATTGTTGATATCTATTGAGTATGGAAAAAATCTTTATTCTTTTTTTCAAAAAAACCTCTAATAATTTACGGCAAAGAAATACTTAAAGTTGTCCCTTTGTTCAAGTTGGTGATTATGTCCATCCTGCCATCATACTCCCTGATTCTCTCTCGTATGCCAATAAAACCTAACGACTTATAAGAATTTATTTTATTTTTCTCAAAACCTATTCCATCATCAATAACTTCCAGAGTAATAGTATCTTCACAATGGGAAAGATTTACATTAACATTCTTTGCATTAGAATGACGTATAACATTTGTAAGTGCCTCCTGAAGTATACGAAATAAAGTAAGACTCTTATTCTCGTTTAGGTTATTGACTTCATCTATCTTTAGGTGGCAACTAATCCCTGTTCTTTTTTCAAAATCATTGCAGTAACATTCCATTGTTGAACACAAACCAAGGTCATTGAGCATTAAAGGGCGTACTTCGAAAGAAATTTTCTGAACGTCTGTCATCAGTGAAGTTAAAAGTTCGATTATTCCTGAAATTTTTTTGCCTTCTTCGGAGTCGCAGGCAATTCTTTTGGAAAGCCAATGAACATCAAGATTTAAGGCAACAAGTGATTGACCAAGCTGGTCGTGGATTTCACTGGAAATTAAAATACGTTCATTTTCAGAAACCTTAATAAAACGATGGTTTAACATTTCTAATGCCTTCTTCATGTTTCTGACCTCTTCTTCAGCAAGTGTTTTTTCTGTTATATCAACTATAGTCAAATAACATTGGTTTGAATCCTCAGAAATAATGCCTGTAAGGTGAACATACTTTGGCAAGTTGCCGTTTGCCATCAGTGTCACTTCACAAGAATCTTTAACTTTGCTCTTGAATACTTTGTCAAGAAATAGATTGAAGACTGATTTTGTGTCGTTGGACACAAAAAAAGTAAACGCACACTTCTTTAAATTCTGTCTCTCTTTGCAAAGCAAATATGCCCCATAATGATTCAATTCTGTAATTTCACCATGTTTGTTAAGTGTAAAATATCCAGATGGTGCAAAGTCGTATAATTCAGTATATTTTGTGGCAGCAATGTCAGCCAATTCTTTTGCCAGTCTGAGTTCTTCGTTTTGTATTTCCAGTTCTATCTGGTGCACCTGAAGTTCGTGATTAAGTTTCCGTATGTCATTCTCAGAAGAGAGTGAACCTACTTTTGATTGCTGATTTTTCAGACGCTCTTCAGCTTTTTTGCGAAGGGTTGCGGCTTCAGATTTGTCACCTTTTTTCATTATTACCAATTTTAATAGTTCTCTGAAACGTTCTTGTAAATTGTCAATAACAATGGAAGATTTCAGCAAATAAGAATCTAAGAATTAGGTAAATATAGTTTCAGAAATAAAATTACTGATTGGGTTTCAATTTACCTAATTTTTACCTCCCACTATAATATTAATAATCAATGCATTACAATGCATCTATTTGGGCACTACCACATTTTTACTCAAAAGAGAGTCTTTTTTATTGAACACAACGAAAAATATTGAAATTGAGGTTCTTAATTTCTTTCTTATCGTTTGCTTTTGCAAACCTGATAATGTTGTTACTGGAATCGTATATTCAACATACTTCGAACCAAATAAACGGACGTTTTTTTACCCTATCCAGAACTGGGGAGGTTAGTACCAAAAACAAAGGGTCTTTCGACCCCCTATTTGTTTACCCACTATTGTTGTAATCGGCAAATAACAATGCACACATTTTCGCAATTAGGAGTGCACAGGTTTTGCACTTAATGCACACTTTCTTAATTTCGTTTTAGCCATCGATTCAAGATTACATCTTTATGCAGCCAACAACTGTTTGACTTTCCTTACGGTATTAATACTTCTTGATGTTATTGCGGAAATTCTGCGAATGCTGAGTTCGCTCTTCTTCAACAAGTCAACCACATCTGAGTATTTCTGTAATTGCTTTTCTTTATTTGCATAAGCTCCAGATATTCTTCCATTATATCTCTGCTGGAGTTTGGCAAGAGAAATGCCCTCAGATTGGCGAATTTTTCTCAGGTTGTTCTCCATTTCACTACCAATCGACATCATCTGCAACAGCAGCATCACCATAGGATTCTCTTTGCCATCCTGCATTGATACCATGTTGAATTGTTGAACATATATAGCGATTCCCCGCTTATGGAAGGTATCCACAACGTTAAGGATATCCACCACTTTCCTGCCAATCCTACTGATTTCACTTATAAGTACCAGTTTAATATCGTTCTGAATCAGGTACTCCAATAACTTATTGAATTCCTTCCTG
>CAZXFB010000042.1:34484-37945 GCA_964639725.1 uncultured Rikenellaceae bacterium
CAACCCTTTTCTCCTGCTACCTGTTTTAGGTTTAAAACTTGACGTTGGTTGTCCTGAGAAATTGAACTCACCCTTGACCAGATTATTGCTTCCATATTATATCATTTTTAGCGTGACCTTATTTTTAATACATTATTGCCATTTATCAGGGAATCTGGAACTGAATTTTGTATCACCCTGAAGTATACCCTTGATTTAATACAAAGAGGTTTATATTCAATAGAAAAATCATAGCGATAAAATTTAGTCCTATATCATTCATGAATATATCAGTTCTGAAGTTCATTTTGACATAGTAGTGAATATTCTATTTTGCCTCATTTCTTCATTAGATGATATAATTGTCATAGTATTAGTTTTGCATGGGATGGTAGTATTCATATTCTTCGAAACGATGCCATCTTGTCCAAAGAGGCAGTTCAACTGCATAGCTACATAAAACTTCACTGTCAACTATCTCGGAAATAATTAAAAAATACTTGACAATCTCTCCCTGTTTTACATGCAGGGAACTGTGATAGATTTTAACTTTCTTATTTTTAGTGCGCATAATTATGTGCAAACATAGTATTTTTAAATAAGACTGCGCAAAATTTGTTCATTATTATGTGCAATTATCTTTAACTTTACACAAAACATTCTTTTAAATGAAATTGAAGTCAAACATACCTGACCAACAAAACCTGATAAAAAAGAAGTATCAGAAGCCTAAAGCTATAAGACCCGAACATCAAGAGTTTTTGTTAAAACTTGGAATGAAGCTTAAAAAATTACGAAAAGACGATACTGTATCTGGACTGGCAATTAATGTTGGAATTTCACGAAATGCATACACTCGTATGGAAAAAGGGGAAACCTACTACAATTTCTTGAATCTGATGCTGATTCTGGATTATCATAAAATATCAGCCATGGATTTCTTTAAACAGGAAGATGAATTGTAATTTTTTCTAAATATTCCTAATTTATCAACGCTCGTACACGTGGTGGACACACATTTTTTATCTATTTAGCTGTAAGTATGTGCAATAATTATGGTCAGGTAGCCGACTTCCAATGATTGTTACCATCATTTCTACTCCATAAACAGCAGTTAACTGCCATTTAAACCTGTATTTAAAAGGATTTTAGTACCAATCCATTCATAAATTAATGTGGTGAAGAAGTATTTAGTATGGTAACACAAACAATAATGTATAAAAAGCCATCGAAAGAAACAGAAAAAAAATTGCAGGAAATCAGCAACTTTTTGCATGAGCTAAGAATAAATTATGGATACACACAAGCACAAGTTTCCGAAGCAACGAATATCCATCGCAATACGATATTACGCATAGAAAAAAATCACAATTTTAACATAATCCACCTGATAATACTGGCTGAATTTTACTGCATTCCACTTCAGAAACTATTTGATTTGGACTAAACCCGCACCGCTTTATAGTCAGACATGTGATATTTTTATGTTTATTTCGCCAGATAGCTAAGAAGTTCATTGGTATTATCCTGCAAGAAACTCATGCCATCATTCAGATTATTAATATCGGCATAAAGAATATTCCGTTGATGTTGACTAAGAAAAGGAAGTTCAGAGATTTCTTCAAGAAAAGCAGCATCAACGATACCAAAATATTCATCCTTGACCCCGATTTCTCTAAGCTTTTCTATTGTTTTTAATTCATCTTCATTCATATTATTATCATTGTGAGGTTCATCACCCAGAATTTCTTCAGTTGAAAAGTCTGTGTTCAGTAAATCTTCGTCAATAATCCACTGAATATAATCACTGTCTTCAAGTTCTTCATCATTCACTGATTCCCAGAATTTATCTTCAACCTTGTGGTTGTACCTGAACCCAAATTCAGTGAAGATATTTCTTGCAATTTCCTCAGCCTTTTCTTCATGACCACTTTCAACAACAATTGAATCATGACGGGTGAAGCATGGAATATCACTTTCTCTTAAATGCTTCAAGATGTTATCAACAAATATTTCTCCCTCTATTGCTTGCAAAAACACAGAAAAGTTGCTTTCATGTTTGTCGTCAGTACCTTCAGATTTCTTTTTAGTGTCAGGCTTCTGGTCAGACTTTTTAAATGCAGCAATTATATTCATTACAACTGGGTAACGAATGGATAATTTACTTAACAATTCATCTGGTCTGTTGGTCTTTTTGAATAGCAGCTTGAATAATAAATTCTTAGCCAACAATCTTTCTTGCAACCCAAGTTCTTTCTGCACGACAGTATAGAAATCAGTGAAGAAAATATCTCGAATAAACATCGTTACATCGCTGGAACTATGTCGACCTGATTTGCTATCGTTAATATCCACGCCAACATCTGGTAGCTGTTTTTGGTGTTCTATAAGTATCCTGATTAACCGTTTAATATAGGTTTGATTTTTTCTCTGCTTGAATAAAGAAAGAAGATGCTGCTCCCCTTGGCTGATGAATACATTTAAAAGATTTGCGAATATCAAGAACTGCGAGGTTCTGAGGTCAAGTTGAGCCACAGTTTTATTATTAATCTTAATAAATTGCACTATGCGACTTGGAAAGTTGGTCAGGTTGCTATAAAGTCTAAGTGTAACAGGACTGCGATTTTCTAATAATGGTACTGTACCAATTTGTGAAATTTGATGGTTATAATGATAAATAAGTGCGGGGTTACGTTGCTGAAGGAATTTCAGAATATCAGCAATATAAAAGCTGTTGTTGAAATAAAATAATTCCTGATTAAGATATTCCGCCCTGAATTTAGCAGCTTTAACACTGCTGTATTTAATATTATATGTCGCTTCACCCTGTACTTCCACATACTCCCGATATTCAATCTTTAAGGCATCAGGTAAAGTTTTAATATAATCACGTTTAAGAAAATCATCACATATGCTTTCAGCATTTTCTCTAACCCAATTACGTGCCTTTTCTTGGTCAATTGTAATATGGAATCTGAGGTCTGGAATACCAGTAGCAATGAATTCCTGATTGCCAAATAGCATTCTTTCCATTGCGGTTAATACCTTACCTTTTTGTATATATGGCATTGACTGGTATTGGTCATCCAGCAAGTCGTGGTTAATGCGATATCTGATACCTACAAGACCTACCTCTTTGCCTTTTGTAGTATAAACAGTGTTATCAGGATAAGTCCGATATCCATAATCATTACTTTCGATAATTTGAAGTTTAAGTAGTGGTGCAATTACTTTTTCATGGTAATTACCATGATATATTTTCTTCCAATAATCACTACCTAATGGAACATAGTTATTGATTCCATTACCCTGAGTAACCTGATGAAAATAAATGATTGCTACGCACTGTAGAAAGTTATTCTTTGTACGGTATTCAAGGTCAGTATTGTTGAAAATATCTTCTTGCAGCTTCTTTGTTAACTTTGCTGGCAGATACTCTTCCTTGGTATATGGAAAAATCGGACATATTGACCACCCTAGAT
>CAZXFB010000043.1:0-4860 GCA_964639725.1 uncultured Rikenellaceae bacterium
TCGATCGGTAGCAAATTCACTTTCCACTGAGTTCCCCTCTCTCTTTGGCCAGACCGGTGCATTAGGAAGATGCTCCTTAAAAGCATCCAGGGCCTGATCACGAAGAGCGATCCTGTCAACAAGAAAAAGAATACGCTGAACCCAATTTGTTCTCATTAAAACATCAATAAGAGATACACAGGTTCTTGTCTTACCTGTTCCGGTTGCCATAACAAGAAGAAACCTTCTTCTCTTCTTTTCAATACCTTCAAGAACTGAACGTATTGCTGCAATCTGATATGGTCTGCCAGATATATCTGAATTTATAAGTTCCTCGCTCAGTGAGCCTCCATTGTTTCTTATGAATCGAAGTCTTTCAAGATCATCTCTCGTCGGGAAACCGTACACTTTTCTGGGAGGATATACATGTGAATTCCAGAAGAATATTTCGTGACCGTTGGTATATAAAACAAAAGGCAAATCCCTTCCGGGGTTATTTCTATGAATGGTCTCAGCATAGATTAAGGATTGTATTTTTCCTTCCTCTGCACTTCTGTACGACTTCTTTGCTTCAACAACAGCGAGTGGATATCCATCTTTGCCCAGAAGAGCATAATCTGAAAACAAATGGCCTGCATATTTCTCCTTAGGATCTTCTGCCCTTTTAAGATCGGCAATAATATCAAGCTCTTCGCTTACCTGAGAAGGATCATTTACATTCCATCCGGCCTTGGTAAGACGAATGTCTATTATTTCCTTTCTTGTCTGAGCTTCTGATAGTGGCATTCAAAATAATGTTGCAATATAACAAATGTAGTAATCAGAATCTTAATCCTGAAATAAAAAGTAAGATAATGGACCTCTACAAATAATTTGAGATATAGCTTTATACAATAAAAGGAACCTTATTTAAAATACTATCTAAAGTTTGATTACCTTTTGAAGGATTTTTCTATAAATTAAAAGCAATAAAATGGCTACTAAAGTAAATTCCAGAATTCTTAATCAGAATTTCTTCGATGACCTACTGAAAGGGCAATTAGAAAATTTATTACTAACTGTAAAAGGGGATAATACTCTCGACCTCCAAATCAGACATAATCAAATCCATGTCTATTATCGAGGTGGCAAAATTCTTGATGTAAAACCAAAAGGAGCGCAGGATTATACCTTTAAGTTTGATGAAAACTATTTTCATGTATCTAACATCCATGATAAAAAACTTGTAAATCGACTTTTAAACTATAGCATACCAGATTTTCCAGCATTCTTCCGAGTAGCAAAACACTCAATTGATGTGTTTCTTTCTTCAAAAAATTCTGAGGAAAGAGAGTTTCAGCAATTGATAGCAAGAACTAATAATTATTCAAGTGTTGCAAATTCGACAGACTATTTTATAGTTGATATTGAATATGCCAAACAAGGGTCAAGATTTGATCTTGTTGCTTTAAATTGGCCGTCTGAATCTTCCCAAAGGAAACTTACAAAAGGCTACAAACCACGTCTAATGATTATTGAGATGAAGTATGGGGAGGGAGCAATAGGAGGCAAAGCGGGTCTGACAAAACATCATCAGGATCTTGAAAGCTTTATTCATAATAGTCCATTAAAACAAGACTTCATACGTGAGATGGAAGACCTTTTTCTCCAGAAATTGCAATTAGGATTAATTCCTTGTCTGAAGAGGAAGAAAGAGTGGAAAGACCCTATCAGGTTTGATGATCAAATTGATATTGGATATTTAATTGCAGATCATGATCCTGCGAGTAAAAGACTAATTAATGAACTTGTAAAACTTCCTTTAGGAAATACGAAGTTTGTTACCTCTAATTTTGCCGGTTATGCGCTTTTCAATGAGAATGTTTTTGATTTGGCTGAGTTTAAAGTCCGATTCGGTAAGCAGATAGGATGAATATAAAAATCCATAGAGGCACTCATGAGATAGGGGGATCATGTATTGAGATCTGGACCAATAAAACCAGGATAGTTGTTGACTTTGGTATGCCCCTTATTGAAAGAGACGGGAGAGAATTTGATTTTAGTAAGTATAAAGATCTCCCGGTTCAGGAATTGGTAGAAAAGAGGGTGCTTCCTGATATAAATGGAATTTATCAAGGAGCTGATAATCTAATTGATGGACTTTTAATCTCACATCCGCACCAGGATCATTATGGATTTGTGACCTATCTTCACGCTGATCTGAAATATTATCTTGGAGAAGCTGCATTCCAAATCATTAATGTTGCAAATCATTATACAAATAAGGAACCTCTTTTTAAAAATCATAGTTTCTTTAATAAAGACGAATTATTTCAAATTGGAGATATATCTGTTACTCCCTATTGGATGGATCATTCCGCTTTTGATTCTTATGCATTTCTTATTGAAGCAGATGGGAAAAAGGTATTCTACTCAGGAGATTTCAGAGGTCATGGTAGAAAAAGCAAAGCGTTTAAATGGTTTTTAATCCACGCACCTTCTAACGTAGATTCTCTTTTACTCGAAGGAACCATGATAGGTCGTAGTGCAGGAAGAGAAAAAGGCGAAAAAGCGCTACAGCTGGACTTTGAAAAGTTCTTTCATGAGGATAAACTAAACCTTGTATATACATCCGGACAAAATATCGACAGGCTGGTTACTATATACAAAGCCTGCAACGCAACCGGAAAAATCCTTGTAGTTGATCCATATATTGGAAGTATGCTAAAGGAATCTTCAAAATTTGCACGAATTCAGAAACCATCGGAGGAATTCAAGAATATTCATGTAATATTTCCATATTGGCTTACAAAACGAATGCTCAAAACCGATCATAAAGAGTATATATATCAATTTACAAAATTTAAAATATCAAGGAAAGAAATAAGCAGAGAACCAGGGAAGTATGTAATGATAGTCAGGCCTTCCATGAAATCTGACCTTGAAAGAATCCCTTTGATAGATGGAGGGAATATCATCTATTCATTGTGGGAGGGATACCTAAAGAAAGACTACACCAAAAGTTTTATAGATTACCTTAAGAAAAGGAATTTCACTTTACATGTCATACATACAAGCGGGCATGCTGACATTCCAACACTGAAAGAATTTGCAGAAACACTTAAGCCGAAACAGATTATTCCAATTCATACTTTTGCCGGAGATCAGTATAAAAATATCTTCAATTTCCCAATATTAGAATTGAATGATGGACAGGAGTTGAAACTATAACCTATTTATAGAATCATCCTTAAAACAAGAGCTTATTTAGTAAGCAATTTCTAAACATTACACTGTTACATTAAGTTTTCTTTTCCTGGATATATATGTTTGAGACTCCGGGATCCCTCACTCAACCCGGGCATGTTACTGCTCCGCAGGGCTTGCCCCCGTGGCTTCCGCTTGTATTTAATTTCCTTATTTATATTATTAACCAATTAAATTTTAAGATTATGAACGGATTAACTATTGACAAATTTGCTCAAAGGATGGCTTTCAATCCCATTGCTCGTAGTCCAAAGCTTACTGCAGGTAACTATGCAGTACAGAAAGTTAATGATGATTATTCGATCATTGCCGAAATTAACGGCAAATGGACACAGGTCAAAGAAAGTGACATTTCAAAAGTTCCGACAGATGCACGTTGGATAATGTTTAACAATGTACTTAATCACAAAGATGGTAAACAAGTACAAGCATCAGTTAATCTGTTATTCAAAGAGTTACCCGTTAAAAGTAACTTATTGATGCAGGTTAACGACAAAGGTTATACTAATATTGATTTGAAAGCATTAAAACCAGAAGAATTAAAAGCTTTTAAATCTGAAGTAATTGAAGAACCAACCACATTTTAAAGAAAGGGGAGAAATCCCCTTTTTTTTATTATGTAGAGAGGCAAAGGCCGAGTTGTAAACAAACACACTGAAAATTGATATAAAGATGAAAAACATTGATTAAAAAACGACAAAACAAAGCAGGATGAGAGTTCTATGCTTTGATCATTACTGGCTGTTTATATAAGTTATAGACTAAACAGTCAGGCGGATACAATGAATTACTTTTTTATTGTAGGGGATTAAAGTCCCCTTTTTTTATTATTAACTAAATCTTTTAAATTATGCAATTAATTAAATCTGAACGCAAGAAAGCTGTCATAAAGATGGCATTGCAGGGTCCAAGTGGATCAGGGAAAACTTACAGTTCATTGCTAATAGCTTATGGACTTGTTGGAGATTGGAATCAAATTGCAGTAATAGATACTGAGAATTTTTCCTCTCATCTCTACTCTAACTTAGGGGCATATAATGTTTTAAGTCTATCTGAGCCCTTCTCTCCTGAGAGGTATATTGAAGCTATCGAAACTTGTGAAAAGGCTGGTATAAAGGCTCTAATTATTGATTCAATTTCTCAAGAATGGGAAGGATCAGGAGGAATAATAGAGACTCATGGGAATATGGCAGGTAATTCTTTCACCAATTGGAACCGTATTACACCACGTCATAATGCTTTTGTCCAGAAAATACTTCAGTCACCTTGTCACGTTGTTTTAACTATCAGATCTAAACAGGATTATGTTCTTACTGATAAGAACGGTAAAATGGTTCCAGAAAAGGTTGGTTTAAAGGGAATTACACGAGATGGAATGGACTATGAAGTAACAATCGTATTTGATATTGATATTAAACATCAGGCAACAGCCTCTAAAGACAGGACAGGATTATTTACAAATCCACTACCATTTTTAATTACAGAAGAAACAGGTCACAAGATAAAGACCTGGTGCCTGGGAGAAGACCTCATGAAGAATATCGAGTTACAGGTAAGCGAAGCCAAATCTGTACAAGAGCTAAGAAATATAATTCTTAAATAGAGTATTTGTAAATAAATGGACTTGTTCTCTAA
>CAZXFB010000043.1:4870-10127 GCA_964639725.1 uncultured Rikenellaceae bacterium
GATAGAACCACTCTGTGTTCAAAGAAAAGCTGAAATAGAGGGTGTTGTAATTGATCAAGTTGTTAATCCTTAAAACAATATGTTATGGAGTTAATTAATGTTCAGGGCACTATTGTGCCTGATGAAAGTAAGGTCGTAGAGACTTCTGATAATAGATTCATCCTGGCAAATACCAATCCTATATCGTATGGAGATCTGAAGCACAAATGTATAATACCTGTTTTTTCAAAAGACAATGAAAGCACTGTGAGCCATTCAGAGTTCATAGATATTGTCGGTCAGGCAACAGATAAATTCTTTACAGGAGAGAAAATACTTCATCCTGCGATTATGATAAGTCATCCCATTAAAGGAAGAGTACCAGAAGCAATGGGAAAGCCTGCAGAGGCATTGTTAGAGCAGGAGAAGACTGTTTATTATGAACGCTGTGCCTTTGTCTATGAAGTTCCTGGAATAACATCAACTATCAATGATAATAAGCTTTCCTTATCCATTGGAGGAGTCCGGGCATACAATTCTGAGAACTTGTATGGTAAGAAAACTGAGGAGCATTTTAAAGTGTTTATAGGCTTCAAAAACCATGTATGCATAAATCTTTGCATCTCTACTGATGGATTCCTTGATGATCTGAGAGTAATGTCAATACCGGAACTGTTTAACAGGGTATTTCAACTGATAACCAGATTTGATGCAGAAAAGCAAATTAACCAATTATCCACTCTTTCTGATTATGCTTTGAATGAACACCAGTTTGCTCAACTTGTGGGAAAATCGAGATTGTACCAATACCTACCAACAAGGACGAAAAAAGCACTTAATACGGTAGTGCCAATCTCAGATAGTCAGATCTCAATGGTTGGGAGGGATTATTATGAGGATAAATCTTTCTGCCGGTCGGAATCCGGAGATATTGATATGTGGAAGGTATACAACCTCTTTACCGGAGCTACTAAATCATCCTATATAGATACCTTCCTTGATAGAAATGTTGGAACACTGTTATTCATAAACAGCCTTATTCATCATCTAAGGGATAAGAAACAATCTTGGTTTCTATCTTAAAGTAATCTCTTATTTTTTATGAGTAAAGAGGAATACCTAAAGGAGCTATTAAAGTGGATATCTACTGATGATATTCTGGTTATCGATCAATCAGGAAGACTAAGACGCATTTATTGTCCATTCCATGTAATTTGCTTAGTAACTTTTCCGGATATCCAACAGGGCGATAAAGTCACTGTGGATGCAATTAAGCTCACCTTAGAAGTTAAGGAGGTGTTTATTATTAAAGGGACCGCATATTATATCATTTATTTTAAAATCATCTTGGAAAGTTGACTTGCTGCATTTTCTTTACGGTTGTTGGGAGAGGGGTTCTGTCAACTATAAAATCTAAAATCCACTGAAAACAACCGTGCTATTTCCATTCACCAGGTTCCCTTTAGGGGACTTTGGTGGGTGGTTATTAGGTTTTAAATAAATTCTGTTTAACTTTAGTATTATTACAATGAAGGTCATGAATCATATAATAACACCAAAAAGTACACATATATGTTCATTTTGGTATGTAATATGCACTTTTAGTGTACATATAAACGAGTTTTAGCTGCTATTTTAAAAAGACACATACACAACAAAAACAAATGAACTTTAAAGACTTTAAAAAAATTGTTCTGGACGACATCAAAACTGACGAAAGTAAGTTGCGACAATTTCTTGTATCCGAGTTGCCCAAATTGCCTATCCCGACAGTTCAAGTAAGTTCAAACACTTACATTGAAAGGGCAGTTTGCATTAGCAAAACAAGTGGAGACTTTGATTTAAGTAGGTTGTCTTACATTCCTGACCACATTAAACATCTTGCACCAAAAGGACGTTTCAATAATGTTGGTGAACCTTGTTTCTACGGAACATTTACAGACCTCATTGACCCTGAAACCACAAGATTTTATTTGGCCGCAGAAATTGACCAGAGTATACTTGGACAGCAAATAAAAACATTCAATTATACAGTTGGAAAATGGAAATCATATAGTGGATTTCCTTCAATCTTATTCATTTTTAAGCAGGACTTTTGTCAGAATAAGCTTATTAAAGCAGCTCACGACAGCTATATAAAAAGTAAAGAGTATGCTGCTTTGACTGCAAATCAAAAAGAACTTTTAGAAATCATAACAATTGAATTAGCGAAATTAAAATCGGCCAATGGTTATGAAATTACAAACATTGTATTCGACTATTATAAATCAAAAGGTTTTCAGTCTATAATATATCCAGGAGTTCCAGGAAAGTATCGTGGTAACAACATTGCAATGACATCGCTAATTTTTGATAAGAGTTTTGCTTTTTTTATGGGAGCAGAGTTTTGTTTAACGCAAAAACTTGACGACATTGATATTTCAGTTGTCTATAAAATCGAACCTACAACTGACAATAAACTTAAATATTTAACATTTGGTGACGATGAAATTGGAGATAGTATTTCAATCAGAAAATAGAAAAACAGCCGCTAACAGCAAATCATAGCCCATAGCCGCTTTAGTGCTATTAAGACAAATGAGAAGTAGTATAAACATACAAGTAATCAATAAACATTGTGCAAGTGAACTGCTACGGGCCATATTTGCAAACCGTTGGTGGTAGCAGACAAATCCTGCTAATTAGCATATAATTCCAATGAATATGAACAAATTTGATTTCATCCCTGACAGAGCTATTAAGAGTACTACCGAAGATGAACTAAACCGATCCCCCTTTACCAAGCAATTAAAAAATTCCTTATCAACCTGGGAGAATTCAGAAAGTCTTGTAATTTCATTGAGAGGAGAATGGGGCGAAGGGAAATCTTCTGTAATAAATCTTTTAAAAGAACAGTTTATAAGTGAGAAAAGTAATAATGACCCTACGATTATTGAATTTAATCCTTGGGCTTATTCAAACAAGGATTCATTGTCATATCATTTTTTTAATGATATCAGCGGTGAGCTTAAGCTAAAAAAAGAAGAATCTGATGATGCTACT
The DNA here is from genome assembly GCA_964639725.1 of uncultured Rikenellaceae bacterium. GTDB lineage: Bacteria > Bacteroidota > Bacteroidia > Bacteroidales > VadinHA17 > LD21. Next base: position 7,892 of record CAZXFB010000043.1, read on the forward strand.
CTTGCCAAAAAAATAAAATTATATAGTCAACTAATCAACCTTGATAATGAAACAAAGCTGATTAAAGACTTTATTCCTAATCTCTTTATATTTCTGGGAGTTATAGGCATTTCCATTAGTAAAATAATTGATTGGATTAATATTGATCCCAAATGGATTGAAAACATAATATTCATAATAAGTTTGCTAATTCTATGTGTTCAACTTTTCAGTGGATTACTAAACAAATTTGCTTTATTCCTTGGATCAAAGACGATATCGAAAGAAACAACAACTCAAGGTATAAAAAACGAGATTATTGATCATCTTAAAAAAAGGAGTAAGAAATTATTAATAATTATTGACGATATAGATCGACTTAGTCAAAAAGAAATCTGTGAAGTTTTCAAACTTATTAGAGTTAACGCAGATTTTCCAAATACCATATACCTATTAGCTTTTGATAACAAAATTATTGAAGCCAATTTAAAAGAGCAAAAGGGCATTTCAGGTAAAGAGTATCTAAAGAAGATTGTTCAAGTAGATTTTAATCTACCTTATACTAAGATTGATAAAATCCAACAATTTTTATTCAAAGAACTTGACAAGATCATTGCGAAATTACCTCAATCGATAAATAGATACTTTGGTTCAGAAAATAATTATTGGATTAATACATATCATTCAGGTTACAAGAATTTTTTTAAAAATATTCGAGATGTAAAAAGATATATTAATAGTTTGATCTTCAACTTGAATCTCTTACACCGTCAAGGTATCTTTGAGGTAAATCCAATTGATTTCATAGCTCTTGAATCTATTAGAGTTTTTACGCCAGAATATTATGATTTTATTAAAATCCGCAAAGATTTATTTACAGATACTGTCGATTCAAATAAAAGTGCTGATAACCAACGAAAAATAGATCTTCAAGAGGGCTTTAAGTTGATAGATCCTTTATTTGCCGAAGATGTCAAGAAATTAATCAACCATCTATTTCCTAATTTAGATTCCCTATTAAAGGAAATTGGAGGTTCACATTATGCTCCTGAATTTTATATTTCGTGGAGAAAAGAGTTAAGAATCTGCTCAAAGGACAACTTCGATGCGTATTTCACTTTGAATCCCGATGAGAATGAAAGTGAAGTAACTCAATATGATCTACAGAAATTTTTATCAAGCTTGAATGATCCAATAGAGGCGGAGAATATATTAAATCAGTCTTACAATAATAAAAAGTTAAGACCATTATTAAGAAGAGTACAAGATTACTCAGATGATAAGGAATCTATTCCAGAAGATTATGCATCTAATTTGTTATTGGCCTTAAACAATGTATTCGACTTGATTCCTGACGAGAAAGAAGGCTTCTTTGAGGCAGGATTAGATATGGAAATAGCCCGAATATATTACCAGCTGTTATCCAGAGAAAATTCTAAAACAAGTTTAGAAATACTTAGTAAAATTATAGATAAAACAAAAGGAATATTTGCAGTCCTTCATACCATTTCAATAGAATCATCTGGTAATGAAAAAAATGAACCAAGTATTGCTAAACGACTTTTTGAAAAAGATGATCTATTGGAATTACAGAAAAAAATTATTAATAAAGTCGAACGCAGTGATGTGGATTCTCTCTTATCAAATAAGCATTTCATTTATATCATTAACCGATGGAAGGATTGGGGTAACGCGAACGAATTGGATAAATTTATTAAGATTGTAAAAAATGACAAAAATAAAAATCTTAAATTTTTGAATCATTTTATATCCATTTCGAGAAGCATTTCCGCTGGAAGCTATGGGACAAGAACTTATAAACAAGTTAGCTTTAAGAATTTATCAAGATTCATAAACATATCAGAAATTAAATCATTTATCTCATTGCTTGACCTAAATTCAAATGAAGCCAAGGATTACTCTGATTTCATTTCAATGTTCAATAGGGACTATGAGAAATATGTTAAGAATCCAGACGGATATTCAAATTTCGACTATGACTAAAAAAGGGCACTAACCGCCAACACGGACAATAAAGGTAAGTTGTTTGTCACACTTTTTGCTTTTGCGCCTGCTACCAAGACAAATTTGTAATGGTTGTTGCACCCGGACACGCGCATCTGCAGCAATTAAAATTCTGCACCGTGATAAATTTCTGGCTCCGAGATAGTTTGTACCTCGATACTGCGCCAGTGCCCGACAATTATTTTGTGATTCAATTAATATTCCAATACCATTTTCATCAATTTTATTTTTT
>CAZXFB010000043.1:10137-10561 GCA_964639725.1 uncultured Rikenellaceae bacterium
CACTGACAAATCATTTACTTATTTCCTTAATCATCAGAAAGTATTTAAATTAAAGGATGAATATTTTCAAAGAGTAAAATTGAATTTTATAAAAATTGAATTTATAAAACTGGATTTTATATTTATCTGGATATGTGTATGAGAGCAAGATATCTTGTACAAGGCAAAAACCCGATCTTTTTACTTTGCAAATAGGCATCCATATTTATTATCATAGGGAAAAGTGCCATTGATCTCAATATTGTATAATTCAAAACAGTCTAATTCTTTTCCAATATAGCCTATTGATTATTTATAGAGTTTAATCTTGTCCCGTAAGAATATCTTTCTTAAGTCCTCATTAATTCAAATCCTTCTTTAATCAATCAATCATTGTTTCTACTAACCCTTTTTCATGATTTAGTAGCTAAGACCTCATTTGTAA